>JAGRKV010000045.1 GCA_020442165.1 Hyphomicrobiaceae bacterium | reverse complement strand
TGTCGGGCCAGCTGTTGAGCGGCGCAAAGCGCTGGTTGCCGGTGCCGGCGCCCCCGCGGCCGTCCGCCGTGCGGTAGGTGCCAGCAGCGTGCCAGGCCATGCGGATGAAAAGACCGCCGTAGTGACCATAGTCGGCCGGCCACCAGTCCTGGCTGTCGGTCATCAGCGCCGTCAGGTCCTTCTTGACCGCGGCAAGATCGAGCGACTTGAATTCGTCGGCATAGTTGAACGTCTCGCCAAGCGGATTACCCGCCGGAGCGTTCTGATGCAGGATCTTGAGGTTGAGCTGGTTCGGCCACCAGTCCTTGTTCGATCGCCGCGCAAACGTCACGTTCGCCGTCACACCGTGCATCGGGCACTTACTGATCTCGTTCATTTTGCCTCCCAGGCCGCGTATGAGTGTTGATGAGGGAAATCTCTGGACGTTGCCTCTACCGCCGATCTGGCCATAAGGTAAAGAAGCCTTAATTGATCCAATTAATAAATATTTCTTATGATGGCTGAGTTGAACGTGATTTTCCGGACAAGTCGGCGCTTCTGGTAACGGGCAAGTCCCATGCCCAGGGCAGATTGTCTTACCTATGTCAGGGCGGCCATTCTGTATGTTAGCGCCAGCCGCCGCCGCTGCGCATTTGCCTGGTTCGAGTCACACCGCTAAGACGGCGCATGCCTTTGCCGCCAGCCCAGGTCGTGCGATGGCGCCAGGACTTTATCGCAAACCCGCACGACGAATGCATCGCCCAAATCACAAGTTCAGCATTGCCCCGATGATGGATTGGACGGACCGGCACTGCCGCTTCTTCCACCGCCAGTTGACGCGGCATGCCTTGCTCTACACTGAAATGGTGACGGCCGAAGCGATCCTGCATGGCGATCGAGAGCGGCTTTTGGGGTTCGATGCGGCGGAGCATCCCATAGCGCTCCAGCTTGGCGGTTCCGATCCCGCAAAGCTTGCACAAGCCGCAGCCATCGGTGCGTCCCTTGGCTATGACGAAATCAATCTCAACGTCGGCTGTCCGTCTGATCGTGTGCAGGAGGGACGCTTCGGAGCGTGTCTCATGGCCGAGCCGCAACTCGTTGCCGCGTGCATCCGGGCTATGCAGGACGCTGTCTCAACGCAAGCAATTGTAACCGTCAAATGCCGCATCGGTATCGACGACCAGGACAGCGAAACCGACTTCCAGAGGTTCATCGACAGCGTCGCCGATGCTGGGTGCCGCACGTTCATCGTTCATGCGCGCAAGGCCTGGCTGCGTGGCTTGTCGCCGAAGGAAAACCGCGAGGTGCCGCCGCTCGATTATGAGCGTGTCTACCGTCTGAAGCAGGCGCGCCCCGAACTGACGATCGTCATCAACGGTGGTATCGCGACACTGGATGAGGCGGAAGCGCACCTCGCGCACGTCGATGGTGTCATGCTTGGCCGCGCCGCATATCAGACACCCTATCTGCTGGCCGGTGTCGACAGCAGGATTTTTGGTTCCACCAGCCCACCGCCCGAGCGCGCCGATGCAATCGCTGCAATGCTGCCCTACATCCAGCGGCACCTCGCCGCCGGGGGCCGCCTCAACAATGTCACCCGGCACCTGTTAGGGATATATCACGGTCGCCCTCGCGCGCGCGCCTTCCGCCGCCACCTGAGCGAGCATGGGGTTGGACCCGCTGCGGGTCTGTCCGTGCTTTTGGAAGCCTTTGCAATTGCCGAAGGCCGGATCCCGCATGCCTCACCAGTGGCGGGCCAGGCTGTCGCGTGCTAGCAGCAGGCTGACCCGCGACCACAAACGGCTGCGGACATCCTCCCTGATTCCCTAGGAAGGTGCATAGCCATGTGGCCCCAACTGTCGATGACGGGCGGCAACCTTGCGCTGTTGGTGGCGGCGCTGATCTTGGCCGGCGCCATTGTGGGGTTCATGTCGGGCTTGCTCGGCATCGGCGGTGGCGGGATTCTGGTTCCCGTCCTTTACGAGACGTTCACGGCGCTCAATGTGGAGCCGGAAATCCGGATGCACATGGCTCTGGCCACCTCGCTTGCCATCATCATCCCGACCTCCTTCCGCTCATATTCGCTGCATCGCGCCAAAGGCTCGGTCGATACGGAGCTCTTGCGCCGTCTGGGTCCATGGACTGTCGCAGGCGTCCTGTTGGGGATCGTGACGGCCGGCAATGTATCGAGCACCACCCTCAAATGGTTCTGGGTGGTATTCGGCACCGTCATGGCGCTGAAGCTTTGGTTCGGCCGCGATTCATGGCGGCTCGGTACAGAAATCCCGAAGAGCTGGGCGTTGGAATTCTATGCCGTCGTCGTCGGCTATGTGTCCGTGTTGATCTCGATTGGCGGCGCGGCGTTCACCGTTGCCATGATGACGCTGTACGGCCGGCCCGTGCTCCAGGCGGTCGGCACGTCCTCGGGCTTCGGGCCGATGATCGCAATCCCCGGCGCACTGGGTTTTGTCTGGGCGGGTTGGGGCGTGCCGGGCACGTTGCCGTTATCGTTAGGCTACGTGAACCTGCTGGCAGCCGCGCTAATCATACCCTTGAGCGTATTGACTGCGCCGCTGGGTGTTCGCATCGCCCACGGCATCCCAAAGCGGCGGCTTGAGCAGGCATTCGCCTTGTTCTTATGCGTTGTGGTGGCGCGCTTTCTCAGTATCCTGCTCTCAGGCCACTAAACTGGATGGCGCGGCAGCGCGCCACGCGGTAGACTGTTTTGTGGTCAAACGGATATGGGATGCAGACGATGACAAGTTTCCACGCAGCCGGAAAATCGGGGCTGAGTTCGGTCATGGTTGCGGCCCTGACATTGGCGATGCTTGTCGCGCCAGGAACTGCACGCGCGGCGGATGCACCGCCGTTGCCGCCTGCCATCGGCGCCGATGAGCCCGCTGCCGAGCCGGCAAAGGGCGACGACGGCATCTACCATCAGAAATGGTTCGTGCAGTCATTTTTCGACCTGCGTGAGGATTTCGCCGAGGCCAAGGCCCAGGGCAAGCGGCTGGCGATCATTTTCGAGCAGCGCGGCTGTATCTACTGCGTCAAGATGCACACCGAAGTCCTGAAGAAGCGCTACATCAACGATTACGTGCGCGAGAACTTCGCGGTCATTCAGTTCGACATGTGGGGTTCGCGCGAGGTGACAGACTTCGACGGCCAGAAGATGCCCGAGAAGAAGCTGGCAGAGCGCTGGGGCATCATGTTCACGCCGACGGTGATCTTCTTCAAGGAGGATATCGACGATCTCAAGGGCCAGTGGGGACAGCCGCTCGAGGTGACGCGCATGAACCTGGGCATCGGCCCGGGAACCTTCTACGACATGTTTTCATGGATCCGGGCGAAGGTCTACGAGAAGGACCGCAACTTCCAGCGCTTCCATCTCGAGCGATTTGCCGAGCGCGAGAAGATCGAAAAGGAAAAAGCTGCAGGCAAGGAAAAGGTCAACTGACGCGTTGGCCGTCCGCCGCCATTCAGAGCGAATTCGGCAAAGGTGGAATTGATCGCGGCCGAGGACTTGTCGCGGGCAGGGCCGCGCTGTCAGGTATTTGACCAGGCGCGCATGTTCCACAGCCGCCCGTCGACGGCAAGTTCCCTGATCTTCGACTTGGGCAACCGTTCGACTTCACGAAGTATGTTGGCGTAAAGCTGATAATGCTCCAGCGGCTCTTTGAGTGAGGCCAGCCGGTCGCGCCACACGAGCAGCCGTTTCCAGCCCCTCACATCATCGCCTTCGTCCGGCAGGCGGACACGGCCGTTGATGAGCTGTCGGGCAACGAGTTGCGCTGATACTTCCGCAGAGTTGCCAAGCATCATGAAGACGTCGATTGCAACCGAGGCGCGCGCCAGAACAATATCACTGGGCGGTGTGCCAACCGCGCGACGCTCGCCAAACAGGCTGCTCTCTATCGGATTGGCAACGAAGGGTATGACGTCGAGGAGGGGGGCGATCGCAGCCTCGCTGCCGGTTTGCATGGTGACGTATTCCGCCAGCTCAAACAAATAGTCCACAGCCGCACCGCGACGCTTCTCCCAATCGGACTGGGAATAGTCACGCGCAGCCTCAAGGAGGCGATGATAAAGTTCGTCGCGCTGGTACGCCGCCTGTCCCGCCAAGGCACGCCTGCAAAGTAGATGTTGATCCGATGGATGCGGCCGTCTGGCCAACCAGAACTATATGCTCCGGCCATCTAGAATCCGTTAAACAAGGGGACTTCCGGGACAGGCGCGGGCGCGAGAAATCAGCACCCGCCACGCGCCAATTTGCAGGCAATGGGCGAGCCTCAGATCTTCTGATTGTAGGCGCCAACCTCGGGGTGGGTCTGCAACTCCTTGTCGAGCGCGTCGAAGATCGCCCTCATGTTGGCCTCCGATGTCGGGCTTTCGACAACGACGACGAGTTCGGGCTTGTTGGAGGATGCACGGATGAGGCCCCAGGTGCCGTCTTCCAGGACCACGCGCACGCCGTTGACGGTGATGAGTTCGCGCACCTTCTGACCCGCGACTGTCTCGCCTTTGTCGGCGAGCTGCTTGAAGTGGGCGACGATCTTGTCGACCACACCATATTTCACTTCGTCGCCGCAGTGGGGCGACATCGTCGGCGATTGCCACGTCTTCGGCAGTTCGTTCTTGAGATCCGCCATCGACTTTGTCGGATTGCGGTCGAGCATGTCGCAGACGGCGAGTGCGGCAACGAGCCCGTCGTCGTATCCACGGCCAAGCGGCGGATTGAAGAAGAAGTGGCCGGATTTCTCGAAGCCGACCAGCGCTTTCGTTTCGAAGCTGAAACGCTTGATATAGGAGTGCCCGGTCTTCCAGAACGTCGTCTTGGCGCCGTTCGCATTGAGCACGGGGTCAGTCAGGAAGAGGCCCGTCGACTTCACGTCTGCCACGAAGCGCGCGTCCTTGTGGAGGCCCGAAATGTCGCGCGCCAACATGACACCGACTTTGTCGGCAAAGATTTCGTCACCCGTGTTGTCGACCACGCCGCAGCGGTCGCCGTCACCATCGAAACCCAGTCCCACGTCCGCTTTGTGCTCACGCACCGCGTCCGCGATCGCGTGCAGCATCTTCAGGTCTTCCGGATTGGGATTGTAGCGCGGGAAGGAATGGTCGAGGTTCGCATCGAGCGGAACGACTTCGCAGCCGACGGCTTCCAGCACGCGCGGCGCAAATTCGCCCGCCGTTCCGTTGCCGCACGCAGCGACGACCTTCAGCCGCCGCTTCAGTTTCGGCCGATCGGTCAACATGGCAAAGTAGCGGTCAGCCATGTCCGGAACGAAGATGTAGCGGCCGCCCACGCGCGTCTCGTAGTCGCCCGACAGCACGATCTCTTTCAGCCGGCCCATTTCTTCAGGGCCGAAGGTCAGCGGCCTTGAAAGGCCCATCTTGATGCCGGTCCAGCCATTGTCGTTGTGGGAAGCCGTCACCATCGCGACGCCCTCCACATCAAGGGCGAACTGCGCGTAGTAGGCCATTGGCGACAGCGCCAGTCCGATGTCGTGGACCTCGCAGCCACCAGCCAGCAGCCCGGTCATCAAGGCTTGTTTCACCGCGCCCGAATACCAGCGGTAATCATGACCGACGACGATACGCCGGGGAACGCCGCGCTCGGTGAACAGCTTGGCCATGCCGAGCCCCACCGCGTTGAGCCCCATGAGATTGATCTCTTCGGGAAACAGCCAGCGCGCATCATACTCGCGAAAGCCGGTTGGCTTGACCAGGGGCAAGCGCTCGAAGTCGGCAGTGTTGGGTTTCAGATCGGCGCGGGATTTGGGTAGCATCTCAATGATCCCTCATATCGTCCGCCGCGGACCCTATAGGAACGATGGCCTTTCGCCAACAGCTGCCGCTGAATGCCAGAGTTGCCTGCGGGCGATGGCTGATGACCATCATCCCAGGCCTGTGGATAAGCAGAGAAATCAAGCAAAAATGACAATTCCGTGCTGGCCGCGGCAGGGGCCGCTGGCTCAGTTCTCTAGCACCAGTCTACCCGACTGCATGTCCATGCGGCGCAGGCGGCCGAGGAAGCTCATGCCGAGAAGCGAAACGTGCAGGCGGCCCCGCTCCGCCACCATCGCCTTGACGTCGCGAACGCAAACGCTCTCGATGCATACCCTGTCCAGAGTGACAATGGCGTTTCGGGCGATGCCATTGGCTGTCTGCGACTTGGCGGTGAAATCTGAATCGCTGACGAAGATGCCGGCGCGGGAAGCATCATCATAGGTCAACACGACGAGCGAGGCACCAGTATCGACCATCAGCGGTACGTAGCGGCCATTGATCTCGACATCGCTATGGAAATGGCCGTTGTCACCAGCACTGATCTCTACTGCGCCACTGGCACCACGAGAAGTCTGCTGGGAGGTGGCCGCCTGCTGCGCGGTAGCGGCAACAAGCTTGCCATCGTTTTCCGGCAGCTCGATGCCAAGAACCGACCGGTTGAAAGCGCGGATATCGTCGAAGTGCGTGATCGCCAGCGCCAGTGCGCCTGCGGTGGCGGCCCAACCCAGAGCATCGAATAAGACACCCTTCATACCCGACGAGAACACAGCGAACTCCGTGGCCTGGGACGCTGTGGCAGGCCGGATCGCATCAAAACCGCCGATCACCCCCTGAGCGTCAGGAACTCTCCCGAAAAATCAAAAGACCGCAATCTTCTTAAAAAACTCATACCAAGGAGGCTTTCGTTGAGGGTTCCAGGCTTGGCCACCAGGGCGTCGACGTCGCGCAGTTCGATGGGCCCGACCGCCAGCGAGCGCAGGCGGACAGGTGCGGCATAGGCGGTCCCGTTGGCCGTATTGACCGCCACTGAAAACGACAAGGACTTGACGTCGATGCCAGCCTTCTGCGCGTCGGCCGGTTTCAGCACGACAGTGGAGGCGCCCGTATCGACCATGAGCGGCATTACCGTGCCGTTAACCGTCGCCATCGCCATGAAGTGCCCATCATGCCGCCTGCGGATGCGCACCGCCCGTTCTCCCGGCACGCCCGTCTCGATGGTGATCCCTGCGCCCGGCGGCAGTAGGTCTCCGGCCACGCGATGAGCCACCATCGCCATCTCGCCGCGATAGCTGTATCCGGTCACGGCCAGCAGCATCAGCCCGCCCCAGATCGCCAGATAGCGCAATGTCGTGGAGAATTGAGTCCGCGACGTCGTGAGGATGATGGCGACATAGATGATAAGGCCAAGCGCGAGGACGATGGCGCCGGTCTCGACGTTCATCAGGCTTGCGGCGAGTTCCGGCTGCGCATGCAACACAAAGAACGCACCGGCCAGCGCCACCAATAAGGCGACGAGCCATGCCATCATCGCTTGCCACCTCCATCGCCCGCCCGCCGGCCGTTCGCGGCATCCACACGTTGCGGCAGGCTCATCATGATGCGCCGGCGTTCCGCATCGGTGTAACCCGACCAGCTGGCAATTTCGTCGAGCGAACGCCCGCAACCCTCACACAGACCCGTATGAGGATCGATCGTACAGACGTCGACGCAAGGGCTTTCGATCATTGTTTTCGCTTCTCCGCATTGGCGTCGGTAGCCTATGGCGCCGCAGCACGGGCATTTGCACACAGGCCGGAAGATCGCATCCATGCGCCTCCGGCAGGAGACATGATTGCCACCAGTGCCGGCAGCATGATGGAGAAACCTGCCAGCCGGTCCGCGCGAAAGAAATTTAGGAAGTCGCGGCCCGCTAGGCAACCGCAGCGGCAGCAAGCCCGCAATCAGCCAGTCAGGTGGGCACGCTGGCGCGGACCAGTCGCCGCCCCCATGCCCCGGGGCTGAGTGACAAGTCGGGGCGTGCGCGTCGAAATGCGCGGCTGCTCCGCCACTTCAGTACCCAATCCGCCGCGGCGATGGCGTTCAAGCCCCAGCGGCTGCAATGGCGGCAGGCTTTCCAGAACGCGGCTGGGCGGCAGATAGACCGTCACCTCGGTGCCCTTGCGCAATTCCGACTGCAAGTCGAAACGCCCGCCATGCAGCTCGATCAGGTTCTTGACGATCGGCAGGCCGAGACCGGTACCACCCTCGGCTGTCTCGTGGGCCAGCGAGCCCTGGCCGAACGCCTGCATGACTTTCGGGATCTCGTCAGCCGGAATACCAGGTCCGGTGTCGCGCACGGAAATCAGCTGGCCGCCGTCCGGCGTGGCTTCCACGGTCAATGTCACCCGCCCGCCCTTCGGCGTAAACTTCAGCGCGTTGGACAGCAGGTTAAGGCAGATTTGCCGGATGGCACGCTGGTCGGCCCACACCTGCGGCAGGTCGTCGTTGAGGTTTTCGACAATCTGCAGGCCCTTGGCATCCGCCCGAAGCTTCAGCAGGCGATAGCAGTCCTCCGCCACGTCGCAAAGCCGGATCGGCTCCTCATGCAACTCGTAGCGGCCCGCCTCGATGCGGGAAAGATCCAGAATTTCGTTGATGAGGTTCAGGAGATGTCGGCCGCTGTCGTGGATGGACCCAGCATATTCGCGATATGTCGGGTTCGACATCGGGCCGAGGATCTCTGCGTGCATGACTTCCGAAAAGCCCATGATGGCGTTGAGCGGCGTGCGGAGCTCATGGCTCATGGTCGCCAGGAAGCGGGACTTGGCCTTGTTGGCCGCTTCCGCCCTCCGGCGCGCCTCGTCGGAGAACGACTTCTCTTCTTCGAGCTCGGCGATCAGCGCATCCTTCTGCGCGCGGAACTCAAGCATCGCCATTGCCGTCGAGTTGAGACCGCGGGCGAGGAAGATGAAGTAGATGTGGACGCCGACCGCCATCAGCGCCAGCGCCACGTAGAACGGATCATTGAGCGCAAGCAGTCGCGCCACGACGGCGATCGTCATCGGGATCGTGCCGACGAAGAGCACGGAAATCACGGTGGAAGCGAACGTCATACGGATGGCGAGCACGACGATCAGCGCCGCGAACAGGAAAACGTGCGATGAGAACAGCAGCTCCTGCGTGGGTCTCACCTGGCTGCCGGCGCCGATCAGCGCAAAACCCGCCCAGGCAAGCCCGCTGACGAGCTCAGAGGCGAGCAGGCGGCGACGCCATGCATTGATGTCGATTTCCGCTTGGGGTGCATTCTGGAACCGCCGGCACAACTCAAGCTGAATGACCTTTGCGCCGATGACGATGAACAACCATAAGATCGCCTGGGGAACGGGCGACCAGAACATCGAAGCCAGCGAGAAAATCGCCGAAAGACCTGTGATGGTGAAAGCAGCCGATAGCTCGTTGCGCACGAAGATGGACAGCATCTCGTACTCGAACTCGGGCTTGATCGAAGTGCCGCGCGCCAACTTCTCGCGCGTTTCGCGCAAATCGTTCGCGGCGCGCCGGCGCTGGTCGCGCCGGCTGCTGGATCGGTCGTTAGGGGCCGGTATAGCCTCGTCTTGCATTCGCTTAATCGTGTTGCATCAGTTCAACCGGAGCCTGAGGGCCAACCGTGCGACCAGAACTCGACCGAAAGACGTACCGCAGCAGGGCTCGCGCTCTGCTGGGCAATCTCGGTTAATGTCGGTCCAAATCGCTAACTTAGGGTTTAAATTCGGTGCGTATTGCTCAACAATGGCAGAACCAGATCGAGCGGGTCATTCGTCGTCATCCGCGGTGGCGCTGGCCGATCGTGGCCCTGCTGGTAGTTCTTTTGATGCTGTTTAGCCGCCTCGACCAGTGGGTGTCCGAACGCAATGCGGCGCCCGATGGCACGCAAGTTTTGTCGGGCTTTGCCAAGGTCATCGATGGTGACAGCCTGCGGGTCGACGGAGGCGAGGTTCGTTTGAAGGATATCGACGCACCCGAGGGAAGACAGACTTGCGAGCGGGACGGCAAGGAGTGGGACTGCGGCGAGGAGGCGCGTCGGAAACTGACCGCTCTCATCGGCGGACAAAAAGTGACCTGTCACAGCATCGAGCGCGACAAGCACAACCGATTTCTGGCTTATTGCGAGGCTCAGGGCCGCTCGTTGAATGAAGCCATGGTGGAAACAGGCATGGCCCTCTCCTATGGCGGCTACCGTTCCAACGAGCAGTCCGCGAAGGCGTCGCGTCGCGGGCTTTGGGCCGGGCAGTTCCAAAAACCCCGCGATTGGCGGCGTGAGCGCGGCATTGGACAATAAGCAAGGTCGTGAACTCAGAAGGAAGCCCTGCAACAGCGGACAAAGGGTACTGGCATGAAGATTATCGAGACCCGTACGGCCCCCAATCCCCGCCGCGTGCGCATCTTTCTGGCGGAGAAGGGCGTGCAGGTCACTTATGAGCAGCGCGATCTCATGGCCGGCGAATTGAAATCGGACGATTTCAGTGCGCTGAACCCGTTCCAGCGGGTGCCAGTCCTGATCCTCGACGACGGAACGGTCATCTCCGAGTCAGTCGCCATTTGCCGGTATTTCGAGGAAATGGAACCCGACCCGCCACTGTTCGGGGTGGGGCCGGTCGGGCGCGCACAGGTCGAGATGTGGCAGCGGCGGGCAGAACTGGGCCTCTGGTTCAATGTCGCCCAGGCATTTCGCCACCTGCACCCCAAGATGGCGCATCTTGAAGTTCCCCAGGTCCCCGATTGGGGGGAGGCAAACAAGGGTAAGGCATCGGAAATGCTGGAATTTTTCGATCGGCGGCTGCGATCGAGTCGCTTTATTGCAGGCGCTGGCTACACAATTGCAGACATCACCGCCTTGGTGGCTATTGATTACCTCAAGCCTGCAAGAATCGCCATGCCGGCAGGTCTCGATGGGCTGGCCAGATGGTATCAAGAGGTATTCGCGCGGCCCAGTGCTGCCGCGTAACCCGATGGGACGGCTCTGCCCGGCCCCGTCTTCGCCCATCTGGCCCGGTGCTTGTTCCCTAAGGAACAGCCCGACATCGCAGGGTGTTGTAACGAGGTGAGTCCAGGAAGACAAAAAATGAGAATAAGGGGAAGTCGATGAAACTCACCGTCATCGGCTCGGGCGATGCCTTCGGCTCGGGCGGACGGCTGCAGACGTGTTTCCATGTCACGACGGCCGACAAGTCATTCTTGATCGATTGCGGGGCGACCTCGCTAATCGGCATGAACGGGTTGGAGCTTGATCCCAACGCCGTCGGCACGATCTTCATTTCGCATCTCCACGGCGATCACTTTGCTGGGCTCGTCTGGTGGCTTTTGCACGCCCAGCACGTTTCGCATCGCACGACACCGCTGACGATCGTCGGCCCGCATGGCATCGCCGACCGCTATCGAACGGCAGCGGAAGCGCTTTTTCCGGGAGCCACGGCGAAAGAGCCACGCTATGCGCTGGAATGGCGTGAATTCGCGGAACGCACGCCGGTCACCATAAACGGCATCACAGCCACACCCTATCCCGTACGCCATCCCTCCGGCGCCCCGTCCTATGGTCTGCGTATCGAATGCGATGGCAAGACAATCGGCTTTTCAGGTGACACCGAATGGGTCGAGGCGCTGGTCGAGGTGGCATCCGGCGCCGACCTGTACATCACCGAATGCTATGGCTACGAGGACCCTGCGCGCTTCCATATGAATTGGCGCGTCATCGAGGAAAATCTCGAACGGATCACGGCACATCGCATCATGCTGACCCATATGAGCTGTCCCATGCTTCGCCACGCAGACAGCATCGAGACGCCACACGTCTTGATTTCCACAGA
Organism: Hyphomicrobiaceae bacterium; assembly: GCA_020442165.1. GTDB lineage: Bacteria > Pseudomonadota > Alphaproteobacteria > Rhizobiales > Hyphomicrobiaceae > JAEUMD01. The sequence continues at coordinate 221,205 of JAGRKV010000045.1, read as the reverse complement.
TGGTCTCGTCCTGGATCTGTAACGGTAGATCGCCGATGGCACATTGCCGATGACACCAACGCCCTCTAAACGAACACCGGCAGGGCGCAGAACGTCCCGGCGAACCGTGGGGGGCCCATGGACTTCCCAAACCCGCTTGCGCGACATCGTCGATGAAATCCGCAGCTGTCGCATCTGCCGTGATCGACCATCCAGCATCCCACTCCCGCACGAGCCCCGCCCCGTCCTGCAGGTCGATGCGCGCGCCAAGCTGTGCATCACCGGTCAGGCACCTGGAACCCGCGTTCATGCGTCGGGCCGGCCGTTCACAGATCCATCAGGAGATCGGTTGCGGAACTGGATGGGGATCGACGCCAACGTCTTCTATGACGCCTCGCGCGTCGCCATCGTGCCGATGGGATTTTGTTTCCCCGGCCTCGATGCAAAGGGAGGAGACCTGCCGCCGCGTCCGGAATGCGCGCCGCAGTGGCGCGAAAAGGTGCTGGCAGGATTGCCCAATGTCGAATTGTTGCTGCTGGTCGGCCAATACGCGCAGCGATGGCACCTTCCCGAGGCGCGACGTCTGGGTGTCACCGCCACGGTCGCTGGCTGGAAAAGCATATGCGAGACACCACGCTGTCCGCGCCTCTTGCCACTGCCACATCCATCCTGGCGCAACAACGGTTGGTTGAAATCCAATCCGTGGTTCGAAGCAGAACTCCTGCCGGTCTTGCGGGCGGAGGTCGCGCGGCTGACAGCCTGAGCGCAACTGCAATCCACGCATGGCGGAGCGGGGAGGCGCAATTGCACCCAGGCTTGGAACCGTCGGCATGAAATGCGCAACGAAATGAAATCAGGACCGCATGGCGCAATGGCTATCGCGGCTGTGCCCGTCGTGGTGGTCAATCGGAGCCAGGTCGTAGGTCCATGCAGGCCTGACTTCCGTCCGCCCTGCCCTCAAGCTGCAACCAGATTGGCGGTTGCAGGTGTGGTGGCCGGCGCCTCACCCGGAAGGGAAGGCTCGACTGAAAGCCAATGCGCATGATCCGCCTGCGCGTCGAGTTCGTCGCGTAGGAAGTCCAGGTCCATACCGGCCTTGTCGAGTGCGGCAAGGATGTCGTTGACCGGGATTGAACGGGCTCTGGCAGCCGCCCAGACGATTGCCGAGCGCAGGCCCGACTTGCAATGCGCCAGAACCGGACCCTCCAGTTCGTCGATCGAGTGGATCATCCCTTCCACGACCGGATCGGTGAAAAGCTCGTGCTTGTCGAGCGGCAGGAAGCGGTAGCGCAGCCCAGCCTGCCAGGCCAGTTCAGCTTCCGCGGCGCTGGTCAGCTGACCTTCTTCCTCGCCTTCCGGCCGGTTGTTCAAGACGGCCTTGAAACCGAGAGCAGCAACGGCCCGGAAGTCTTCACGGGCCAGTTCGCCGGAAACGGCAAAGTCAGGCGTAATGTAGACGATCTCGGGCATTTGCAACATTCCTTCGGAGCCTTTGGGACTGTTCTGGCAGCAGCCGCCAATCCACACGGCCATGTTCAACTGCCATCAAATATGCGCCCCAGTCGCGCAAAAACCAAGGGCCTGGACGGCTAGAACTGAAAAAAAAATACCAAAAACTCACGAGAACCGTGGACCTTGAGAAAATAATGATCTACAAGACGCCATCAGATGGAACTGATTTCTGCGCTCGGAGCCTCTCATGATCGACGACATGGACGTCAAGATCCTGCGATTGCTGCAACAGGACTGCACCCGCCCGGTTGCCGAGATCGGTAAGGAGGTCGGGTTGTCGACGACCCCGTGCTGGCGCCGCATGCAGAAACTGGAAGAGGCAGGCATCATTCAGCGCCGCGTCGCCGTGCTCGATCCGGTCAAGGTCAACGCCGGCGTCACGGTTTTCGTCTCCATCAAGACCGACCAGCACTCGCTGGACTGGCTGGAGAAGTTCCATGTCGCGGTAGCCGACTTCCCCGAGGTCGTCGAGTTCTACCGCATGTCGGGAGACATCGATTACCTGTTGCGGGTCGTGGTGCCCGACATTGCCGCCTATGATGCCTTCTACAAGAAGCTCATCGGCCGCATCGAGATCGCCAAGGTGTCGTCGGCCTTCGCGATGGAACAGATCAAGTATACGACCGAGTTGCCGCTCTCGTTCGTCGTGACCGACAAGGACAGCGCCAAGAGCTGAACCGGGCGCCAACTCGCGTCACTGCAACGCGCGTCACTCGCCGATGATCTTGACAAGCACGCGCTTTTTCCGCCGTCCGTCGAATTCGCCGTAGAAGATCTGCTCCCACGGGCCGAAGTCGAGTTTGCCGTTCGTGATGGCAACGACCACTTCGCGGCCCATCACCTGCCGCTTCATGTGCGCGTCGGCATTATCCTCGCCCGTGCGGTTGTGATGGTAGTAGGAGACCGGCTCGTGCGGCGCGAGCTTCTCAAGCCACACCTCATAGTCGTGATGCAGCCCGCTCTCGTCGTCGTTGATGAAGACGGATGCCGTGATGTGCATGGCGTTGACCAGAACCAGCCCTTCCTTGACGCCGCTCTCCTTCAGGCAAGCCTCGACGTCCGGCGTGATGTTCACGAATTCACGCCGCCCCTTGATGTTGAACCACATCTCCTTGCGATAGCTCTTCATGTCGCAGGTCTCCTCGTCTGACGGAAGGCCGGTGTCAGTCGGCAATAACAGGACCGCCGAGCACCTTCATGCGGCCGCGCACGATGGCGATCGTATCGCCACCATCCACGCTGATGACAACGTCGTAGAAGACGTTGCGGCCCTGCCGTTCGACCTCGCGTGCATCGGCAATGAGACGTTTGCCGACGGGCGCGGGAGCCAAATAGTCGATTGCAGCAGAAGCCGTCATCGCGCGTTCGCCGGAGGAATTGCAGGCAAAACCGAACGCCATGTCCGCGAGCGTGAACAGGATGCCGCCATGCCCAGTCCCAAAGGTGTTGGTCAGCTCCTGGCGCATGGGCATTGCAAAGCGCGTGTGTCCTGGTTGGGCGATGACCACCTCCAGGCCCAGGTGCTGGAACACCGGGTTCCGATCGGCCATCTGCAGGATGAGGCGGTACTCGGGCGTGGGCTCGAGTGCCGCCGCGTCCTGCGGTCTGGAGCAATTGCCGGGCGTCGTAGTCGTCGTCATCAGCGCACTCAGGACTTTGCGGTGTCGGCATTGTTGAGGCGGGCGATCAGGCTGGATGTGTCCCAACGCTTGCCGCCCATGCGCTGCACTTCGGAATAGAACTGATCGACGAGTGCCGTCACCGGCAGGCTTGCACCATTGCGTCTCGCCTCATCAAGGCAGATTGCGAGGTCCTTGCGCATCCAGTCGACGGCGAAGCCATAGTCGAATTTGCCCGTCACCATCGTCTTCCAGCGGTTCTCCATCTGCCAGGATTGGGCGGCACCTTTCGAGATCGTGTCCATCACGGCTGGAATATCCAATCCCGCCTTCTGTGCCATGTGCAGTCCCTCTGCCAACCCCTGCACAAGTCCGGCAATGCAGATCTGATTGACCATCTTTGTGACCTGTCCGGCACCGGACGCGCCGATCAGGTTGACCATGCGTGCGTAGTGCTGGATCACCGGCAGCGCCCGGTCGAAAGGTTCCTTGTCGCCACCCACCATGACGGTCAGCACGCCATTCTCGGCACCGGCCTGGCCACCTGAAACAGGCGCATCGAGGAAGCCGAACCCAGCGACCGTGGCTGCGGCATGAAGCTCGCGTGCGACATTGGCGGACGCAGTGGTGTTATCGATGAAAACCGCGCCCTTCTTGACGGCGGAGAAAGCGCCGTCCTCGCCAATCGTCACCGCGCGCAGGTCGTCGTCATTGCCAACGCAGCTGAAAACGAAGTCCGCTCCGGCCGCAGCTTCCGCCGGTGTGCGCGCCGCACGTCCCGTCCCGTATTCGGCGACCCACTTCTCGGCCTTCGCGAAAGTGCGGTTGTAGACAGTGAGGTCGTGGCCGCCCTTCTTGAAGATATGACCAGCCATGGGATAGCCCATCACGCCCAGGCCGATCCACGCCACCTTTGCCATGTCGTCTCCTCCAATGTTCTTGAAAGCTTTGTCGCAGCATCCCGAGCCAGACTTCCGGTGTCTTATCGAACGAGGCGCTGGGATGCCACCAAAAACCCACCCGGCATTCCTTGAGCGCCCCCCAGGCGGCAAACACCGCCAACTGACGCTATAGTTGCGCGCGGGCAAAGCGAGTCGCCCGACCGGAGCCCGAAGAATGCAGCACAAAGAGTGTGGCGCACAGCCAGCCGCCGACGAGAGCCCGGCCGCTCTTCCGCGCGTGACTCTCGCTGACGTGTTGGCTGCACACAAGGTCATCGGCGGCCACGTCGCCGTGACAGCATGCGAACGCAGCCGCACGCTGTCCGACATCACCGGCGCGCAGATCTGGCTGAAGTTCGAAAACCTCCAGTTCACCGGCTCCTTCAAGGAGCGTGGTGCGCTGAACCGTCTCGCCGCCATGACGCCCGAAGCACGATCGCGCGGGGTCATCACGGTCTCCGCCGGGAACCATGCACAAGGTGTTGCCTATCATGCGCGCCGCTTGCGCATACCAGCCGTCATCGTCATGCCGGAGCCGACGCCGACGGTGAAAGTCGAAAACACGCGCATCCTGGGCGCGGAAGTCGTGCTGGCCGGTGCGAGCTTGGAAGAGGCGGCTGAGCAGGCAGACAGAATATGCGCCCAGCGGCGGCTCACATTTGTCCATCCCTATGATGATCCACTGGTGATCGCAGGGCAGGGCACGATCGCCATCGAGATGCTGGACAAGGTGCCGGACCTCGATGTCCTGCTGGTGCCCATCGGTGGCGGCGGGCTCATTTCGGGCATGGCGGTGGCGGCCAAGGCGATCAAGCCTGGGATCGAGGTCATTGGCGTCCAATCGCTGCTCTATCCCTCGATGTATAACGCCATCAAGTCGCAGCAGCTGCCAATGCGGGGAGACACCCTGGCGGAAGGCATCGCCGTCAAGGCACCAGGGCGCATCACCACGGCTCATGTCCGCGCGCTGGTCGACGACATCGTCCTCGTCGACGAAGCCGACATCGAACGCGCACTGAGCCTGCTGCTGCAAATCGAGAAGTCCGTCGTCGAGGGTGCAGGTGCCGCAGGGCTCGCTGCCCTGTTGTCGGACACGCGGCGTTTCGCGGGCCGCAAGGTTGGTCTCGTGCTCTGCGGTGGCAACATCGACACGCGGCTGCTGGCATCGGTGTTGACGCGCGGTCTGGCCCGCGATGGCCGCCTGACGCAATTGTCAATCGACATTCCAGATCGGCCGGGTCAGCTGGCGCGGGTCGCGGGCGTTATCGGTGCGGAAGGCGCCAACATCGTCGAAGTCTACCATCAGCGCGTCTTCACCGTGCTGCCGGCTAAAGGTGCCGAATTGCACGTCGTCATCGAGACTCGCGACCGAGAGCACCTCGGCCGCGTCGTTCAGCGTCTCGAAGAGGCAGGCTTCTTGGTCGTCGTCAAAGGCGTCGACGTGGGGCGAACGCCGCCACCGCGTTTTTGATCCTCAGGCCGTGGCGGGCAGTCAGGCTTCATGTTAGGACGCCCAGCTTCGACAGATACGACCCGAGCCATCCGCACAGGTAATACATGCAACTGTTCAGCGACATCCTGTTGAACGTGACGCTGCCGATTATTGCGCTTGTCGGTCTTGGCGTGGTCGCGCAGAAACGGCTCAAGCTGGACGTGCCCAGCCTCAATCGTCTCCTCGTATTCATCATCATGCCGGCGTTCCTGGTTCACTTCCTTGCCGCCGCGCGCCAGCCGATCGCGGAACTTTGGCCGACGATATATTTCACGGCGATCCAGTTCGTGGCATTGATGGCGCTGGGCTGGCTGGCGGCGCGACTGTTCCGGCTGCCACCGGAGTTCGCGCCGATCCTCGCCATGGCGACGGTCTATGCCAATGTCGGCAACTACGGCATACCGCTGGTCAAGCTCGCATTCCCTGAAAGCTTCATTTTGCACCAGTCGGTCATCACGTCGATGATGACAATGCTGATTGTGTCTGTTGGAGCCTGGATGCTGGCGCCCAGGCGGGCGGAAACAGGTGTGCTCGCCCGCCTCAAAATCGCTTTCGAAACGCCTGTCGTGCCAGCCGTGCTGCTGGGTCTTGCTCTGCGAGCAGGCGACATAAGGCTGCCTCCTATCCTGGCCACGCCATTGGAACTAATCGGTTCGACTTTTCCGCCGCTGGCGCTGCTCGCGCTGGGCGCACAATTGGCCGAGACCGGCCGCGGTGGATTGAAAGCCGGGCCGATGGGTCTCGTCCTGATATTGAAGTTGATCCTGGCGCCAGCGGTGACATGGGCACTAGCGGTTGCACTGTCGATACCTGATGATCTGAAGGATCTCTACGTCGTAGCCGCGGCAACGCCCATCGGCGTACTCCTTGCGCTGTTTTGTTCCGAGTATGGCCGCCATCCGCAGTTCGTGTCAGCGGCTGTCTTGTTCTCGACGTTGCTATCGCCGATTTTCGTGACAGGCTGGATCATGCTTATGCGGCTCATGTGAGACGTGCCGTCTACCCTGTTTCTCGCAGCTTTTCTCAACCCACGTTTTAAAGCGGGAATTGGCTGAGTGGCGGCCATTGCCCTGGGCCCACTGGTTGAAGTTGCGGATCGGGCAGCAAGCCGTTAGGTTCCGCGCACTTCGACCGCGGCACCGCACGCTGACAAGAGCATGCAATTGGGACGAGGCAGGACACGCCATCGACCTGTAACGAGAGGCTATCGATGCAGGACACTTCGAGATTGGCAGGCGTGATCGCTCCGGTGCTGACGCCATTTGCAGAAGACGGGTCGCCCGATGGTGAGCGGTTCGTTGAACATTGCCAGTGGCTGCTGGATGAGGGCTGCACGGCACTGGCGCCGTTCGGCACTACCAGCGAGGGTCCATCCCTCGGGCTCGACGAGCGCATGGAGCTGCTTGAGGAACTGATCGATGCAGGCGTCGCACCATCACAGCTGATGCCCGGCACCGGCACGTCTTCGCTGAGCGATACGATTGAACTGACGGCACACGCCGTTGAGGTGGGCTGTGGTGGCGTTCTCGTCTTGCCGCCGTACTTCTTCAAGGACCCGAGCGAGGAAGGTCTCTTTCGCTACTATTCGGAGCTGATCGAAGAGGTGGGCGATCATCGTTTGCGGCTTTATCTTTATCATATCCCGCAGATGTCAGCGGTGCCCGTCACGCGCAATCTTGTCGATCGCCTGAGGAGCGCCTATCCCGACGAGATCGCTGGCCTCAAGGATTCCTCTGGCAACATGGCGGGCACGTTGGACCTGATGGACAGCTTCCCCGACCTTGCAATCTTCCCCGCGTCAGAAGCCGTGCTTCTGGAGGGCTTGAAGCACGGTGCTGCCGGATGCATCTCCGCCACGGCCAACGTGCAGCCACGCGCCATCCGCGCGCTCTATGAGGCAGCCGAAGGGCCTGAGGCCGATGCGTTACAGTTCCGCGTGGCGGCAGTCCGCGCCGCCATCCTCAAGGCGCCGACCATCCCAGGCATCAAGGCGCTGATCTCGCACGCACGCTCAGACCCGCAATGGCGCGTCGTCAGGCCACCGCTGGTTGCCTTGGATGAGGCGGAAGAAATGCGGCTTGTTGCCGCCCTTAAATCGGACTGCGAGTTCGCGCTTCGCATCGAGTGAGCGGTCTCAGATCCGGCATCTGCTGCTTCCTGATCCAAGCGGCAGGATAACGGCCGGCAGCCATCAGGCATCGAGCAGGCGTGCAGCAGGCCACTGGCCCCGGCACAATTTCTGCCCTGCAAATAAATCTCTCCCGCGATCGTCAAAAAAAGATATGCCCCTGACCAGGTTTCCGGTCAGGGGCATGGCAGAGCTTTTGGGCAGCAGCGTTGGGTAGTCAGTGCAAGAATTCGTGAGAGGAAACCTTGGCGATGGCTTGCCGTACACCTTCGGTCGCGGAGGCATTGCGTGGCGCAATAAGCGTGAGAAGAAGAAGGATCGCCGAAAGGGTGAAACAGATAATCACCCCAATTCTGCTCCAGTCCTGCTGCTTCCCTTTTGACTGCACCACGTTCTGATCCATTCCCGAGAGCGGTATGTCCATCAAGGTTGCCGTTCGATGTAATGAATACTTCTAGATTTGATCTGTGTCTATTTCGCAAGGCTTTCTTGACTAACGACCAAATCGTTAAATTTACTTTCCATTAAGCGTTAGACTAACTGCAAGCAGCGCATCAACTTTGCGGATCGTCGCCACTACTGCCAGCGATGACGCCCGGGGCGAGGCATGATCGGTCAAGAACAAGTTCTATGACTGCTGTTTCCTGGCTGGAGCGGGCGGCCGACATGGCCTCCTTGAATTCGCCAATTGTCCGTGCCGTATAACCGGCGGCGCTGTGCGCGTGGGCCAACTCTGCGAAATCTGGATTGACCAGGCTGGTGGCTATGACGCGGCCAGGAAAGGTGCGTTCCTGCGCCGTGCGCACCGTGCCGAGCATGCCATTGTTGGCAACCACCACGATGACGCCAGCCCCGTATTGAACCGCGGTTGCTATTTCAGCTGAAGTCATCTGGAAGCAGCCGTCTCCCGCCATGCAGACAACTTCCCGGTCGGGTGCTGCAAGCTTGGCTGCGATGGCGGCGGGTAGCCCATAGCCCATAGAGCCGGACAACGGCGCCAGCTGCGTCAACGGCCCCTTGTAGGTGAAGGCCCGGTGCAGGAAGGCGGCATAGTTGCCCGCACCATTGGTCACGATCGCGTTGTCGGGCAGCGTCTCCGACAAATGCGCAACGACGTCTTCCAGGCGCAATTCTCCTGGCGAAGGGGGAATGTTCTGCCAAGCCTCGAATGCCGCGCGCATGTCTCTCCTCAGCGCGCTCCAGCGTTGCGGCATGCCGGGGCGAACAGACGGCAGGAGGTCGTCGAGACGCTCGGAGAATTGCGAGATGCCGGAGACGAGTCCCAGGTCGGCGCGATGATTGCGGCCTACAACGTCTGCCGCTGGGTGGACGTGGATCAGCCGCTGGCGTGGCACCGGCACACTGATGGTTTGAAAGCCGCCCGACGTGATCTCATCGATATGAGTACCAACGGCTAAAATGAGGTCTGCGGAAGCGAGTGCGGCGGCAAGCTTGGGTGCCGGTGAAATTCCCGCATGCCCGCAGTAGACGGGTGACCGGTTGTCGATGACGTCCTGGCTTCTGAACGCGGCGACGACGGGAACATCGAGGCGTTCGGCGAACAATTGCAACTGCAGGCTCGCATCTGCACTCCAGCGCCCTCCGGCAATGATGACCGGCCACTCCGCCGACATCAGCATGTCGCCGAGTTTCGTCAAACTGGCATAGTCGGGCACAGGCTCGGCTAGGCGAACAGGCTCCACCGCAGGAGCTTCGGCTTCCGTAGCCAGAACGTCTTCTGGCAGCCCGACGATGACGGGACCCGCACGACCGCCATGGGCGATCGTCAAGGCCCGGCTGATGACTTCGCCGATGCGCTGGGTGTCACGCACCACCTCGACATGCTTTGCAAAGCTCCCGGCAAGCCCGCCGAGCCCTACCTCCTGGAAACCGCCCAGCCCCTCACTCGCGCGCGGAGGCAGACCGACCATGAGCAGCATCGGCGTCGCGCCCTGCATCGCGACGTGCAGCCCGCTCATCGCATTGGCAAGCCCCGGCCCGCGAGAAACGAATGCGACGCCCGCGGCCGGGCTCCCACGCCCGGTCAATCGCGCGGTCGTCTCCGCCATCATCGCCGCCGCGCCTTCATGCCGGCAGACCACCACATCCATGCCATCGGCATCGCGCAGGGCATCGAGCGCGGGCAGGAAACTCTCGCCCGGCACTGTGAAGACGCGCCGACAGCCATTGCCGCGCAAGTGCTCGATCAGGATTTGTCCGCCACGACGCATGTCTTGAAACTCGATTTCCGCCCCGAAATCCGGGCCCCGCCCTACTGTTGCATTTTAGCCGGTCTGCAGACAGGCAATTTGTCCACATTGGTTGCCCGTGGAATACCGGGGCTGGGCCCTGGTGGGGCGGGGCGGGAGCGCTATCCTGGCCCCGATTCGATTGAGAGCGCGCATTGGCGGAAGCGGTGCAACGGGGACAGCGGCAAATCTCGCGCGGTAGGTTGGAAGCGGACAGCAGGCGCTGGGCGCCGGGCCGTTCGCCGGCCGCATGCTGCTTGCTGCTGTGGACCGTTGCGGTCCTGGCCTTTGCATTTGCACCGGCTGCGCATGCCGAAAACCGCATCGCGCTCGTGATCGGAAATTCCGATTACCTGAAGGCGCCGCTCAGCAACCCGCGCAATGATGCCCGCGCCATCAGCGCCAGCCTCACCCAGGTTGGTTTTTCGGTCCGCACCCTTGTCGATGCCGATCAGAAGGCGATGCGCCATGCGATGCTCGCCTTCGGTCGCGAGCTGCGCGCCTCCGATAGCGTGGGCCTGTTCTATTTTGCAGGCCATGGTGTTCAGGTCGACGGCCAGAACTACCTGATCCCGGTCGGTGCCGACATTGCCGATGCGAGCGAGGTGCCATTGCAGGGCGTCAGCTTGAACGAGTTGCTGAAGACGATGGAGAATGCCGAAAGCCGGCTCAACATCGCCATTCTCGATGCTTGCCGCGACAACCCATACCCGGCCCGGTCCCGCTCGGTTGTGCGCGGCCTCGCTCCGGTGCAATCACCAGCAGGCACACTGATCGCGTTCGCCACTGGGCCGGGCGCGGTGGCCCTCGATGGCGATGGAACAAACAGTCCCTATTCAGGCGCGCTGGCCGCGAACATCCTTGAGGTCGGCATACCGCTTGAAGAAACCTTCCGCCGCACACGCCGTCAGGTGCTGCAGCAGACAGGCAACCGGCAGGTGCCGTGGGAACATTCCTCGCTGACGGGAGAATTCTTCTTCCGTCCCAAGATGGCGCCGCCGGAAGCGATCGCCCGCCCCCTTCAGGGTGTCGATGCCCGACATCTGGCCGAGCTCGCCGCTTGGGAAAAGATCAAATCGGTCAATGACCGCGCCTTGCTGGAAAAGCACGTCGCAGCATTTCCCGACGGCATGTTCACCGAACTGGCGATGCTGCGGCTGGAAAAGTTGGCGAAACCTTCTTCACCGTGGACGTCGGTGGTGACGGGCAGCACGGTCACGGCGTCGACGCGCTCCGACCAGATGAACGCCTACGAAGAAGGTCTGAAGGCGGAGAGCCGCGCGGCGGATTCAGCAGGCTTCGCCGAGGCCGCCAAGCTCTATCTGAAAGCTGCGGAGACGGGCCTCACCCCGGCGATGTTCAGGCTGGGTCGCCTTTACGAACTGGGTTCGGGCGTGACGAAAAATGCCACCACGGCGGCGACATGGTACCGTCAGGCCGCCGATCGCGGATATGCACCGGCGATTTCGGCGCTGGGTACACTCCACGAGTTCGGCAACGGCGTCGGAGAGGATATGGCCGAAGCGCTGCGCCTTTATCGCAAGGCCGCGGACGCGGGCGATGCCGCAGGTATGGCGAGCCTGGGCTACCTCTACACCCAGGGCAAGGGAGTGTCCCGCGATCCCAAGGCCGGACGTCACTGGTACAAGCTCGCCGCCGAACGGGGTGACACCCGCGCGATGTTCAATCTGGCGCTGATGCTGGTGCGCGGCCAGGGAGGCCCTGCGGATCTCGCACAGGCCGTCCATCTGCTGCAGAGCGCGGGCGAGCGCGGCCATGCTGGTGCACACCGGGAGCTGGCATATTTCTATGATGAGGGTCGCGGCGTTGCGCGCAGCCCCGATCGTGCCGCCGAGAACATCCTGGCGGCACTTGCCGGGGGCAACAAGGATGCCGAACGGGAACTGCTGACCAGCCCGGGAGCCTGGAGCTATGCCACACGGCGCGCCATCCAGCGGTCGTTGGCACGGCGCGGGCTCTATCGCGGGGCCACTCACGGCATCTTCAACAGATCGACAAAGATCGCACTGCAAAAGGTTGCCTCCGGCACTTGAAACAGCCTCGCCTCAGTGCTGGGAGTGTGGCTCCGCGACCCTAGGCGGCGGCCCCGCCGCCGCGTATGGTCAGCCTCTCAAGCTTTGGTTTTGTTGAGGTAATGAGCGTGCGGCGTCACTCGCCTGTGGCAGTGCATCGAGAACAACGAGGCGATGAGCCGGTGCCGCGCCGCCGCAAGACGTCGCGCTTCGTGGTCGTCCTTCGCATTTTCTTGTTGCTGATGTTCGGCCTGTCTTGGGCCGTGCCGGTACTGGTGTCCCCGCCGGCTGATGCGCGCCCCGGAGCACGGCAAAAGCACCGTCCTTCTTCTCTCCGGGCGCGGCCGAGGCAGGCAGCGCGGATGGCACCGCCGTTGCCGGTGCGCGCGCCCGCTCCACCATCAGCTGCCCTCGTCCCAACCCAGGCTCAAGAGCCCACATCACCATCGGCGAGCACATCTGGCAAAGAACAAACGCCAGCCGTGGCGCACGCTCCAATGCAGCAGGACAGCGCGAATAAGGTTGCAGCAGAGCCAGACATGGCGGACGCGGAGGCAGCGGCGCCATCCGTTCCCCTTCCCGAGACGGCTTCGCAAGCCCTGCCACTGCGAGTTGCCGCCGTTCTGGAGCACCACTGCGCGCGCTGTCACCAGCAAGACCGGCTCCAATCCCGCCAATTAGCCCAGGGCGGTATCGCGAATATCTTGGCGCTCGACTCGATTGCGAAAAATCCAGCACTCGTTCGGCCTGGAGAGCCCGATGCTTCGCCGCTCTACCAGCAGATGATCGCTCGCCAGATGCCAGCAGACATCTTGCGCGAAGGTGCGCCAGGCAACGCCCCGACACCTGCTGAAATCGCCGCCGTGCGCGCCTGGATAAGCGAGCTTCCGGCCAAAGCCACGACGCCGGTGTGCGAGGCTCGCGCGACAATAACGGCCGATCATCTCCGCAATGCAATGAGCCAGTGGCTCGCCGCCATTGGGCCGGAACGTGCGGCAGCAACAAGATTTATATCGTTGGCTCACATCGCCAACGGCTGCGTCAGTGATGCCGAGTTGGCCGCCATGCGCCAGGCGGTGACGCGGCTCTTGAACGGCTTGAGCTGGGCGCCAAAACCTGCACCCGTGGAAACCGTTGGCGACACCCTGGCCCTACTGGCTGTGCGCATTGACGATCTGGGCTGGACCAAACAACATTGGGAGATGCTGGCGCACGCGCTTCCGGCTGCCGCAAGATTTCCTGCGGGACACGACGTGGAACAGGCGACGGGTACGGCATTGCCCCTGGTATCTGCCGACTGGCTCGCTGCCACCGCCATGGCCCCTGACTATTATGCCAAGTTGTTGGGGCTGCCGCCGACGCTTGATGATCTTGCAAAGATTCTCGGCATCGATCTGGATGATCGCCGCGAGGATCGCGCCGTTCGACGTGGTGTCGTCACAGCCAGTAGTGTGACTGCGGGCCCACGCGTGATCGAGCGCTATCCCACCGCACGCGGCAATCTGTGGCTGGCCCACGATTACCGGCCCGGGCAGGATTCTACTGCCGTGCTGGATCATCCTCTCCTGCCATGGGCAGCTGCTGGAGGTGCGGACGAAACTGCCAGGCTGCCTGCTGCTGCTGGAACCCGTGCGCTCTTTGCTCTGCCGAACGGCCTGCCAGCCAGCATGTTATTCGACACCGAAGGCAAGGCGCGCGCGCGCCTGGCGCTTCCGTCTCCAGAAGACGAAACGGATGAGAAGGACACCCAGCCGCCCAAGGCAAAATCAAAGGCGGCGGGCCTTGATGCAACGGGCCGCGAGACAACAGACCGTGAGGCGGCGGGGCGCGACGCCGGTAAGGCGACAGACCAAACCTCCGACCAATCCTCCAGTCCGGCTGCCGCCAAGGACGGCGCCATTGCCGGTGCGCCAGACACCCGCAAGGATGAACAGTCTCGGCCATCGCCGGTCCATGAAGCGACAGTCAACGGCATCGGTTGCATTCAGTGCCACGCGCAAGGCCCGGCCCCCTTCAAGGATCAGCTCGTCGAACATCTCGCAGGCGCGGGCTATGCGGGAAACGCCGTGGCGCGGGATATCGCCAAGACGATCACCTTCAGCGAGGCTGAAGCTGAAAAGGCGATCGCCGATGATCGCTTCGCCGTTCGCGCCGCGGTGGAACAGACGGGGCCAGCGAGTGTTTGGCAAGGCGGCGGCAGTGCGCTTGTCGCTGGCCTGGCTGAGCGCTACCGCCGGGATCTCGATCTTGATACCGCTGCCGCCGAGTTGCTGATGGCAACGGAAGATCTGCAAGAACAGCTGGTGGCCATCGCGCGCCTTGACCCGGATGCGGCTTCTCTTGCCATCCGTCTGGTGCTTGGCCGCCTTCTGAGGTCCGAGTTCGAAGTGCTGCGGGCGCACCTGCTCGCACACCAGAGCGCCAGCGCGCCACGGTCACTGTCCATGATGGAAAAAACCGCCGACGCCGCCCACATCGCGACATCTGCTGGCGCCAACGCCGCCACGATGACCACCGCGGATGTCCCCCGGTCAGCCGCACCTGGATCAGCCGGACTGGCTGGTTCAGACTTCGCAGTGGGAAGGCTGCAGATGTGGCCGGATCAGATCAGCTATAGATCGGGCCAGCCACTCGTGCTGACCGTGCGCGCTGACCGGCCATGTCATCTAACCGTCATCAATATCGACAACGAGCGAAGGGCAACGGTTCTCTTTCCCAATGAGTTCAATCGCAACAATCTGCTGAAGGCTGATGTGGAGATGCGCATTCCACCGTCGGATGCCCCCTACAAGCTGCTGTTGAAGCAGCCCGGCGCCGAAACCTTCGTTGCCATTTGCGAGGACGGCGAGCCGGTGCCTGCGGGCATCAAGCCCGATCTCATTCACCAGAATTTCACCGATCTCGGCGACTGGGAGAAATTCTTGGATGCCTCGTTGAAGGCCGCGGACGAGCCGCGTATCCCACTGGACAATGGCGATGACGTCGACCGCCGCCGCAGACTGAACATTCACCCGAAGCTGCGTCCGCCATCACCCACCGCCCAGGCGCAATCGCGTGCGGCGTTCACCGTCAAGATCACACAGTGAAGGCCCCGGGAGCGCTTTTGCGCCGCATGTTCCGACAAAAGCGCAATCGATTGCCATCCCTTAACCACAATTGACGGCGACGGGCTGCGCCATGGTGCAGATTCGTCGCGCCCACCCTTGATGGACTTTACAGCGGGGGCGGTTTGCCCCATATCTCGGCTCCAATTCTTTCACGTCGGCGGTCTCTGCTGGTTAGCAGCGCCATCTGGTCCAACTCGACTGGTGGAGGTCCCATGGGATGGAAAAACTTCCCTCTGCTGTAGCTCTCATCGCTTCCCGCAAGCCTGATCGTCCGGTGCTTGGGGTCCGCCCGCATGCGACCGCACGCGCGGCACGCTGGTTCCTGAACCGGTTTCCAGGCGACGTCGCCTATGCCTACAAGGCCAACAGCTCGGTCTTCCTGATCGGCGCTCTTTACGGCGCGGGCATTCGCCATTTCGACGTGGCCTCCCTGCCTGAGCTGGAGGATGCCGCGACGATCCCTGGTGCCGAGCTGCATTTCATGCATCCGGTGAAATCGCGCAGCTCCATCCGCCGCGCCTACGAACTCGGCGTGCGTTCCTTCTCGCTCGACAGCGAAGACGAACTGAAAAAGATCGTCGAGGAGACGACGGGCTCGAAGGGGCCGGCGCGCGACCTGAAACTGTTTGTCCGGATCGCGGTGCGGCCAAAGAACAGCCGCGTCCCTCTTGAGAAGAAGTTTGGCATCAGCGGTGCGGCCGCGGCCCGGCTCCTGGTGAAGACGCGCCAGGTGGCAGCCGAACTGGGCGCTACCTTCCACGTTGGCTCGCAGACCCTCACGCCCGACGCCTACGTGGCGGCGCTCGATGAGGTCAACCAGCTCATCGTCAAGGCTGGCGTGGTGGTTGACCGGCTCGATGTCGGCGGCGGCTTTCCCTCGTGCTACGCCGATTCCAAGCCGGCACCGTTGTCCGCCTTCATGGATGCGATCGACGCTGGCATCGACAAGATGGCGGTGCGCGAGGATGTGCGGTTGATGTGCGAGCCCGGCCGCGCCCTTGTGGCGGAGGCCGAAAGCCTGATCGTGCGAGTCGATGCGCGCCGTGGCAACGATCTCTACATCAACGACGGCGCCTACGGCACGCTGTTCGATGCAGCGCATCTTGGCTTCGTGTTCCCCGCCCGTCTGGTCAGCCGACCTGAGATCCCGGGTGAAACCCTTGTGCCGTTCGAGATGTGGGGTCCAACCTGCGATTCGATCGACCAGATGAAGGGCCCCTTCATGCTACCGGGCACAGTCCGCGAAGGCGATTACATCGAGATCGGCAATGTTGGCGCTTATGGGCGTGCGATCGCTGGATCGTTCAACGGCTATGGCATCTATGACGAGGTCATCCTTGAGGATGAACCGATGCTGACGATGTATGACACCGACACTTCTGGCACGCGCGAGGCGCGGGGCTGAACGCAGCGTCAGGCGCGCGACGCCTCAAGCCTCGCGCAACAATGCAATCTTGCAAACGAATTACGCCGCTCTCTTCACCGGGAGCGGCGTGATGCATTCTCGCACAAGCGCGCTCATAGGCTCGGTGTTGTCGTCCACGCGGCACCATGACGGCGGCAGGCCGGTGCACGATCGGTCCTCGATCGTAATACCTGAAAGCTGATTATGCCAAACTGGCAGCGCCAACAAAATTAGGCTGACAAGATGTCAGGCGCGGCTACCCGATTGCCGGGCACACAACTGCGCAATATAAAAATAAGTAAGTAAAATCAATAAGATATTTGCAAGCACCCGATTGGCACGCGGGTTGCTTAATAGAATTTCAGTTAAGGAAACATTTACCAACCCTGGTGGTCAGGATGAAAGTCGCGAACTTCATGGCGGCCTTCGCGTGGATTGCGGTGCTCGCCGGCATCGGTTCAGCCCATGCGGAGATTGGTTTTGTCGCGGGCACGGCACCGGACCAGCGACCCAAGGGTGATCCGACGATCACTCAACAGGGATTGAGTAGCGACCAGCGTGCCGACGCGCTACGCGGAGTTACCAAGCCCTATCCGAACAGCCTGAATTTTCTTGATGACCAGGGCAACTGGTACACCCCGTTCGCGCATCCGGGGATGACCGGGCCCTACGACATCCGCCACCTACACGCATCTTCCCGATGACGTGGTGAACGGTACGCGCCGAAACCGGCGCATTGGATCGATGGCGAGCGCAGGTCAGATGGCAGCCTCCAACAACAGCGACGCATTCGTTCCAACGCCAGCCGGGCTTGAGATGGTCGGAGTGGAATCTCGCAAAAGTGGCGAGAGAAGGTGGAGCGAGTGCTCCGCATAACCGAGGCAATCTAGGGCCGCAGCAATGCCGCCCGAAAGCGCTTCAAATATCATCTGGAGGAGATCACGATGAAGAGGAGTGTTGCGACGCTGATCGCACTGTCGGTGTCGGCCGTAATGGGCGCGGGCGCTGTCAGCGCGGAAGGTATGTCCGGCATGTCCGGCATGTCGGGTATGGGCGGCATGTCTGGAATGGGCGGAATGTCCGGCATGTCGGGCATGGCAGGTAACGGCATGACCTGCGTACGCTGGATCCGCGCAGGCGGCATGTCCGGCATGAGTGGTATGGATGGCATGTCTGGCATGGGCGGCATGAGCGGCATGAAAGGCATGTCCGGCATGGACGGCATGTCTGGAATGTCCGGCATGGGTGGCATGAGCGGCATGAAAGGCATGTCCGGCATGGATGGTATGTCGGGAATGTCTGGCATGGGTGGTATGAGCGGCATGAAGGGCATGTCGGGCATGGATGGCATGTCGGGAATGTCTGGCATGGGTGGCATGAGCGGCATGAAGGGCATGTCAGGCATGGACGGCATGTCTGGAATGTCCGGCATGGGTGGCATGTCGGGAATGTCCGGTATGGGTGGCATGAGCGGAATGAACCCTGGCCCAGGCTGGGTTTGCGCCGAATGGGCAGCTCCGGGCGCAATGGGAATGTCTGGCATGGGTGGCATGGGCGGTATGTCGGGCATGTCCGGCATGGGCGGCATGTCTGGAATGTCCGGCATGGGTGGCATGTCCGGTATGGGCGGCAAGCACTGATCGCGTCTTCGGGGTGCCGGCAGGGCCATGTGCCTGGCCGGCACTCCCGCCCCCCCGGGGTGAAACCGAGATTCACAACGTCAAGAGCTAGAGGGAGTTTGGTGGCATGGCCAACGGCTCGCGAGGCAGAAGCCACGAAAGCGCTTTGCAGGTCATACTGGCGAGCGCCGTTATCGCGATTTCGGCAGCGCTGATCGTGACGAATTATTTTGGCTCAGGCGAAGTGGCAACCGAAGGTCAAACCGCAGCTCGATTGACACAACAAGGCGGCGGCATCGCCAAGACGGAAACCAAGAACACACTTGCGAATGCCGGTGACAGCATCATTGCCACCGCTAACGCGGCAGACAAGCCGCGCTACCTGGATGCAGCGTGGAATGAACTGCATTTCAAACCGGCCATAGACAAGGCAACCAACGAACAGTGTCTCTCATGTCATCGTGAAATTCTGGAGCACAAGGTCCGCAAGGTTTCACCGGCGGGCGTGAAAGCTGAAGATTCACTCGCTTGGTATCAGACGCTTGACACGTATGCCGGAGAACAGGCGACGTTCCACGCGCGGCACTTGACGATGCCTCTCGCAAATCAGGTCATGAACCTGAAATGCAACTTCTGCCACCAAGGCCAGGACCATCGCGAGGAAGCGCCGGGCTCGAGTGCCACCACTGTGGCGGTGGGTAATGTGACGCTTCGCAAGCAGGTCAATCCCTCGACGAGCTGCTTGTTGTGCCATGGCAAGTTTCCAGCGGAAAACATGGGCCTTGAAGGCAGCTGGGCGGATCTGCGCGAGGGGCTTGAATCGGCAGACACGCCGAACGGCTGTTTGACCTGCCATGCAGAACAGTTCCGCACAGTGCGACACCAGGTCAACTATCTGAAGGCCGATGCGATCGAGGCCCTGGCAAAGGAGGGCAGCTCCGATGTTTGCTACGGCTGCCATGGTGGTCGGTCTTGGTACATGCAGAGCTTCCCATATCCGCGTCACCCATGGCCTGGAATGGACAAAGAGGTGCCCGAATGGGCCAAGGACCGACCCGCAGAGTCGCAACCGCAGTATCGTTTGAGCGGAAAATGAGCAAACCGACAGGCACGCCACACGCCACACACACTTGATGGCACCGACACAGCATCAAACCCGCGAGCGTATTGGAACCGCTGGTCCCAGTTGCCCGTGCGTCACGATACCGAGCAAACCGATCAGACGAGGATGCAAAGGCATCCCTTTCGAGTGAGGAGAGAAACGATGAGGTTCACCAAGATTCAATTCATCGCCGCGGTCGCGATGGTTGGCATGGCTGCGGGCATGGCAGGCTGTTCGGAAGAAAAGAAAGCGGAGAAGCCTGCTGCACCCAAACAGGAAGGCATGTCAGGAATGTCTGGCATGGGCGGCATGAGTGGCATGTCTGGCCAACAGGGTATGTCTGGCATGGGCGGAATGAGTGGCATGTCTGGCCAGCAGGGAATGTCCGGCATGGGCGGAATGAGTGGCATGTCCGGCCAGCAGGGAATGTCCGGCATGGGCGGCATGTCCGGAATGTCTGGGCAGCAGACGCCTGCCAAGCCCGCGCAATAATCCAGCGCTCCACCGGGAGAGGCCTACTGCCGCTGCAAGTGTCAATGGGCGGATAGTTCTCTCACTTTCCCTACTCCGGCGTGCGATACGAGCGTTGGCCGGACAACGATCGACAGGATGGCAACCATGGTCGAGCGAACACCAGCAGCAGCTAACAATCGAGAGTTGCTATTGGCGGCGGGCCTCAATCCCGACCGTCGCGATGTCTTGAAGGCAGGTGCTGGCGCAGCCGCTGCCGCCGCGGCCGGGTTGAGCCCGATCGTCGCCGGACAGGAAGCGCAGGCATTCGCCTACGAGCCGTATCCGCGCGACGATGAACTGACGACCGTCGTCACCAGCTGCGCGCACAACTGTGGTTCGCGTCATGCTCTCATCGCTCACAAGAAGGGCGATGTGATCGTGCGGCTGTCGACCGATGACGGCCGTTATCAGGAAGGCGGCTTCTTCGGAAAGGACACGGAAGAGGAGCCGCAGGTGCGCGCCTGTTTGCGCGGCCGGTCATATCGTTCGCGCCTCTATTCTCCAGAACGCCTGCTCTATCCGATGAAGCGTGTCGGCAAGCGTGGCGAATCCAAGTTCAAGCGGATCAGCTGGGATCAGGCGCTGACAGAGATCGCGGAAAGGATGGTTTATCTGAAGGACAAATACGGACCAACAGCGCTGCTCGACCAGTCGTATGCCGGCGCGTCCTACGGTGTCCTGCACAAGTCCGATCAGATCGAGGGACTACTCGCACGCTTCCTTGGCATGTTCGGCTGCCGCACGAGTTCCTGGTCGGTGCCATCTTACCAGGGCACGACGTTTTCATCGCGCATGACGTTCGGCACCATCCAGGACGGCAATGAGGACGACACCTTCGCTCATTCCAAGCTCATCATCATGTGGGGCTGGAACCCGGCCTATACCTTCCACGGCGGCAACACGTTCTACTACATGCGTCTCGCCAAGCAGCGCGGATGTAAGTTCGTCGTCGTCGATCCGCAATATACAGACTCCGCCGCCGCCTATGATGCCTGGTGGATTCCGATCCGCCCCAATACCGATGCCGCGATGATGGCCGGCATGGCACATCACATCTTTGCCAACAACTGGCACGACCAGAACTTCATCGACAAGTTCGTGCTCGGCATGGATGCCGGCACCATGCCAGACTGGGCCAAGGATCGCGAGAACTTCAAGGATTATATACTTGGCACCTACGACGGGCAGCCCAAGACACCGGAGTGGGCAGCTGAGATCTGCGGCGTCAAGGCAGATGATATCAAGAAGCTGGCCGAGATGTATGCGACGACAAAGCCGGCAGCACTCAAGGCCTCCTGGTCGCCCGGCCGCAACGCCTATGGCGAACAGTACAATCGCATGGCGGCTGCACTGCAGGCGATGACGGGCAACATCGGCGTTCTCGGTGGTTGTGCCGAAGGTGTCGGCAAGGCTTGGCACGCGGAGGGAACTGCCTATCCATACGATGAATACGCCAACGTGTGGTATGCCTCGATCAAGTCCGACCGCTGGGCGCACTGCATCCTGAACTACCCAGACATCAAGCGCGAGGAGGTTGGCCTCTGGCCGCGCAACGACAAGCTCGACGGCGTCATTCCCAACATCCGTGGCATCTTCTGGCAGGGCTCGGATTGGTTGAACCAGCTCACCAACATCAACAAGGAAATCAAGGCAATCCGGAAGCTGGAAGCAGACGGCGACAGCGAGAGCCTCTTCGTCTGCATGGATTCGACGATCACGCCGACCGGGATCTGGGCCGATTACCTGCTGCCCATCGCCACGCACTTCGAACGTCATGACGTGGCGCTGCCCTGGTACAAGGGGCACTACTACATCCACCGGCCCAAGGTCATCGAGCCGCTGGGTGAATCCAAAACGGACTTCCAGGTCTTCACCGAGCTGGCGCACCGGCTTGGTTTTGGCCCGCGCTACAACCCGCGTGCCAATCGTGAATATTTCGCCAATCCCGATGCCGTCGACGAAGCCTACCTGACGGCATGGTGGACCGACCGCGTGCAGCATCATCAAGGCGTCACGATGAGCTGGGAGGACTTCAAGAAATTCGGCATCTACAAGTTCAAGCTGGACCGCCCGCACGTCGCCTTCCAGGACAATGTTGAGAAGGGGTTGCCGTGGTCGACCCCGTCAGGGCGAATTGAAATCTTCTCGACGCAGCTGGCGCAGATCAAGGACTGGACGCGCACGGCATATGGCTATGAAATCCCCGCCATTCCAAAGTGGATCGAGCCGTGGGAGAGCCTTAATGCAAAGGACAAGACGGCCAAGCATCCCTACCACATCATCTCGCCGCATCCGCGCTGGCGCACGCACTCGATCTTCAACAACATCCCGTGGTTGCGCGAGACCTACCAGCAGGAAGTCACCATCAATGCTTCGGATGCGAGGAAGCTCGGCATCAAGACCGGCGATACCGTCGAGGTCTTCAACGATCGCGGCAGCTGCATCGTTCCCGCCTACGTGACGGAACGCTGCATGCCCGGTGTGCTCGTGCTGCACGAGGGCGCATGGATGGATCTCGACGCCAAGGGCCGCGACCGCTCTGGCAATCCCGATTTCCTGACGCTCGATAACCCGAGCCCCGCCGGAGCTTTTGCCTACAACACGGTGCTCTGTGATATTCGCAAGACCGAGCTGGAGCATCGTCCCGGCTGGGATGAGCTGGCGACTTCGCGGTCCCACGTTTTCCGTCGCGATCTTTGAGCCGGGGGAGATGAGACAATGGCGCAGCCCAAGGACAAGGCAAAAATCAAGGAAGCTGTGAAGCGCAAGAAGCGCGAAGTCTACGTGCCGGTGAAACCCGACATGCAGATAGGCTTCATACACAACAATGTCGATTGCATCGGTTGCCGCGCTTGCGAGATCGCCTGCAAGGACAAGAACGGATTGCCGCCCGGTCCGCGATTCCGGCGTGTCATGTACGTCGAGGGAGGCACGTTCCCGGACGTATATGCCTACAAGGTCAACATGTCGTGCAACCATTGCGCCGAGCCGGCATGTCTTCCCACTTGTCCGACGGGCGCGATCTGGAAGCGCCAGAAGGACGGCATCGTCGACATCGATTCCACCCTATGCATCGGCTGCCGGCGGTGTGAAGCGGCCTGTCCGTTTGGCGCTCCCCAGTACATACCCGAGCAGAACATCGTCTCGAAGTGCAATATGTGCGTCGATGAGCAGGACGCTGGCCGCAAACCCTATTGCGTGATGGCCTGCATGATGCGCGTGCTCGACGTCGGTCCCATCGATGGCCTGCGCGATGGCAGCTATGAGACAAAGGCACGCTACCAGGGCCAGGATGTGGTTACTCAGGTCAAGAACATGGCAGATCCCTCACTGACCAATCCGTCGATTGTTTTTGTTCCCCATTCCAAAGGCGTGGTCGACAAGAAGGGCTAGGCGGGAGATCCAGGGCATCACGAAACCAGCAGGAGGAGCATTGAATGGTTGAGCCGGCACAAGTCGAAGAGCTGCTGTGTGATGCATTCTCGCGCGACCTCTCATTGCTGGCAGCTTTGAGCGACGAAGAGCCGACGCCACAACTTCTGGAGTCGCTTCGCGAAGTCCCGGCGAGGGATTGGTTCGCATTCCTAGCCAAATCTGAAATTTCGCAAGGTGCCCTTGCGCTCATCGCTGCCGCGCTGGAGGATCTGCCGTCGCCCATTGACCAGAAGACCTACGATGACCTCGGCGCCGATTATGCCAATATCTATCTGCTGCACGCATACAGGGCGCCGCCAACCGAATCTCCTTGGCTCGACAAGGACCAGCTCGAGCGCCAGCAGCCGATGTTCGAGCTGGCCGAATGGTACGAGGGCCATGGTCTCAAGGTCGCCGATCGCCAGTTGCGCTCCGATGACCACTTCGTGCTGCAGCTGAAGTTCCTGAGCCATATGCTGGCCCAGACCGCAAGGCCTGCGCATGCGCGTCTGTCCGAGGCCGCCAGGTTTCTGGACGCTCATCTGTTGCGCTGGTTTGGACAGTTTGCAGAACGGATCGCGACGCGCTGTGCGACGCCCTATTTTTGCGGAGTCGTGACGCTGACGCACGGATATCTGGAAGACATGCGCGACGAGTTGGCGAACAGACTGGATATGCCGCGCGCTGCCCTTGGCACATCGGCAGAATTGCGGGCACACAGAGAAGTCGCCGAGCCGCCGCCGCGCTACATGCCCGGCGTCGCACCCAGCTGGTGACGGCCAGCTGGTACAAGCTGCCGGGCGACGCCAAACGGCCAAGAAGCACTGCGACACGAGCATGAAGGTCGGTGTGATGCTCGCGTACCGACTGGCAATGCTTTAGAATGAACAACACTGCGGAACTGAAATTCGAGGCAACACCGGGAAGATGGCCGACGACCCCGCCGCGCTTGTCCAACACCACGACACAGGCGCTCCTGACGTCGATGGCGATCGCTGTGTGCATGGCCTGTGCCCCATCGCGCAATGCAGAGCATGCGTGGCATCGTGCCCGCAGACCGCCATTCTCCTCGACGACGACGGCTTGTCCATCGACACATCAAGTTGCGACTCATGCGGTCTGTGCTTGGCGGTTTGTCCGCAGCAGGCGATAGCACTGGGCCGGATGTCGGCACCGCCGGTTCATGACCGCGACGAGATCAGCACGGCCTACATGGCTTGTGATCGAGTTGCCATGCCGGGCAGCAAGGGCAACGTGCCCTGCCTCAATGCAATTTCGACGTCGCTGCTGGCTAGGCTTCATCGCAGCGGTGTTCGCCGGCTCGCGATAGCACATGAGGAGTGCCGCCATTGCAGCCGGAATGCAAAGCCTAATCTGCGCGACCGGGTTTCGGATCTCGCTCGCCTGTTGAGCGATCGCGAATTGGAGCAGATGACCGTTCTGCGGCTGGAAGCCAAAACCTGGCGCCGCGATATCGAGGAAGCAGCAAAGCCCAACCGGCGCGCTCTGTTCCGGGCCGTCCTCGGACGAGTCACGCCTGTGGCAAGTGCTTCGCCCCCTGAAATGGCCGGAGGGGTAATTACGGCTGGTGCATTGCTCGACGCCCGCAGCAGCGCGACACTTGCCGAGTCAACGCCCGAAATCGAACAGGCGACCTGTACCGCATGCGGTGCGTGCGTTGAAATCTGCCCGCATGCCGCCATAGCCTCGGCTGGTGAGGGACCAGACGAACACCTGCCGGCCTATGTCATCGACGCAACGGCATGCACAGGTTGTGGACTCTGCATCAATGCGTGCGATGTCGGTGCTGTTACACTGGTACCTTGGGGACGCGCTCATCCGCCGCCTGTCAAGCTTGCGCGCGGCAGGTGCCGCGGCTGTGGCGCCAACTATCTTTATGTGCCGGACGGCCCGGTGGCTGCGGATCTGTGCAGGATCTGCGCGGCCACACACCATCGCAAGAATCTGTTCCAGGTGCTGTCATGAATGAAAGATCAGCAACACTCTCATCGTGGATGGAGCCCGTTGGCCTCGCAATATCGGCTTGTGGCGGCCAAGGCAGCTTCCTCGTCTCGCTGGGAACATACCGGCCCGACCTCGTCCGCGCTCTGGCGCATAGCCTCGATTTTGCTTTCGTCGACTTCCGGGCCGAATATATGGCTCCGCTTGGAGCTGGCGCCAGCGGTGTTCCTCTTGAACGGATAAACGAGGTCGCCACCAACCCGATGGGCCGTGCCGGAATTGTTATTCATAACGTCGAGGGATTGCTTTCAACGCGCGGTACGGACGTGCGCCGCGCCTGGCTGGCGGATCTCATATCGTTTACCAGCAGGCATGCCGTCGTCGTCCCGCTGGCGCTCTACTGCGGTGACGCGCCTTCGCCAAATCCTCGCCATGTCGAGATCGACCCGGCTGTGCTTCCCGAAGAAAAACTGCTGATGAGACTTGCCTCGCGATGATGGCACGCATCCGAGACTGGTTCGAGCGCAGCCTTTCGCGCAAGCTCTACTTTGTCCTTGGCGCGACGATGACTGGAATTTCCCTCGCTTTTCTCGTGCTGTTCGTCGGCTACTATCGTGGGCGGCTCATTGCGGCGCGGGCAACGACATCGTCCGAGATCAACGCCATGCTCCAGGTCGCGCTGGAGAACGCGATGCTGAAGCGCGACATACCGGGCCTGCAGGGCATTGTTGCCAAACTGGGCGAGAAGAAGAATGTTCGAGGAGTGATGATCCTCAACCCAGAAGGTGAAGTTCGCTTCTCGGCGCCCAAGACGCAGCTTGGACGCATGCTCGATCTGCACAGCGAGGGGTTCTGCCTGGGTTGCGATGTTCGCAAGGGTGGCACCTCCGCCGCCATGTTCGTATCTGATCCAGAGGCGGGCGAGGTCCTGCGGTCTGTCAAGTCGGTGGCCAATCACGAGCCCTGCACCCAATGCCACGGAAAGGTGTCCGAACATCCGGTAAACGGCATTCTCGTTGTTGACTACGATGCAGGCGAAATACGGCGCGAAGCCTTGACGATGGGCCTGCTACTCGCCGGCTCTGGCATATTGGTATTGCTCGCGGGCAGCGGTGCCATCGGCCTCGCATTGCGCCGCTCGGTTATTCGCCCGGTGCAGGAATTGAGCAAGGCCAGTTCAATGCTTGCGGACGGGCATTTTGATGCCGTTGACGAGCCTCAAGGAGACGATGAACTGGCCGAACTTGCCAGAACATTCCGCACCACCAGCCGCAAGTTGGAAGCCAACCAGATCGAACTGGCCGAGCGGGAAACATTCCTGCAATCCATGATCGATGCCATGCCTGACGGCGTCCGCGTCATCGCGCCGGACTACAGTGTTTTGAAGGTCAACAAGGCATTTTCGCGCCAGATTGGATTGGCTCCGGAGGTCATACTCGGTAGGCCCTGTTATGCATCCAGCCACGCGCGCACCGAGCCCTGTGCGCCGACGCTGGTGACGTGCCCACTCTATGAGATCGGGCGCAACGGCGCCGCGCTGACCTGTCGGCATACACACAAGAATCGTGACGGCCAAGACGTGCTGGTTGAGGTCTCCGCTGCGCCATTGGAGTTGCACACCGGAACTCAGAAACGCGTAGGCGTCGTCGAGGCGATACGCGACCTGAGCGGCGACATCCAGCATTCCCATGAGCAGAGGCTGTCTGAGATCGGGCATCTGGCAGCTGGTGTTGCCCACGAGATCCGCAACCCGCTCTCTTCCATTCACCTCACGCTGCAGGCCGTGCGCGACCGGCCCAACAATGACATGCGAGATGATTTCTCCGACCATCTCGACGTGATGGAGACCGAGATCGATCGCTGTATCCAGGTCACCGAGCGGCTCTTGAAGCTGTCGGCCCCGGCGTCCGAGCTGCCAGAACTCGTTGCCATCGATGAGGTCATTCCCGAGGTCGTCTCGCTACTCAATGCGGAGGCTTCGAACGCTGAGATCGCCATGCAACTGGAACTGAGCCCATCGTTGCGCGTCATTGCCGCCGACGGTGACATCCGGATGCTAGTCTTCAACATTGTCCAGAATGCCTTCCATGCCATGCCCGCAGGCGGCACCATGACCATCAAGGGTTACGTCGCTGACGATCAGGTGGTGATAGAATTCCGCGATACCGGCACGGGAATCCCGCCTGAAGACATGCAGCGCATCTTCCAGCCGTTCTGGAGCCGGCGAGCGGACGGCGCTCATGGAACCGGCCTTGGCCTGCCGATCTGCCGGGAAATCGTCCGCAGGCATGGGGGCAGCATACGTGCTGAAAATTCCAGCGGTCATGGTGCAAACTTCATTGTGACGCTGCCTTGGGCGGAGGCGGACACCGAGGAAACATGAATACGAGACGCAAGAGAATCCTGCTGGTTGAAGACGACCGCACACTGTCGCGTTTGATAGCCGACCAGCTCAAGGCGATGGGCTACAACGTAGCGAGCGCACATTCCTGGGCCGAGGCGAAGGCATTGCTCATCGGTGCTGATCCGTCTTTGGCTCTCCTCGACATCAGGCTGCCGGATGCCGATGGTCTGCAATGCCTGCCAGAGCTGTCCGCGCAGTGTCCTGTGATTGTGCTGACAGCCTTTGGTTCGATCAAGCATGCGGTTGAAGTCATGCGCGCGGGAGCAGCTGAATACCTGGCCAAGCCTGTGAATCCCGCCGAGTTGGAATTGGCCGTCACGCGCACGCTTTCGGCCGAGTCATTGCGGCGGCGCTATGAGTATTGCCGCAACCAGCTCACGCCATCCTTCTCCCGCAACATGATTGGCGCCAGCCGCGCATTTCAGGAAATGGTGCGGATGATAGAGCTGGTGGCACCAAGCGACGCTACTGTGCTGATCGAGGGTGAAAGCGGTGTCGGCAAGGAACTGGTGGCTCAGAGCATCCATCAGCTTTCGTCGCGCGCTCAAAATACATTCGTTCCGGTCGACTGCTGTACCATCCAGGAAAACCTGTTCGAATCCGAGCTGTTCGGCCACGAGAAAGGTGCATTCACGGGTGCCGATAGGCGCAAGCAGGGCCTCATCGAGGTTGCCGAATGCGGCACCGTGTTCCTCGACGAGATCGGGGAGCTGCCCGCTTCGCTCCAGGCAAAGCTATTGAGGGTCCTGGAGACAGGAGAGTTCCGCCGCCTGGGTGGAACGCAGAGCCTCGATAGCGATGCCCGCTTCGTGGCGGCGACCAACCGCGACCTGAAGTCGTTCAGCGAGCAGGGCGGATTCCGTCGCGACCTGTATTTCCGATTGTCGACGGTGGTGGTGCGCGTGCCCTCACTGCGTGAGCGACGCGAGGATATCCCCCTACTCGCGGAGCATTTCCTGAGTTCACGAACCTTCCAGCGGCAGCATCAAAAGTGCCTGACGGCAGATGCCGTCGACGCGCTTTGCGCGTTCGATTGGCCCGGCAATATTCGCGAACTGCGCAATGTCATGGAGCGTGCAATCCTCGTTTCGGGAGAACGAAACGAAATCGGCGTGGCTGATCTTGCGTTGCCGTGCACGAGTAGGCAGCCCACGGCACCTGACGGTATCCCCGCCCAATGTGAGCTGCGATTCGATCACGATCCAACCCTGGACGAGATCAAGGCGAGTTACCTGTCCCGTCTCATATGGAAGCACAACGGTCATCGCGGCCGCATCGCCAATGTTCTGGGCGTCAGCGAACGCAACACCTATCGGCTGATAAAGCGGTATGGCCTGGAGGACAAGCCGCAGACCCGTTGAGGCGGACGGAAGTGATGTGCAATGCCCATTTAGCGTGGGAGGTTGCAATTGCCTCGCATAAGTCCGATCCGCGCGCCATCAACTCTAACTTTGCAACCGGACCACTCCGGTTGAGGCGGGCGATCTGGTGCTGCTACTTTGATAAGCAGGGCTTGCCACAACGCCGCGCCAAAGCCTAACAACCCGGCAAAAGTCAAAGTTCTAGATCAGGACGTCTCCTGTCGACGCCAAGGCTGCCAGCGGATCATAGCCAATGACGTTGAGCTCCGCGATGTGGAGATAGTGCCCATCAGCGCCATCGATACGCACGCTGCTTGCGACGATGGGTGTGTTGAGAACGAAATTGAATATCTCTCCATTGTCAGCGCCTGTAATTGGCGCAGACGTGTAGATCACGTTGCCGCCTGCATCCAGCAGAGAAACTGTAGCGCCATCGAGCCGGGCGCCCGCATTGAGACGATTGATAATTTCGATAGCGGTGACCTCATAGGACGTGCCACCGAAGTCGAGCTTGATCCATTCGTCGTTGCCGTTGAGCGTATGATTGAACGTCAAATTGTCGTTGTCGAGAATATTGGTGGCGGAGAAGGTGCCATATGTCGAACTTTGCGAGGCGGTCATCGACCCGCCGTAGAGATCCGTCAAAACGACCGGCGGTGCATAGTTGGCAGGAGCAGTGCCGTATAGGTCGAGTTCCGCGATGTGAAGGTATTGCCCATCGGCGCCGTCGATCCGGACACCATAGGCGCTTATCGAAGTTCCGAAATTGAAATTGAACGTTTCACCGTTCTCGGCGCCCGCAATCGGTGCCGATGTGTAAATCACATTGCCATTCGCATCCAGCAACGACACAGTGGCACCATCCAGTCGCGCACCAGCCGCCGAGCGATTGATGATATCAATCGACATAATGTTGAAGGCTGTACCACCGAAGTTGAGTTCGACCCATTCGTCATTTCCATTGAGCGTGTGATCAAAGGTCAAAACGTCGTTGTCGATTATGTTCGCAGAACCATAGCCTCCGTAGGTAGAACTCTGGAAGGTATGCATCACGCTGCCATAGAGGTCAGTTAGATTGACCGGTGGGGTATAGTTCGCAGGCGCATTGCCGAAAACATTAAGCTCGGCGATGTGAAGATAATTCCCGTCGGCGCCATCGACGCGGACACCGTAGGCACTCATTTCATGGGGCAGACTAAACGTTAAGGTTTCGCCGTTCGTGGCACTCGCGATTGGCGCAAACGTGTAAATCGCATTGCCATTTACATCCAGCAACGAGACCGTGGCTCCATCAAGCCGAGCACCAGCATTGAGACGGTTGATGATCTCAATCGAGGTAACGCCGAATGCGGTGCCACCAAAATTAACCTCAACCCACTCGTCCGAGCCATTGAACGTATGATTGAAAGTCGAAGTGTCGTTGTCGAGAATGCTGGGGGCGCCATAGGTCCCGTATACGGAACTCTGCTGGGCGTGCATGGCGGAGGGGTAGAGGTCGGTAATGTTTACCGGGACGCTGATGTCCAGTGATACGATGTGTGTGCCGATGGCGCCAAGATCGAGTGTGAGGATGTCTCCTACCTGTGACACGACAGTAGCGCCTGTCACGCCGACATACATGTTTGGCACATTCTTGAGGTCAATGACCACCAGTCCTTCGCCCACCACCTCGAATGTCAGGTCGGTGCCGTCACCCGTGAGGGAAACGAGTTCGCTGCGATCAGGCAATGTGATGATATGCGTGACGTCATCAGCGCTACCGCCGAGCGTGATCGTGAAGTTGCCGCCATTTCTGGGGGTGAACACGCTGTCGTTGTCATAGGCATACCACCCGGCAACATTTGCGATGACCTGCGCGCCAAGGTTATCTAGGTCGAGTGCGAACCTACCCGCATCGTTCGAGACAACACTAGCGTCGATCGTATTGCCGTTGACATTGTAGCTGACGGAAGATTGGTCAAAAGACACTATGCGCTGCGCAAGATCCGCGAGAGTGACGAATTCTGACCCTGCAGCATCTGCGGCTGAGATGAGGCCCGTAAACATATCGAGCGTGTAGCCGGGCTCAAGTCCGGTGACACCATAGTCGTGCCAGGGAAACAGAATGACCGGCACATCGACCTTGCTGGTCAGCTGAGCGAACTCCTGCAGCCATATGGCAAGGGCTTCTTCGGCGGTATGGTTCTGGAAGCCGATCAAGGTAAAATCAAACGACATGTTGGGGGCCAGATAGACCTTGCCCAGATCGTCGTATGCTGGTGTCAAATAGCCAAACGCGCCAGGATAGCCGGCGCCGACGGCAGAATAGCCGCCCGACAAATATTGATAGTACTGGATGATCTGCTCGGCTGTGGCGAGCGTCTCGGGAGCGCCTGGGACAGCGGCGCCCGTCACAGTGAAGGGGGTGCCGAGAAAGGCGCTCAATTGCGCATTGATCTCGATGTTCGACTGGTTGAACTCGTAGTCGAAAGTGCCCGGTCCGGTGCCAGTGGTAAGGATATTCGTGTTCTCAGCCGGGTTGAGATCGATCAAATGGGTGTAGGAGTGGCTGCCGATCTCATTGCCCAACGCCAGCAGCGCCGCGTAGTAAGGCGCGGAAACTGCCCAATTGGTCTGTTGCTCCTGTGCCGGTCTGTCGCCGATGTTGATATAGTATGAACCGACGAAGTTATAGGCTTCTTTCCACTGCTCGATGATCGGCAGCATCAGGTCATAGATGCCCGGCAATCCACCGCCTGGATTCACATCGTAGCTGAACTGCGATTGATCCATATCGTTGCGCGACGCAAAGATCGCGGACTGGCGGCTTAGCTGCAGGCCAACCGTCGGTCCCGTGTCGCCATTCACCGCCCACTGTATCGCCTGCCACAGCTGGTTGTTGTCTCCCATGAGCGCGGCAGTCGAAAAATGGACGTTGCGGTCGCCGTTGATTTCACTCGTGACAATGGCGTTATACGTAGTCGCGTTATCAATGGTCTGATTGGCTATGACGCCGAGCGGCGTGTCAGCAGGTGTTGCGTCCGTGAATGCCAGGAAGCCTGTGCCATCGTATGATCGGATGGCTTCTCCCGCGGTGTATCCACCCACACCACCGAACCCGGTCCCCGCCGACTTGACATCGATATCAGCTGGAAAACCAGATGCGTTGAGCTGTAGATCAAACAATGCCTTCATGCGATCGTAGGCATCGGGTAGCGCCGCGCCAGTCGCCACGTCGTTGGTCATGAAATTGCCAGACGTGATGAAGCTCGTATCGTAGTAGCGCGCCAGGAGATTGAGATTGGTCTCGATCGTGTCGACTTGTCCCGCATCGACGTATTGGAACGAAGGAAATACGATCGCGTCGTAATTGACGAGTTTGCTGAGATCGGTGAGGTCGGATTCGCTGATGACATCAAATGGCACGCCGGCTATGCCGGCCTGGTTCTGTGCCATCATGAAGAGCTGGGAGTAGGCGGTCATATTGATCTGGAGCTGGCCAGAGACACTGGGATCGCCGAAGAACCATTGTGCGGTCGAGTCCGAATATACGATCGCAACCTTCTTCGAAAAGTCGGTCCGCTGTGGCAGTCCAGCGAGGTCGTAGACTGTGTACTGTGGCCCGCTGAAGTTACCCGGGAGAAAGGCGCCGTCGTTGACATCCGCGACAATATCGATCGCGGTCGTGGGATTGCCGATATCGGCCTTTGCAATGGCCAACTCTAGCACGGTGCCATCGGCGGAGATCGCATACTCTATAGGTGTGGAAACCTCCAGGAGCGTTCCACCTGCGCTGCCTGAATAGAGGTGCGGCACGCCGTTCGCATCGAAGTTGATGTTGTACTCCGCGCCGCCGTCGTAGGGCGGGGCCGGTGCAAAGATATCAAAGCCTGTCGTCGGATTGCGATCGGTGTTGAGCCATATTGTGGTGTTCGGTCCGATCACGACGCCATTCGGTGCATGGATGGCGAACACATAGCTATTGCCGATGCCCTGGCCGTAGACTTCATAGCTGGTTACGGGTGCAACGCCATCGACGCGGTCATTCACGGACCAGTCGTTCAGCATGCCGTCGAGCGTGATGCCGCCGGTGTTGAGAGCAAACTCGACGCTGAGGGATTTACCGCCAATCACAACGCTGCCCTGGTCATCCTCCGCGCGCAAGGATGCGACAAGTCCATCGCTCAAAGTCGTGCCCTGAACAACCGCTGCGAACAGGGCGCCTTCGTCGCCGCTCGCATCGGACGCGTTGAAATTGGCATCGATATAATGCCCGAGTTCTTCCAGAAGCACATTGGCCGCGCTGTCCGAAGCGCCAAGCTGGGTCTTCAAGTCCGATGACAGGTAGATCGTGTTCGTCTCGGCGGCGAATGCGCCGAGCGCACCATTGAGTGCAGAGCCATCGACAATTTCGATTTGCACCCGAGTGGTGCCGTTGGCGAGACCTTCAAGAAATGTTCGCGCCCCGGAGACGTCGATGTCCTGGCCGAACACAAACCTCAGTTGTTCGTCGAGTTTTCCAGAGGTGAAGTTCCAGTCGAGTAACCGCAGGACATGGGAGATCACGAGATTGAGATCTGCTGACTGAAATGACATCTGAACACCCTACTCAATACACGGTTCACGCCACATCGGCGGCACTCCCAAGCCCCGCCAAGCTCGCAGACAATACAAGAGTTGATTGAAATGCTCATCAAAAAAGAATCGAATACCAATAAAATTTACCATTTCCAAGCATTTGAAAAATACGCGACACGCGCTGTGTCAAAGAGTGCAATCAGGCGTCATGTTTGCACGGCTGAAAGCAGCGCGATGCTATGAGTGCAAATGGCCGTACAAGGCGGCGTGGCATTGCGATGAGAGTCATGCGCAAGCCAATTCAATTTGCAAATGGCACGCCTCACACGATACGTGGCAAATCACACATTGCGATGCCGCTTTTGAAACTTTTAAGCGGCAGGCGACGGATTAGCCTGTGCGGCCGGCGTTCCGCGCCAAATCATCAATCACGCTTGCGGTGGCTCGGCGACAATGCGGTCGAGGCTATGGGTGGAAACATAGGGATGATGTCCCATTGCCCGCTCGCGGCGATAGATCTGAGCGATCGTTGCGATGTCGTCTGGGTTCCAGTAGTCAAGGCTCAGAATAGGAAGGTCCGGTTTGATACGTTTTGCCTTTCTGATGAAGGCGAGTTGGGCTTCGACTTCCTTCTCCGGCACCCACGTATAGCCGCTGCCATCCTTGCGGGGCATGCTAATCAGACTCTCCGCGATGACGGCATCCAAAATGCCCACGATGTCCGGCAGCATCATGTAGCCGCGGTTGCCGATAAGTTCGAGACCGGGATACCGGTTCCGAACCGCCGCGATGAGATCAATCGCGGCATCCCGCATCCCCTTGTGCGCCTTCGGATTGATCTGTTCCAGATAAGGCGGCGTATCCACCGTATCAAACATCACTCCGCTGAATCCTCG
Organism: Hyphomicrobiaceae bacterium; assembly: GCA_020442165.1. GTDB lineage: Bacteria > Pseudomonadota > Alphaproteobacteria > Rhizobiales > Hyphomicrobiaceae > JAEUMD01. Next base: position 186,912 of record JAGRKV010000045.1, on the reverse strand, counting down.
TGCAATAGCGTGTGGGATTTGCTCATCGAGCAATAACTTTTTCCACGCAGGATGCCTGACATCCACGCGGAGCGTTCCCGGCCAATCCGGATTTTCACCAATGACGGCAGCTTTATCCAGGCTGGCGAAATACGGATTCGCAGTCCGAATTTCGGCAAGACTCAAATATGCGCAAATACGTGCACCGCGCTCCGAAATGGCCTTTATCGAACCTCTGTACTCGGGATCGAGAATGACGAGCTCATACGAGCCGAGCAAATCCTCATTGGCTTCGACGCCATAGAAGGCCGCCCATTTTATCGACCGGCCGCCATAGGCCTTCCACAGCAAACGCCCAGTGCCACTGATTGCGAGAGCAAGAATGCCGGCAAAAATGGAGGTAAGAAGCGGCCTGCGCCCTATCAGGCCCATCGTTGATGAGCCACGTTCGTTATTGGTCATTTTCTCACGCGACTGCTGCACTCACGTGCCATGCCTGAACCGGGCGCCAACCAGCAGAACGGTCTAGTTCTGGTCATTGGGTATGAGCTCTGCCAAGCTTGCCCGGTATTCTCCCTCTTGCCCCAATTGACCAGCAAATTTCGCATATTCGATGAGCAGGTCGCGAGGCAGTCTGTTCTGTTTGCGTAGCGCTTGCAAAACGAAGAAGCGCTCATGAACGGGTATCGATTGTTCCAGCATCTGCAACCACAACTTCTGGTCGGTGCTGTTCAGCTGTGTCAGGTCGATCTCCAGCAGCAATGCCTTGGCCAACGCAAAGTTCCGGTTCCTGAACGCCCGCTGTGCCGGAAGGATTGATGATTTCAGGAGCGCCTTTTCAGGAAGTGTGCGCCAGAAGGGATCCAGCACGTCCGGGCCGAACTCCGCAGCCAATGCTTCGCTGTAGTGAACCATCACTTGTTCGGAATGTTGTTTGGCCATGGCATCGGAAAAAGCATGCCAGATCGCATCTGGTACGCCAACGTCGCGGCTCACCGATAGCAGTGCCGCCATGTCGACAAGCGAAGGCTCCTTGTTGCTGTTCGCCCAGCTCATCAGCAGATGCTTTGCGACCGGGAGCGCACCCTTGTCATAAAGTTGCTTGGCAGCGTAGAGCCGGATCTCGGGATGTGCAGCCATCGCCGCATCGGCAATGCGGTTCGAGTTCTCGCCGCCATCCGCCAGCGCGACGATCGTCAGCAGCTGAAATGCGAGATAGGGCTGCTTCCAGCGCGCAATCCAGCGTTCAGCTAGTGGCGCCAGAATGTCGACACGGCCGGCATCCGCCAGAAGCTGTGCTAGGAACAACCGCTCCGCGCCGTTCGTGAGGTCGCCCTGCGATCCTGCCGCCTTCCTGGTGAGGAAGTCGATGGCTTCCTGCCGCTTGCCTGCTGCGACCTGGAGTTGGGCGAAGCGCAAGACAATGCCGCCATCGAGAGGCAGATCCGAAGCAATGCGCTCGAATGTGGCGCGTTCATCGTCCTCGCGATTGGCATTGCGATAGCAGAATGCCAGCTGGATGACCCGGCGCGTGTTAGGCGCAAGCTCGATGGCTTTCTCTAACGCTTCCGTTTGACCCTGAAGATCACCGGTCTTCTCCAGATAGTCGGCCAATTGACCATAGGCGCCACCATCGTTGGGGCGCAGCGCCAGATAGCGACTCAAGTAAGCGGCGGCCTTTGCATAGTTCTCTGCACCCGCATGCGCGCGGGAAACGGCAGCGAGAAGGCCGGGCTCGTCTGGCCGAACAGCAAGCTGCTTCTCGAGTATCGCGATCGCCTCGCGATATCGCGCATTGTCGGTCAATTGCGCGACCCACTCATAGGTACGAGGAGACATGACCGCCGTTGCCAGGAGCAGCAATCCCAACACCAAAATCGCAAATCGGCCTGAGGTACCCATTTTGACGCTGCCCGCGATCGTCAGCCTTTAAGCTTCGATCGAATTGCCCTGCCCCAGATCAGCCCGTCAATTTCTCGCCACTAGCGGACATATTTGTCGGTAGTATAGAGATTTTTATTGGACTTGACAAAGTCAATTGCCGCCAGCAATCCGTCATCAAGGCTGACTTTGGGCGTCCATCCGAGTGCTTTTTGCGCCAGCGAATTGTCTGATACCAGTTTCATGACCTCGCTCAATTTCGGTCGCATGCGTTGTTCTTCCTGCACAATCGGCATATCGAGTTCCATTAGTGCGAGAATGCGTTTGGCAAACCAGCCCACCGAATGTGTGGCGCCTGTGCCAAGGTTGATCGTCATTCCTTCGACATTGGGCGCCAGTGCCGCCGCCATGAAACCGGCAACCGTATCTGTGACAAATGTCATATCGCGTTCCGGGTCCAGCGAACCAAGGCGAACTTCCTTTTGCGCAAGAGCTTGCGAGATAATCGTGGGAATGAATGCGCGGGCCGATTGGCGCGGTCCAAAAGTGTTGAATGGCCGCAGCGTCATCACCGGGGTCGCAAATGACCGGAAATAGCTTTCTGCCAGCTTGTCGGCGGCAATCTTGCTTGCCGAGTATGGCGATTGTCCTTGCAGCGGGTGATCTTCACCGATCGGCACGGTAATCGCGGTGCCGTAGACTTCCGACGTTGAGGTGTGGACCACTCGTGTCACATCAAAACGGCGCGCCGCTTCAAGGACGTTGAGCGTGCCTTCGATGTTTGCGCGGACATAGCTGCGCGGTGCTTCATATGAATACGGGATGGCGATCAACGCGCCAAGGTGCAGCACGATCTCCTGGCCGCGTATTGATTGGTACATGAAGTCGCTGTCTTCGATGTTGCCACTCAGGATGCGCACGCTCTTGCGGGCCTCCGCATCCATCAGCGCAAGGTTCCCGATCAGCGAATTCGAATTGTAGCGGACGACAGCCGATACATCCGCACCGCTTTTGACGAGCGCTTCGACGAGGTGGCTTCCAATGAAGCCGCCCGCGCCTGTTACGATCACCTTCTTGTTTTGCCACATCGCTAGAACCTATCCCCGCGTTCGCCAGTGTTTGCTCATCCGCTGCGCAGTGGAAGGAGGCCGATGCGCCCTTTGAAAATCCATCGGAAGCGACTTCCATCCGCGCAATTCATGCAATGCCCGCTCCAGATACCGTTTTGCAACAGCAATTGGCCAGATCGAGTACGTCTTATAGTGAAATGGAGGCCTCTTCCATCTTGGTTGTCGTCCTCCCCTCAGGCAGGACTGGCAAATTCCTGTCGCTCAGCCTGAAAATTTACGCTTACCTGCCATTGGCTCTTTGGGATGCAGCCACACCAGATTTTTCCCGATGAAACTCTCAGCCAGCGTCCACTTCTTGCCGGTCGCCTGCTGGATCGAAGTGTTGTTGGTAATGACAGCGTGGTAATGCAGCCAGGGCAATTCCTTGAGAAGCAATCCAAATCCAAGCAGGAACGAAAGCGCGGCTGCAATCATCGTGCCGTAGCCATAGTATTCCGCGCCCATGGGCAGCAGGGAATACGTCAGAATGCCATTGAGCGCGAAATAGGTAGCGACAATCAGGAGGGCGGACTTTCTCAGATCGAAATAGAGTAGGAAAATGAAACAGAACATCGCACTGGTGTGGAACACAATGGCACACAGGGCGGTCCTCAGAATGGTCATGTAGGACGGCCTCAGGCCAAGTTCGTGCATGAAAACGAATGACAGGGCGATCATCGTTGCCGCCACGATGATGAGTGCCGCGAACATGCCGACCAGGTTGGAGATCACGAAGATGCGTATCCGGCCCATGGCCTGAGCCAGTTCCCGCAGGCTCGCGCGCCGCCGGAATCCGCCATAGAACGCTTCCGATAGCGTTTTGTACTGCGTCTCGATATGAACGAAGAACACCGCGATAATCGGTATGGCCGACAGATGTGCCCAGAACATCGCGGTGTCATAGCTTGGCATCGTTCGCAGCACGCCGGCCATTTCCATTGTGCCGGATGGAGCCATCACCCACATGATGACCTTGTCCACCCACAGGCCCAATGCATAGCAGGCCCCGGCGGCCGGCAGCTCCCATTTGTGTTTCAGCAGCTGGAACAGCGATGCATCGACGTTGTTCGTCCTGCCGAACGTGCGAATGATCGAAATGAGAAGGATTGCATTGACGACCGCGAAGCCCGCATTGAACGAAACCAGCAGCCAGAGCGCGCTCGGTTCTGGGATCGCCCAGCCAAGCAACGTCATGGCGATGGCGCCCAGAGCGAATGCCGCAAGGACGGTGCGGTAGGCGCGCGTCACGCCGAGGAATGGGATGAGCAGCCAGGAACAGCCGATCAGCATGACGTTGTGGATTGCCGCGAGTTTCTGGGCGCTCGTGAGCGTAGCTCCCCAGCCGTAGAACGGCACCACGGCAAGGGCGATCGTAAAGGCGAAGATGGTGAACGCGCAGGCAAGTGCGAAAACAATGCCGTCCCTTTTGCCCTGGAACAGCTGGTCGGAAATGTGTCGCGCGAACAGGAAGGCGATGGGGCTTGTCACGATGAGCGAGAACATCGAACTGTAGATGACGATCGTCCGGAACAGGGCAAGTTCATCGCAGCCGTCGGCACACGCGGTCACGCCAAGACCGATGAGGCCCAGCACTGTGAAAATCCAGGGGCCCGCAACAAGTAGTGCGGCAACGACGTAGGCCCCGCCGATGAGGGTAAGTGAGCGCTTGTGGGTCAAGCGCTCCAGCATGCGGTTGACGTCGGCAAGGGGTCTCATGCCACGGCCTCCGCATCGGCTTCGTCGGTCAGTCCCGAATATAGCTCGGCATAGATGCTGCTGACGCGGTCCTTGTGATAGCGGTTGGCTGCCCGCCGCCGCATCACATCGCCCATCTGCGTCTTGAGGTCGACGTCGAGCAGGATCCGGGCCAACGCCTCCGCGGTAGCACGCGGGTTGCAGACCTCGACAACTATACCACCGTGGCCTGCCACCGGATCGGCATCGAAGCCTTCGATGAGTTCCCGGCATGAGCCGACGTCCGTCGATACGGTTGGCAAGCCCATCGCCGCAGCCTCAAGCAAGGCGATAGGTTGTGCCTCGCTGATGCTGGTCAGCACGAGAACATCCGACGCGCGCAGATAATCGAAGACATCAGGCACGCGGCCTAGGAATGAAATGTTGTCCTCGATGCCAAGCTGCTCGACCAGCCGCCTGCAGCCGGCGGCGTATGCTGGATCTTCGTCTTCAGGCCCGATCAGGATCGCCGACACATCCGAAACAAGTTCACGCAGATGAGCTACGGCCATGATGAAGGTGCGCGTGTCCTTGATCGGAACGATGCGCCCGATCATGATGACAGTCGGGCGGCGGGGGCTCTTGCTGTGCTCGATCGCCGCGAAGCGATCAGCGTCGATGCCGTTCGGAATGATGTGGAACTTTTCAGCGGTGGCGCCATCGGCGAGCTGGTAGGTTTGATTGGCGGTGTATTGCGTCGTGATCACGTCGGCCTGGTCGTAGGCCAGCCGTGAAAAGCCTTGAAATGCGGCCTGCCACATGCTGCGCAATTCGACCGGACGATGGCGCACCTCATAGCCACCCGCACCCGATTCAAACAGCCAGTCGCCGACCGAAAGCTCAATGCGGCGCTCGTTGGTGTAGATGCCGTGTTCGGTGAGCGCGAACGGGCGTCCAGTGATGACCTTGGCACACGCACCAAACAGCCCGGCATAACCCGTTGCGACCGCATGATAGACCTTGGCTGGCGGTATCGGCGCGCTTGCAACCGCCAGGAGGCTGCGGGCCAGAAAACGCCATGACCAGAAGAACTCAACCAGCGGTCCGGTTGGCAAGGCCCGCTGGTAGACGGCCTCCATGGCGCGCCACGCCGGTTTGGAATCGAGCAGCGCAGAACCAACGAAGTTGGTGCTTTGCAGGAGGCCAAGGAACTCCCTGAACTTTTCTTCCGAAGCCTGGGTCAGCGCATCCTCGATGAGCGAAACCATGTGTTCCACCGCTTCAGCATCGCGGCGTTTCGGCTGCGTACCGGCAGTGCACACATCAAGTAGGATGTCGCTAACGCCTGTGACATTGGGTGGCAACTCGAACTTCGGTTTGAGGGGCTGACTGGAGATCGTCATCGAAACGACATGAAAGGTACGGTCGGGCGCGGCGCGAATGAATGCGTCGGTCCACGACGACACGCCGCCCAGCGTGTAGGGGTAACCGGCCTCGCCGATGATGCAGACATCCGCTTCGCTCATGGCTCGCCGCTCCCGGTAACGGGCTCCGGCGAGGCCACCGGCAACCCGCCAGCCATTCGCTTGCTCACACGTCGGCGCAGCCTGGCAATCCGCAGGACGTTTTCCTCGCCAGTATCGGCCAGCTCAGCCTGCGCCAGAACCGCTTCCGCCTGCCGCGCTTCGCTGCGCGAGCGCGGGGCTTCCATGAGACCGGATTCAGCATAATCGAGGCGGGCCTCTGCCAGATCGCAAAGCTGGGTGACACTGGTGCTTTCGCCGCGAACATCCTGCAGCGCGCCGATCCGCTGCGTGAAGCGGCCATGCAACTTGGCCATGACCGTGGCTGCAAGAACGCGAACCGAAGCGTCTCCGTCCATCATTGCGCACTTGATGGCGACTGCCAGGGAAGGGTGATAGCCCCGCGCGACGACGGCGAGAGCCTCAAGCTTCTCGTTGCGGCTGCCTTCGGAAATCACATCGATCAGGGGGCGCACGCCATTGGCCTGATCTATTCTGCTCACCCGGACGCGATCGTCGAGGAATTGGGTGCGAATGCGCTCAAGGCGCATATCGGTTGGTTCTGGCAACACGGCCTCGTCTTCGTCACTGGCGGCGTCCGCCCCGATACGAGCCGGTGCGGCCGGCAGCAGAAAGACGGCCGAAACGGCGACGCCGAATGGACCCGCCATCAATGTCCACAAGACGATTTGGAACGTGCGGGTCGTAAAAACCCCATCAGCGCCCGACCGCCATTCGCTGACAATTCCTATGGCGGCAAAGATCAGGCAGCAGCAAACATGCGCCACGAGAAAGGCCGTTGTGCCAAGCTTGCCAGCCAGAAAGCCTGATGTGAGGAGTGTCTCGAAGGCAAACAGGATGAGTGTCATGACGCCAAGAACCGCAGGCGCGGCACGAACACTTTCTCCGCCGGATATATTATGAGCCGCCGGGTTCACTCCAGGACGGGTGGCCACCTTGCGAGGTAAGGCGACAAGCGATGTCACGAGCCAGCTCCCGCGGCTTTGGCAAGAACAACCTGATCGGCATTCGCGGGCAGACCGTCATTATCACCCTTAGGCAGATCGGGCTCTGCTCTGTCATCGACGGCGAGAAGAATATTGTGCAAGGCAAGCCCGAGACTCGTCAGGCGCTTTTGCGCGCGTTCCTCGTCAACGGTCGTATCGAGACGCAGGCAGATAATAACGCCAATCATCGTGTCGGGTTTCTGCCCCGCTACACGGCCCACCAGACAGTGATCGCATTGCCCGATTCCGAGCGCTTTGGTATCGACGCCACCCGGACGGTTGAGCGCGATTTCTAACGTAGCGGCATCAAGCGACGTCAGCGCGGCAGCAGGCACCGCGACATCATCTTCGATGGCGGCGACTGCTTCGTAGCGGTCGCCATGCTTCAGCAGGATCATGAATGTCTGGGCGCCAACACCGAAGCGGACGACGTCGCTGAACGTCGAAATCGCACTCGCCCGATCGGAAAGATCGAGTTTCGAGAACGAGCGGATGAGGGATGCCACGCCGCCATTTTCATAGGCGATGCTACGCTCCAGCTGCTCGATCTCGTCGGTGGCACGCTCCAGGCCATCGGCCAAATCAACCGCCGTTCTTTGCGCGGCACTGAGCTTGGCCTGGACCTCGGAGTGCTGGTGGATATGTAGGCTGCGCAATCCGCCAAGCACGAGCGCTGCGGCAAGCCAGGCCGCAGGCTGCGCGGCGACGACGCTGGCATAATCGTAGAAGCTTTGTGCAGCCGACTGCGGCGGCAGTCCGAACGCGATGTAGCAGCCGATCGTGGCCACGGATGCGAGCATGCCGGCGACGACCCCGTATTGCGCGGATGCGAGCAGGACAGGCAGCCAGTAGGCGTGGGGCACGCCGCCGGTCCCGCCAAGCCGGCGGCCCAGCCAGAATTCGACACCGGCGATCAATGCCAGCAAGACAAGCGTTTCAGGCACGAACCGGCGCCAGTCGCTCAACGAAAGCATGCTGAGCAGATCCGGTTCATCCAGACTTGGCGCGGCATCCCTCGCACCAGCCCGTTGAGCGCCTTTGACCAGCACCTGGACATCCTCTGTCTTGGCCACTCTCAAATCGGTCATGACACAACCGGCACAGGGCGCTCCACAAAGCGCCAGATGCTCTCCACGAGCGCTGGAAAATCAGTCGGCGGCGGCGAACAATTCAGCTTCGAAAGCCTATCTGTACTGCCGACGATAATTGCCAGTTCATTCGGTCGCAAGCGCGAGGGATCGACGTCGATAACAACATCCCGGCCTGACGCTGAAATGAGGGTGTCGACGAGGGAGCGCAATCTTGGGGCGACGCCGCTGCACACATTAACGATGCCGCGGGCATCAGGCTGCCGCGCCAGCCTGGAAAGAACAAGGGCAACGTGGGAAACGTCGATCATATCCCGCCGCGTCTCAAGGTTCCCTACCGATAGGCGGAAGCGGCCCTGCCGGGGCGCTGCCGCGATCTGGTAGGCGAAATCACCAAGCGCCAGGTGCCGCGGCATTCCCGGACCTATGGCATTGAAGATCCGAGCCGCGAGCACGGGCACGCTCCTGCGGGCGCCAAAATCCAGTACTTCCATTGTCTGCGCGAGCTTGCTGATACCGTAGGCAGCTAGAGGCTCGCAAGAGGCGTCCTCGGTGACGGGCTCGCCGTCCTTGATTGCAGCGCCATATTCGGCTGCACTACCCGCGCTTATCACGACGGGGGATAGGCCGGCCCGCTCGATCCCAAGGAGTAACGCGCGCGTCAACCCGGCATTGATCGCGAGGAGTTCCTCAGCAGTGCCCCGCGCGGCGCCTGCGAGATGAAAGATGGCATCCGGTCTGGCGAACTCAAGAATTTTCGCCAGACGATCACCGTTCCACTCACCAGGTTCCAAGTAGACGTGATTGCCATCAGCACTCTTGCGGCGGCCAAGCGTGACGACTTTTGTATTCTCGCCACGCAGGGCATCAACAAGGTGTGTGCCAATGAAGCCGCTTTCTCCGGTAACCAGTGCTCTCCGCATCCCGGGTAATCAGATTCTGATGGGCTCCAGGAAGACCTTCGGATTTCGCTCGAAAATCTCCTGCGCCATCGCGAAGTCATCCGGCCTGCCGATATCGAGCCAGATGCAATCGTCGTTGAAGCAATGGAGCCGGCCCGCCTTGTCCTTGATCTTGAGCAGCAAGGTCGGCATGTCGATATAGCCCACGTCCGCTACGTGCTCACGAACCGCCTCACGACCTAGAATGTAGAGGCCCATGCTCACAAAATACTTGCGGCTCGGCTTTTCCCGGTAGGCGGCCATCATGCCGTCGCTGTCGACCTCGATCAGCCCGAAATCGATTTTGTGCTCGCGCTCGTAGATGCCGATCGATGCATCAGCCTTCGTCGCGATGTGCTGTTGCGCCATCCGCTTCAGGTTGATCGTCGTCAGGAGATCTCCGTTCATGAGGTAGAAGTGATCGTCCAGCACGTCGAGCATGTTGCCGAGGGCGCCAGCAGTACCCAGCGGATTTTCCTCGCCGCTGTACGTCACTTTGACACCGAACTTTCGGCCATCGCCAAAATAGGCCTCGATCAGGTGCCGGAGATGATTGACCGCCAGAATGACCTCTTCGACACCCGAATTCTTCAGGCGTCTAATCAGCAGCTCCAGGATTGGCATGTCGCCCAACGGCATGAGCGGTTTTGGCAAGACGGCCGAGTAGGGGTGCAGCCGTGTGCCCTTGCCGCCAGCCATGACGACGGCCTGGCGGATCTTGGTGGGCGCTTCGGTGGGTGTTCGGCCTTCAGGAACTTTCACGATCCTGGCTTGGCGTAACACATCCGTAGTATCGACATCGATCAGACTGTCGCAAATGGTAGTGTCGGCCATTCCACTCTCCTACTCGCCATGATACTGGTGAACTTCCACGCGAGCCAAAAAGCCCACATCAGCTGAATTGACCCGTACAATGTCGCCCGGCAAGATAGGCGTCGTGTACGACACGCGGATGTCATAAAAGCCTGTGCGCCCCCTCCTCAAAATCTGCACTGTCGGCTTGACTGATTCCTCTCGCGGCCCCTCGACTGGCTTGTCCTTGGCCAGCACCGCGACGACTGAACTCATCGCGCCAAGCTTTGACTTGGCGTCTTCGATCTTGATCGTGAGATCCGAAATCTGCTGCTCATATTCGAGCTTGGATATGTCGACGAGCCGCGCCAGCTTGAGCTGAGCCTCAACCAGTCTGCGGCGCGATTGCGCGACGGTTACGTTGTGTTCTATCTCGCGGGCAGTCAGGTCATCGAGGTCGACGGTCAGATCATCGAGCCGGCTCGACGACAGATGCCCTCGCCGTGCGAGCTTGCCCAACTCATCGGCGCGGGACCGCCTGTTCGCGATTTGCTTGCTGAAGTGTTCCTGGCGGGCTTCTAGCGTCTCGAGTTCGAGCTTGGCGATCTCGACCTCGCGCTGCGTGAGAGCCACCTGCTGCTCGTGTAGCCTTCTCTCTGATTTGAAGCTCGCATTTTCGTTGGCGAGAATGGCTTCCGTTGCGGCTTTCGTTTTGGCATCGGTCATCCGGCTCCCGAACCACTTGGGAAACGAGATGGACGATGCTTCATCGCGAAGCGCAATCAGGCGTGCCTTCGTCATCGCCAGACGATCGATCTGCTCCTCAAGCTCACGGATCCGGTCAACCTGCCGGATGCGCTCGATTTCCTGGGAGACATCCTTGATCTCCTTGTCGAGGCCGCCGGCCTTTGCCAGAATTTGTTCCAGGATCATGCCAGGTGCGTAGGCGTAGGCGCCCGGCTGCTTGATGGCGCCCAGCACATAGACGGGCGGCCGCTCGACGTAACTGACGCTGACCTCGGCTGCCTTGCGCCCGATAACGGCCTCGAACCGGGGCGCAAGCGTGCACCTGACTGAATTGAGGGAGTGTCCAGCGACCTCGACCCGTCCAATCCTGGCAATCAGCACGCCACCGTCGGCATCGACGACGAATTCCCCGGACATATCCGACCGCGGGAACGAGGCCTCTGCTCCGCTGACTTCGGCGCCCCCTGCGCCCCGAAGTGCAATCGGCAAGGTTTCGAAAAACGTGATCTTTATCTTGTCGCCGAAGACGACATGGTCTGCTGCCGCGGATGCAACCAGTTTGTTCGAGGCCAACGTATCGTTCCCGCAATCGGGAAGACTTGTTTGCGCCGGTTGGACATTGGGTTCAGCGCGTGCATTGCAAAAATCGCAACCGAAATTGCTGAACACGACAGGCACGATCAATGCTGCAACTGCTAGCGTTAATGCGCTCGGCAACTGGATGAAGCACCGTCGAACCGCAGCAATAAAACAACTCAACTGATTTTGACGCATCTCACCCTCTGAGTTACGCGATTCACAGAGGAAATAGAGTACCTAAGCCCAATCGTGGCAAAGCACATCAATCCAATATCAACCTACAATAGCCGTTCGGGCCGCTATTATAATAACTTAATCATAAGTTAATACAAATGCACATTATCACATGCAACGCGACAGAGTAAATGAGGATGTTCAGCTGCGATCGCGTGTCATCTCCGCAACACCCTAATCTGGCTAGCATTCCGTCGAATCCGCGAGGGTGCTGTCGGGGTTGCAGTCGAGCCAGTGGATGCAACGATAGCTCGTGCCCGCGGCCGCTCCGCAATTGGCGTCATATTGCGTACGCAAAGCATTCAAAAAGTGCCTTTGAATTGTGCAGCTGGCGGCACCCAATTTGAGTTTCAGATTGGGCGATTGTCAGATTTTTGAAAGTCCAGCCGCTCCCCGATTGCTGAGCAATGAGCCCAGATTTCGGGGTAGAAGAAGCTTAACAGCGCGCTGCTTTGCGGTGCCGGGCGCCCCCACCGACAATCGCTGGGCCGCGTGAGTATCCGCAGCGGCGAATTCAATCCTGCAGTATCGGCAGCTGAGCCGCGCGCGCCAAAACCATCCACGCAAGGATTGCGAGCGAAGCGTCGTCGGCGGGATTTGTGATCTTACCAGACTTGGGCTCCTCGCGCGCAGCCTGTTCGGAGTCGGAAAGCGAAGCCCGCCGGCACGATCCAGCCGCAACTTGTATGCAGTGAGGCCGTGCCGGCAGAGGTAGGAAGCTCCGAGAGCGATTTCGACCAAGGCGGAACCGTTCAGACCGCGACTGCGGCCCGGCGCGCCATGCGCCGCCCCGCGGAGCAGCCCGAGCGATAGCGAGGGGCAGCTGCGTGAGCGAAGAAATCTGGATCGTTTCAACGCAAGTCTGAAACGATCTAGAGAACGTCGAGAGCCTTGAGACCAAGACCGGGGATGCCCTGCGATGCGCCATAGTACTTGTAGGGCAGGAACTTGCCCGACATCGTGATTTTGACGCGATCGCCCTTTTCGTCGGGCTGGCGTTCCATTTCCATATCGAAGTCGATGGCGGACATGATGCCGTCTCCGAACTCCTCTTCGATGAGAGCCTTCCAGGCCGGCCCGTTGATGAGGATGAGTTCGTAGAACCGGTAGATCAGGGGGTCGGTCGGCGGCGAGACGATGCCAGCGCCGCGCATGGGAACCTCGTTGAGCATTGCCTCCTCGGCGGCCGAAAGCCCGAAGAGTGCCGCCGCCTTCCGCGCCAGCGGTTTCACCAGCCGCTGCTGGCCCAGCAGGGCGCCTACGATGAGGACCGGACTGATGCCGCCGATCTCCTCCGTGATATGAGCCCAGCTCCAGCCTTTCTCACGTTTGATATCGAGGATCTTTTCCGTCAGGTCTTCACGCTTCATCTGCGGGTCCTTTCTGGTTTTGGAACAGGAGGTTGGATGCGAGGTCTCAGCGCCAGACAGCCTGCCAGAGCACTGTCAGCCCAAGCAGCAGCGACACGATTTGCCAGAACAGAACCGGGTTGCGCTCCGTCAGTGGGATTGATTTCACCGCAGGCGTGGAGTGACGAGGCTGCCGCAAGTCGTAAGTCAGCTCCGACAGCACCTCCTGGCGTTTTGTTGGATCGAAATGCACCGCCTTCTTGAGCGCAGCGTCGATCCATGCCGGCAGATCCGTGCGATAGGCTGAAATCGGCACATAGGTCACGCGCGACTGTTTCAGCCGGCTTCCCGCCTGCGCCATGCGCGGCCCATAGGGAAGTTTGCCCGTCAGCATCTCGTAGGCGATCACACCCAGGGAATAGAGGTCGGAGCGCTCCGTTCCTGGCTCTCCGACAAAATATTCCGGCGCTGCGTACTGATGCGTGCCGAGCACGTCGCCGTTATCGAAGTCTGGACTGGCCTCCAGCACCCCGGCGACACGAACCGCGCCGAAATCGATGATCTTCGCGGTTCCTTCCCGGTCGATCATGACATTTTCCGGACGCAGGTCCTGGTGCAGCATGTCTTTACGATGAAAGGCGCGGATGCCCTTCGCGATCTGCTCGACAATATTGCGCACGCTGTCGATGTCCGGCATTGGATTGTCCGTCATCCATTGCCTGAGCGTGCGCCCCTCGACCAGTTCGGTGACGACATAGAGCGTGTCGCGCTCGCGGTGAACGGGGGCGGCCTGCAGGACGTGGGGCGAATTGATGCGCCGGGCGATCCACTCCTCCATGGCGAACCGTCGCAGATAGTTGGCGTCATCTCGAAGGTCCACGGACGGTACTTTGAGCGCAACCTTGTCACCGGTCGCCAGATCAACCGCGACGAATATGTGACTGCGGCTCGATGCATGCAGCTGCCTCACGATCCGATATCCATCATACTCGGACGGCACGCGCGGGATCGCGGCGGGCGGGAGGTAGTCCGCATTCTTGAGGAAGCCCATGGCATCCCGTGCGGGCAGGCTGTCGATTTGGACGATCTGGATGGTGAGGTTGTCGTCGCTGCCGCTGGCCAGCGCCTGCTCGACAATGGCGCGCGCAATGCCATCGAGGTCGCCGCCGCCTTTCAGCATCGCCGCCACGTCCCGGGGCGGCACATGGGCGTGGACGCCGTCGGTCGTCATGACGAAGATGTCGCCCGGCTTCACGCCGATGACGCAATAGTCGATCTCGACCTCAGCGGTGAGGCCGAGTGCGCGGCCAAGATAGTTTTCGGTCGACGACAGTACCGTCCGGTGATCGTTGGTGAGCTGCTCGAGATTGCCGCCCACGAGACGGAAGATTCGGCTATCGCCAACATGAAAAATGTGCGCGTCGCGTCCCTTCAGCACGAGTGCGCTGAATGTGCACACGAACGCACGGTTCATGTCTTCGTGCAGCCGGCTGCGACGGCTTTCGGAATGAAGCCAGGAATTCGTTGCCCGGATCACGCGCTGACCGGCGGATTTCACCGACCAGGCGTCGGAGGTGCAGTAGTAGTCAGAGAGGAAACTCTTGACCGCAGTTTCTGCGGCTATGTGGCTGACATCGCTCGATGAGATGCCGTCTGCGATGGCCAGCGAAACGCCCTTCAGCGACAGCGCGCTGTCTTCAGGAACGATTGTTCCGTGAAAATCCTGATTTGACGCCTTGCGGCCGGCGTCCGAGCATTGGCCGATCCTGACGCTCAGCCGCTCCCCAGCCAGGTTTTTGAGCATTCGTTGCAGTCCCGGTGTCCGGGCGGAGGGAAAGGGAAGGGCACCGCAAACCGCGCGGAGCCCTTCCGATCGTCTTATTACTCAGCAGCCACGGGAACCTTGCCTCCCTGGTAGCCGCCGTTGCGGGCCGGTGATGTCTTGTAGTGCGTCGAGTAGATCATCGCGCCCACGAAGGTCAGGCCGCCAACGAGATTGCCGACAACCGTGGGGATCTCGTTCCACAGGAAGTAGTCCGCCCAGGTGAACTTGCCGCCAAGCATGATGCCCGATGGGAAGAGGAACATGTTGACGATGGAGTGCTCGAAGCCGAGGTAGAAGAAGACCAGGATCGGCATCCACATGGCAATCACCTTTCCGGAGACCGACGTGGACATCATCGCCGCCACGACGCCTGTCGAGACCATCCAGTTGCACATGACAGCGCGGATGAAGAGTGTGAGCATACCCGCAAAGCCGGCAGCTGCGTAGCCAAGTGTCCGTGCCTCGCCGATGTGGCCGATCTTCTGGCCGACGGCGTTGGGTTCCTGACTGAAGCCCATGGTAAAGGTGATGGCCATAAAGACCGCCGTCGTCATCGCACCAGCGAAGTTGCCGATGAAGACGAGACCCCAATTGCGCATGACGCCCCCCCAGGTGCAGCCGGGGCGCTTCGCAATGACGGCGAGCGGGGCCAGCGTGAAGACGCCGGTCAGGAGATCAAATCCAAGCAGGTAGAGCATGCTGAACCCGACTGGGAACAGCAGCGCGGCGACGAGGAAGTTTCCAGTATTGACGGCAATCGTGACCGCAAAGCCGGCTGCAAGCGCGAGAATGGCGCCGGCCATGTACGCGCGGATCAGCGTGTCCTTCGTCGACATGAAAATCTTGGATTCGCCCGCATCGATCATCTTCGTGGCGAATTCCTGTGGGGTGACATATGACATGATCTGGCCTTTCTTGTTGTGAGCGCGTGTCTATGAAGCGGTCGGGACGATGGTGAGATCGAGGTAGATCAGGCCGCTCCTGATCCGAACCGGAAAGGTTGCGGTCTGGCCTTCGTCGGCGCCTTGCGCCTTGCCGGAATCAAGCGAAATCACCCAGTTGTGCAGGGGGCAGGTCACGCAGCCGTCATGCACGATGCCTTGGCTCAACGCGCCCTTCCTGTGCGGGCATTTGTCTTCCAGGGCAAAGATGCGATCGTCGAACGAGCGGAATACTGCAATTGTCATTTCGCCGTTCTGCACGCAACGCGCGCCACGACGTGGGATGTCGTCGATCGAGCCGACGAGCACCCACTTGCGGATTTCTGCGTTCATTCCGCTGCCTCCGCCGTGATGACGGACAGCGGACGGAACTCGTAGGCTTCCTTGCCGGCGACACGCTCGGCCCAGGGATCGACCTGCGCGAAGCTTTGCGAGTGAACGAACCGATCGTAGAGCACCTTGCGGCGTTCCTTGTCGTCGAGCACCTGTTCCCGCACGGTTTCGATACCAACGCGCTTGGCCCATTTGTAGATGCGCTCAAGATAGCGGCCCTGCTCGCGGTAGAGCTGTGTCAGGGCGCCGATGATTTCGATGGTCTCGTCTTCGGTCGCAACGTGGCCCAAAACCTCGGTGCCCTTGATGTCGAGACCGGCGGCCCCGGCGAAGTGGATGTCGTAACCGCTGTCGACACAGATGACGCCGATGTCCTTGCAGGTGACTTCCGCACAGTTGCGCGGGCAGCCCGAAACCGCGAGCTTGACCTTTGCCGGGGTCCATGAGCCCCACATGAACTTCTCAAGCTTGATCCCGAGACCCGTCGAGTCCTGAGTGCCGAACCGGCACCAATCGCTGCCAACGCAGGTCTTGACCGTCCGCAGCGCCTTGCCATAGGCCGCACCCGATACGAGGCCAGCCGCGTTGAGGTCCGCCCACACTCCGGGCAAGTCCTCCTTTTTCACGCCCAGCATGTCGATGCGCTGGCCGCCGGTGCATTTGACAGCCGGGATGTTGTACTTCTCCACCACGTCCGCGATCGCGCGCAGTTCGCTCGGGCTCGTCATGCCACCCCACATCCTGGGCACGACCGAGTAGGTGCCATCTTTCTGGATGTTGGCGTGAACACGCTCGTTGATGAAACGAGACTGGCTGTCGTCGACGTATTCACCTGGCCAAGTAGCCAACAAATAATAGTTCAGGGCTGGGCGGCACTTGGCGCAGCCGCACGAGGTTTTCCATTCCAGCTCTTGCATCGTGTCAGGAATGGTCTTCAGTCCCTTGGCGACGATCAGCCGGCGAACGTCGTCATGGCCGAGATCCGTGCAACCGCACATCGGCTGGACGGCGGCGGGATTGTAGGCGTCGCCAAGCTGCGCTTTGAGGATCTGCTCGACGAGCCCGGTACACGTACCGCACGACGCCGAAGCCTTGGTGTGCGCGCGCACATCATCGAGTGTCTTGAGGCCGAGGCCGGCGATGGCGGCTGTGATCTTTCCCTTGCAAACGCCGTTGCAGCCGCAGACTTCCGCGTCATCGGGCAGTGCCGCGACAGCCGCCATGGGATCGAGCGGTATTCCACCCGCGAGATTCTGGCCGAAGATCAGCGTTTCACGCATCTCGCCAATGTCGACGTTGCGCTTCAGCAGATCGAAGAACCACGGACCGTCAGACGTGTCGCCATACATCACCGAACCGATGATGCGGTTGTCCTGCAGCACCAGCCGGCGATAGTTGCCGCGTGCAGCGTCACGAAGAACGATTTCCTCGCGGTCCGGCCCCTCCGCGAAGTCACCCGCCGAATAGAGGTTGATGCCTGTGACCTTGAGTTTGGTTGCGGTTGCAGCCGCCTTGAAAGCGGAAGAGGTATCGCCGGTCAGCTGTGCGGCGACGACCTTGGCCATTTCATAGAGTGGCGCGACGAGGCCGAAGACCTGTCCTTCCGCTTCGGCGCATTCGCCGAGCGCGAAAATGTCGGGGTCGCTCGTCCGCATGTCGGCCCCGACGACGATGCCGCGTTTGACTTCCAGACCCGCGTCCTTGGCCAGCCCGGAGCTGGGGCGGATCCCAACGGCCATGACGACGAGGTCGGCGGGCAGCAGTGTGCCGTCTTCCAGTTCCACCCCTTCCACCTTGGTCGTGCCGCGAATGGATTTGGTGTTGGCGCGGGTGATGACCTTGATGCCGCGTGCTTCGATGGCGCGTTTCAGAAGATGCCCGGCGGCCGGATCGAGCTGGCGCTCCATCAAAGTCGGCATGAGATGGAGCACGGTCACATCCATGCCCTGTTCCTTGAGGCCTGCCGCAGCCTCCAGTCCGAGCAGTCCGCCGCCGATTACCACGGCCCGCCCACGCGCCTTGGCCGCCAACAGCATCGCGTTGACGTCGTCGAGATCGCGATAGGCCAGGACACCTGCGAGGTTGTGGCCGGGCACGGGGATGATGATCGGTGTCGAGCCGGTCGCGATGATGAGCTGGTCGTAAGGCGCGGTTACCGTGGGCTGCAGCGGTACCTGACCTGAAGTCGATGCGACGAACTCCGCTGTCACCGTCTTGGCGGAGCGGTTGATCGCAGTGACCTTGGCTCCTTTATATAGAGTGACACCGTGCTCGACGTACCAGCCATCGCCGTGGATCACGATCTCTTCGTAGGTCTTCTCGCCCGAAAGAACTGGCGACAGCATGATCCGGTCATAGTTGACGCGAGGTTCGGCATTGAAGATCGTCACGTCGTAGGCGTCAGGCGCCAGCTCGAACAGGCGCTCCAGCGCCCGCCCGGGCGCCATTCCATTGCCGATAACGACGAGCTGCTTTTTTTCGCCCATCTGAACCACCCATCCCTCTGAAAAGCCGACTTCAGCGGTAGCATTGCTGCGCCGCACATTAACGTGGGTTAACGGTTAGCAAACGTCATGCCACCGTCCGGATCTGCCAAAGAAGTCAGGAATTTAGTGTCGTTTCAATGTGATGCTTGGCTAAAGGCCGACCGGGGATTGAGCAGACTGGTGCGTGCGCCGCACAAATTCTAACCGCCCCAATCGATAAATTGCCCAACTTATATGCAAGCATTGGTTCTGCACAACAATCAACCAAAGTGGGATGGACATTATTGTGATGGCTCCCGCTGGCCACGGTCTGCCTCCAGCGATTACCGATCGTGTTCGTTGACTCAGCGGATCCAATCTGTCTGGATCCCGGGTGGCGGGACGAGGACAGCGGCAGCAAATCAGCGGTCGCTCTGACTGCGTGGCCACAACCGCAAAAACGGCTCAGGCCTGGGCTCGGGGATCAAGGCGCAGGCGGCAGATTTTTTCTGGGGATAACTTCGGCATCAAGAGCAGAAGTTTGCGGCACAGCATGGTGGTCGGTTGCATTGCAGCCAAGCGCTGACGCTCGCAAAATCGGACCGCAGGCGGGTCGAATTTTCGATGTTGCTTGAGCAAATTACCCCGCTGGAACAATCCGCGTAATTCAGCCCGCGACGGTTGCCATCTGTGATGGCTGGCCAGCAGGCTACCTGCAACTCACCAGCTTTTCATCAGGGAGCAGACGAGGTTAGGAATTGACGACGCGGACGAAAAGACTCCGCCGAGGGCAAAGTTCAGTTCCAGACTAAAAATTTTGTTGCCACGTAAATCATGTTGCGTACCTGCAATCGAAGTGAGTGGGGCGGTTGAGCAAATGTTAGCAGCGCGATGCTATACCGAGCAGGCGTATTCGCCTGACCCGCAGTCGATACGGTCTCCAACCCATGTTGGGTATGCAGGCGCTGACCGTGCTACACCCCGATTTGTTGTTCCCGCCATGCACATCCGGTTGGCACCCGGCCAACCGCTATTCGAAGCCGGTCAGCATGCCAGACGTTACTACTTTCTCAAAAGTGGCACCCTGACTGTCGAACTTGTTGTGCCCCGCCGCCGGCCGACAAGGCATCTCATTGCGGCAGGCACGCTTTTCATCTTCGATTGCGGCGGCCGCCACATCGCTCGCTGCTGGGCCAGCACCGCATGCCGGATCAATGCGTTCCAACGCAATGAGACCGATCGGCTTGCGCAGTACGTCGACGGCCTGCGTAACGCCCTGCAGAACCTGCACTCCGATGAGCTGGACCTCATTCTTGGCGTAATGGCTACAAACCAGCCTTGCAAAAAGGACAAAGTCGGCGTCCCCGGGCCGCATTTCTCCGCCGTGCCACACATGGCATCTGGTGACGCAACCTTGTTCCAACTAGGCAAGCGGCGGCCCGGATACATCCATGCTCGTGGCATTCGCGAACATTTGAGTGCTGCCGAACTTCGTGGTGGCGGGAAAATGCGTTCCTGCCAGGACGCGTTTTAGGAGACGACACAGGTGAACAGCCCGCCACCAGCGATGCCATCGGAAGCGATGCGAGACCTGCTGCACATAGCGCTCGCGGCGCAGAGGCAATGGCTCGACGAATGCTGCCGCTACGAGGCGGCATGGAGATCGCGCAGGGTTGCTGGCATCGAAGCGGCATTTGGCGCCGCGCTCTCTTCCTGGTCTCCGCTGGGTAGCGAGACGCCGTTGACAATCTGGCTTGACTGGTGGAACGGCGCGGCAGCGCGCTTGTCTAACGACATGCAGGACTGGATTCGGATGAACCGGTCCGCGATGGAACATTTGGCCGACATCTTTGGGAATGTAGCTGGCCCAAACGCGGCATCCAATGTTCACGACGGCGTGGCGTTCGCAGGCGGCGCGCAATCGATGCCGTCGATGCCATACCGGACATCCTTTGTGAGTGAACACGAGGAGGCCGCATAGGCCGCCGCAAAAATCTGCTCGGGGCGCGCCCCCTCGAAGCGCCCCGAGCTGCCCCGGGCCAGCCCCCACAACCGGCCCGGTGGTCCAAAGGCAACCTTCCCCTGTTGCCTTGGTAATGGCCGGAAACCTTCGGGTTTCCGGCCCTATTGTTTAGACGAAGCGTACGGTGGATCGCGCCTTCACGTAGGCTGGCAGGTTGACTGGTGCGAAAGCCCCGCTTGCGCCGAATGGATCGGGAGCCGACGACCGCAGCGCCGAGCATACCCACCGATAGGCGGCCTCCGCACTCGCGAAGCGGGCAGGGCATTGCAACACATGATCGATATAGACCAGCCACATCCGCGATGCTCTGGCGATGGTGATTGCATGCCCGCCAACAAGCCCGCGCCAATGCCCCTCCTGAAACTCCTTCAAACTACCCATCATCACCTCCACACCCAAAGCGGGCCAGACGGGGTTGATCGCGATTTGCAAAGGGGCTCACAATCGCCTCAAATGCTGCAGCGCTGAACGATCGGTCGTTGCCTATAGATTGACGCCACTGCATCATTCCACTGGCACGCGGCATTGAAACCGATCCACCATCCGGCCGACGTGGCTCCGGCCCAGGCGGCATATGCCGCCGCAAGACCATAGGGATCTGTCTTTGATCGTCCCCCCTCGATCAATCGAAGCTGGGGGCGATTGCCGCTAGTGCCGCCTTTCGAGCGGCGGTGGACGCCTTGGTGGCCACTCATTGTTGTCATGACATTCTCAACTCATCTTCACTGCCGCTTTTGCGACTTGCTCACGGGGGGCGCGGCATCAAGTATTCCGCTAAGATCAGGTCCCAACGCAGATTGTGCGGCGTACAAGAATTCGACGTGTGCTTGGCGCGTCTGCTCGCGAGCGGGTTCGTCCCAGCGACCCCGCTCGCATGGCCTAATGAAAATGGAAAGAGTGTGCCCCCTCTGAGTCCATTTTCAACGTGCTC
This sequence comes from Hyphomicrobiaceae bacterium, assembly GCA_020442165.1. Classification (GTDB taxonomy): domain Bacteria; phylum Pseudomonadota; class Alphaproteobacteria; order Rhizobiales; family Hyphomicrobiaceae; genus JAEUMD01. The sequence goes on along the minus strand of JAGRKV010000045.1, from coordinate 165,491 downwards.
CCTCGAACCGTTCAGCCCCTCATGGCGCAGGGCCATATTCACTTCACCGCCCACATTCCCTTGAAATTGGGGGCAAAATATTCACGAGGCCATAGCCAACTGGCCATGTCTATGGTTAATTAGCCTATACCAACTGGATAGGCGGTCAAGTCCAATGTGGGTGCCGGAAGCGCGGCATAGACCTTTTCCACTTCGTTGCTTTTCCGTAATCTGATGGAAGTTTGCACGCCGGGGCGTTGGGGTTTTGAGCATGACATCGCCGGACAAGCTTGGAGGATCAGCACTCGTGGCGGACGACCACGAGGTGTTCAGATATGGTCTTGTTCAGCTCATCAAGCACGGCATCTCTCCAGACGACATCATTGAAGCGGGACGCTACGAGCACGCGCTGCAACAATTGGATCGTCCGGACTTGAAGCTGGCGCTGGTAGATCTCGATATGCCCGGCTTGACCGGCGTCTGCGATCTGGTTGCGATGACCGAGCGCAGGCCCGACATTCGCGTCGTGGTCATCAGTGGCTCAAGCGCGCGCGACGATATCCTCAATGCGTTGGCTGCGGGCGTTCACGGCTACATCCTGAAAAGCCAGGGCAGCGAAGTACTCCTGGAAAAACTGCGCTACGTCCTCAGCGGTGAAATCTATGTGCCTCCGATCGTGGCAAAACGCGACGTTGCAAACGTAGAGCCCGTCTTGCCGCACCGCCATTTGCCCGAGATCGATTCACTCGCCCTGTCGGAACGTCAGCGGGAGGTATTGAAGGGGCTGATCGACGGTCTTTCTAATAAGGAGATCGCCAAGCGGTTGGGCGTATCGGAAGGCACTGTGAAAATGCATATGGCCGCGTTGTTCCGGGCGCTGGGTGCAACGAACCGCACACATGCCGCCGCAATCGGCCGGCAGTTCGCAGGATGAGCATGCGGTAGCATCCGCCAGGCTGCTTCACGCCGCGATCAATTCCAGAATAAGCCGTTGCCGCCCAGGAGGCAGCATTTCAGCCCGGAAACCATGTCCGAGCTGCGCCGCCACCCGCATCACGAAGCCGAGCCCCAGGCCAACCGAACCGCTGGGCCGGCCGCTGGTGGCGTCAGCCAGCTCGACAAAAGCCGTCTCCAGTTGCGCCTTCCCGACCAGCGGACCTTCAAATCCAACCTCGAAAATTACGTTTTGCGCGCTCCTGCGCACGCTCGTGCTGAGCGGCCCGCCGGTTCTCAGCCGCAAGGCGTTAAGCAGGAGCCCGGTAATGAGCAGCGTCAGCAGCCGTTCATTGCTGGTGACGCGCTCGTCAGTCTTGGAACAAAGGAACTCCACGCTCCGGGCCGAGCAAATCGGCCCCACCAAAACGCTGGCGGCGTTCAATGCATTGTCGAGACGAACGGGAGACAGGGCGAAGCGATCGACACGGGAAAGCTCGATGAGTAGTTCGATTTGACCTTGCAGCCCGTTGAGCGCCGCTTCGAGCATCCCTGTCACTTTGCTCAACTCGGGCTCCTCGGTGCGGGCCTTGAGGATATGCACGAGGTAGAGCGCGGCCTGGATAGGTTGTCGCAGGCTGTGGCCAGCTTTGGACCATAACCCTTCTTCGCCGTCTTCGATGGCCTCGTTGCTGTTGTTGTTCGATCGAGCCATGGCGATGACTCTCCTCCTGAAATGCGGCTTGTCACCGGCTGACAGCCGCATGGCCAGATCGACTATGACCAGTTGCTGGAAGGTTGGCCACCTACCATTCACCGGGTTGACCTGCACGCGCCATCTCCACATCGTCCTCATGCAAAACTGGTGGGGGGATACATGCCATCGAAGGGTTCAACATTGCCTGGGAACCCCAAATTGACGGGCCGGCGCGTGCTTCTCATTGAAGACGACTGGTTCATTGCAGACGCTCTGGCGAGCCTGTTGAACGGAGAGGGCCTTGAAATCGTCGGACCGGCCGCGACGCTCGATGATGCCTCCCGTCTCATCGGCACGACCGCTGTAGATGCGGCCGTCGTTGACCTCAATCTGGGAGGTGTGATGGCTGATCCGATTGTCGAGCAGCTGACACTTTCCGGCGTTCCAGTGATCGTCGTCAGCGCCTATGATACCCACCCGTTTGTCGAGTCGGTCTATGCGACATTGCAAAAGCCCGTGGCTGCGACCGCATTGATCCGCGCGCTGGTTGGCGCGACGCAGGGCACCGAGCCAAGCCAGCAGCAGATCTGATATCCCGGCAAGACCAATGTGCGTCGAGGTATTCCTTCCACAAAGGTCAGGCCATTTCACCAAGACCTCGCATCTGCAGCCTATCTGCAGCCGCAAGCGGACGAGGGCATTCAGCTCAGGCGGGCGACAGGAATCTCGATCTGGCAGTTCACTCCTGTTTCGCCGAATTTCAGGTTAGCCTTGCCGCCCAGGCCGTGTCGCAGCAGGTTCTGGATGAGGCGCGTGCCAAAGCCCATCTGTTTTGGCTTCCTGACGGCGTGGCCAGTCTCCCGCCAATGCAACTCGAGCCACATCGCATCGCCTTTCCGCACCGTGTCCCAATCTATGGCGACGTGCCCATGACTGTTTGAAAAGGCACCGTACTTGGCTGCATTCGTGCACAACTCATGAAAGATCATGCACATGGCCTGCGCAGCCTCGGAGTTCAGCACGATATCGGGGCCGTCGACGGCGACGTTGTGATCGCGGCGGTAGGGTGCAAGTTCCTCCTCGATCAATGACTTCAAGCCCGCACCTGCCCAGCGGCTGCGGCTCAGGCGCGCGTGGGAGCGTGCGAGCGCGTTGAGCCGCCCGACGATTGCTGCGGTCAAGTCGTCGATCGATTGCGCGCCATGTCGGGAACTTTCGACGATCGACGTCATGCGCGCCAGCGTGTTCTTCACCCGGTGATCGAGTTCGGCGATGAGCAGCGCCTGCCGTTGCTCTGATCGCTTGCGCTCCGTGATATCGGCCATGACGCCATAGGCCTCCACGGCGCCGCCGTCCTGTGTGCGGCGGATGTCGCCGCGGGAGTGGATCCAGCGGATACCACCGCCAGGCCGGATGATACGAAACTCCAGATCGAACCGGTCTCCCTGCGACAGCGCCCGCTCGCGTGCGGCAAACCAGTTGTCGACGTCGTCTGGATGGATCAGCGAAGCAAGAGCTTGAGGCGTAGAACTCCACGTCTCGCGCCGTTGACCCAGAAGGCGCAGCAGTTCATCGGAAAGGTTCAGTGTGCCGCTTTCGACGTCGAGATGCCATGTCCCCATTTCGCCAGCTTCAGCAGCCAGCGTGATGGTCCTCAAGGCATCCGACAGCTTGCGCTGGGCGACCTTGCGCTCAGTCATGTCGCGCATGATCCCCGTGAAGAATCGCACGCCGTTGGCATCTCGCCATTCCGCAATGGCGAGATCGAGCGAAACAAAGCTGCCATCCTTCCGGCGGCCCTGTACCTCCCGGCCGACACCGATGATCTTTCGGATGCCGGTTCGCTTGTAGTTGTCGAGGTAAGAGTCGTGAGCGGTGGCATGCTCCGCCGGCATAAGACAAGACACGTTCTTGCCAACGACCTCCTTGGCACTGTAGCCCAGGATCTGCTCTGTGGCCGGGTTGATCGACTGGATGATACCATTCTCATCGATGACGACGATTGCGTCGAGCGCAGTCCTGACAATCGAGTGCAAGCGCCGCTCGGACACCTTCACCTCGCGCTCCGAATGTTTGCGCTGCGTGACGTCGATGAATGTCAGCCCATAACCTGCAAGCTTGTCGCTGACTTCATAGGGAAGGATGCGCAGGAGATATGTGTGGTTGTCGACCTCGACCTCGTGCTCGCTGATGCCTTGGTCTGTATCCATTGCCCTCAGCGTTTCGATCAGGTCGAAATTATCGAAACGTGGCCGGATATGCTCGAACGGTTGGCCGATGTCGCGTTCGAGTAATCTGAAAATCGATGCGGCAGCAGGTGTGAACCGGCGCAGCCTGAGCTGCTGGTCGAGATAGATGACGCCGATCTCGGTGCTCGTCAAAACGTGGTCGAGGTCGGCGGTGACTTCGATGAGTTCGTCGAGCTTGCGCTGATGTTCTGCGGAAACGGTGTAGAGTTCCTCGTTGACCGAGTGCAGTTCCTCGTTCGTCGATTGCAGCTCCTCATTCGAAGCCATCAACTCCTCGTTCGTGGCCTGCAGCTCTTCATTCGTCGTCTCCATTTCCTGGATCGTCGACTGCAGACTTTCCTCTGTCACCTTGAGTTCGTGTTCCAACTCCTTGATGCGTTCACCATAGAACTCCAGATCGCTCTCGCTTTCGGGCGCCGCAACAAAGCGCTTTGCCTCCACGATCGTCGCTTCGCGTATCTGCACTTCGAACGAAACGAGCGAATAGCCTTCATCGACCCAGTCGCCCCGGTCGAGCTGCTCGATCGTGATCTTGACGGTCTGTGTGCCGCCATCTCCACCTTCAATCGAGACATGGCGCGTGAAAGCTGAAATGCCGTTGCCGCGCATCCGCTCCAGGCCGGCAATGATCGGATGTCGCAACTGTTCGTTCACTGCATCGATCAGCAGCGAGGAGAACACTCCGGACCCGAATGATAGGAATTTCTTGGCATCGCCGAAAACGTGCATGATCTGGCCCTGCCGGTCGACCAGTACGCTGGGCGGCGCATGACGCTCCAGGAGTGTATCGTAGGCCTTGCTGATGCCGCGGCGACTGACGAGCCCGCCGGCGCCGTGCAGCGAGCGCGCACGCGCGCTCCCGATACCATCCGGGCCTGCTTCCGGCCGGTTGGCGCGCAGGGCCGATGGCGGCAGCATGCGCAGGGAGTCCCGCAGCCTCACGTCGCGCAGCTTGCGGTAGATCCGCCACTTGCTGTCGACTGTAGAGAATTCTTCAGCCAGCTCGCTCAGCGTCTCGCTCGATCCCAGGAACAATGTGCCGTTCACGTTGAGCGCCAGATGGAAGAAGGTGAGCACTTTGCGCTGGGCAACCTCGTTGAAGTAGATCAGCAGATTGCGGCAGCTGATGAGGTGCATCCGCGTAAACGGAGGGTCCTTCAGCAGATTGTGGTTCGAGAAAACGACCAGCCGGCGCAAACTCGGCCGCACCTGCAACCGACTGCCGCTCGCCTCGAAATACCGGCTGACGAGAGGGCTAGGTAGGTGCGCCAGACTTTCCGCTTCGTAGATGCCGCGCCCGGCAATTTCCAGGGCGGGCGGGAAAATGTCGGTCGCGAAGATCTTCGCGTCGAGTTCCACGCCGGCCTTGCGCGCCGCCTCGCTCAAGACGATCGCGATGGAATAGGCTTCCTCGCCTGTAGCGCAACCGGGAATCCAGACCCGAAACTGCTCATGTCCGCCTAAAGACGGCCCGAGCGGCTGAATGACGTCTTCCTGCAAGGCATGAAATGCTTCCGGGTCGCGAAAGAACTGCGTCACTCCGATGAGCAGATCTTTGGTCAGCAGATCGAGTTCTTCGGGTGTATTGCGCAGCAGGTTGGCATAGTCGGCAAGATTGTCGATGCGCGCCATCTCGGCACGCCGCCTGATACGCCGGCCGACCGTGGAGGTCTTGTAGTAGCCGAAATCAGTGCCGCAACGGCGCTGCAACAACCGGACGATGATGGTCTCCGGATCGAGCGGGCGACCATCCTCCAACTCTTCGTCCTCTCCGGGCAGCGACTGACCGGATGCCAGCCGGTTGATGAGTTCGGCAAGCCCGATCGGTGAGGCGACGGCATTGGCAAGATTGCGATCAATGATCGAGCGCGGCATGCTGTCGAACCGGGCGCTGGCAGGTTCCTGCACCAGTACCGTGCCGCCGACGTCGCGAATGCTTGCCGAGCCGAGCGAACCGTCGCTGCCAGTCCCCGACAATATGACGCCTATCGCACGGTCGCGGAATTCGATCGCAAGAGAGTTCAAGAAGGCATCGATCGGCAGGGAGAGGTGCTTGCTGGCATCCTCCTCTTCAAGCAAAAGTCGCGCTCCCTCGACTACGAGCGTCTGCCGCGCTGGTCTGAGATAGATCGTATTGGGTTCGACCGAAGCGCCGTGACTGATCTGCAGAATCGGCATGCGCGTATGCCGGCCAAGCAGTTCATCCATCATCGATGGAAAGTCAGGAGACAAGTGTTGGACGACGACAAACGCAAACCCGGTGTCGCTGCGCAGCGCTCGAAAGAAATGTTCAAGGGCTTCGAGCCCGCCTGCCGAGGCGCCGACAGCTACGATGCGCACGTCCTGCTTGGGAAGTGGCGACTTTGCACGACGCGGTTTCGGCTTCGAGCTGCTGGCCGCTTTGCCTTCCTCTGAATGTCGAGAGCGGGACTTGCGATCCTTCTTGGCGTCATGGCGTGGACTGTTTGTCATTCCTGGCTTACCTGCATGCCGCGATGACCGCTGGTGGGCACCCGCGCGTGGCACTTTCCTCGTCTCTCGATAAGGACGCCCATACATTAGACGCAGACGTTCCTTACCGCCACCGGATGTCCGGGTGCGGCATGAATCCGATAAAGCCCACCGCCCCAAATCCGTTTGTCTGGGAGCACCATTCCTAGCGCGCGCCTGAATTAAGAGTGCGGAGCGGTTGCGGTTTGCTGGCTCGTCAGGAGAATTCAGGATAGCTCCAGGCTAGGCCTCCAGCAGAGGTCGCCAGTTGCAAAACGAATTGCACAACGCTTCCGGCCGCTGAACTCAATGGCTCTCCCAGCCAGCAGACCGTCGTTGGATACCCAAGGCCCGGTCAAAGCCTCGGACAGTCACGGCCCGGGGGTCGCGCCGAAGCATAGCCGCCATCGCAGGCGTTCAGGCCGAAGACGCATCAAGTCCATGAAAGTGCTTATATCTTCATGGTGGGCGGTACTGGGATTGAACCAGTGACCCCACGCGTGTGAAGCGTGTGCTCTACCGCTGAGCTAACCGCCCGAACCCGCCCAGGAGGCAGGTTGGACCGCCCTTATCCGGGCCAGTCGCACTGCTGTCAAGAGTGTGCTGGTCATGCCGCAGGTGTCCCGCAGCAGATTCGTCTGAACAGGCCAATTGTAACCCTGGTTGCCAGCCATGAAGCCTAGTTGGCAAAGTCGATCTTACCAGTTCCGTTCAGGCTCAGCAGCACACCACGACGGCATCCGAACCAATAGGGAGCTGGTTGGCACCAATAGGCGCGCGTGCCGTAGCCATTAAACCCGCTCGCGCCAACAAACAAAAAACCAGCTGAAGGGGATCACATTGCCCACCAGCGTGCTGCATGAAGCAAACCACTTGAAAAATCGTCATCCACAAAGCAAAGCGCCCGCGACAGTATCGCGGGCGCTCAGAAGCTTCAGCATTGAATGGTGCAGCACCTACTTGAGCGGAGCATCCGCTTCGCCGAACAGGTACTTGATGCCAACCGTGGCTTCCATCTGCCACATCGTATCTTTGATGTTCTGATCGAAATCCGCAATCCCGTTGAATGCGATGGGATTGAAGAGGTTGGGACCAGTAACGCTTCTCGACGGCGAGAACATGCCTGCCAGCTCAAGGTGATAGCCACCACCCAGATCATACTCCAGACCGCCAGTGATGTGATGCTGCGATACTGCAGGAGCCAGCACGTTCAGCATCGCATCGCGGCTGCGTACCGGCTGCGTGTTCCAGGCGTAGCCGGCGCGCAGCGTCAGTGACGGACGAGCACGATATTCGACGCCGAACTTGATCGCGTCGAGATCCTTCCAGCCGAAGCCTGCGCCCTTCGCACCACCAAAGCAGTACGGATTGCCGGAGGCAGGCGCACACATCAAGAGGTTTGTCGAAGGATTGCCAACCGAATCGGTGCTGCTGAACCAGATGTGGCGCCAGTCGAGCATGAATGTGAGCTGCGGGTTCATGTCAACAGCAATGCCAATCTGCATTGAGGCAGGAATGTCGAAATTGCCGCCTTCAGCAAACAAACCGCTGTACTTGCCAAAGTTCTCCGACCAGATCGGCGTGTTGCCGGTGATTCCCAGGCGGACGTTCTGCATCGGGGCGATCTCGATGCCACCGCGCACGCCGAAGCCGTAGGTCCAGTCGCGCTTGTAGCTGTCCATATTCGCTGGATCGACTGAGAAGGCACTGAATGCCTCAAGTCCATGCGCCTGGAAGCCCTGCAGTGCCATCATCGGTGCAATGCCGACGGAGATACCCGGAGCGATCTGCTTGGCAACGGCAACGCTCATCACCATCTGCAGCAAGTTGACACCTGCAGGCCCCATGCAGAACGCGCCTGTGCCCTTGGTACCGAGAGGACAGTCCGCATTGGCAAAGGAGGGATAGCTCGTGTTCATGCCGCCGTTGCCAACCATCGTGAAGGCTATGACGTCGAACATTGGGTTCTTGAGCGCGGTCGTGCTCATCGCGACATTGGGGACGAAGAACAAGTTCTTGTCGCTGCTGACTTCCTGACCAGGCGGTAAGAATGGGCCTGGCCCATCCGTCTCAAACTGGCGGAATGGTGCGAAGGCCGAGAACGACATCGACATTTCGTTGCCGACATGCACCAAGCCCGCCGGATTGAGCGACGCCGCCGTGGCATCACGCGAATCGGCAGCACCGGCACCGGCCAACGCCTTGTGACGGGCGCCAAAGCCAACCGCTGCATATCCCTCGGTAGCGTTGGCTGGCACGGCAAACGCGCAGGCAGCGGCGAACATCATCGCCATGCTGGAAATCGAAGTACGTAAAGTCGGCATATGCCCCCCAATCAGGCGGCCTCCCAGCCGCCAATCCGTCCATTTCCGAGTCCCCGATGCCGTAGCCGTCTTGGTCTCGCGCTCGTATGGCGCGAAGTGCTTACAAAGAGTACAGCGCCCTTCAGCATTCAAAGTGGTGCATATTAGTCGTTACGCGCGTCACAAACGCAATAGCCGCACCCCCGAAAGGATGCGGCTATTGGATGAAATCAAACATTGTGTATTCTGAATGTCACACGCCGTGTTGCAGTGCAACCGACATATGTCAGACTTTCATCAGGCCGTGTGTTTGATGATGAAGCGGTAAACCCCTGCATTCTCACCAGTTTCAAGCATCGTATTGCCTGTCGTGCGGCAGAACGCCTGAAAATCCGCCACCGAGCCTGGGTCGGTAGACAGAACCTCAAGAGTGCCATCCTTCGGCACTTCCAGAATCGCTTTCTTGGCTTTGAGAATCGGCAATGGGCAGTTGAGTCCCTTGGCGTCGAGAACCTTGTCAGCCATGTGTGTATTCCTTCCTTCAGTGCTTGTTGTAGCTAATCATGGGCGGCGCTGGAGTGAGCTTCCGCACGATGTAATTGCGATTGGGCGATCGGCGCCCCTCTTCATTGAGCAGGGGACACTGCCGATCGGCCAGGCGTGGTATCTGCCAGCGACCAATCAGCGAAACCACGCCAAGCGGCAGGCTCGCGTTCGCGCTTCAGATTGCGGGGCCTCAGATATAAAGGTTGATGTCGGAGGCCAACGCTTTTTCCATATACGTTGCGGCGCCGCCCAGCTTGATGCCGTCGATCATTTCCTCTTTCTTCATCTCGAACAGGTCAAGCGTCATTTGGCATGCGATCATTTCGATATCGCTCTCGACTGCGGCTTCACGCAGCGTCGGGATAGAGGCAACGCCTTTTTTCGCGATGAGATTTTTCATCATCGTGGTCGCCATTGCATTCACGCCCGGCAGCATGCCGATCATGTTCGGCATCTTCATGTGCATGCCGGCCAGCGGCATGACCATATCAGGCTTGCCCAGGGGCGAAATCTGCAGGTCGAGGTCCTTCTTCAACAGGGCCAGACCATAGAACGTGAAAAACATCGATACGTTGACGCCCATCGCCGCGGCCGTAGTGGCCAGGATGAAAGGCGGGTAGGCCCAGTCGAGCGTGCCTTTGGTGACGATGATAGACATGCTCTTTTGATTGGATTCTGTCTGGGACACTGCGTGGTCCTCCCTGATCTGGTTTATGCGGTCCCCGTTCGCTAACTGCGGGCGGCTTGTCTCTTTATATTCGAAAGTCCGAAGATACGAAATAGTCTCTCGAATCGCTGTGGCGGTGCAGCACGCTAGCGGCCGCGCTTGTTCACAGCCGATTTCCTGCGCCCTTTATTTCCCAGGACCGCAGGGCATTTCATAGTGAAATCAAACGAATTCGTGCCACCTCCACAAAGGGTGCGACGCATGCTGCATCGCAGCAAGCCTGGTTTGGCGACAACCATGCGCGAATTTTTGTGCACGTATTTCACACTTCGAGCGGTCCCATCCGCGCCGTCCAGGGATCGCCGGACCAGTCATCAGCCCCTTTCTTTGCCCAGGCTACAGCGGCCGAGTAGGGCCTGCAGCGGGGGCGTTGCCAAGGTGTTTTCTCACGAGCATTCATTATAGGACGAGCATGACGCTCCGTGGCATTCCAAGTCACGCGAAAAGTTGGAAACGCAAGCATCTACCGGCGGACATGCAGGGAAGCGGCACGATCATGACGAAGGTGCCGCACGGTTCCAAACGCGGTATGGCGCGTCAAGGAATGGAGAGTTGGGGACAACCGACGCCAAACATCCTTGCGCAGGCAACCCCGGGCGCATGGCATTCCCGCAACGCTCACCTTCGATAATCGACAGCTCCGGGATTCGGCTAGGCGCAGGCCCAAACCGAACCTTGCGTTCGCCATGCGCCCAAGGCAACGTGACCGGCGCCCGCGCAGGATTCGCAAGAAGATTGTTCCAGCAGCTTGGCTGGTTCGATCATGCGGCTCATGCAATCTGACGGGGCGCATGACAGCTCCTGACGTGACGGAAAATGCCACCGCACAGAAACATGAAACAACAATGACTGCGGGCAAGGGGGATCATGGCGCTGTGAACGAGGAGCCGCGCCGAGCGTACCGCTTCTCATTCGGGATCGACCGCCTTGGTCTGATCGCGCTCAAGACACCGTTGCTGTCGGCTCTAGCAATTGCGGTCGTCACCGCTCTGGCCGTTCTCGGCTTGATGAATCTGAAAGTCGACGATTCATTGTCGGAGCTGTTCCGCACCAACACCAAGGAATTCCGCCAGTACGAGGAGATCGATCGCCGCTTCCCCTCAAGTGAATTCGATGTACTCGTTGTAGTCGACGGCAAGACACTGCTGTCACGAGAAAACATCGAGCGGGTTTCCAACCTGGCGATCGAACTCAATCTGGCCGAGGGCGTGAACGGCCTGATATCAATGTTGTCGGCCCGGGATAAACCGGATGAGAAGGGCTATGCGCCGCCGCTGGTCCCCGATGAGCTGCCGGAGGGCGCGGACTTCGATGCTCTCGTGCAGCGGTTGAAGACGAACGACATCGTGGCGGGCAAATTCCTTTCCGCCGATGGTGAGCTGGCCCTGATCGTCATTTCGCTCGACCGGGATGTGGTCGCGAAGAAGGGGGCCCGCCCTATTATCGGCGGCATCCAGAATATCGTCGACACCGAGCTGAAGGGGAGCGGGCTCAACTCCAAGCTGACCGGTGCGCCCGTGATGCAGCTGGAAATACGCAACGCGGTTGAGCGCGACAGGCTCATCTATAATGGACTGGGGTTCATAGTCGGTCTGGTCGTTGCTTATCTCTTCTTCCGCCGCATATCGCTGACGCTGATCGCGGTTGCCGGGCCTGCGATTGCAATCCTGTGGACCTTGGGCGCGATTGGTGCACTGGATTTCCGCCTGAACCTCTTCATCAACGTCATCACGCCTCTTATTCTGGTATCGGGCTTCTCCGACTCCATGCATCTGGTCTTCTCCGTCCGCCGTTCGATCCTGATGGGAGTGGATCGGGTACAGGCCGCGCGAGATGCCGTTCTGGATGTAGCACCCGCCTGCTTGTTGACGGCCATGAACGCGGCGCTCGCCATTCTGTCGTTTCAGTTCGCCGAATCGGCACTCATCAAGACGTTTGGCACCGCAGCTTTGATGGCGGTTGGCATATCCTATATCGCGGTCGCAGTCGTGGTGCCGACGTTGGCAGCCTTGCTGGTGCGCCAGGAGAAGGCTTCCCGCGTGGGTGATCGGGACGAGGAGGAGGGCGGCGTTGGCGTTCTCCAGCACGTCACCGAGCACATCGTGAGCGGGGTCTCCCGCTGGCCTGTCCTGTTTTCCGCCCTGGGCATCGCGGCCGTTATCACGACGGGAATTGCCTATTTCCAGCTGGTGCCCATGTACCGCCTTGCCGATCAAGTTCCCGACAAGGAGCAGGCGCTTGCGGGCACCGCCAAGCTCGATCAGAAACTGACCGGCGCCAACCCGATCCACGTCATGATTTCGTGGCCCGCCCAGCATAGCCTTTACGATCCTGAAACGCTGAAAGTCATTTCCGAGGCTCAAGACGTGCTTCAGCACCGTGCGGGCCTAGGCAATGTCTGGTCGCTCGACAGTCTGCGGCGCTGGCTAGCCGAGGCGGGCGATACCAGTGTCGAAACACTCAAGTCCTACGTGAAGATCCTGCCAGAGCATCTGACGCGCCGCTTTATCGCGGCAGACGAGCATGCCGTTCTTGTCACCGCGCGCATGCCCGACATCGATGCCAGCGAGATCCTGCCCGTCGTGGAACAGATCGATAGTGCATTGGCACCTGTGCGCGCAGCCAACCCCGGCTATGAAATCGCCGTCACCGGCTTGCCCGCCATCGCTGCCCGCAACTCCGCAAGGCTGATTGACGAACTCAATTGGGGCCTCGTGGGCGATATGTTTGTGATCTTCATCTTCCTTGGGTTTGCGTTGCGGTCTTGGCTGGCTGGGCTGGCAAGCGTCTTGCCCTCGCTGTTTCCGATCTTTGCGACCGGGACACTGCTCTATGTGACCGGGCAGGGGCTGCAGTTCGCTTCCATCATTGCCATCACGGTGGCGTTCTCTCTGGCCATCGACTCGACCATTCACTTCCTCAATCGCTATCACCTGGAGGAAGCACGGCTCACAGAAGGCAGTGGTGCCGAGCATACGCGCATGTCACTGGTCCGTACGATGCACCACATCGGACCGGCGGTCATTCTGACCACAATCGTGCTGGCGCTGGGCCTGGGAGTCACGATGCTGTCCGATCTGCCATCGCTGCGCCAGTTTGGTCAGCTGACCGCGGTATGCCTGTTCGCGGCGCTGATCGGTCAGCTGGTTATTTTGCCGGCGACGACGGCACTGATCCGCCGGTTCATCCCGAGGCGCTCCGATCAGATCTGAAAGTGTCAGTCATCGCATTGAACTGTTTCATGGAGACACGGCGGTGCGGTAGAATGTTGGAGCGCGAGCCGTCGCCGGCCACTTCAAGCAGCGCCGTGAAGTCGTGCGCAAGATGCTACCGGAGCGACAATCAACCATACCACCTGCTGCCGGTTTGAGGCCCTGCCTCCCGGGAACGATCAGCGCATCGCTCCGGGTCTTTTGCAGCGCGTGGTGAAGTATCAGCCGGAATGGGATTGAGTGCCGCCCGTCGTGTGGTACACCTTATGTCAGTCGACGATTTAGAAATCTGAACCACACGCTTGGGGGTGCTTATGGCACGACTGTCTTTGTCCGCATTGGGACGGAGGATCGCACCGGGCTGGAGGACGAACGATCGTCGGTCTGTCTCTTCTTGGCCCGGCGCGATCGTTGTGCTGATGGCACTCGCAGTCGTGTTGGCCAGCGCCCCTGCTGCCCATGCTCAGCAGACACTTCCTGACCCAGATCAGATCAAGAGCCAGGGCATGGCAACGCCCGGCGGTTCGGTGCGCCCGCCAGCCAACGCGGTCAACCTGCCAGACACGTCCGGTTCGTCGGTTCGCAGGCCGGGCGAGACCGGCAGGCCAGCGCCTGCCATGACGGTTCCGGGCAATGCGGTAGGCAACGAGTCAGTCACCGAAAGCCTGTGGGATCGCGTGCGTCACGGTCAGCGCGGCGCGGTGGTGGTGCCCGGAGCGGAACAGGGTGTCCTCATCCAGAGTGCTGGCGAAGAATGGCGTCTCATTCGCAACGATCAGGTGGTGCACTATGGCGGCATGCTGCTGCTTGCCGTCCTCACCGCCATCGTTCTGTTCTATCTTATCCGCGGGCGCATCAAGATCGAAGGCGGTCGCAGTGGACTAGTCATTCCGCGCTTCACGCTGGCGCAGCGTATCGCCCATTGGTTCGCAGCGACGCTCTTCGTGCTCCTGGCATTGTCCGGGTTGATTATCTTGTTTGGCAAGTCGGTGCTGTTGCCGGTGCTCGGTCCCACGGGCTTCGCAGTCGTGGCCAGTGCGTCGATGCAGGGACATAACCTGTTTGGTCCGCTGTTCCTTCCAGCCGTCCTCGCAATCCTGGTGCTGTTCATCAAGGGCAATGCGCCGCGCGCTGTCGACGTCTCGTGGCTGTTCAAGGCGGGCGGTCTTTTCGGCAGCCACGCCAGCGCGGGCAAGTACAACGCGGGCCAGAAACTCTGGTTCTTGATGACCATTATTCTTGGTGTGGCCATCTCAGTATCCGGGTTTGTGCTGTTGTTCCCCGATTTCATAGCCGAGCGCAGCCAGGCACAACTCGCCAATCTCGCCCATGGCATTGCAGCGGTAATATTCATCGCTGTTGGCATCGGCCACGCCTACATCGGCTCGCTCGGGATGGAAGGCGCATTCGAGGCGATGAGCACGGGCACGGTTGATACGAACTGGGCCAAGGAGCATCACGACATCTGGTACGCCGAACACAAGGGACAGGCGATGGCCGACACTGGCCGAGCTGAAGTCGAAGCCGGCGCGGCGGGCGACGGTGTCATGCACGGAGTGCGGCCATGATCCAGTTCATAGAAGGACCGCTGTGGTATCTGGCACTGACGGTATTTGTGGTCGGTGTCGCCTGGCGCATCATCGCGCTCGTCACGATGAAGCGTCCCGCAGACCTGTCAGAAGCGCGCAGCGGCAGCAGCGGCGCTGGCGGTGCGGTGAAGGCTATCATCCAGCATTCTGTGCCGCACGGTGGCAACCTCGGACGCACGCTCTACCATTTCGTTACGGGATACCTGTTCCACGTCGGTCTGCTGGTCCTGATCTTGTTCGCAGCACCTCATGTGGAGTTCATTCAGGAACGACTGATCGGCGCCGACATCGGCTGGCCCAAGCTGCCGCGTTGGGGCTTCATCATTGCAGCGGAAGCAGCCTTTGCGGGCCTCATTCTGCTCTACGTCCACCGCTTGACGGACCCGGTAAAGAAACAGCTGTCCGACATCGACGATCATCTGGGAGTCTGGTTGACCTTCATCGTCATGCTGACAGGGTGCCTCGCCTTGCAGGAAGCGCATGCTGGCTTGCGCGCATTCCACCTGCTGACTGTCGAGGCTCTGATGATCTACTTCCCGTTCTCACGCCTCATTCACGCCTTCACCTTCCTCTTGTCGCGCGCCAGGACCGGCGCCACTTACGGCCGCAGGGGGTTTGCACCATGACCGTTGAACCCGGAACCATCGCTCCCGACAACCGCCCGGTAAATGTTCAGGCCGCCGTCGACAAGATGGACGCGCTGCTGGGCGGCCATATCGCCAGCTACCTCGATGCCTGTGTGCATTGCGGACAATGTGCGCAGGCCTGCCATTTCCACGAGGCGACACAGAACCCGCGCCACACCCCGGCCTTGAAACTCCTGCCGATGACGCGGGTCTATCGCCGCAACAAGTCGCCGTTCTCTGGCCTCAAGAAGGCGCTGGGCCTTGCTCCTGAAATCACCGAGCAGGAGCTGCGCGACTGGGAGCCGCTGATCTTCGACACCTGCACCATGTGCGCGCGCTGCACGGTCGTATGCCCGATGGCGATCGATATTGCTTCCGTGGTGGCTGCAACCCGGCAGGCGTTTGTCGCGGCGGGGCTTGGGCCGCCCGATTTGCTCCAGGCCGCGGACAACGCGCGCGACAAGGGCAGTCCGCTGGGCGTGACGCCGGAAGTTCTAGAAGATCGCGTGGAGTGGCTGGCCGACGACAACGAGATCGAGATCCCTCTCGACAAGGACAAGGCTGACGTCCTGCTCACCGTCTCGTCGATCGAGATGATGAAGTATCCTGACAGCGTCGTGGCGATGGCCAAATTGTTGAACACGGCCGGTGTCGATTGGACGCTGTCGAGTAAGGGCTATGAGGCCACCAACTTCGGTGTCCTGTCCGGCAAGAGCGATGTCGCCAAGATCATGGTGGAGCGCATCGCGGCGGCAGCGGAAGCAGTCAACGCAAAGACCGTGGTGGTTCCCGAATGCGGCCACGCCTATGGTGTGCTGCGCTGGTCGGGCGCCAATCTGCTTGGCCGTGAGTTGCCGTTCCAGGTGTTGCACATCACCGAGTATCTGGCCGATCTGAAACGCCAGGGTCGATTGAAGTTCAAGCCCTACACCGAGCAGGCCGTGACCTATCACGACCCCTGCCAGATTTCCCGTCGCGGTGGCGCCACTGCGGATGCGCGCTATCTTCTGGACGGCTTTGCCTCCGATTTCCGCGAAATGACACCGACCGGCAACTTCAACTGGTGCTGCGGGGGCGGCGGCGGCGTGCAGGCGATGGCACGCGCCGCGGACGTGCGCCACGAGGTCTTCCGCATCAAGATGGCGCAGGTCGAGGCAACCGGCGCTCCGGCCCTGGTGTCCGCATGCGCCAATTGCCGCCTGACGATGGACGAGAGCAAGGCGGCACTGAAGTGGGACAAGGAATTGATTAGCATCGTTGAGATGCTGGCCGATAATCTGGACGTGCCCGCCGAAAGCTGACAACGCGGGAGTTTGTCCGGTGGGGGGCGGGACATCGTTGCGTGCCCGTCCAGTCGGAACCGAGTGAGTGCATGAAACCCTGTCACGTCGATGAAGCGGTCCCGCTCGTATCCTTAAGGCCATCGGGCTGGCTTGAACGTCTCTCCGCCATCGAGCCGCTCGAAGACGCCGAGTTCGACGCGGAATTCGTCGCGGCGATGGAAGCCGATGCGCGTGTCCGCAACCTCGCCCCGATCCGATTTTCGACGCCGACCTTCCGCGAGTACGAGACAGGCGAGCTGAAAGGCTGCTCCAGGAATGCGTTTCCGGCCTTCTCGGTGACGGGTGGCGCCTGTGCCCTCGACTGCGATCACTGCGGCGGCTCGATCCTGGAGCCGATGATACCCGCGACGACACCTGAGTTGCTGGACAGCAAGGTCCGCGACCTTGTGATGCTTCAGAACCTGCAGGGCTTTCTGCTGTCGGGGGGCTCCAACCGGCGCAACGAGATCAAGTACGAGAAATACTACCCCGTCATCGAAAAGCTGAAGCGCGACTTTCCCCACCTCAAGATCGCCATTCACTCCGCACTTCTGGACGAAGATCGCGCGAGGCTGATGGCGTCGGCGGGTGTCGATACCGCCATGATGGATGTGATCGGCGCCGAAGAAACGATCCGCGAGGTTTATCATCTCGATCGCCCGGTCGAGGATTTCGAGGCGACGCTTGCGGCCTTGTGTGCGACCAGCATGGAGATCGTTCCGCACATCGTCATCGGTCTGCACTATGGCCAGCTACTCGGCGAGGCCCGCGCACTCGACATTTGCGCGCGGCACTCAATCCATTCGCTCGTGCTCGTCGTCATCATGCCGTTCTACGCCAAGAAGACCGGCACGTTCGTGACGCCGACAACCACCGATGTCGGCCGCATCTTTCGCGAAGCGCGGGCGCGTCTGCCGCAAACCTCGGTCAACCTCGGCTGCGCGCGTCCCGCCGGCATGCATAAGCGCGTCACGGATGCCTATGCCGTGATGGCCGGTCTTGACGGCATCGCATTTCCCGCAGATGGCGCCGTCGCGGTCGCCGAGGCAATCGGGCGGCCCTATTCGCAGCAGCACGCCTGCTGCTCGATCAAGACTGGCCTGTCGACTGGCGGAGGCACATCGTGTGCAGCATGATTGCGGCGGACGTGCTCGTCGTCGGGCTCGGCCCTGCGGGCGCAAGCGCCGCATCGGCGGCGGCGGCAAAGGGCGCGCACGTCATCGCCATCGATCGCAAGTCTCAGGCGGGTGTTCCGGTGCAGTGCGCCGAACTGGTGCCGCACATGATCGCCATGGAATGCGCTGAAGTTGATCGTGCCCGCCGCCAGCACATCGCTGCGATGGCGACGTACGTCGAGGATGCGCTCCCGTATGTCGAACCGCAGTTTCCGGGCATCATGATCGACAGAGCGGCTTTCGATGCGGCGTTGGTCGATCAGGCGCGGGAAGCAGGTGCCGATTGCCGGCTGAAACATCCGCTCCGAGCCATCGACGATAATGGCGTCGCGACCCTGGCCAACGGCTCAAGGATCACGTCCAAGGTTCTGATTGGCGCCGATGGGCCGCATTCGATTGTCGGCAAGGCCATCGGCTCGCCCAACACGGAAATAGCCGAGACACGGCAGATAACGGTTCCTCTGCTCCAGTCCTTCGATGCAACCGACATCTTTCTCTCGGCAGGAATACCGGGCGGCTATGGGTGGCTGTTTCCAAAGGGCAGCGTCGCCAATCTCGGCCTAGGCGTTGCGCCGGCATGGCGGCACCAGTTAAAGCCTCTGCTCGAAGATCTCCATGACCGCCTCGCAGAGCAGGGGCGGGTCGGCCGCGAGGTTCTCGCACATACCGGAGGAGCCATCCCCGTCGGCGGCATGAGACAGCTCGTGTCGAACCTGGACGGCACCACTGTGCTGCTCGCCGGCGACGCGGCGGGACTGTCCAATCCGATTTCAGGTGCGGGCATAAATACAGCGGTGATCTCCGGCCGCGAAGCCGGTGCGGCGGCGGCCCGTATCGTTGCAGGCGAGAGCGATGCGGGTAAGGACTACGCGGACGAGATCACGGCGCTGTTTGGTCCATCGCTCGATCGCGCATTGGCGCGCAGGCGGGAGCTGATGGCAATCTATGCGTCCAACCGCATGCCGCTGGCATCCGAGTTGCAAAAAGGCTGGATCGCGTTCGACGCCTATTGGGCGGCATGAGTGCAGAAGGGACAACACCGACATGAGCTGCATCAAGCGAGAAACCGCATTGCCGTCGCGACAGGGAAGTGATGGCAGCGACTTCAACGCATTCGCAGCCATGCAGCCGCGCGCACCCGCGCTAATCCCGGCTGATGCGCGTAACGGCGGCCGTGTGAAGAGCGCCAACGTGCCGCCGGAAGGCGTCTATCTCCCCAACAACAATCGCCTCGCGCCGCATATGCGCTCGCCCGAGTACGTGCAGATGTCCACCGCCGCCGCGATCACCCTCGGCGTCATGTCCGGCAAGATGCATCGTTGCTCCTGCACGCGCTGTTTGAACCTGCTGCTCACCTACCCCGAAGGCTGCCGCGCCAACTGCGCCTATTGTGGTCTCGCCCGCCATCGCGAGGCCGATCGTGACTATGCCGACCGTAATTTCATTCGCGTCGACTGGCCGGCCGTTCCCACGGAGCAGGTCGTCGATATCGTTGCGCGTGACGGTGAGCGAACGCCATTTCACCGTATGTGCATCTCGATGATTACCCATCCGCGTTCCGATGCGGATACGGTGACAGTCCTGAAGACCTGGACGGACAGGATAGATCCGTCGCGCCTGCCGGTTTCCATATTGTCCAACCCGACGACCATGCAGCGCGAAGATGTGGCGCGTCTGAAGGACATGGGAGCCGACATTTTTACCGTCGCACTCGATGCGGCGACCCCACAGATCTTCGACCGCACGCGTGGCAAGGGAGTCGACAGTCCACATTCCTGGAAGAAATACTGGGAGGTGCTGGAGGATGCGCGCGATATCTTCGGCCGCGAGAAGTTCGGCGCCCACATCATCGTCGGCATGGGCGAGACGGAACACGACGTCCTCACCCTCGTGCAGCGGCTCGTCGATATGGGCGGGCACTCCCATATGTTCTGCTTCTTTCCCGAGAAGGGATCGTTGATGGATCACCTGCCGGCAACACCGCGCGATCAATGGCGCCGTGTGCAGCTGGCGCGCTACCTGATCGACTACGCGCAAGTGCGCGTGGAACAGATGCGCTTCGATAGTGAGGGCCGCGTCATCGACTTTGGCATCCCGCAAGCTGAACTCGACGATGTCATCGACAAGGGCACTGCCTTCCGGACGTCCGGCTGTCCAGGCAAGGAAGCCGAAGATGTATCCGCGTGCGACCGGCCCTACGGCGACAGCCCGCCATCGAACGTCGCCAGTTATCCGTTCGCGCTGGAGCCGGTCGACATCCGCAAGGTCCGCCAGCAATTGCGGCTGCAGAAAGCGGGCGAAAGCTACGCCGAGGGCGATGACCTCGATCCGGAAAACTGGATCGCACGAGATTGAAGCGGCATGAACCCTATTGCCCATGTTTCACCGCAGGACGAGGCGGCGCATGCGTTGTGAAATGACGTGAGCCTGGCATTCCGTGTCATCGATACCGGTCTGCGCGAAGGCCGAGCCAACATCGCGTTCGATGCGGCGCTGGTGGAACTTCACGGCGAAGGCGCCATACCCGACACGATGCGCTTTCTGCGCTTCCAGCCGACAGCGCTCGTCGGGCGCCATCAGGCCATCAGCCGCGAATTGAAGCTTGATCGCTGCCGCGAGGCCGGGGTCGGCACAGGCAGGCGGATTACCGGCGGCGGCGCTATCTACTTTTCACCCGGCATGCTGGGCTGGGAACTCGTTCTGTCGCGACGCCGCCTGCCAATGCCGTCGCTCGCGGACTATGCGCGCCGCATTTGCGAAAGTGCCGCCGGCGGTCTGTCGCGCGCCTTCGGAATCGATGCCCGCTATCGGCCACGTAACGATATCGAAGTGGCGGGCCGCAAACTGTGCGGCACGGGTGGCTTCTTCGATGGCGATACTTTGTTCTACCAGGGCACGGTGCTGATCGACGTGGCACCTGAGGAGGTCATGTCCGTCCTCAACGTGCCACGCGCCAAGCTCGACAAGCACGCATTGGACCGACCCGAAAGCCGCATCACGACTCTTCGCGAATTGCACGGCAATACGCCCGATGACACAACTGTCCAGAAGGCCTTGGCGGAAGGGCTGGCGCAGGGGCTTGGGCTTTCGCTCGAATGGTCAACACCGACCCCGTTGGAGGAGGCTCGCGCCGATAAGCTCTACCGGGACGAGATTGGCAGCGACGACTTCGTCTTCGAAATCGATGCGCCCACCGGTGATGATGTACGTCGCGGCGAAGCACAATGTGCCGGCGGCACTGTCGTTGCATTTCTGCGCGTCGAAGGACCAGCGTCGACACCGCGCATTCGAGATGTTCTGATAACCGGAGACTTCCTGGTCACGCCGCCACGGCTGGTGCTCGACCTGGAGGCGCACCTTCGGGGTGTGCCGGTCAGCGACGCAAGCGCAGCCGTGGATGCGTTCTTCGCCACTGCCAGGCCAGAAATGCTGTCGATTGTTGCTGCAGACTTCCGGACTGCAATCGAGCGGGCGCTGGCTGGTCTCTGAGACCAGCACGCACAGCCTGCCTCAGAAATCCGCGCCGATATTGAGTTTTAGCGCGACATCGGGCGTCGCTGAGGTCAGCCCGAAAAGTACACCGACCTCCGAGTGCCATTCGGCTTGGTGTTCATTCCCGAAAACATGCGTGCCGCGTGTGTGCACTCCGCCGTGGCCATGCTCCTCCGCCTCGTGGTTGTGGGCGGAACGAGCTGCGCCGTGAATGTGGCCAAGATAGAGCATTGGACCGAGGCGATGCACCTGTTCATCCGCGGTGGGCGGACTGGCAATGTTCTCGACTTCTCCATAGCCTTCGATGCCAATGCCGAGGGTATCGGTGACAGAATAGGTCATGCGCCAGCCATAGGTGAAGGCGATGCCGTCCTCTCTGTTCCTGCCGAAGGTTTGTTCCAGAAACGGATTGAGAGTGAGCGAAAAAGGCCCAGCAGAGTATGTGACGATGGGGCCGAACACGACGGCATTGGTGCCACCACTTTCCAGTCCTGCTTCCAGCGCGGTGAACCATGCGACATCGATTGGTCCATCTCCGCGCCCCGGCAGACGGAAGACGTTTTCGGAAGCAATCGTCGTGGCTGTGTAACTTTCACCGCTCTCGCGCGCGAACGCAAAAGCGATCTTCGTCATCCAGAATGATGTGATCCCGCCATGAACGGCGATCTCGTGTGCGGCCCGGGGGTGGGCGTGCCCGTGCTCTCTCGCCTCCGTCTCGTCGTCGCCGTCGTCATGATCCCCGGCCACGTCCTGGAACGTCGACAATGCCTCCACGCCCCAATGGTCTGCCTCAACTGCGGGCGTGAATATGTGAAACACATCATGGCCAGCGGCAGCCGGCGCCGCCGATGCGAACGGGCCAAGCATGAGCACCAATGTCAGAACTACACCGCCCTGCCTCATCACATCATGCCCCCGAATTTCCCCGTCGTCAGACCGACAGAACGATCTTGTCGCGCTGATCGTTACAGTATTACATCACGTTTGGTATGGCGCTCAACCGCAAGAAGGATAGAATCCAAAACTAGCCTGCCCTGTGTTGTTGTGTGGACGCGCCACGGCTTGGGAAATGCAATTGAGGTTGCACAGCCGCGCGAACTCTACTGATGGTTCTTCACCAGGTGGGAGGGGAGAGCTAGACTGCCCCGCCGCAACAACCCCGCGGGTGCCACGTATCAGGTGGCGGATCGAGAAAGGATGCCCACATGGCAAGCAAGCTGGTAATCGTCATGGCCAATACTGATCCACGTCACGGCGAGGAGCTTGGCGCACCCATTTTTCAGGCATCGGTGGCGGCCGCAATGGAATACGAAGTCGAAGTGATCTGCACGGCGACCTCCGGTATTCTTATGAAGAAGGGCGTGGCGGAGAAGCTGGTCGTCAAGCCGGGAAGCACCAAGACCGTCTATGACTTCATCAAGGATGCCCACGAGGCCGGCGCCAAGTTCTACTGTTGCTCTCCCAACCTCGACCTCTTCGATATGACCAAGGACGATTTGATCCCGGAGTGCGAAGGGATCGTTGGCGGTGCGCATTTGATTGAATCGATTATGGAAGACGACGAAGTGCGCGTGCTGACGTATTGAAGCCGGTCTGAAGCTGTCGTCAGCAGGCAGGGAGATCCCGATGACCGAGAACGGTGAGGTGCGTAACGCCCGGCCACGGCCCGAGCGCATCAAGATGACCGGCCCCGCATCGTGGAACGATCGCTACGCCGGCGAGGGCTATTCGTTCGGCACGAAGCCCAATGCATTTCTCGAAAGCCAGGCGCATCTCTTCCAGCCCGGTGCCCGCGTACTCTCGCTGGCCGACGGCGAAGGACGCAATGGCGTCTGGCTTGCCGAAAAGGGCTGCCGTGTGACGTCAGCCGATTATTCGCCCGTGGGCCTGCTGAAGGCCCAGTCCCTGGCAGCCGCCCGGGGGGTGGAGATCGAAACGGTTGAAGCGGATCTGACCAGTTGGAACTGGCCGCACGCGGTCTACGATGCGATTGTCGCGATCTATTTCCATCTGCCGGAGAGGCACCGCGCCACCGTGCACCAGTCCGCAGCAGCGGCGCTCAAGCCCGGCGGCCTGATCGTGATCGAGGGCTTCCGGCCAGAACAGATCGCGTTGCAGGCGACGGAGGATTCGGGCGGTCCCACGGATGTGCGGATGTTGTTTAGCGCCGAAATCTTGCGTACGGATTTCTACGGATTCAAGGTTCTGACATGCGATGAAACGGAAACATTTCTGCAGGAAGGGCCATACCACACCGGCCGGGCGGCAATTATTCGTTTCGTCGCCATGAAGCCCTAGGGCAGGGGCAATGCGGCCTGCCCAAAATAAACCTGCCCGGACACACGAAACAGGAGACTTCGAAGATGCCGACAGTTCGTGGATGCAACCTTCCAGACGACCTCCTCTATGATGTCGCCAACAACATCTGGTTCCGCGATCTTGGCGATGGAACGGTCAAGCTCGGCATGACGTCGGTGGCAACCGCGATGGCGGGTCAGCTTGTGGCGTTCACGCCCAAGAAGGTTGGCAAGGCAATTGACGCAGGCAAGTCTTGCGCGACGATCGAAAGCGGCAAGTGGGTCGGTCCGGCCAAGACGGCGGCGAGCGGCCAGGTGGTCGCGGTGAATGCCGATCTCGTGGCCAATCCCAAGCTCGCCAACGAGGACCCTTACGAGAAGGGCTGGATGATTATCTTGAAGCCTGCCGACTGGGCGGCGGCAAAGGCAGCCTTGATCGCCGGGGCCGATGTCTCTGACAAGTATGAGGCGAAGATGGCCGCTGACGGCTTCGCGGGCTGTGCATGACCTCGCGGTTTTGCAGCAGGCGGTGCACAAGCAAATAGGAACAAGAAAGGGCGATCCGGAAAGGATCGCCCTTAATTCGTAGCACGCGCTGGTCTCGATCGCGCGCGCAAGACTTACTGCTTGGAATCAAGCATCGCCTTGATCTCGCCGCCGACCTTGTCGGCCTCTGCGGTTTCCTTGGCATCGCAATGCGATTCCATCTTGCTCAGCAGCTGCTCGAGCTGATCGAGATCCTGCTCGGTGAGCTTCTTCTGCTCGGCGGACTGAGCAAGCTCAAAAGCCTTCTGCAGGCATGCATCGGCTGCTGGATCGGCAGGCGGCTGTGCCTGTGACTCGGCAGCGGCAGGTGCTTGCTGCCCTGCGGCTGGCTTTTCCTGCGCCTGCACTGCGCCTGTGAGGGCCGCGCCAAGCGCAGCGGCCAGGATGAGACGCTTCATCATGTGAGTTCTTGTCCTCTGTTGTTCGTTCGCGCATGAGCCGCGAATGAATGCGATGTGATACCGGATTGTGGCTTCTCGTGGACGCCAACATGGCATCATCGGGTAGGCGTCGGAGAATGCTCAACTGTTGCAAAATAGTTTCAAAGCCGCCCCGCCAAGGCCGCGACAGCCTCTGTGAGACGGCCGTAGTCGTCGAGCACAAGATCCGGTTCCAGCACTGAAATCGGCGTCTCCGAATAACCGAAACTGACGCCGATGACTGGAACGCGCGCCGCCCGCGCCGTGGCAACGTCGACGCCACTATCTCCCACCATGATGGCACGGGTTGGATCACCGCCCGCCCGCCTGATGGTTTCCAAAAGATGCTCTGGGTGCGGCTTTGAGACAGCAAGCGTATCGCGGCCGACAATGGCTTGGAAATGCGCTGTGAGATCAAGTGCGTCCAGAAGCTTCATGGTCAAAGCTTCGCGCTTGTTGGTGCAGATGCCCAATCGCGAGCCTGCTTGGGTGAGGGCGAGCATCTGATCGACAACGTAGGGAAAGGGCCGGCTCCCGTGGGCGATATTGCTTTCGTAGTGATCCAGGAACAGCTCCAGAAGCTCGTCGACCTCATTGCTGGTAAGGCTCCGGCCGCTTTGCGATAGCGCCTCTTCGATCATCCGCCGCGCGCCAAAGCTGATCCAGGGTCTAAGCTCCTCGCCTGGACGCGGCGTCAGCCCCACGCGCGCCAGGACGTGGTTGGTCGCGCCGATGAGGTCAGGGGCGGTGTCGACCAGTGTTCCGTCGAGGTCGAAAACGACAGTGAAATTCTTGAGCCGAAGATCAGTCACGGGGCAGGTCGGGCCTTTTCGGTTTTAGGAAAGAGCAGGCAAGCCACGGGGAAACGGAGGAAGGTGCCAGTCTGCCCAAGAGCCAACTGACACGAGCCAACTGACTTGTAACCCTGTGCCCCGGACTCTACACAAGGGCCACGAGACGCCTTGCCACGCCGGGAACAAATGAGCGCCAGCCGCCGGACCGCACCGGTCCGGGAGTAGCGGCATTTGGAAAGGCGCCAGCAAGGCCATGCCGTGGTCGCCAGGCCATAGCGTAGTCATACCTGAGGTTTTCTCATGGAACACCCCCGCAGCCCTCTCATCCGTGATCGCGCCTTCATCAATGGCGCCTGGATCGGAGAACCAGTAGCACCCGTCATCAACAAGGCCACGGGAGCCGTCATCGCTCAGGTGCCAGCCCTTGGAGCGGCCGAGGCGCGCAAGGCCGTTGACGCCGCCCACAAGGCGCTGCCGGCATGGTCCGCCCTGCTTGCAAAGGAACGGTCGGCGATCCTCAGGCGGTGGTACGATCTCATCATGGCCAACGTCGATGGCCTGGCGCTCCTGCTGACCCAGGAACAGGGCAAGCCGCTCGCAGAGGCCAGGGGCGAGATCATCTATGGCGCGGGCTTCGTCGAATTCTTTGCCGAGGAGGCCAAGCGCATCTATGGCGAAACCATCCCGAGTCCGAAACCCAACGCGCGCATCGTGGTGGTGAAGCAGCCGATTGGTGTCATCGCCGCCATCACGCCGTGGAATTTTCCCAATGCCATGATTACCCGCAAAGTGACGCCGGCACTGGCGGCAGGTTGCACCGCGGTCGTCAAACCCGCTGAGGATACACCGCTCTCCGCGCTCGCACTGGCAGCATTGGCTGAACAGGCCGGCATGCCGCCGGGAGTCTTCAATGTCGTCACGGCAACCGATCCCGTGCCAGTCGGAGAAGAGCTGACGTCCAATCCGCTCGTTCGCATGGTGACGTTCACCGGCTCGACCGAGATCGGCAAGCTGCTGATGCGGCAGGCGGCGGGAACGGTCAAGCGCGTAGGACTGGAGCTGGGCGGCAATGCACCCTTCATCGTCTTCGACGACGCGGATCTCGACCAGGCAGTTGCCGGCGCTATGGCGTCCAAGTATCGCAATGCTGGCCAGACCTGCGTGTGCGCCAATCGCATCTTCGTTCAATCGCGCGTCTATGACGCTTTTGCGGAAAAGCTGGCGGCCGAGGTGGCCAAGCTCAAGGTCGGCGATGGCACCGAGGCAGGCGTGACGCAGGGGCCGCTCATTAACACCCAGGCGGTGGAGAAGGTCGAAGAGCATATCGCGGATGCCCTTGCGAAGGGCGCCAGCGCCATTGTGGGCGGTAAGCGGCACGCAAAAGGCGGCACGTTCTTCGAACCGACGATCCTGACCGGCGTGACCCCGGACATGCTGGTGTCTCGCGAGGAGACGTTCGGTCCCGTAGCGCCGCTGTTCCGATTCGAGAACGAGGCCGACGTCATCACCATGGCCAACGCCACGCAGTTTGGCCTGGCGGCATACTTCTATGCCCGTGACATCGGCCGCGTGTGGCGTGTTGCCGAAGCACTTGAGTTTGGCATCGTCGGCATCAACGAGGGCATCGTATCGACCGAGGTGGCACCTTTCGGCGGCGTGAAGGAATCGGGGCTGGGGCGCGAAGGCTCGCACCACGGCATCGAGGAATTCCTGGAAACGAAATACATCATGATGGGTGGGCTGTGACCGTAGCCCGGCATTTCTCATCGTTCGCCGGGCGACCGCATGACGCAGGTTTGCCAGAATAGCGCGCAAATACCGCCTTTCCGCGCCTGCCGTGTTCTGGCTATTGTCGCCGGGACGTGGCTGCAAAAGCTCCACGCAAGAAAACCTGGGAGGAAAGATGAGCGCCGATGATTACAAGCGGCAAGCTGCCGAGCGTGCGCTTGCCTATGTCACCTCAGGCATGAAGCTGGGCCTTGGAACGGGCTCAACCGCGGCCGCATTCGTCGATCTCCTTGGCAAGCGCGTGTCTGAGGGCCTCGACGTCATCTGCGTGCCGACCTCGGAGGCCACACGGCGGCAGGCCGAGGCGTTGGGCATTCGATTGACCACGCTCGATTCTGAGCCCTTCCTCGATCTCACCATCGATGGCGCCGATGAACTCGACAGCCAGTTGAGGCTCATCAAGGGAGGTGGTGGCGCGCTGCTGCGCGAAAAGATCGTCGCCACCGCTTCTGATCGCATGATCGTCATCGCCGATACATCGAAGCATGTCGAAACCCTCGGCAAGTTTCCGTTGCCGATCGAGGTGATTCCGTTTGGGCTGACAGCCACACTGGGCATGATTGAGATGCTGGCGCAGGATTGCGGCTGTGACGGCGAACTGAAGGTGCGCACCACGGCTTCCGGCGAACCGTTCCGCACCGACAGCGGCAACCTCATCGTCGATGCGCATTTTGGCGCCATCGAGGAACCCGAAGAACTCGACGCCGCGTTGAAGGTTGTGCCCGGCGTCGTCGAGAATGGTCTGTTCATCGGTATTGCCGATACCGCCGTGGTCGCAGGGCCGGAAGGTGTCGTCGTGATCGAAGCCGACTATGAGGATGATGACGACACATCAGAAGCCGGCTCATGAGCGCACGTTGGGTCGACGTGATGCCGGTTAACGCTCCAGGCAACGACCGGCTTCGCTCACCAGCCCTGCGATGCTAGCCATATGCAACATGGGGTGCCATCGCCGGAAAGCGATCAGCGATGGGCAGATGGCATTATCGAATGCATGAGTTTAAGCGTGTTGTCCGCCTGTGGCGATCTATCAGTATGCCGTCAGGCAGCCGTGAGACGCCGAACAGCCAAGAACAAGGCGCGATAGAACAAGGGAGTGAGATCATGGTGCAGGTGTCATTACGCGGTGCAAGGATTGCCGCAACGGTGTGCGGCTTTGCGGCGTTGGCGGCCTTTTCATATCCGTCGCCAGCGCAGGAGGCGACACCAGCTCCAGATGCAGCGCAGGTGAGCGCCGCCAAGGAATTGGTCACTGCGATGGACGCGCGCGGTCAGGCGCTCCGCTCGCTGGAGCAGCTTCGTCAGGCCCTGCTCATGCGCATTCAATCAACTGAACCCTCCAAGGCGGTCGGCTTCGCCGCCTACACGGAGAAGGAAATGGATCCCCAGAGTGCTCGCGTGCAGGGCTTCCTCTCGGATCTGGAAAACATCGCGGTGCAGTTCTACGCGCGCAACTTCACGCCTGACGAAATGAAGGCGATCGGTGAGTTCCAGAAGAGTGCCGCTGGACGCAAGTTCAATGAAAAGACGCCGGAACTCGGCGGACTGATAGCAACGCGCATGGGGCAGTTCCAAACAGAACTCATCAAGGCAGTGCAGCAGGGTGCTGCTGGCGCCAAGGCCAACTGACGACTGGCTCCTGGACGGCGGAACGACATCGTTAAGCAGCGGGTTCCGCCGAGCCCTGCCCGTGGTGCGCGCGCTTCGGATTTAGTCGCATGCCGGCTGCCACCATTTCCACTGTTCCCCGCAGCCGAGCCCCGGACTAAGATCACCGCATTTCAGGTCGGCCAGGAGGTCCTTGCCATGGTTCAGATGCGTAGTACTCGCGCATTTTATTTCTGTTTGCTTGCGTGTTTCATGATGCTTCCAGTGGTCACCACCGCTCGCGCCCAGGAGGCCGCCGTAGACCCCGCCCGACGCGCCGCGGCAATGGAGTTGATCGAGGTTACGGGCGCCAAGAAGCAGATCGAGTTGATGCTCGATATGATGAAGAAGAGCTTCGGTGCTGGCGCGCGTGAAAACGGAGATGGTGCCACGGCGGAGAAGGCGGAAAAGGCATTCGGCGAGTTCTCGGTGAAGTTCAAAGGCTACCGCGATCAGATGATCGACGAGTTCGCGACGCTCTACGCCTCCCGCTTTACCACCGAAGAATTGAAGGAAATTTCCACATTCTACCGGTCTGGCGCTGGCGCGAAGTTCATTGCCGCAATGCCCGAGCTGATGCAGCAGGGTGGGCAGATCGGCCAGAAATACGGTCTCATGGCGGTTCGCGAATTGAAGGAAATCCAGAACCGCAAGTAATGCCCGAGTATTGGAGCGGTCCGCGCCGGTTTTGCGCGTGCAACCAGCTTGCCGTCTGCCGCTCCACCACCTAAACCTGCCGTGCATGATCTAAGGTGTACGGCAGGAGCAAGGTTGGAATGGCGGACTGGGACTACGACCTCTTCGTGATCGGCGGCGGCTCTGGCGGTGTGCGCGCGGCGCGCATCGCGGCAGGACATGGTGCGCGTGTTGCCTTGGCCGAAGCGGATCGCTACGGCGGCACCTGCGTCATCCGCGGCTGCGTACCAAAGAAGCTGCTGGTCTACGCGAGCCGGTTCGCAACTGATTTTGCCGACTCGGCAGGCTTCGGCTGGTCGTTTGAAAACAGTCCGCATTTCGATTGGCCAACGCTGATTGCCGCAAAGGACCGCGAGATTGCGCGCCTGGAAGGCCTCTACCAGAACACTTTGAGGAATGCCGGCGTAACGCTCTTTTCCGAGCATGCGACGTTGACCGGACCGCACGCGGTACGCCTCGACAAGTCCGGCCAGGAAATCCGGGCCGAGCGCATCCTGGTGGCAACGGGCGGCACGCCATTCATAGACCCTGACCTTGAGGGCGCCGAACACGTCATCACCTCCAACGAGGCCTTTCATCTGGAGCGCCAGCCAGAGCGCATCGTCATCGTTGGCGGTGGTTACATTGCGGTCGAATTCGCAGGAATATTTGCTGGTCTTGGAACGGAAACGACACTCGTCTACCGCGGCGACAAGATCCTTCGCGGCTTCGACGAGGACTTGCGCGATGCATTGATGGAGGCCTATCAGGCGCGCGGCATCAGGATTCTGACAGGCCACACGATCCCGCGCGTCGATGCAACCGCCGAGGGAAAGCGGGTGCATCTTGACAATGGCACAGTGCTCGACGCCGACATCGTCATGTACGCAACCGGGCGCGTGCCCAACGTTAAGGGGCTTGGTCTTGCAGCTCTGGGCATCGAAGAGGGATGGAACGGCCACATCGTCGTCGATGACGAGTTCCGCTCCTCTGTCCCCTCGATCTATGCCGTGGGCGACGTCACCGACAAACCGCAGCTGACGCCGGTTGCGATCCGCGATGGTCATGCCTTTGCCGATCGGGTGTTCGGCGGCATGACGCGCGACATCGATTATGAGATGGTGCCGACGGCAGTCTTCTCGACACCAGAAATAGGCACTGTCGGCTTGCCCGAGCATTTGGCCGCCGAACGAGCGCACGCCCTCGACGTCTACGTCTCACGCTTCCGCCCAATGCGCGTGACACTCGCCGGGCGCGAGGAACGCACGATGATGAAGCTGATCGTCGACAGGGAATCACAACGGGTCATCGGCTGCCACGTCTTCGGGCCGGATGCCGCCGAGATGGTGCAGATGGCGGCAATTGCCATGCGAATGGAGGCAACGAAGGCGGACTTCGATCGCACGATGCCGTTGCATCCAAGTGCTGCCGAGGAATTGGTGACGATGCGTACGAAGAGGCCAGATCCACCCGCATGATGCGGGCACCGGTTCGTGGCACTGCTCTGAACACCGCCTGATGGTGCGTGTTTGTCATAACCAATAGCCGAGGTTGAGTTGCAGCGCGGAAGGCCATAAACCGCGCTGATACATGGTGAAGGCCTGTGCGCAGCAACCAGATGGGCCGCAAGAATGGAATGAGCGCATGTCGAGACTTGGTGGAAAGATTGCCGTAGTTACGGGATCGGGAGGCGGTATCGGACAATCGATTGCCGACGTTTTTGCAGCCGAGGGAGCACACGTCTACATAGCGGATGTGGATGGCGCCGCCGCAGAAGCTGTCGCAAGCGCGATCGCCGCACGCGGCCAGCAGGCAACCGCGATCGCTTGCGACGTCACCAGGGGCCAGGACGTCACGGCTCTGATCCGCACGCTGGAGACGCGGCACGGCAAGGCCGATGTCATCGTCAACAATGCAGGCATCAATGTCCGCGCCGACTTCAGGCACCTGACGGACGAGGAATGGGTGCGTCTGCGTGAGGTCAACCTCGATGGCGTGGTCCGCATCGCGCGCGACGCTTTCCCGCTGCTCAAGGCGGCGGGCAACGGCTCGCTCGTAAACGTCGCATCCATCATGGGCCATCGCGGTCTGCGCCAGCTGGCGGCCTATTCCGCGACCAAGGGCGCAGTGGCAGCACTGACGCGCGCCTTGGCTGTGGAGTACGCTCCCTATGGAATTCGCGTCAACACGCTCTCCCCAGGGTTCGTCGAGACAGCCCTGACCGAGCGCGTGCTGCGCAACCCTGCAATCCGCAAGGCGTTGCTGGACCAGACGCCCATGCGCCGTTTTGGTACTGGCGACGACATTGCCCGCGCCGCGCTGTTTTTTGCCAGCGATGACTCTGTCTTCGTCACCGGATCTGAGCTTATGGTCGATGGCGGCATGGCAGCCGGACTTTGATAGGCTGCATCTGTGGATCGGCTGACCAGCGCCACTTTTGTGTCATGGGCGTTGTCTAACCGGGTACAAATGCGGGCACCATAACGTCAAAGAAGGTGAGACGGTCATGCGCAGCGGTATCAGAAGTGAGCGAGCGTTCCGGACGGCAACAAGATCATTGCTTGCCGCAGCACTGCTGGTATCTGCGCTGTTCTGGCTCCCCGCGCCCGTCCAGGCGGCGCCCGAGCGCTATGGCTTTGACAAGCACCATACCGAAATCCGCTTCAGCTGGGATCACCTCGGCCTGTCGCGCCAGTCGGGCAGATTTCTCGATATTGACGGAGAAGTTGTCTTCGATCCCGAAAAGCCGGAGACAAGCAGCGTCAACATCCGCATCCCGCTGAAGAGCCTGACAACCGGAGTTCCGGCGCTTGACGATGTTCTCTTGAAGACGCCCGACTACCTGAACGTGGCCCAGTACCCCGACATCACCTTCAAGAGCACGGCGATCATGCCGACAACCGCGAAATCGGCCAACGTCGAAGGCGAGCTGACGTTCAATGGCGTGACGAAGCCCGTCACGCTTTCCGTTGTCTGGAATTTTTCAGGCGAGCACCCGCTATCGAAAGTCAATCCGACCTACGCCGGCGTTTACGCATCAGGTTTCTCAGCCCGCACACAGATCCTCCGCGCCGACTACGGCATCACCCGCTCGATACCACTGGTATCCGATGAGATCCGCATCACCATAGAGGCGGAGCTGCATCGGCGCTGAGCATCGGGAAACGACGGCACAGGGCGGACGAGAACAGCGCACAGCAGAGTAGCGCACAACAACTCACAGGTCGGCCACGGTCTCCTTGATGAGGAGGTCGACAACGCTCTTCAACGCTTCGGCGCGTTCCTGTCCGCGCCCCAGTGCCTGTTCGAGCGCCGCCAGCTGCCGGTCAGCTCCCGTGCCATTCATTATGATCTCTCTGGCCCGCTCCACTTCCTTGAGGCAGCCAATCGCTTCGGCATCCTCCGCAACTAGGCCGATCAGTTCGTCAATGAGGTCTGCGAATGGCACCAGCGATCCCTTGCCGAAGTCGAAAAGCGTATCGCTGACGCCGTAGCGCTGGGCCCGCCAGCGGTTTTCCTCGATCAGAAAGGCGGGATAACTGCGCCAGCGCTGGTTGTGGCTTTTCAGCCGGTAGAGCATGCGGGCGACGGAGACATAGAGCGCTGCGATGGTGAGTGCATCCTCCATACGCGTGCACACGTCAGTGACGCGCATCTCCAGGGTCGGAAAACGCGCCGAGGGCCGCAAGTCCCACCAAACCTTTGTTGCATCCTCGATGACGCCGGCACGGACCAGCACATCAACAGTGCGCTGGTATTCGCCGAAGCTTTCAAAGCGCTGCGGCAGGCCGGTGCGCGGCAACTCGTGGAAGATCGACAGCCGATAGCTCTTGAGGCCGGTATCCTCCCCCTCCCAGAACGGTGATGAGGTCGAGAGCATCAGCAGGTGCGGCAGGAAATAGCGGATCTGGTTCATCAGATCGATGCGGTCGTCGGCATCCTCGATGGCCACATGCACATGCATACCGCAGATCGATAACCGTCGCCCGATCCCGCCAAAGTCTCGTGCCAGCGCCTGATAGCGCGCCTTGGGCGTGGTCTCCAGTGCGGTCTTCTTGGCGAAAGGATGTGTCGACGCCGCAATCGGAGCCAGACCAAAGCTGGCAGCATGGCGCGCGATGGTACTGCGCAGCCGGGAAAGCTCCGCGCGTGCCTGGTCAAAGGACTGGCAGACCTGGGTGCCTATTTCGATCTGACTGCGGAAGAACTCCGGCGCCACCTGCTTGCCCAGCTCCTCTTCGCACGCGGCCATGAGATCGGCCGGAGCGGCGGCAAGATCGCGGCTGGCGAGATCGACGAGGTGATATTCCTCTTCAATTCCGAAAGTGAAGGAGGGCGGTTTGCTGGACATGGGCGGAAAGCTGCCACGGACCGGCCTGCCTGTCAGCGTAAATCCTCTGACGGGCAACGGCTGGCGCTTTCCAGACAACGCCCGCTTTTCCAGGCCTCCGGTCCAGCGCCGGCCCCAAGCCGGCGGTCCGGACAAATCCCGGCAAGCACATCCAGCAGGAACGCTGGCCACCGCCCCGGCGATGGCATATAACGCCGCACAAATGACAATGTGGCTGTTCGAGGAGGCCATTTCAGCGGGCCGTCTGCCGGGTCAAAAGCCGCGGCGTGTGGCGCTTCCGCCTTCCTCCTCCGATCAGCCCGTTACGCTAGGAGAATGAAGCCGATGGCGGCACCCTGGAGCCCTGACAGCTGGCGGTCGAAGCCGATCGTCCAGGTGCCCGAGTACCCCGATCCCGCGGCCCTTGCCGATGTCGAAGACAAGCTGGCGTCCTTCCCGCCGCTCGTCTTCTACAATGAGGTCGCACGCCTGCGGCAGAAGCTGGCGGCAGCTGCCGAGGGCAACGGCTTCGTCTTCCAGGGCGGCGATTGCGCTGAAAGCTTCAAGGAGCACGGGCCGGACAACATCTCCAGCTACTTCCGCGTTTTCCTGCAAAGCGCGTTGGTGATGACGTTCTCCGGCGGCCTGCCGGTGGTGAAGATCGGCCGTATTGGCGGCCAGTTTGCAAAGCCGCGCTCATCGTCCATCGAGAAGAAGGATGGCGTGGAGCTGCCGAGCTATCGCGGCGATATCATCAACGGCGCCGAGTTCACACCCGAGGATCGCATCCCCGATCCCCATCGCATGCTGCAGGCCTACCGTCAGTCGGCGGCCACGCTCAACTTCCTGCGCGCGTTCCTCCAGGGTGGCTATGCCAGCCTGGAGAACGTACACCGCTGGGCGCTGAGCTTCACCAAGGACAAGCCGATCGAGGCCAAGTACGACAAGCTTGCCGACGAGATCGACCGCACGCGTGAAATCCTGTGTGCGATGGGCGTCGACGAGAAGAACACGCGGCCGCTGCTGACGACCGACTTCTACACCAGCCACGAGGCGCTGCTGCTGCCCTACGAGCAGGCGTTCACGCGGCGCGATGGCCTGATGGATACCGGCAATACGTTTGCGACCTCCGCCCACTTCCTGTGGATCGGCGATCGCACGCGCCAGCCCGACCATGCGCACGTCGAGTACATTCGTGGCATCTACAACCCGATTGGCCTGAAGTGCGGACCGTCGCTGGAGCCCGACGGGCTGCTGCAGCTGATCGACATCCTCGACCCGAAGAACGAGCCGGGCCGGTTGACACTGATCGGACGCTTTGGCTCCGACAAGGTGGACAAGCACCTGCCCAAGCTGATGCGCGCCGTTTCACGCGCTGGCCGCAAGGTGATCTGGATGTGCGATCCCATGCACGGCAACACGATCACGGCGACGACCGGCGACAAGACGCGCCCCCTCGGCCGCGTCAAGGAGGAGGTGGAACGCTTCTTCGACATTGCGCAGGCCGAAGGCGTGCATCCCGGCGGCGTGCATCTGGAGATGACCGGCAAGGACGTCACCGAATGCACCGGCGGCGCGGCCAAGATCGTCGATGCCGATCTGTCCAAGCGCTACGAGACGCTGTGCGATCCGCGCCTCAACGCCGAGCAATCGCTCGAAATCGCCTTCATGGTTGCCGAGCGGCTCCGCGCGCTGCGCACCGCCCGTGCGCATCCCCACAGTGGGGCTGCCATAGCCTCGGCGTGATCGCCACGAGGCGTTGAACAACGTGCCGGCGGAGCTTGATTGGCGCCGCCGGCAATAGCGCAGTCAGCGGTTGCCGAGGGATGGTGATTGGCCCGCCATTGCACTCCCCGCGCGCCCCGCATAGTCTCCGCGCCATGATGCCAACCGCCCGCTGCCAGCCCACATGAAAATCGCGCTTGCCCAGTTGAACCCGACCGTCGGTGATCTCGACGGCAACGCCGCCAAGGTCGCCGCCGCGCGTGCGGAAGCTGCGCGCATCGGTGCCGATCTCGTCGTGTTTCCGGAGCTGTTCATCACCGGCTACCCGCCCGAGGACCTGGTGCTGAAGCCGGCGTTCCAGCAGGCAGCCCGTGCCCGCGTCCTCGAACTCGCGCGCCAGTTCGCCGATGACGGCCCGGGCGTACTACTCGGCACCATCTGGACGGAGGAGGAGCGCGTCTACAACGCCGTGGTGCTGATCGAGAAGGGCGAGGTGACAGCCGTTCGTTACAAGGTCGATCTGCCCAACTATGGTGTCTTCGACGAAAAGCGCGTGTTCGCAGCAGGCCCCCTGCCGGGACCGATCCTGTTTCGAGGGCTGAAGATCGGCGCGCCCATCTGCGAGGACATCTGGAAGGAAGACGTCACCGAGTGCCTGGCCGAGTGCGGCGCTGAGGTCTTGATCGTGCCCAACGGCTCGCCCTTCGACTGGAAGAAGCGCGACGTGCGCTTGAACGTCGTCGTCGCGCGCGTCACCGAAACGGAGTTGCCGCTCGTCTACGTCAATCAGGTCGGTGGCCAGGACGAACTCGTTTTCGATGGCGGCTCGTTCGTGCTCAACCGCGATCGCAGCATCGCCGTGCAGCTCGATGAGTGGCGCGAGATGCTGGTCATGACCGATTGGACGAAGACCGCCGATGGCTGGGTCTGTGCCCAGGGCGAGCGCTCTCTCTATGCCGAAGGCGACGGTGCGGCCTACGAAGCATGCGTGCTGGGTCTCAGGGACTACGTCGCCAAGAACGGCTTTCCCGGTGTCGTGCTTGGCCTGTCAGGAGGCATCGACTCCGCCCTTGTTGCCGCCATGGCGGTCGACGCGCTGGGTGCGGACCGCGTGCATGCGGTGATGCTGCCCTACCGCTATACGTCGGAAGCATCGCTCAAGGACGCTGCGGACTGCGCCAAGGCGCTGAGCATCCGTTACGATACCGTGCCGATCTCAGATCCGGTCGAAGGATTTGGGGCGGCACTGAAGGATCTCTTCAAAGGCACCAACGCCGACATCACCGAGGAAAACCTGCAGTCGCGCACGCGCGGCGCCATCCTGATGGCGATCTCAAACAAGTTTGGCCACATGGTCGTCACCACCGGCAACAAATCAGAAATGTCGGTCGGCTACGCGACGCTTTATGGCGACATGAACGGCGGCTTCAATCCCATCAAGGATCTCTACAAGACCGAGGTCTACCGCA
Source organism: Hyphomicrobiaceae bacterium (assembly GCA_020442165.1). Taxonomy (GTDB): domain Bacteria; phylum Pseudomonadota; class Alphaproteobacteria; order Rhizobiales; family Hyphomicrobiaceae; genus JAEUMD01. The sequence continues at coordinate 128,461 of JAGRKV010000045.1, read as the reverse complement.
TCGCCCGCTGGCGCAATTCGAATCGCCCCGAAGGCGCGAAGGGGCCAGCCGGCATCGTCATTCCGGAAAACATCCTGACCAAGGCGCCGACCGCTGAGCTGCGCGACAACCAGACCGATCAGGATAGCCTGCCGCCGTATGACGTGCTCGACGACATCCTCGCTTGCCTCGTTGAAAAGGAGATGAGCGTGCCCGAGATCATCCAACGCGGACATCCGCCCGAAACGGTGCGCAAGGTCGAGCGCCTGCTCTATATTTCCGAGTACAAGCGCCGACAGGCCGCGCCCGGCGTCAAGATCTCCTCGCGCAACTTCGGCCGCGATCGCCGCTACCCGATCACCAACCGTTTCCGCGAGCCAAACCCGCCCGCGCACGGTGTTGAAACCAGAAGCGAGACGCGAGTGCCGCGCACCGTCGCGCCGCGCGATGACGGCGGGGAGGGCATGTGATGAGCATCGCTGTCCGTTTCGCGCCAAGCCCCACCGGCCGGTTGCACATCGGCAACATCCGCACGGCGGTACTGAACTACCTGTTCGCAATGCAGTCAGGCGGCCGCTTCCTGTTGCGCATGGACGATACGGATCGCGAGCGCTCCACCGAGGCGTTTGCCGAAGGCATTCGCCGCGATTTGGATTGGCTTGGTCTGACGACCGATTGGCATGCGCGCCAGTCCGACCGCCTCGCCCGCTACGACGAGGTGGCAGCAACCCTCAAGGCATCGGGCCACCTCTATCCGTGCTTTGAATCGGAGGACGAATTGGAGCGCCGCCGCAAGCGGCAGATGGCACGTGGACTGCCGCCAATCTACGATCGCGCCGCTCTCAAGCTGACCGAGGACGAGCGCGCAGGCATGCTGGCCGAAGGGCGCGTGCCGCACTGGCGATTGCGCCTGCCCAACACCGAAACCGATCGGGAGCTGAAACCAGCGCCCACCATCGTTTCGTGGAATGATTTGGTGCGCGGCGATCAGACGGTCGATCTGGGTTCTCTGTCGGACCCGGTCCTGATCCGCGCCGACGGCACCTATCTCTATACCTTCACCAGCGTCATCGACGACATCGACTTCGCCATCACCCATATCGTCCGTGGCGGCGATCACATCACCAACACTGGCGTGCAGATCGCATTGTTCAGGGCATTGGGCGCCGAGCCGCCCGCCTTCGGGCATCACAGCCTGCTGGTGGATTCCGACGGCAAGGCGCTGTCCAAGCGGATCGACTCGTTGTCGGTCGAAGGGCTGCGTGAAGCCGGGTACGAACCCATGGCCGTCGTCTCCCACGCAGCACTCGTCGGCACCTCGGACGCAATCGCACCCCACACGTCACTGCAGGATCTGGCGGAAAACTTCGCGTTCTCCAAGATCTCAGTTGCGCCGGCCCGCTTCGACGTGACCGAACTTGACGGACTGAATGCGCGCTTCCTGCACATGCTAACCTACGACGACGTGGCAGATGGGTTGTCGGCGCTGGGAGTCAGCGGTGGTGAACCCTTCTGGCTCGCGGTGCGCGGCAATCTGGAAAAGCTGACTGATGCAGCAGGCTGGTGGGAGGTCGTTGCGGGCGACATCACACCCGTCGTCGAAAACCGCGCATTCCTGGACGCGGCCGCACGGCATCTGCCGGCAGAACCCTGGGATGAAAACACCTGGGGCAACTGGACGGCCGCCGTCAAACAGACCACCGGTGCCAAGGGTCGCGCACTGTTTCATCCGCTGCGGCTTGCGCTGACAGGTCGCGAGGCGGGGCCCGAGTTGAAGGCCTTGCTGCCGCTCATCGGACGAGCGCGGGCGCTAAGCCGTCTTGCCGCTTGATGATAAGGCGCGGAATTTCCCGAGCATGTTTAGCTGAAGTGCAATGCGGTTCAGCATGAAGAACATGCTCAAAAATGCAGGTTCTTCAGCGCGGCCGCCAGGGGTCCATGGCATCGCCGACTGAAGTTGGCGCGCGCTCCGTGCTGCCCGTCGTCGCGGGCGGCGGGAGGCCAGCCCCCGACGCATCGGCCTTTCTGCCGCCGGGTATGGCGGTCTGTGGCACGTATTCCGCCTGCTTGCAGGAACAGCCGCTGATGTACTCTTTGCGATAAAGGAAGGCCGTCTTCAGTTTGGTGTACTGCTGGTTGTTGTCGAAGGCGACCATCTGATCGACGGCGCCGCCAGGATTTTGATAGTAGTAGAGTTGGGCAGGCGCGGCGCATTTCGATTGGCATACTTCGGCATCGCGCTGGAAGTGATTGGGCAGCGTCGAAAAACTGACCGGGAAGTAGTAGCCATCGCACAGTCTCACGCAGACCGTCCGATAGGTCGCAAAGGGCAGGGCCCGAAAGCCGTTGGCGCTTGATGAAGCGGCGCTGTCCTCGTCCTGCCACAGGCCGGAGAATGATCCACCGTCGCGGCGGCGCGCCTCCTGCTGGTAGCTCGAGCCGCAGTTGTTGCGGGCCAGCTCGCGGATGATTTCATCCTGATATGAACGGCCGCTCGTAGACTGGATTTCGTGACGCTGACCTTCGAGGTCTGCAATCCGGCGCTTCACCTCGTCGACATCGTTGACCGCCTTGCGGCAGACCCGCGTGTTGCGCAGCTGCTTGGAGAACAAGAACCACTCGTAGCAGTCGGCCCGATCCAGGTCCCGCTCCAGCTTGCGCAAATCGCGCTGTGCCTGGCGCAGGTCGTTTTCGACCTGCGGCAACTGCTCGCGGGCCTTGTTGCCGCCCTGCGATTCCTGCACCAGCCGTTGTTCGAGCCGGAGACAGATCGAGCTGCGGCCGGAATTTTGTTGGCCACCTTGCGACGTGCTCCAGCCGCCATCGCTCGGCTCGGGGGCCGGCCGTGCAGGCTCGCGATAGACGGGTTCGCGCGGCACCGGGGCTGGGCGTTCATTCGATTCCCACGGCCAGCCGAAACCTTGCGCATGAGCTGACCGCTCGGCCGCGGAGCCGGCAGCGCAAATGACCGCCAAGCCCGCCAGCACAACGGCACGCATGGACCTGCTCCAACAGGAGCGACGGCACTCAGCGCGCGCGCGGCTGCGCCGGTGGGCATCCACTATGCTGTTTGTCGTGCCGTTCGTCATGCCATCTTGCACTTCCTGAATGGGAGCGGGGCCGCGCAATGCGACCTCTTGCCCGTGCTCCTGTCAGTTTTTCTCAACTTCCCTGTCCCCGACCCGGCTCAGGCCCCGACCCAGTTCACCGTCAGTCCCTGCCGTGGCACAATTCGAGCCGCGTATGCCATACGCGGCATTCCAGCAGCAGGCGTGCTGACGGTCGTTCTTGCCCGATCAAAGGTTTAACGCTTCTACCTAGGGGGTCAATGCGGAGCAATCATGGCAGGGCGCACGATCCCCAACTGTTGACGCGCGCGGCATATGGCGGCATCGGATTCCGCTGCTCGAAACCTTGAGAAAAACATCGCGCAGCGCTTCAATGCAGCGGTTGAGGAGCAAAGAGGGAGCACAACTGTGGCAACGGGGCATGATAACGGGGGCCGGATTGGTCGGACGGCGGAGCGTGCGGCGATGGCGGCAAGGACCGGTGCTGCACTTGCCGCCACAGCATTCTGCCTGATGATTGCGGCGCCCTGGGCATCGGCTGAAGGGTTGCCCAAAGCGCTGCAATGCAAGTTCGATAGCGGTGTTTCAACGACTTATGAGGGGGGCAAGTTCGTCTCCAAGCCGGCCCAGGCACTGCAGTTTGAGGTTGCCGGCATTGATCTGGAAGCCCAGAGCGCGCGCCTGCTGACAGGCACGGGTGACGGTGCGGGAACGCTGCGCATCGTGCGCGCCCTCAATGCGAATCACTTCCTGGAAGTGGTCAACGAGGGTTTTCTCAATCTGACGACGATCTATGACATCGATCCCACAACTGGGCTGTACCCGGCTGTGCACTCACGCCATCTGGGGCTTCTGGGACAGCCGGTCTTCGCGCAATATAGCGGTGAATGCAAATCAAGCCCATGACGCTGGGCCGTTAGTCTGTGCCCTCCGTCGCGTCGCAGAGCCCGGCGCGCCCAAGGTCCCGTTGGCCCCAACGAGATCTGAATAATGCGCTTGCCAGGCCACCAAGGTTTTTGAATCGGGAGCTTCTGTCAGGCACTCAGCCAATGAACCGCACAACACCGCCACTCAATCTGGTCAAGCTATGCGTGGGAGTCGCCTCCATCGAGGAACTCGCGCAGTGGCAGACCGAGCGCTTGGAGACGGCGCGCAAACAGAGCCGCAATGCCCAGCTCTTCCACACGACGTTCCAGACCCCCAAACGCCAAGCCGAGCTTCTGGACGGCGGCTCGCTCTATTGGGTCATCAAGGGTGCGATCCAGGTGCGTCAGCGCCTGATCGGTTTTGGCGAAGGCAAGAAGGAGGATGGCTCTCCGTGCTGCCTGCTGCTGCTCGACCCCGAGCTGATACCCGTCCGCCCGGTGCCGCGCCGGGCGTTCCAGGGCTGGCGCTACCTCACCGCGGATGATGCGCCGCCAGATCTGGGCAAGGGCTTAGGTCAGGGCACGGAAGCCATGCCCGAACGCCTGCGTCGCGAACTTGCGGAGCTTGGCCTCATCTAATCAGGTTTACTGCTTTTTGGTTTCACACCTCAGCACACCACATCGCAACAAGATGCCGCGTGCAAGCGGCGCAGTCCTGGCGCGGGAGGCGCCGCCTCGATGTCACATCCGCTCGTCAACGCCCGCATCCGCGCCATTCCGCCAACCGTACCGTTCGTCGGTCCCGAAGCGCTGACGCGCAAGACGGGCCATGTCTTCAAGGCGCGCATTGGTGCCAACGAGAGTGTTTTTGGCCCGTCGCCCAAGGCCGTCGCGGCGATGCAGAAGGCTGCGGCTGAGAACTGGATGTATGCCGACCCGGAGAGTTTCGAGCTGCGCCATGCGATTGCCCGTCACTTGCGAATTGCAGGCAATAACGTGGTGATAGGCGAGGGGATCGACGGGCTGCTTGGTCTGTCGCTGCATGTTGTGCTCTCGCCCGGCGACACCGTTGTCACATCCGATGGCGCCTATCCAACCTTCAACTTCCATGTCGCCATGCATGAGGGACGGCTGGTGAAGGTGCCCTACCGCGACGATCGCGAGGATCTGGCAGCGCTGCTCGATACCGCGCAGCGCGAGAAGGCCCGGGTGCTCTATGTCTCCAATCCGGATAACCCGATGGGTTCGTGGTGGCCGGCAAGCGATATCGAGCAGCTCATGGCCGAGGTGCCCGAAGACATGCTGCTGATTCTTGATGAAGCCTATGGCGACACCGCGCCTGTAGGCACACTGCCCCCAGTCGATGTGAACCGGCCCAATGTTTTGCGATACCGCACGTTTTCCAAGGCATATGGTTTGGCGGGCGCGCGCATCGGATATTGCATCGGTCCCGCCGATCTCATAGCCGAATTCGAGAAGGTCAGAAACCACTACGGCCTCAATCGCGTCGGCCAGCTCGGAGCGCTGGCGGCACTTGAGGATCAGGACTATCTCATTGAGGCGGTCGCCAGAATTGCCCGCTCCCGTGAACGCATTGCCGAAATTGCGCGCGGCGCCAATCTCGCTCCGCTGCCTTCGGCCACCAATTTCGTCGCCATCGATTGTGGCCGCGACGGAGCTTTTGCAAAACAGGTTCTCGATGGCGTGCTCGCCCGCGATGTATTCATCCGCATGCCCGGCGTGGCGCCACTCAATCGCTGCATCCGTGTATCCTGCGGTGCCGACGAAAACCTCGACCTGTTCGCCAACGCGCTCTCGGAAACCCTGGCTGAATTGCGCTGACTGAAGCCGGTCGCCTCAATCGAGCCCTCTGCATTCGCTCGAGATCAAATTAGGTCTGTCCAGCTGCGTGGGCTTCTGCCAACTTGTCAGCCGATCGAAACTGGCAGTTGCAGGAGGCCGTCGTGGAAACGATGCAATCGAGCGGACACGCGCAGGGCGGCATGTCACTGACGACGAAGATCGTGATCGGCATGGTCGCGGGGCTCATCGTCGGCACCATTCTGAACAAGGTGAGTACGCCCTTCATCGACGCTTATCTCGTCGACGGCCTGTTCTACATGGTCGGCAAGATGTTCTTGAGCGCGCTCAAGATGCTTGTCGTCCCATTGGTGACGTTCTCGCTGCTGTGCGGCGTTATGGGCATAGGCGACATTGCGATTTTGGGCCGCGTCGGCGGCAAGGCATTCGTCCTCTATCTGGCCACGACGACCGTCGCGATCGCATTGGCCATCGTCCTGGCGCTCGCGATCGGCCCGGGCAAGGGCTTCGATATGCAGGGCGTCGCCGCCGCGAAGGTCACGGGGAAGGAGGCACCATCGGTTTGGGACGTCTTCGCCAATATCGTACCGTCCAACCCGTTCACGGCTTTCGCCCAGGGCGAGATGTTGCAGATCATCTTCTACGTGGTCGTGGTGGGCGTTGCGGCGCTCATGCTGGGCCGCAAGTCGGAGCCCTTCCTGAGGGCCTGCGAATATATGAACGATTTGATGATGCAAGTCGTCACCATCGTCATGCATTTCGCCCCCATCGGCGTCTTCTGCCTGATCGCCAGATCGTTCGCACAACAGGGAATTGAATTGTTCGTGCCGGTGCTGGCCTATGTCGCTACTCTTGTGAGTGCACTGGCGATCCATCTCTTCGGCACGTTGATGCTGTTGCTGAAGGGGATGACGGGCCTCAGTCCGGTCAAGTTCATGCACAAAATCCGGCCCGCGCAGCTCTTCGCATTCTCCACCGCAAGCTCCAATGCAACGATACCAGTCACGCTTCATTCCGTCACGAAGCGCATCGGCGTAGACAATTCTGTCGCCTCATTCACGGTGCCCCTGGGCGCGACCATCAACATGGATGGCACCGCCATCATGCAGGGCGTGGCGACCGTCTTTCTCGCCAACGTGTACGGTATCGACCTCGGCCTTGGCGGCTACTTGACCGTCATCATGATGGCTGTTCTCGCCTCGGTTGGAACCGCCGGCGTGCCTGGCGTCGGCCTGGTCATGCTGACGATGGTGTTGGGCCAGGTCGGACTTCCGATTGAAGGCATCGCACTGATCCTCGGCGTTGATCGCCTGATGGATATGCTGCGCACCGCCGTCAACATTTCGGGCGATGCCGTCGTCTCGACGATTGTTGCGAGCAGTGAGGGCAAGATCGATTTGGCCGTGTTCAATGATCCCGACGCGGGAGTGCTGGATGGCGACGATTTGGAGATCGACGAGCAGGCCGAGGCGGCGTTGGCGCGCACGGCTCATGAGCACGATCGCTGAGTGAAAGGAGCGCACCGGTGGAGGCCGCAGCAAGTCGCATGGAATGAAGGGGCTGAGCGCGACGGACGGAACCGCCTAATCCCGCCAACGCATCAGGCTGCCGTCTTGAAACGTCCATTCCGGTGTGGCAAGCGGCCATGATATGGGGGCCGGATACCAGGGTGAGCCGTCCGCTGAAGACGGGTTCTTCAAAATGTGGATGTCCTGTGCTGGCATGTAGCTTTGCGCCAGCAGGAAACGTCTCTCACCCGCCGCTGCATTTTCCACAACGTCCGCAACCAGAACGGCGTGACCTGGGAAACCACCCTTGATGATGACGTCGCCGATTTGTGGCGCAACGCCGCCCGACACAGGCACCAGTTCGCGCGCCAAGGAATACGTTCCTGCGTAAACGAAGACGTTAGTCATGTAACGGCGAAAGCCGGCATAGCTCTGATCGGGCTTCCCGCTTTTCTTCCAGCGCTTTCCATCTTCGCTCGGACGCGCGCCCGTGGCGAAGCGCGAGAACGGCACGCGCCCGCCACCGGTGTAGTTGAAGGCAATGCGGTCCTTTGCGCCAATGCTCCACAGCCACTCCGCGCGCAGCCGCATGACTGCGTCGGCGCATTGTTGCAAATCACGCTTCTCGACATCGATGTCGATGATCGCAGTGTGAACATCCTGCCGCGACTTTTTTGCTCCATCAAACAACAGCACCGGAGATGCCGGCGGCTTCATCGGCAGTGCGCGCAGCCAAGCCGCAAAACTTTTCTGAGTCGCGGCCGTGCGCACAAATCCAGCAGGAGGCGGAATGCGTTGAGCCAGAGTTTCATGCATCATTGCCGTCACCGGCCATGGCGGCATACCGAGCGTTTCGGCCATTGCCGGCAGAGAAAAGAGGGCGATGAGCAAAGCCAGCACAAATTGGTCCAACCTGCCGGAACTGGCAAACTTGCGGGCAGGTGTTCCGTGGTGAGTGGCGTCACCCTTGGGCGCGGCAATTAAGATCATGGGTGAATTCGCATCACGAGGGCAAACAACTTTTTACTGAAGTTGCAACTTCAGAGGCAAAAGCGACGGCAAGAAGACCTCTCCAGTCATCCTTGCTGGCAGCATGCGCTTCGGTGCGTGAGGAGACGCATGAGGCGGCAGGCAAAAGCAAAGCCCGGCGGGGCTTTCTCTGCCCCCCGGGCTCGCCGGATCGTATCGTCTGGCTCATTGTCTTGGCGTCGTTGCCATCTATTGCCCGCAAGCTAACCGCACATGAACCGTTGGCGACGAGACTGGTCTGCAAGCTTCGCCCGGTATGACGATCAAAACTTCAAGCAATCTTCGATGTCGGCTTCGCTACTCTTTACAAAGCGGCCATTCCGAAAGTTGCTTGCGGTCATGATCCCGCAGCGTAATCACCTGCACCTGTTGTCACTTCATGATCCCCGTCGCAACATGGACGTGTCATGGCACAATCGGTTCAGCAGCACGGCATTCGCTGAGGCGTTCAGCAATCCACACGCCCTTCAAGCCGGATTCGATCTCCATCGACATAACCGCCTCTTGGAGCCCGACAGCAGTCCAATTGCCATGGAACGCACGCTATAGAGTTGATCGCGTCATCCCGTGACCTGCACCATGCAGGGTTATGGCAAAAGACCTCCGCCGAAAACAATCAGCGGCTCAAGTTTCCAGATTTTCAGTACATTCGCCGCATTGTCGCAACATTCAATAGACGTGCGTCTTGCGGCATTCAACGACCCGGCGGAGACATTTTCTTAGACCTCCTCTCGAAGGGATGATTGAAGTGTGCGCCTCGTCCCCCGACGTGTCAACTCCGTTAGAGATCAACTCTGATGTGCGTGATGCAATTGTGTTTCTCAATGATTACCAGGCAAGAAACCGAACGCGTTGTTGGTAATCACAAATAGCGTTGAGTGCATGCACACGCACGTTGGCAGCGGCGAATACGATCAACTTGGCCCTCGCAGCTTGATAGGCCGCAGCGCATGACGCCGCTGTGTTCGGCATAATCGGGTTGTGCACGAGCGACAGGGCTTTCCCACGCACAACGGCTATATGGACGCAGTGCCACTTCGCGTAGTGCGCTTTGGCATTGGCCACCGCTGCAACCGCGGCCGAAGCGATCGCGCGCATGGTTAAGGAAATGTTGAGGCTCGTGCGGCTAATATCCAAGCTCGGGCGAAACAAGGAATCGGCACGTCACTGGTGCCAGGGCAGTTGCAACGTCATGCGAAAGGGGACTGCGTTTGTCTGGTTGTCAGGCGTTGCCCTGGCAGCGTTTCTCGCCTTCGGCGGGGGCGACGAACGGGCTTTGCGCGCACCCCAGGCAGTCGGCAGTGCGTCAGTTGCCGATTCCCTCCAGATCCTGGTTCCGCAAGGCGTGTCGTCGCTGCATTGGCCGTCGGTGACGGCGGGTGTCATCCTGGGCTTCATCCTGACGATCCTCGCCCAGGTCTCCTGGCATGACCTGCCGCAGCGCACCGTGCGCTGGCTTATCGCAAACGAGCGGAATTTCTACCGGCTGGGCTTGGCTACGGCTTGCGTCGGTGTCTTGCTGTTTTATTGAAGCGCCGCTGCTCTTCCATTCATCAAAAATAAGCGAACAAGGAATTGCCCTCTTCACGCGGGGGCGATGTACGCCCATATTGAGTGAGCCGTTACGAGGAGTTCGTGGCGGCAATTCGCAATAGTCGAGGGAGTCTCGGCATGATCTATGATTATCTGGCCTTCATAGGCCGCTTCCAGCCATTCCATCTCGGACATCGCCACGTAATTTCGACCGCCCTGGGCCAGGCGCGGCACACAATCGTGCTCATCGGCTCGCCCAACGTCGCGCGGTCGGTCAAGAACCCGTTCACGTTCGATGAACGCGCAGCAATGCTGCGTGCGGTATTCCCGGAAGAAGTTGCGGCAGGCCGTCTGGTCATCCTGCCGGTCGATGATTTTGCCTACAACGAGACGGCCTGGGTCGCCGGTGTGCAGCGGGCCGTCAGCCGTGCCGTGCTGGATCACGCCAATCCAAAAACCGCGACGCTTCACGGCATCAAGGACTTTGCCGTCGGCATCGTCGGCTATTCAAGGGACGCTTCGAGCAGCTATCTGAAGTCGTTTCCCGAATGGGACCTCGTCGAGATCGAGGCACCCTACGGCACGTTCGCGGCAACCGACATCCGCGCCGACTATTTCCGCCGCGCACCGATCCTGCCGCGCGACACCTGTCCGCTAGAGGTGGTGAGGCAACTCGAAGCCTTCCGGTTGACGCCTGAGTTCGCATGGCTGGTCGCCGAGGCGGAATATATTGCTGACTACAAGAAGAGCTGGCAAGCAGCGCCTTACCCGCCGACGTTCGTCACCGTAGATTGCGTCGTCGAGCAGTCGGGCCATGTGCTGTTGGTCCGCCGCCGCATCCGGCCGGGCGAGGGGCTGTTGGCGTTGCCGGGTGGCTTCATCGATGTGAACGAGCGCTTGCGCGATGCTGCCATACGCGAGTTGCGGGAAGAGACCAGCATCGCCGACCAGAAAGGCCCGATCCCGCCCGCAATGCTGGCGTCCTTCATCGTCGATGGCGCAACGCGCGTCTTCGACGCGCCGGACCGCTCGGCCAGGGGCCGCACCATAACGAATGCGTTCCTGTTCCGCTGCCCCGACCGCCGCAAGCTGTTCAAGGTGAAGGGCGGCGACGATGCAGCACATGCCGAATGGTATCGCCTAGGCGATCTCGAACCTCGCCAGTTCCTTGACGATCACTGGTTCATTCTCCAGGCGATGACGGGCATCTGAGCAGCCACAGGCACAGTTTTTCACGACCCTAGGCATCCGGGGAGTCCGGGTGCCGGCAACCGGCAAGAGGAGTTCTCGCCATGACCATCAAGATCGCAAGCGATACGATGCGGCCGCACGGCAGCGGCATGCGCAATCCGATCCTCAATACCGATAGCTACAAGCTCTCCCATTACCTGCAGTATCCACCCGGAACCCGCGCGGTCTCTGCTTACGTCGAGGCACGCAAGGGCGGCGACATGGATCATGTGCTGTTTTTCGGGCTGCAGATGTTCCTGCTCGATTATCTGACCGAGCGCGTGACGGCGGCTGACATCGACGAAGCGGAAAGCATCACGATCGCGCACGGCCTGCCGTTCAACCGCGATGGCTGGGAGCGTATCGTCAAGAAGCACCGTGGGCATCTGCCGCTCAAGATTGAAGCTCTGCCGGAGGGCAGTGTCGTCCCTGCCGGCATCCCGCTCGTCCAGGTGCGCACGACCGACCCGCAGCTGTTCTGGCTCGCCACTTACATCGAGACGGCACTGCTGCGCGCGATCTGGTATCCATCGACGGTTGCGACTGTGTCGTGGGGCGTGAAGCAGACGATCCGTGACGCACTGGAAAAAAGTGCCGAACCCGATGTAGCGCGCGCCGTGCTGCCCTTTACGCTGCACGACTTTGGCGCCCGCGGCACAACGAGTTTCGAGCAGGCGGGGATCGGCGGCCTTGCCCATCTCGTCAACTTCATGGGCACCGATACGTTGACGGCGCTGAGCTACGCCCGCGCGTTTTACGATGAACCGATGGCAGGGTTCTCCATTCCCGCTGCCGAGCACTCAACCATGACGGCATGGGGCGAGGAGGGCGAGCCGGAAGCGTTCCGCAATATGCTCCGGCGCTTCGGCGGACCGGGGAAACTCGTCGCGGTCGTCTCGGACAGCTACGACATCTATCGCGCGGTTCGGCAGACATGGGGAGACACTTTGAAGGAGGAAGTTCGCCAGATGGGCGGCACCGTCGTCGTGCGCCCCGACAGTGGTGATCCGACCGTCGTGCCGATCGACGTCATCGATATGCTGGGCGAGGCCTATGGGTTCACCATCAACGCCAAGGGCTACAAGGTGCTCGATCCCGCGGTACGCGTGATCCAGGGCGATGGTGTCAATCCAGAGTCCATAAAGGTCATCCTGGAACGGCTGCTGGCCAAAGGCTGGTCTGCTGAAAACATCGCCTTCGGCATGGGAGCAGCGCTCCTGCAGAAGGTGAACCGCGACACTTTGCGTTTCGCCATGAAGGCCAACGCCCGCGAGGACGCCTCCGGTCAATGGCACGACCTGGCCAAGTCTCCTAAGACCGATCCGGGCAAGGCATCGAAGGCCGGCAGACTTGCGGTCTTTAGGGACAAAGACGGCGCGTATGGTTGGTGCCGGCGTGAGGATCTTGGCTCGCGCGAGAACCTCTTGAAGCCGGTCTGGCGCGACGGAGAGCTGCTCCACCGCACCACGCTGGCGGATGTGCGCGCACTGGCGGAGGAGAGTTCCATGAGCCGCGCTGCCTGAGCGATCGCAGCATGTGCAGTGAAGGGGTTCCAAGAGGAGAGCCCGCAACACAAGAGCCCGGAGTAAAACTCCTCCGGGCTTTTTCAGCCGCGTGTGCGATCAGGATGTCACCAACGCAGCAACGCCTAATTTTTCAGCACTTGAGGGCAGCAATGCGCAGCCTGTGTGCGTTCCACCCCATCAGTCCGAGCGACTCTGCGGCGGGAAGGCGCACAAGGCGCGAAAAGACCTGACGTTGGCGTGCAAGCCGCATAGAGTGAACTTCAGTTGCAGGCTGGCTTCTGTAAGGCGTAGCAGCCCATGCGACGACAACACAAACAAGCTGCCCCGGCGCGACAACCTTCGTTGCCCGCTCCTGGAAGGCAGTAGCGCACGGTGGTGATCTGCAGGGGACTTGCGAAACCCGATGATCCTGCCACGGGAGGGTCCGGATCGTGCAGTTGACCGGCATGCTTTATGGCGCGCGCCTGCTGCGCCACGTCGATTTTCCTACGGCCGAGGTGCTGGGCCCCGGTGCCAGTGAAGACGAATTGCAGGACTTTATCGCACGTCATGGCCTGGTGTTCGTCAAGCCGCTGTTCAAGGGTGGCGTCGGCAAGAAGGGCAAATCCGGCCTCATCGGCAAGGTGCGTGACCTCAAGACGGCACTTGCCGAAAAGGAACGCCTCTATTTTGTCGAGCACCGGCACGGCAATTCTATCGCCAAGGCCAACGGTGTCACGTTCGAGGCGGGTGTGCCTGCCGAGCATGAGGTTTACTTCTCGATCACCGACGATACGCGATACCGCGCGCCGACCATCACCATCAGCCACAAGGGCGGCATCGATATCGAGGAACTGGGCAAATCGGACGTCGCGACTGTTCCCTTCGAAGCGTTGACCGGCCTCAAGGCCTTCGTTGTCGCCAATGCATTGACCGATCTTGGCGCCCCGCGCGAGATCATCTCGCCGCTCGTGCAGCATTTGCCCAAGCTCTGGGAACTGGTCCACCACTACGGGATGACCACGCTGGAACTCAATCCGATCCGCATGTGCCCTGGTCCTGGCGGGCGTTTGACCCCGGTTGCGTGCGATTTCAAGGCGGAGTTCGATCGCGACGATCCCCGCGTGCAACGCCTTGACCTGCCAGATCACCTGTTTGCCGCTGACCTCTCCGAGTTCGAGCACGAGGTCAATCAGCTCAGAACCCACCAGGGGCAGTCCGACGTCTTCGTCATCAACAGCGAGGGAACGATCCTCGCACCCACGTTCGGCGGCGGTGCCAACAGTCTCGTCACTGAGGTGCTGGGCGAAGCCGCAGTCATCTCTTCCGACTTCGGCGGCAACCCGCCCTACGAGAAGATGAAAGAGGTTGCGGCCATCTGCTACCGCCACTTTCTGAAGCAATCGAACGTCCTCTTCATTATCGGCGGCAAGTCGAACAACACCGACATCTATGAGACCTTCCGCGCCATGGCCGATGCGCTGCGCGAGCATTTCTCGACCCAAGGTCCCACACCGCTCTATGTCGTGGTGGGGCGCGGCGGCCCCAACCTGATCCGCGGCTTCGGCGCGCTGTCGGAAACCTGCGAAAGCCTCGGACTGCCCTACCGCTTTTTCGGCTTCGATAGCGCCATCTCCGAGGTTGTGAACTACGCCAGGAAGGTTGACGCCTGGATGCGCGCAGGCGGCCGCCAGCAGGTGGCCAAGGCCATCGGTCTCGACCCGGCGGCACATTCTTGATCTTTCGGCAGGACGAGCAGAACAACCATGTACCGGCAAGGCATCGCTGGATTCCCCTATTACCTCGGCATCCAATCTCTCGCAGACATTGCCACGCGCGAAGATCGCGTTGCGGTGCTGAATATCATCGGCGGTGAATCGAAGACGGTATCGCCGGTCAGCCACGCCTTTTCCGGCGGCAACATCGTGTTCGGAACGTCGCCCGGCCGCCAGGGGCAGGTTCTGGAGACGCCGTCAGGCGATATTCCCGTCTACAATAACGTGCGCGAGGCGCTCAACGCAGGCCATCGCTTCAATTTTGGCGTCGTCTATCTGCCACCTTCTGGCGTGCGCGATGGCGTAGCAGAACTCATTCGCGTCAATCCGGACCTGACCAAGATCGTCATCGTCACCGAGAAGGTCTCCGTTCACGATGCCCGCGAGATAAGGGCGCTTGCCCAGGCCAACGGCATCGACATCTTCGGCGGCAATTGCCTTGGCGTCGCCGACAGCTGGAACCGGGTTCGCATCGGCGGCGCGCTGGGCGGCGACAAACCCGATGAAACCCTGCAGAAGGGTTCTGTGGCGATATTCTCCAACTCTGGCAGCTTCACCACCACCATCGCCCAGTACCTCGCTACTTCCGGCTGGGGAACGACAACGCTGATCTCATCGGGCAAGGACATCTACATTCACTATTCGGCGCGCGACTTCGCGCATGCGCTGCGCAACGACGACCGCACGAGATCAGCAGTGCTTTACATCGAGCCCGGCGGCTACTACGAGCGCGGCGTCGATTTCGGCAAGCCGGTCGTCGCCTGCGTCGTTGGTCGCTGGAAATCAAAACTCACCCGCGCGGTCGGCCACGCCGGCGCCATGGCGGGCGCGGGCGACAGCGCCGAGGACAAGGAGCGCTGGTTTCTCGAAGCCTTCGGCACCGAAGGCATCTTCGATCCCGAAGCAGCGGATACCTCCCGGCTCTATTCCGCTAAGGGCGCGCTGGTAACGAACATCTCGCACATACCCGACGCCTTGACCGCGGTGATGGCGCTCAACGGCCGCTCGCCTGACTTCGCACCGCAAGGAACGCTGTCTCTGAAACCGTGGATGGTGAATGATCGCGGCCTGCAGCTGCCGCCAGAACTGGAAATCGCGCCGATTGAGGCAATGGCGCCCTACAATGTGCAGATCGCGGGCCTGAAAAGACAGATCGGTGCCGTTGTCCCGCGTCAGAACATGAAGGACAAGTCGGGCGCGACACAGCTCGATCCCTCAACCCAGGTCACTTCGGTGCACGGCAATCGCGTGCTTGATCTCGCCCGGGTTCCGCTGGAAGCAAACTTTGCCTTGCCGCTGGTGCATGAGATCGGATCGGACAATGACCGCGCCATGCTCGATATTGCCGTCGCTGCGGAAGTCAACTTGGTGCGCGATCCGGCAGTCCTTATTGCCGTCGATGCGGCCCGTGAGGCCGGAAACTCACCCAACACCGTCATGGCCGCCGCCGCCGCCATTATCGGACCCAGGCGCGTCGAACGCGCGCTCGCATGTACGCGCCGTCTGATCGACCTGTTTGCCTTCTCCGGCCTGACCGACGCGCGCGATGAAGATTTCGACGTTTCGAAAATCCAGGTCGATGAAGCGACGCGGGAACTGTTCCGCGCGACGCCCGAGGAGGCGGAAGACCCCCGGCCCGAAGCGATACTGCAGGCGGTTCGCGATCGTGGCTCCCGCTCGGTTTTCCTGAAATTCATCGAGACGCTCGACCAGCGGCCTTCGCGTGATGCCTTGCTTGCCGCGATCTCCGCGACGATTGCGTGGGAGCCGCTGGTACGCAAGAAGATCAGCCGCCTCACGGCCGAAACCTTGCCGTGGTATCTGCGTCTCTATGGCGTCATGGTCGGAGCGACGATCCCCAAGGAAGGCCACCAGTACGGCATGCTTTGCGGCATCCCGCGGGCAGAACGCTTCGGCTCATGGACGATGGCGGACCTGTGCTATCTGGCCATCACAGGCAAGAAGCCGAAGGATGCGGAAGCGCAACCCCTGCAGATGCTGATCGGCCTGCTCATCTCAAACGGTCCAGGCGCAATTTCCGCCCAGGGTGCAAAAGGAGCCGTTTCCGCCGACGGTCCCCAGACACCGGCGCGCGTGCAGATCAACAAGGCGATGATCGGCTTTTTGACCCACACCGGCTACAGCCACGGCGGCAATGGCTATGAAGGCATGGCGTTCCTAATCGACCAGTTCAAGAGCACCGGCCTTGCCGATCCCACGAGCCCCGATCATGGCCTTGATCTGCGGGCAATGGCCCTGCGCTACGCGGAAGGGTACCAGGCCGAGAAGGCGGCAACAAAAGAGGCGGGGCGTCCCAGCCGGTCCATCCCCGGTGTGCATCACCCCGTCTTCAAGGGAAAGGCGATCAACTTCGATCCGCGTGAGCGTTTCATCGCCGAGGAGATGGAGCGCACCAACAGCTACAACGTCTTTCATGCCTTCTATCGCGAGCTTGTGCAGGCGCTCTACGACGTCGGCGCTTCGCCCTACGTCTTCTGCGTCAACGTTGATGCCATCATCGCGGCCCTGCTGCTGTCCTTGCTGTGGAAGGACTACAAGAGCGGCACACTGGCCGAGGCGGACCTGGAGAACGCAGCGTTCACGATCTTCCTCTATGGCCGCATGATCGGTGCGGCAGCCGAGATTGACGATCACATCAACCGTGGCCGCAACATGGATACCCGCACGCCAATCGAACAATGCGGCTTCGTCGTGTAGCAGACACCGACCGCCCCGGCCTTTACCGTTGCGCAAGGTACGACTGGCGAGCCATCCTCGCGTGCCATGACAGCGGTGGTGGGATTGACTGACCAGTGGGTCCGCCGCCCGCCAGCCGAGACTTGGCGCTACGAGCCAAGCAACACCCACCGAGCGAGGAATGAACCGATGGCACTTGAGCGCTGCGTCACGGAAATGGGCATGGGTGTCGACGTTCACGGCCGCGACTACACCAAGGCCGCGCGCCGCGCGGTAAGTGATGCCATCCGCCATTCGAGCCTCCACCTGTTCAAGGCCGTCGGCAAGTCGCGCGATGACATGCAGATCACCGTCGTCATTGGTGTCCCTGAACCCGACAAGGTCGACAAGGCCGCCGTCGCAGCGGAAATGCCATACGGCACGGTGACAGTCGAAACGCACAAAGGCGGCCTGGAAGTGCCGGGCCCGAACGGCGGCGATCCAATCGTCATCGCCAACGCTGCCGTGCTCGTTCACTTCGATATGCCATGACGGGTATTGCAGCGCATCTCGCAGCTTGAGACGTGTGAAGGCGCTTCCTCCGAAGCGTCCACGCAAAAAGCCGTCTCCACGAGAATGATCTTGCGATCATTGCTGCTGCCAATATCACGGCAACAAACGGCACCTTGCCGAGGTTGCCATTGAGAATGAGGTTGTTACACTTGGTCAAATCAAGACCGGCCGGTCGCATGGGAGGATAGAAATTGGGCTGCCGCGCCTTGCGGACGCGGGTCCACTCGTTAGGTGAGTACCAATGAAATTTGCTAATTCGAAAGTAGCTTTCTTGCTTTTCTTGGTTGCCGTAGTGTTCCATTTCCAGGCGTCGGGACTTCGCGCCGAAACGCTGTCGCGGACGGATTGCGCCAAGCTAGTTGCAATCGCTTCGACTGCCGCAGTCACCGCAGCGCCGCTGATCGTCAGTTTCAATCAACTGTGCAGAGGCAAGCTGCAGACCAGCGCGATGAAGCATGAGTGCTTCAGTATGCACCGGAAAATTCAGTCGTTGAATGCAGACTTCAACAACGCAAAGCGCAGATGGACGAAAGGCAAATGCAAACGAGGCGATGATACCTTCCCAGGCTTCCCACCAATGCCTGCGCCACCGCAAACAAGCCTGGACTAAGATACGAGCGCCAGTGAAGCCTGGATTGTGCTTGCACTCACATCGCGGCCGCAACGACGCCATCCGCCATTCGAGCCCCCACCTGCTCAAGATGATTGGTAAGGCGCGCGGGCTCCCTTTCGGAACCATGAAAGTCTGCTGAGGAAGGCGGCCTGGAAGTGCCGGGCCCGAACGGCGGCGATCCTATCGTTATCGCCAACGCTGCGGTGCTCGTTCACTTCGATATGCCATGACGGGCGCTTTGGCGGGTTTGAAACTCTGGCGCGACATGGGCGAGGGCTCATGGCTTACACCCCAAGGTCGCCATATGGGCCGGTTGCTGCACGTCGGCTCTTGCGTGTTTACGTCCCATCGACGATTCTAGCGGGGAGAAGTACGCAACTGCGTCTGGCTGGAAAGGCGTCCTGTCGTGCTGAATAAGATCCTTGCCCGCGTCGGATCATCGACGTTATTCAACCAGGAGAAATTCGACGAGGCGGGCGAAAAGCATCCCTTGTCTACGCACTATAAGCACGTCGTTTTGGCCGTCTTTCTCCTGGGGCTGCTCGGCGTTTCGATGATGGCGCTGAATTATCCGAAATATTCAACGGCGCGATCGTTGTTGGCTCGCGGCGTATCGACCACGGCCATTGTCGACACCGTCGACGTCAAGAAGCTCACGGGGCGCGGCGAGAAGTTCATAACGACCGTCGGTTACCGCTTTAAGGTGGCAGGCGATACAATCCATGGAAAGTCTACTAAAAACAGCGTGCAACCGGAGTCTGTCTCCAAAGGCGATGTGATCGAAGTCCTGTATGATCCGTCACAACCGATAATCAACGGTTGGCGGGCCGCTCTCTACAGGGAAATGGCAGGGGTATTCGGGGTGTTGGGAGCGGCGGCGCTGCTGTTGCCCTATCTCGGATTGTCGGCCTACCGGTATGTGCGATGGTTGCGCCGTCGCCGGACATTGCAGCCCGCGAGATAGTTGGCTCAGTGCCAGTTCATATCTTGACCAGAAGAACAGACCATATGCAAAAAGCCCGGACATCTCTGTCCGGGCTTTTCTCTCTGCAACTTGGAATGACGAGTGACGCTTACACCGAGTAGTACATGTCGAACTCGACCGGGTGCGGCGTCATCTCGTACTTCATGTTCTCTTCCATCTTCAGCTCGATGTAGGCATCGATCATGTCGTCCGACATGACACCGCCCATCTTGAGGAAGCTGCGGTCCTCGTCGAGGCTCTTCAGAGCTTCGCGCAGCGAGCCGCAAACCGTCGGGATCTGTGCCAGCTCGGCCGGCGGCAGATCGTAGAGGTTCTTGTCCATCGCCGGGCCGGGATCGATCTTGTTGGTGATGCCGTCGAGGCCGGCCATCAGCATCGCCGTGAAGGCGAGATACGGATTGGCGGCCGGATCCGGGAAGCGGACCTCGATGCGCTTCGCCTTCGGGCTCGTGACATGCGGGATGCGGCAAGAAGCGGAGCGGTTGCGCGCCGAGTAGGCGAGCAGCACCGGCGCCTCGTAGCCTGGAACCAGGCGCTTGTACGAGTTCGTAGACGGGTTGGTGAAGGCGTTGATCGATTTGGCGTGCTTGAGGATGCCGCCGATGTAGTAGAGGCAGGTCTCGGAGAGATCGGCATACTTGTTGCCGGCAAACATCGGCGTGTCGCCCTTCCAGATCGACTGGTGGACGTGCATGCCCGAACCGTTGTCACCGAAGATCGGCTTGGGCATGAAGGTCGCCGTCTTGCCATAGGCCTGGGCAACATTGTGGACGACGTACTTGTAGATCTGCATGCCGTCGGCCATCTGAATCATCGGGCCGAACTTGACGCCGAGTTCGTGCTGGGCGGAAGCCACCTCGTGGTGATGCTTTTCGACGACGACACCCATCTCAGCCATGACGGACAGCATTTCCGAACGGATGTCCTGGCAGCTGTCGATCGGCGGGACGGGGAAGTAGCCGCCCTTGGTCCGCGGACGATGGCCGAGGTTGCCCATCTCATAGACCGTGTCCATGTTGGATGGCAGCTCGGTGGAGTCGACCTTGAAGCCGGTGTTGTAGGGATCGGCCTTGAAGCGTACGTCGTCGAAAATGAAGAACTCGGCTTCCGGACCGAAGTAGACGTTGTCGCCAATGCCCAGCGAGGCCAAGTAGGCGAGTGACTTCTTGGCGATCGAACGCGGATCGCGCTCGTACATCTCGCCGGTCGATGGCTCCAGTACGTCGCAGAACAGCGCCATGGTCGTCTGCGCGAAGAAGGGATCAATATGTGCCGACGCTGCGTCCGGCATCAGCAGCATGTCGGATGCTTCGATAGACTTCCAGCCGGCGATCGACGAGCCGTCGAAGGCATAGCCATCGGTGAAGATGGATTCGTCGACGCAAGTGACGTCGGCCGTCACATGCTGCATCTTGCCTCTGGTATCGGTGAAGCGAAGGTCGACGAATTTGACGTCCTTCTCCTTGAGCGTTTTTACGACGTCGCCTGCTGTTTTCATGAGGTCTCCCCTATTGCGAGCGCTTCGATTTTTCGTGATTTATGGTGATGCGTGTCTATTTAAGCCGAAACCCGGTCGTTGTATAACCGGGTTTTCAAGGCGCAGATATGTTCGCTGATGCCGGTCAGATGGCGTCGCCGCCGGTCTCTCCGGTGCGGATGCGGATTGCTTCCTCGATGGACGAGATGAAGATCTTGCCATCACCGATACGTCCGGTCTTGGCGGCGTTCTGGATCGTCTCGACGGCCTTGTCCACCATTTCATCGGACAACACGACCTCGACCTTGACCTTGGGTAGGAAGTCAACGACGTACTCGGCACCGCGGTAGAGTTCGGTATGTCCCTTTTGGCGGCCAAAGCCCTTTGCTTCGATGACCGTAATACCCTGCAGACCGATCTCCTGCAGTGCTTCCTTCACCTCATCGAGCTTGAAGGGTTTGATGATGGCCTCGATCTTTTTCATGAAATCCCATTGCCTCCCGGGTTTTCCGACTGTCACGTTGCCGCGCCAGTTGGCGCACTCAAAAGCACGCCCCATGCCAGTTTGTAAACGAAAACCTAACGTAAGTTTTCTCAATACCTTAGCATGGCTTGCCAGCACTCTGGCGCTTCTTTGCGCACTGGCAATGCACAAAATAAAAGCAAATTGCACGCCTATAAGGCAAACATCCTCTTTCCGTCGCGCGGTCGGGATCATGCCTCCAGGGCAATCATGCGCGTTCATGGTAAATCGCCGCCGGATTGCTATCTCGCGCGCGGGTGCAGTCGCGTGACAGATGAGCCCCAGCTATGCTGGCGATGCTTTCCTGCCAAGGACGATTGCGGATGACGACGCTGCTGACAACCGAAGAGATGGGGCGGGCTGACAAGGCGGCGGTCCCGGCTGGGGTGCCCTCGCTGACACTCATGGAGAATGCCGGACGCGCTGTTGCCGAGGCGGCATGGCGGCATGTGCAAAAGGGCGATCGTGTCGCCGTGCTCTGTGGACCGGGCAACAACGGGGGCGATGGGTTTGTTGCCGCCCGGCTGCTGGCGGAGCGAGGTTGCGACGTCGTCGTAGGTCTCTTGGGGGATGCCGGAGATGTCAAGGGCGACGCCACCGAGATGTTGCGCCAATGGACCGGACGAGTGAAACCGCTGGCGCCCGGGCAGATCCAGAGCGCGCGCGTCGTCATAGACGCAATCTTTGGCGCAGGTCTCTCTCGCGACGTCGACGGCACGGTTGCCGATGTGATAGCTGCCCTCAACGAACGGGCTGGGAACACGGTAGTTATCTCCGTCGATGTTCCCTCCGGCCTCGACGGCAACACCGGCTGGCCTCGCGACGCCGCGGTCCAGGCAGATGAAACCATCACATTCATGTGCCTTAAGCCCGGCCACGTACTTTACCCCGGCCGCGCCCTGTGTGGCACGATTGCGGTGGCCGACATCGGTATACCGCATCACGTCATCGCTGCCGTCGGTTCAACCGCAGTAGCTCAGGGAAACGACAGCGCGTCCAGGTTTGCGCGGCTCTATCCTTGGCGCCAAGCGACGGCGCATAAATATCGGCACGGCCACACCGCCGTTGTGTCGGGTCCGGCGCTGAAATCAGGTGCCGCACGCATGGCGGCACGCGCCGCATTACGCATCGGTTCAGGCCTCGTGACGATCGCCGCTCCGACATCGGCTCTTCCGGAAAACGCAGCGCATCTGACAGCAGTCATGCTGAAGCCCTGCGGGAGCGCCCGCGCGCTCGCCGATCTATTGTCTGACACGCGAATGAACGCTCTGCTGATCGGCCCAGGCGCGGGGA
The DNA here is from genome assembly GCA_020442165.1 of Hyphomicrobiaceae bacterium. Taxonomy (GTDB): domain Bacteria; phylum Pseudomonadota; class Alphaproteobacteria; order Rhizobiales; family Hyphomicrobiaceae; genus JAEUMD01. The sequence continues at coordinate 106,007 of JAGRKV010000045.1, read as the reverse complement.
TCGGGGTAGATACGGCCGAGATGGTCTTGGCCGCGCTTGCGTCGAATGCGGCCGTCGTATTGGACGCGGATGCCTTGACCTCTTTTGCCGCCACGGACGATGGCTCCCAAACGAGCGCAGGCGTCGGCTTCGGCTTCACGTCCAAACCCGTGCCGCAATCTCACACTCCCGCAGCACTGTTCGCGGAAGTCCAAAACAAGCCGGAGCGCCCCGTCGTTCTGACGCCGCACGACGGTGAATTCAAGCGGCTGTTTCCCGGCCTTGCGGAAATGCCATCCAAAATCGAACGGGCGCGCGCTGCCGCCAGGCAGTCGGGTGCAGTGGTCATACTGAAGGGTGCTGATTCCGTCATTGCAGCGCCGGATGGGAACGCTGCCGTCAACACGAGTGCGCCGCCATGGTTGGCCACCGCTGGATCTGGCGACGTGCTCGCGGGCTTCGTGGCGGGTCTGCTTGCTCAGCGCATGAGCGGCTTCGACGCTGCGTCTATGGCCGTCTGGCTGCATGGAGAATGCGCAAATCTGCTTGGCCCTGGCCTGATTGCTGAGGATCTGGCCGAAGCGCTTCCGCAAGTCCTGCGCGGTCTTCGCGGGCACATCGGGTAGATTCTACTCGACGTCTTGCCTGCGCGAATCTGTACGATCTTTAGGAAAGAGTCACTCCGGCTTGCGCCCGTCTTCGGCGCGTACGTGATCTGCACACAAACCTGGGAACATGAGCAGGGGATGGGCAGGGCCGCAATGTACGCGGCCCCGCCCAATCCACATCACCATGTGAGAGTCTGGGTGCCGTCCTTGAAGAGCAACCCGCCGGTCAGCTCAGGATTGCCGACTTGCGCGCCGTCGATCAGGTCGTCCTTGGCGATGCCGTAGTGCTTCATGCACATGGGGCAGACGATGACGGTGCCGCCGTCCTTGATGATCTGCGCGAGCATCCCCTGGTGTTTGGCGAACTCTCCTGCCTTGGACTTCGCGGCGACAGCCACGCCCTTGTCGTTGAGAAAGACCGTAACGGGATGTTTGCGCTCCTGCTGCTTGCGCGAGAAGCCGATCGCCATCTCAGCTCGGTGTGCATCGGACGTCGTCATGTTGACGAACAGCGGATCGCTGTCCCCGGCCGATGCTGGCGCCGGCATGGAAGCGGCTGTGGCCAGCATGAGGGCTGTGGCAAGGAAAGTGATCCGGGCAAACTTCAGCATTGAGTAATCTCCAACGAGAGCGTTCAGGTGATTGTCGTTTTCACCGCTGTGTGGTGCGGGGCGTGCAAGGTCATCCGTGGGCAGGCGCTGGGCCATAACAAATATCAATGCGATACGTGATGTCGCAGGTGTCGCCGCCGCCAGGTCGCCAGGGCTGCGTCGCTCCTTGGTCACGTCCGCGCCATCCCTGCTTGAGGTCAACCACCTGAGCGGATAGAGCAGAGCCTGGAGAAGGGCGGGGCGCTCATCGTGACCAGGGAATTTCGGCCTGACATTGAAGGCTTGCGCGGGCTTGCCGTCCTCGCTGTCGTGCTCTTCCACGCCTTTCCGCGCCTGTTGCCCGGAGGCTTTGCGGGTGTCGACGTCTTCTTTGTCATTTCCGGCTTTCTCATAACGAGCTTGCTGCGCGATGAGGCTGCGAGCGGCGTACACATTGATTTCTTGGCATTCTGGGGCAGGCGCATCCGGCGCATCCTGCCAGCCGCCTGCCTCGTGCTGATTGCCATCGCACTGGCAGCGCTTTTTCTTCCGGGCCGCGATACGCGCGAACTTGGCCGCCAGATCATCGCGGCAAGCTTGTTCTATTTCAACTGGCGCCAGATTCGCACCAACGCTGATTACTTGGCCGACGACCAGCGTGAAAACCCGGTGCTGCACTTCTGGTCGCTCGCGGTTGAGGAACAGTTCTATATCGTCTGGCCGCTGCTGTTGGGCGCATTCCTCTGGCTGTCAGCACGGCGCCACGCGGCCCGGTCACGCGATGCCATTGTGCCCATTTGGCCAGTGGTGATGCTCTGGACGGCCTCTTTCGGGTATGGCGCCTATCTGTCATATGCCAGCCCGGCTGCGGCATTCTTCGACACCGGCGCGCGTGCCTGGCAATTGTTGACCGGCGCCATCGTGGCCCTGTTCGCAGCACCCAGGCCATCAAGTCCCGCGGCCGTCAGGCAATCGGCGAGCATCGCTGCGGCATTGGTGCTGTTGGGCTCGTTTGTCGTGCTGTCCGCCAGCGTCGCCTACCCAGGTATCGCCGCGCTGCTGCCCGTATGCGCCGCCGCATACATCATCTGGGCGGGAGCGGACCCGCGCGGGTTCGTCAGCCAAGCGCTCGCCAATCCGCTGCTGCGCGCCCTCGGCCGCATCTCCTATTCTTGGTATCTGTGGCATTGGCCATTCCTCGTGATAGGACGCGAGCTGTTCCCACACACATCGCTCGCACCGTTTTATGCGTTGCTCCTGTCGCTCGCTGCCGCCGTTTTGACGACACGGTTCATCGAGGATCCCATAAGGCATGGCGCCTGGCTGGCGCGAAACGCTTGGGCAACTTTTGCCCTTGGCGCCGCGCTTGTATCGACAGCGTTCGCGGCGGGGCTTGCGCTGAAGTCGTTCGGTCCCGATGAGGTCGCAATCGCACCGGGTGTGACGGCAAGCGCGGAGGCGATCGCAAGGGATCGGCCGCGGATCTACGCAGACGATTGCATGCTGGGTTTCGACGAGATCGAACAACCGCCATGCAGCTACGGCCAAAAGGACGCCGCGCGCACGATCGTGCTGTTTGGAGATTCACATGCGGGCAATTGGTTCGTGCCATTAGACGCAGCGGCTTCTGCGGCCGGAATGCGCCTGCTGGTTCGCATCAAGGCATCGTGCCGGCCGGTGGAGGGAATCATAATGGTCAAGGATGACGGCTTCCGGCCCTATCGGGAATGCACGGACTGGCGTGAAAATGTGCTGAAGGAGATCGAAGAGCTGAAGCCGGCCCTCATCGTCATTTCTGGTGCCCGGCACAATCTAGCCCCGGCGGGGGAGCGTCGCATCCTGGAGCGGCTGGCCAACATCGCACCAACGCTGGCCATGCGCGACACACCCTGGCTGCCGCAAAAGACGACGACCTGCCTCAAGCAGGCAAAATCGCCCGAACTATGCCGATGGCCACTCGCGAAATTGATGGACCCGAGTGCCTATCCGCGCACGCCTGCTGCAATGCTTCCCGCAGGTGTGAGGCTAGTAGATCTCAATACCCGCATCTGCCCCAGAAGCGTCTGCAACGCTGTCGTCGGCCCCAACGTCATCATGTTCGACAACAACCATCTGACGGCGAGCTTCTCGCGCACGCTTGCACGTGACTTCACCAGCCTCATCGAGCGTCACGCCAAGCCCGCGCCGTAGCGGAGAAATCGCAGCCGCTAATTTCTATCCGGCAAGCGACGCGCGCGCCGCGCGACGTGGAAATTGGCAGCCATGACCAGCCAGAATCGATCCGGATCGAGCCGGTTCAGCTCGCAGCCAGATGGATTGCGGCATAAAGGTTTGTCACATGCCGCCCAGGTAGGATCTTGCTTCCTCGCCGGGGTTGGGCAGACCAGATACCCGCCAGGCTACGAGGCAATAGCCGAAAAGCTCGTTCACGGCCGATCGATCGATGCCCGCCTGATGGCAGACGTTACGGATCGAAGAAACGGCACTCAGTCGTTCATATTCCGTCCGCAGCGCACGTATGACCTGCCAGTGGCGTTCGCTGAGTTGCGCGATACCTTCCTCGCGCGCCAGATCTTCCGCGAGTTCCTCAGTCCAGAACGAGAAGTCGGTCACGAGGCCATCCTCGTCGAGCAGGGTGGGTTCGTCCTGCTTGCGTGCCAGCGCTGTCATGCCAAAAACCTTTTCTGCTGCTCGCCGCCATCGCTGGCGCCGGGTCGTGGCGGGACTTGACAGTCTCACCATACACGAACCCGCCCCACGGCGCAGTAAAAATAGAAATATTTTCCAATATTACTCAGAAAACGCCAGAACCGGAAAAATATTTTTCACATATGGGCTGGGCAGACGCGCAAACCACTAGTCGACCCTGCGCTGGGCAGCCCGTTTCATCTCATCGTCTGCCTTGAGGAACGCGGCTACCTCAGGGCTCGGCGCAGGGCTTTCGCCGTCCTGCCCGGTTTCCCGCATCAGCGTCGCAATCGGGACGAAGCGCTTGGCCGCCCGGTCATATAAACCGCCCTTGAAGAGCGCCTGGGCGGCGAGTTGGCCGTCTCTCGTGCCACCAGACATGATGAACTGCTGTTCCATCACCACCGTCTGCTCGTCCCACGCGACGATCCGCGTCAGGATGTGAAAGCGCTGGAACAGCCTCAGTTCTCGCCGGAAGCGGATCTTTATCGCGGTGGCAACAGGCGTCCATTTGTGCCGGAGGGCTGCGCGCAACAGCCCGGTCGACACCAGAATGTCGAGCCGGCCGAGGTCCATCAGCGCCAGATAGCGGCCGTTGTTCATGTGGGCGGAGGTGTCCAGATCCGTTGGCAGAACCCGGAACGAGAGCTGCGAAACGCCGTCCGGCATGGCGATGGTTGGGCGCCGCCAGGCCGTGATGAAATACCAAAACAACCGCAGCCATAGATTCATGGTGGCGACCCCTTTGGGTTAACCATCCTCCATCGTCGCAATGCTTACCCGCAGTTGACGTATACGTCAACTGTCGCCCGAATGGTCGAGCTGCCTGGGAGTATCTGGCCTGGCCATAAACGGACTGGGCCGGCCGGCAAGGCGCATGGGTGGGTTCGCGACCGCGCCATATTCACTTAGTATGCGCGGTGATGATTCAACTGATCCGGGCGCGCTGGTTTTCGCCGGCCCGGATCCCCGCTGAAAGACGAGGCCCAGTTGGAAGCCCGGTCAACGCCACTGCCATCGCCGCTGCTGTCGAGAGCGACACCCACAGCCGCGCGCGCCGGGTCCGCGCTGGCGGAGCGGGCGCATGCAGGGCGGTTTGCAAAAGGCTGGCTGAAGACCTTCGTCCCGGGATTGGCGGCAGCTGCGGCACTCGTTTTGGCTACTGGCATTCCCGCCGTTGCAGCGCCGGACGCGGCCCCATCACAGGACACTGCCGGCGCAGCCCAGCCGGCAGCGCCCGTTGAGGCCCGCCAGGGCGGCGCGGCACTCGTTCGTGGCGATACCGGGCAGGCGGTTGCACACTACAGCGCAGCGCTGGCTGACACGTCGCTGGCGAACGACCGCCGCGCCATGGTCCTCAATGATCGCGCGGTGGCCTATGCGCGGCTTGGTCAGACCAAGCAGGCGTTTGAGGATTTCAATCAGGCTGTGCAGCTCTTCCCCGAATACGCTGCCCTCTACAACAATCGCGGCAACCTGCTGCTGGCCCTGGGACTGATGAAGGAGGCGGTAAAGGATTTCGACCGCGCGCTCGTGCTGGCGCCAGGATATGCCGCCGCATACAACAATCGCGCCGGCGCGCGGATGAAGGGCGGCGACTCTGACGGAGCGATCCGCGACTACACCCACGCAATACGCCTGCTGCCCAATGGCGCCGCGCCGCTTTCGGGCCGTGGCCTTGCCCATCTGGAGCTGGGCCGCCCCCATGCTGCCATTCGCGATTTCAGCCGCGCCGTCAATTCAGACTCCAGTTTTGCCGCCGGTTATCGCAACCGCGCCGAAGCAAAATTATCAGTTGGCCACTATGAAGAAGCGATCGAGGATTTGTCGCGTGCGGTGGCGTTCGACATCAACAACGCTGACATCTATCGCATGCGCGGATGGGCCTACCTTGTGACAGGCAATACCGAGGCAGCGATCAAGGATCTGTCACGCGCCATCGAATTGAAACCGAATGTCGCAGAGCTCTATGCCGAGCGCGGCTTGGCCCATGGGCGGGATGGCAACACGGCAGAGGCCCTGGCCGATCTTGGCTTCGCCATCGAGCGCGACCCCCGCTCGTCCGTCGCATTCGCCTTCCGTGCCTTCGTGCATAAGGAGGCCAACCAGGCGGATGTCGGGATGAAGGACATCGCCATGGCTGTCAAACTTGCACCCGATAGCCCTCAGGTCCTGTGGGCGAAGGCGGAGTTGGAGGATGCGCTGGGCCAGCGCGACCTGGCCCTCGCGGATTTGCGCCGTGCTCTCTATCTTGATCCTGGCATGAAGCTCGCAGGCGATGCGCTGGAACGGCTCGATGGCGACAGCACTGACGATCAGGAAAAGCCGGTCCCTGGGCTCGGCATCAACGATTGGCAGGTGGTGGCGCGGGGCAAGCGCTACTTCGCCGTCAATCGCGCCTATCGGAGACTGTCTGTCCCTCTTGAGACGATCGGCGAAGGTATGCCCAAGCTGATTTCCTGGGAACTTCGCGAGGCACCCCTGCGCAATATCGGGTTGTTGACGTTTTCCGGCGGCACTCTCAAGGGTGAGCATGGTGACGAGCCCACCGAATTTACAGCCATCTTGAATGTTGCGACCAGTACGGTCGTTGCTATCGAACCGCAACGGCAGGGCGACAAGGTTTCAACATGGACATGGGGCGACACCAAAGTCACCGTTGCAAGTGTCGACGGCGTGACCGACGAGTTCCAGCTCGCCACCGAACGGCCTGCAGTCGCGAGCACGAGCCGCCGCCGCTATAGCGCAACGCGCGACGACGGTTGGGCCGACCCATGGGCAGAGCCTCGTCCGCGCTCGCGGCGCGACGGGCGGCCTGCGCGCCACAAGCCGAAGACGCTCTTCGAACTCCTGTTCAACTGATACCCTGGAACGGAGCCCGTTGATGCCGAGCAAGACGTCGGGTTCTGACGCAGCTTGCCGGCCCGTCATCGTTTGGTTCCGCAATGATTTGCGCATTGCCGACAATCAGGCACTCAACGCGGCGTGCAAGGTGGCTGCCGGCGGCGGTGGCACGGTCATCCCACTCTACATCCTCGACGATGCCGCCGCCGGCGAATGGAAACCTGGCGGGGCGGCACGCTGGTGGCTCCACAATAGTTTGCAGGCGCTTGGCAGTGCATTAGGACAATTCGGTAGCCACCTTACCTTGCGACGCGGCCCGGCTGTCGAGGCTCTCCAGTCCTTGGCCGATGAGACAGGCGCAGCCACAATTTTTTGTGCACGCCGCTATGAGCCGTGGGCGATCCGCCAGGAGCGTGATTGCAAGGTCGCGCTAGAGCGATCAGGCCTGGAGCTGAAACGCTTTGGTGGAACGCTCCTCATCGAGCCCGAGCGGCTGGAGACCAAGTCAGGCGGCCCATACAGGGTCTATACCCCGTTCTGGCGAGGACTGTGCCAGGCCATTGCAGGCGAGCGGCCGATCCCTCCACCTGCGGAGATACCAGTCCCCCGGCGCTGGCCGCGCTCGGAAAAGCTTGCGAGCTGGGGGCTGTTGCCGTCGAAGCCCGATTGGGCGAGCGGATTTTCGGATCATTGGGAGCCGGGTGAGAAGGGAGCGCATGTGCGACTTGACCGTTTCCTTGAGTCTGCCGCTGCCAACTATACCCAAGACCGCAATCGTCCCGACCTCACCGCCACTTCTCGCCTGTCGCCCCATTTAGCTCACGGCGAAATTTCCCCCCGTCTCATCTGGTGGCGCGTCGCCAATGCGCGCGATCGCGACCCTGCAAATGCTGACGGATTGCAGACGTTCCTCAAAGAATTGGTCTGGCGGGAGTTCTCCCAGCACTTGCTCTTTCATTTCCCCCATATTCCTGAAAAGCCCTTCCGGCCTCAGTTCGAAAATTTCGCCTGGCGCCACGATCCGGCCGCACTGACGTCATGGCAGCGTGGAATGACGGGTTATCCCATCGTCGATGCCGGCATGCGCGAACTCTGGCAGACGGGCTGGATGCACAACCGCGTCCGCATGATCGTCGCATCATTCCTGGTGAAGCATCTCTTGATCCCCTGGCAGGCTGGCGAGCGCTGGTTTTGGGATGCGTTGGTTGACGCGGACCTGGGCAACAACGCCGCGAGCTGGCAATGGGTGGCGGGTTCGGGTGCGGATGCCGCTCCCTATTTCCGCATTTTCAATCCAGTCACACAGGCCGAGAAATTTGATCCCGAGGGAAATTATATTCGCCGCTGGATCCCAGAACTGGCCAACGCGCCGCTGTCTGCGGTGCATCGTCCCATGGCAATTGGTCGAGCAGCATCTTGCGGTACGGATTCATTGCTGGTCAGCGACAGCTACCCATTGCCGATCGTCGACCATGCAGCCGCGCGCGCAAGGGCCCTTGCAGCATTTGCGGAGTTGAAAGAATAGGCAGACTGATACCCACCCGTGCAGTCACATGCCACCGCGCCGCATTTCTTGCCGTATTCTTGCAAGTACCCCACAAGCACCTCGCTGGTGCCGTGATGCAGTGTAAATCTGCCGTTGCAAAAGTTGTTTGCGGCTAAGTGAACCGTCTGTTGCCAGGCTATTGACTCTCCAGTCTCAGGAGGCGATTGCCAACGCAGTGTGTCGCATCGTCGTCAGTCTCGATATGGGACGCATGCTAAGTGTTCCGTCGATCCCTGATTAAGCAAATCGCATCTGTCCCTGATGTAGAGTGGGGATCACGGTTTTATTGCAGATACGTTGAGTGGAGTAGGAGTTGATGAATCGTTTGTTACTGGCCGGCATTGCGACATTGGCGCTGTCGGTAACGGCCATAGGGCAGGGAGCCGAAGCCGGTTCTCTCAAGGTCAGCATCGATCTCAGCAAGCAGCGCATGACGGTCAAGGAGGACGGCGACGTCGTTCATTCCTGGCCAATCTCGTCTGGCCGCGCCGGCTATCGTACCGTCACAGGCACGTTCAAGCCGCAGTGGATGACGAAGATGCACTACTCGCGCAAGTATGACGACGCTCCGATGCCCAACGCGATCTTCTTCCACGGTGGATTTGCCATTCACGGCACCTACGCCACGGGACGTCTTGGCTCGCCCGCTTCGCACGGCTGCGTACGCCTGTCGCCCGGCAACGCCAAGCAGCTCTATGCATTGGTCGAGGAGCACGGTCGCGGCAGCACGACCATCTCGGTGTACGGGACAGCACGCGACGTTGCGCCGAAGGTTGCAACAACGAAGCGTTCGAAGGCGCCGCGTTATGCCAGCACCTACGACGACGATGAAGACGCAGTCGTGGTCAAGAGCCGCCGCTCGCAGGCAAAACAGCCCAAGGTCATTTATCGTAATGGCGTGCCCTATGTTTACGTCGGTCGTGAGGCAGCGCGGCGCTACTACGCAAAGCGCTCCTACACGAGCTCTAACTACTGAAATTGAGCAATGCTGAGGGATGCGCGCGTGTGGCGCGAAACATCACTCACCAACAGCTCCACCGGTTGACCGCCGGAACACAGCAAAAAAGCACGCAAAGGGGAGGCCACTGTGCCTCCCCTTTTTTCGTTCGGTTTTGCGGTAAGTGCACAGGGCTGGAGTTCGTGTGTCAGCCACACATCGCGGGCAGACGACAGCGATGCGAGCGGATTGGCCGAAGTGTTGCCAGTTGCTCAGAATGGGTTCCACGTCGCATGCGGGGTGAAGCGGACATAGCCGATGTTGGCGCCGATCCGCAGCCCCAGTCCTGTGCGGATGGGAGTCATCAGCACCGGGCCGCCTTTCAGCAGCGTTAGCCCCACTCCGCCCAGTACATAGGCCGAACCATCGACACCACCGAAACGGCGGAACAAATCCTCAGGTTCCTGCAGGCGGTAGATTAAGAACAGCGTGCGTGAGCCCTCTGCGCCGAAATCGTAGCCGACCGATGGGCCATGCCAATAGACTTCAGACTGACCGCCGCGCCGCATGAAGAGTTTGCCCTTGCCGTATCGTGCTCCAGCCAGGAAAGCGCCGCCGCCCTCACTGCCGAGAACATAGGCGGTTGGCCGCCCATAGTTGGAAAAGGCGTACTCGATCACGCTGCCGAGGTTGGTGGAAATCGTTCCGAAGAAGCCCCGCGTTGCTGCGCGGATTTCGTCGATGGTGAAGCCCTGTTGTGGATCGGCGCTGGCTAGATCACCTGCTTGCACTGCGGATGGCGGCGGTGCCTGCTGCAGCGCCAGCTCCTGGCCCGAAACTGTGCCCGCGCCGACGGGTTCGCTGGCCACTTCAGCCGCCGGTGGGAGAACCGTTCGGGCATTCCAGTTGCCGGGTGCGGCTGACTTGCCGGCAACGGTAGGCGCTTCGGCTTTGCTGTGCGTTGCCGCCTTCGCAGGCGCTTCGGCCTTGGCGGGTGCTTCGGCCCTGGCAACGGACTTGCGAGCCGCGCTGACGGGTGTTGCCGCACCATCGCTCATCGCCGCGGCTATCCGCGCTTGAGTGAGCTCACTCTTCTCGCGCATGACCGCCAGCAGTTCCTGCCCCGCCGCCTCCAGCTTCGGCAGACGTGCGCAGTCCGGTGGCGTATCGCTATCAATTTCACCCAGAGTATCGATGCTCTGCAGTAGCTCATTGGCCTTTTCATCAAGCGCAGCGATGCGCGCGTCGTGCATCAGCGTGATCGCCTTGGCCTCGAACTCCGCATCCGACCAGCCGCGCTTTTGCTGCAACTCCTTCATCGCCGCCATGACCTTGGGGCTGTGCTCGGTGTTGAATGCACGCAGCGAGGCGCCCGCCTTGTCGACGGCTGCGGCGAAATCATCACGCGTGCACGCCGCCGGGGCTGCGGTTGCTGGCTGAATCAACGCAATGGCAAATACCGCTGCCGCCAGACACGCGGACGCCAGGCGCGAGACAAAGGGCAGTTGTGGTCGGCCCGGCGATTTCCAGAGTGCTGCGCTAGCAAGCCGGGCCGTCCTGTCGAAAAACATGGAATGTCCTCGTTGAGGCCGGAATCCCGGCCGGGCCAGATCACTGGCATGCGTGAATCCTTTGTATGGCACTTCCGTGGCGCAATCCGCCATGCCGCAACGTCCGGACGCCATGCCGCAATCGGCTCAAATGAAAAATAATATCTATAAATATCAATGTATTGGCAGGAAAAGCGGAAGAATTTTACCTCCTGTTCCAGGCGGAACAGCCATGCACGGGGAGGCGGCCTAGATTGGGGACATCAGATGAACGGCCGAGGCGGCCACCAACCACAGACCCCGATAGGAGGACACCATGAACACTTCAAAGCTCATCAAATCGATCTTCGGCACCGCCCTGATGCTCGGCGTCGCCGCTTCCACCATGCTCGTGTCGTCGGGCGACGCAGAGGCCAAGCGCGGCGGCAAGGGCTACTACGTCCAGCAGTACGACGTTGACCGCCCGCTGCACGGCTACGAGGGCCACACGTTCCAGGGCTACTACTGCTCCTACAAGCGCTTCCCCAAGCGCGTCTGCACCCCCACCGGCAATGGCGGCGAGCGCTGCAAGATCGTCGGCTGGACGCTCGAGCAGTCCTGCGGCTGATGCACCGGCCCTGATGGGCAGATAGTCGAAAGCAAGGACAAGAGAAGCTTGATAACATACTGAAACGCATACAGGGCCCCGGAGCAATCCGGGGCCCTGCACTTATGACGCACTGTGAGAAAACTCATTGCGCCCGCTTCTGGCTCCCAGAAAGAGTGCAATGAGCGCGCATGGGCGCAAAGTGCTGTGGCCGATGCGAGATGACAGCCGCCGCCGGTGCGTCGTCAACGCCTGACGGATTGCATCACGGTGCCATAATGACACTCGACGAATTCCTGGCCCGATCGCAGACATGCTCATGCATCGACGACCTCGGGACACTGTTCACGGGCGCCGTCGCCGCGCTTGGTTACACGAACATATCGTTTGTCCGCCTCGGCTTGATTGGCGAAGCAGCTGAACAGCTTTTTCCCAAACCACTTGCGATGGAAGCGGCTGCCGGCCGTGAAACCAGTGAGACGGGCCATTGCGATGCAATCTGCCATGATGTGACGCCCCCCGGTCAGCGATCTGGCGGCAGTTCGCGCCCCGCGCCCAAGGCTAAAGTTGGCGGTCCCAGGTCGGCCGTAATGACGGGTGACGGAAGGGGGCACAATCTTTCAATACCGCTCTACAACTCGAATGGATCGGTAGATCTCGTCAGAGTGACAGCGGTCGGTCAAGCCAGTGACGAAGCGGTCGAGGCGCGCGTCACTGCGTTGGCCATGCTCATGCGGAACCGGTATTGGCAGCTCCGCCAAGCCAGTCCGCAGCCTAGGCGAGTGCTCCAAAGGTCCCATAGTGGCGGGCCGCCGGACATGACGAATGCACATTGCCGCGCACTGGTCCTGATCGATCTGGCCGAAAATCGACGCAAGATGGGTTTGCCCCACTTGAGCGATAAGCTCGCCGATTCGATCAATGCGAGCGATCTCCGGGACTTGCAGACATGGGGGTATGTGGTTGAGGAGGCCGACGACATGGTGTTCCGCTACTACCACGTACCTTCGCCGCTTGGAACACAACACCTGTTTTCGTGCAGGCAGGCGCGTGAATACCGCCGCGAGGGCTGGCGGCTGGCAGGCTTGCGTCATGAGCGGTGCATGAAGATCGACGACTGAGAACCGGTAATGGTGGCGCCGCCGGAACCCGCGTGGGTAGGCGATAGCGGAGAGGTTGCCCAATGTTCCAGCGACGCGAGACGCACGAGTGTCGCGAGTCGCACTAGAGCGGTTCCGATATAGGCGGGTTCGCTAATGCCGCGCCTGCGGCTCGGCGCCTTGCGCCGCCCCCGCGGAGCAGCCCGAGCGATAGCGAGGGTTAGTTGCGTGAGCGAAGAAATCTGGATGGTTTCAACGTCAGTCTGAAACGATCCAGAGTGGTCGGCTGGCGCACTGGCGTTCAGCGGCGTTCGCGGTCGCGCTGCCAGTAGATGAACACCACAGTGACCATCGCCGTCAGCACGATTGTCCCGAGAATGTCGGACTTGCGGATGAAGGCATACCAGACCTCCAAACCCTGCGAGAATCCGCTACGCGCCGTCAGCACGTTGTTGAGCATCAAAATGAGGAAGGTCGCGAAGGCCGTAAGTCCAGACGCAATGACGATCTGCAGCGCCCGTTTTGTCAGACGGGACACAGAGAACGAGCTGCGCCCAAGCGCGAGTTGCGTCCGGTCTGACATGGCCTACATCTCCATTTCAACAGGTCGATCCGCAAACGTAGCCGATTCCATTTGGCAATAGGAAGGCAGCAGCAAATCCTCTGTCATCCCTGATGGCGCAAGCACGCTTCCAATTGCACGGCAATGTCCGGCTCCTTAACAGACAGCAACCCAACGAGTTTGCCGATTTCCTGCAACTGTGGCTGATCGGTTTCACATAAGTCTTGGTGTGGTCCTCATGAGCCTAGGAAAAATGCATATCTTCAGGGAGTTAGAGGCAGTGCTTAGTTGAATGGGCGGGTTGGAAATCGGCTTCGGGTTGTCTATAGTGCTCGGCGCGAGCGGCAAGGGGTGAGACGCGCCGTGGCGAGGGACGGATCTGCGCGTTTGCTAGGTCGGGGTTGATTGTGTTGTCGGGCGGCTCACGCGGCCCGTCACAAGATCGGCCGCGTTCTGGTGTGTTTTTTACGCCGTGGGCATCGGTGGGAATTTTGGCATCGATGGAATTGTGGCAACGGTTGCGCTTTTCATCACGCGGGCACGAGTCATTCGAGCCCGCACGAGGCAAAGCATGAAACGGCGGGACTGTTGATGAGGCAGCGTTGGGGCGATGCCCGGCTGGCAACGAAGTCGACGAGTGTAAGAGACCAGTGCGTGACGACCATGTGCCAAGCCCGAAGATTGGATGAGTGGGGAGCTAGAGCAGCATGAGATGCAATCCGTGGCGGTGGCTGTGGGGGCTCATTCCGATCGCAATTCTGACGTTTCTGACCGTTCAGTGGGAACACGAGCGGATCGAGAGGGATCTTGCCCAGCGGTCTGAAACCGCGCTGAAGGCTGCGGGTCTGCAATGGGCCGTGACAGCGTTCGACGGGCGCGATGGTTTAATCACCGGACAGGCTGCCACCGATGATGCGCCGGTGCGCGCGCTGAAGGTGGTGCGCGACGTCTGGGGTGTGCGCATCTCCGACCAACGCACGCGCCTGCTGCAATTGATCGAGCCCTATCTCTGGTCGGCCGCATTTCGTGGCAGCCGCGTAAAGCTCGCTGGCTATGTACCAAGCGACGACATCAGGACGACGATCTTGGGCATTGCCAAAGCCACATTCCCCAACCGCAGCATCGATGACCGGTTGGAGCTGGCGCGCGGCGCGCCCGACAACAACATATGGCTCGGTGGCATTGGCTTTGGCATGAAGCAATTGTCCGAGTTGAAGGACGGCTCTGTAAGCCTCAAGGACATCGGGCTCAGCATCGAAGGTGAGGCGGCCGACCTGCCCGGATACAAGAGCGTCAAGGGTGCGTTGCGCAATCACATGCCCGCCGGGGTGACACTCGTTGCCGAAAACGTCACGCCACCTGCTGTTTCGCCGTTTACATGGGCCGCACGGCGCAAAGGCAACCAGATCCAGCTGGAAGGCTTCGTTACGGACGAAACCCTGCGCGAGCAGATATTCTCCCACGCCAAGAAAACATTTCCACGATCGGCGATCGTCGATCGCATGGAGTGGGCGACAGGAGCACCGGCGGGCATGGCCGGCGTCGCGCGCTCAGCACTCGACCAGCTGGCACAACTGAAGAACGGAGAGGTGACGCTGTCGGACCGCAGCGTGAATATCGCCGGCGAGGCGAGTGACCAACCCACCGCCGTGAAAGCCGTTGAGGCTCTGCGCCAGGCCGCAAAGGACTATAAAGTCACCGAGGCGATTACCTATCCAAAGCCCGCGCCCGCGCCTGTCAGTCCCTACATCATCAAGATCGAGAACACCGGCAGCAGCATCGATGTCACCGGCCATGTTCCCAATGATGCGGCGCGCGGCCAGCTGATGTCGGCGATACGCGCGCGATTTCCCAATCTCAACGTCCGTGATGCACTGGAGCTCGCATCGGGCGAACCAGCCTCATGGCTGAGCTGCGCCGACGCTGGATTGAATGAGCTGGCACGTCTCGACAAGGGTGGATTCACCATCACCGACACCAAGCTTGCTTTGGCAGGCACAACCCGCGACGAGGCACTGGTCGAGAAAATCCCCGGCGAATTGCGCACCACCGCCAATCGTTCCTGCGAAACGTCTGCCGAAATCACCTATGACGCTCCGCCTGAGCCCGAACTTGTCTGGCGCGCGGCCTACGACGGCAAGTCGACCCTTGTGATCGAGGGCGATGTAATCGACGCGCGTACCAGGGCCGCTCTGGTGCAGGCAGCTACGCGTTACTTTCCCAACGCACAGATCCAGGACCGCATGCGCATCGTCGCCAACAGGTCGGTCAAATGGCCTGTCGCCGCCGAACTGGGACTAAAAATGCTGTCACTGCTCCGCCAGGGCGAGGCTGTGCTTTCGCACCTTGAATTATTGGTGCGCGGCGAGGCCAAGGATGCCGCGGTGCAGACCACCGTGCGCGAACAGATCACGCGCGGCATCCCCAAAGGTTATGCCGCCCGCGACCTCATCGATGTACGCTCGGATTCGATGATCTGGGCCGAGCAGGAGGCCAAGCGCAAGGCCGCGGAGCAAGCCGCCAAGGAGAAGGCCGATGCCGAGGCTGCAGCCAAACAGCGTTCGGAAGCGGCCGCAAAGCTGACGGTCGAAAAGCAAAAGCGCAAGGAAGAAGCCAGCACATGCCAGCGCATGATGCGCGAGGTGGCGACCTCCGGGACGATCATGTTCGACTGGGCCAGCGCCAACCTCAACAGCTCCAGCCGGCCGACGCTGGATAAGCTGGCGGAGGTCGCCCGCGCCTGTCCCACCGCCAAGATCGAGATCGAGGGACACACCGACGCTGAAGGCACGCCCGAGCGCAACAAGAACCTGTCGGAACGGCGCGCCCGCGCTGTCTACGATTATCTTGCCAAGGTCGGCGTCGGTTCAGAAAGGCTGTCTGCCGTCGGCTATGGCGAGACGCAACCCATCGCACCCAACGACACCGCCGCAAATCGTGCCAAGAACAGGCGCATAGAGTTCACGGTCACGGCCGAATAGGAGCAGGTCCGGCTCCGTGCCGCCAGGGGATGAGTTCCATGGATTATTTGTTTGTGAAGCTGTTTTGGTACCTGGTCGTTGCCTTTCTCATCGGCATAGCGATGGGCTGGCTGACCTGTAGCCGACACACCGAGGATTGATCGCCGGACACCCCGCGTAGTGCCGCCCGTGCGGCAAGGAGTATTCACGATGACGTTCATGCTGCTCCAGGCGTTTTTGCTGATGGCCGCCGCATATTTTCTCGGCGCGTTCCTCGGCTGCTGGTGGCGTCGCACGTTCTACACCCCGGTCGAAATTTCTGCCGCCGAGAAGACTGCGCCCGCAGTTGTGTACGCTCCAGGCGATACCGCCGTTCGCGTACCGTTGGCGGAACCCATTCCCGTGCAGCCGCGCATAGAATACGTCGCCCCGCCTGACGGCATGTCGGATGCTACTCGCTTCGAGCGCGCACTGTCGGGCGCCGGCACGTTGACCGATAGGCAGTCCGTCGCGTCAGCTGAAACAACAGTCGTAAGCGAGAATGAAGCCCTCGAGAAGGCACAGATTGAAGATCCGCCTGCTCCCCACTCCGAAGTGACCGCGCCGCCCGTCGTGACGGAAGCCGCAAGCGTACTGCCGCCACCCGATGAATCCGCAGTGCGCGAGACCGACGACGCCGTCGCCGCCGCAGCCGCAGCGGCCGCGGCAGCGATGACGATTGCAGCACGCCATCGGAGCCATGCCGAAGCCCAGCCGCTTGTGCCCGTGGAACCGCCGCCACCTCAACGCCCGCCCGCGCAATCTCCACCGCAGCAATTGCCGCTGGCGGGAGCTTCTGCTGGGGCGTCGGGTGTGACCGCAGAAGTGCGAACCGCACCGCTCGTTCCGTCCGATCGCCAGGACCTGAAACTTATTCGCGGTATCGACGAACAGACAGAACGCCTCCTCAACAGCCAGGGGATTTGGCGTTATCGCGATATCGCCAACTGGCGCTCTGTCGACGTTGCGGCGGCGAACCGCGTCTTTGCCGCCGAGCATCGTGTCGAGCATGAGAATTGGATCGAACAGGCCGCGCTGCTCGCCGGTGGCGCATTGACTGACCACGCACGCCGCCGCTTGCGTGGCGAAACGTCGTCAAGCAAGCCGACCGCGAAGGCAACTCCGCCGCGCGGCCCCATGCACATAGTCGGCAACGCGCCTCCTCAGCCCAGACCCGCGCCCGCTTACGTTTCACCGCCGCCAGCGGCCGCTGCGTCTGCTGCTGCTGCTGCCATCGCCGCTGCTGCTGCCTCCGCAAGTCGCGGCATCGCCGCATCGGGTAGGCCCCCGCACGTACCACGGCCACCCGCGGCCAAGATCACGCCCATCGCGGTCCAGGCGCCAGCGCCACCTGCGCCCACTGCAGCTGTTACACCGCCGCCACCGCAAGCGCCGGAAACGCCAACGGCGCCAGCCGCACCAGCGGCGTCTGGCGAGCCGCTTCAGCGCATCCGCGGCATCGATGCAGCAGCGGAGCGTACGCTCGCCGAAGCGGGCGTGGCCACCTACAGCGAAATCGCTCGGTGGTCGAGCGATGAGGTCAAGCTGATCGAACTCATGCTCGATGCTCCAGGTCGCGTCAGCCGCGAGAACTGGATCGAGCAAGCCCAGGTTCTCGCCAGCGGACGCAGCACGTTCTTTGCCCGCCAGCGCGATACCGGCACGTCTGGATCAGCGCCCGGAATGGCAAGTGCTGCTGGTGCTGCCGCTGCGGCCGCTTCCGCCGGGGGTGGACAGCACGGCATGCGTCCGTCGCGCTTGTCCGACGCCATTCGCGACAAGCAGCAGCGCTCAGGAAGTATCGTCCGCAGCGACATGGCCGGATTGCGCTCCGTGCGTTCCGAGGCCCTGAAGCCGAACCTGGGTGAACGCACGCACATGCCCGGGGAACGGACAGCGGCGGCGATCGATGACCTGAAGCGGATTCGCGGCATCGGCGTTCTGATTGAGAAGAAGCTCAATTCGCTTGGCGTAACGGCCTACGATCAGATCGCCAACTGGACGGTTGACGACATCAATTCAGTCAGCGATGCGCTCGATTTCCGTGGCCGTATCGAGCGTGAGAACTGGGTGGAACAGGCGCGCATCCTTTCCGCTGGCGGCAACACCGAGTTCTCCCGCAGGGTCGACCGCGGCGAGTTGAATTAACGCCGGTGCAGGCGGCCCATTTTGCTGAGCCGTTGAACGCAGCGTCAGTGCCGCGTCAGATCCGCCATGTCGAGGAAACGCGCAACTGCGGCAACGGTGGGCGTATCCTGCAACAACGGTGCGTGGCCCTCGCCCGCCACAACATGCTTTGCAAGCGCTGGATGCCGCCGCCCCATTTCCTCGACCGTGGCATCGGAAAGCAGGTCGGAATTGGCGCCGCGAATGACCATCACGGGAACCCGGTTGAGTGTGGCGAACTGCGGCCAAAGCGTCGGCATGGGACCGTCGAGGACGGAGAGAGCGCGGGAAAGTTTGGCGTCATAGGACGCGACAGGACGCCCGCCTTCATCGTTGAACCACTGCCGCGCGAGCTGCTGCCAGCGCTCGGCTGATATGCCGGGGAATTGCCGCTGATAGATCTGCGCGGAAAGCTCGCCCGCGTGGGTCCAGCTGGAAGGCGGCGGCGTCCGTCCGACGTAACCCGCGATCCTGAGCAGACCTTCTGTCTCGATCACCGGCCCGATATCGTTGAGCACGACGGCACCGATGGCCGTCGGACGTGCTGCCCCCATGACCATGGCTAGTAGACCGCCGCGCGACGTCCCGATGATCGCCACGTCCGCAAGCTCGGAACGGGCCATGAAGTCGAGCGCATCCTGCATCTCGACAGGCACCGAATAGTTGCGCCAATCGGCATCGTGATCGGAACCGCCACGACCGCGCGAGTCGAGCGTAAAGACGTCACGCGGGGCATCGGCGTGCTGGCTCAGCGCGGTTGCTATATCGTGGAAGTCCCGGCTGTTGCGCGTCAATCCGGCAAGGCACAATACCGGACGCCGGCCCATGTCCTTATGGGCACGATAGCGGCGACCATAAAGGCGAAGCCCGTCGCGTGTCGTGAAGCGGATTTCCTCGAATGGGTAATCCTTCGCCGCATCGGCCTGCATGCGCACCCCCTTGTTGGACCATGGGCCCGCAGCTGCCCCTGCCCTCATCACAGGTTTGCAAGAACCGGCCCGCGATTCTGCGCGCAAGGCTAGAGCACGTTGGCCCGGCTGTGAAGACGCGCACGATCAGGCGGTTCAACGTGTCCGCCCGAGGTCCTCATCAAGCCGCAAGGCGGGCTGGTCGCCCACGCGCGCGCGGTAGATCTGAATGTTGGAAAGAACCTTGGCGACGTACTCGCGCGTCTCCTGGAAAGGTATCCGTTCGATCCAGTCGACGGCATCGAGCTTGGAGCTGCGCGGATCGCCAAAAGCGCGCATCCACTGGCGTGCGCGGCCCGGCCCCGCGTTATAGCCCGCTAGGGTCAGCACGTAGTTGCCATCGAACTCGGCCATGCGGTCGCCGATGTAGGCCGAGCCGATCATGGTGTTGTAGACCTTGTCCGACAGCAGCCTGGCAATATCGCACTTGATCTTGTGGTCACGGCAGACATGTCGCGCAGTCACCGGCATCACCTGCAATAGGCCGCGAGCGCCGGCACCCGAGACGATCTGCGTATTGAACTCGGTCTCCTGCCGGGCAATGCCCAGGAGGAAGGCGGGTTCCGGCGGATCGCGCAAGGGGCGATAGGCGGGAAAGGCACTTGTCGGATAGGAATAGATGAGCAGGTTATGCCCGTCCGCCAGCGCCGATTTGGCGATGCGCAAGGACATCTGCGTGTCACCCAAGGCGTCGGCCAGATGCGCGATGAGGCCCGACCACGCCTCGCTCGCCTGCACGACACGCGCATTGGCGAGAAACGGCCGCACGATGTTTCCGCCGAGCTTTGCCTCGTGGGCGATAACCGCCGCCCGTAGGGAATCGAGCTTGTGGAGGCTCTCGACTTCCGCGGCTGTCGGCAATGCGGGCGCGCCGATCTCGATCGTTTGCCGGCCGGGCTTCAGGCGCTGTTGCGCCAGCAGGCCATGAAAGGTGTCGCGCTCGCGAGTCGCGCGGTCGTAATACCCGCGCGCTTCTTCAGCCCGGCCAAGCGCTTCGAGCGCCCGCCCGATCCAGTAGTCACCCTTGGAACGGCTCATGGGACCATCGGCCACCTCGCGCATGTCCTTGAAGTGCTGGAGCGCGCGGCCGGCGTCCTTCAAGTAGCGCATGGCAATCCACCCGGCCATGAAGCGCTGTTCCTTGAGCGGGTTGACGCTGAGCGGACCCGCTTCGCGCACCAGTTCGTATGCAAGCTTGAAGTTGTCGCTTTCCAGTGCATCGTAGGCATTGGCGCGCCGCTCATCCCACCAGTCGTCAGGGCTGACGATGAGTGTGGGATCAGTCGGCGCCGAAAGAAGGATCTTAACCGCCTCCGTCGAACGGTCGTTGCGCCTGAGAAGTTGAACACGTTGGAAGGCAAGCCCCCAGTCCGCGGTGTCATCATGCGGCAGCTCATCCATCAGCTTGGCCGCTGACGAAGAGCGCATGTAGACGGCAAGGCGCGCGTCCGCCTTCTTCTTTTCCGCCTCAGGCAACAACGCGATGATGCGGCGGATGTAGGTGGCTTGCTGCTTGCGGCTGGACGACCAGCGGCGATCCGAGAGCAGGAACCGGTCGAGCCGCCAGCGATGATCCGCCGGTGTCAGCAACGGGCCAAAGCGTTCGATGAAACCCGTTTCCAGCGTCGATGGGATGTCGCCGTCGCGCCAGGCCTTGGCGGCAAGCGCCCGCGCCTTGTCCTTATCGCCGGTTGCCAGGTATGCCGATGCCAGTGCTGCTTCGCCGATCGCTGTCTCGGGCTTGCCATCGGGGAAGAAGGACCGGATTTCATCGGCCTTGCCGCCCTGCGTGAACAGGGCTTCTTCCATGCGCTGGATCATGAACCCGCGTCGCGGCCATGCGGGGTTGTCTTGCAGGAAGCGCCGATACCCCTCTGCCTCGCCAACCCCGCTGACGAGCAGATACCAGGCAACGAGCTTTTGCGCCGTGCTGTCGGAGATGCCGCGCGCGATTGCCCTGGCCGAGTCGAAGCCGCCCTTTGCCACCGCCGAGAACGTCTCCCTCACTTTGGCGAGGTCATCTTCACTGGTGTCATGTTTCAGGATCGGCGCGATCAGCTCATCCGCTCGCTTGCGGTAACCGATCTCGATCTCGCTGGGATTGACCGGACGCGGGGCGAATCGCTTGCCCGGTTCGTCGGGCATCGGGGCGGGCAGGGGCGGCGAAACCACCCGGACAGCCGCGCTGCTGCTCCGGGCCGGGTTGGCACCAGGTGGCGGCACCTGGGCAAGGGCGGGAAGGGTGGCGAGGCCGGCAAGCGCTGCAGCCGCCATGGCGGCGAATACCTGCCCCCACAATCGGTTCCGCAAATGTCGGCGGCAGCCGTTTTGGCGCGCGGCCAGACACGAAATGGGCAAGGATGCCGGATTCATCAATAACCTTCCTGGTGCTGCCCGGCAGGCCCGGCTTGCGGGCGCGTGAACGAGCGCCTAATGTCGCCCGCAAACAGCAGGCCAGTCCGTTCCCGGCGTGCCGCGCGGAGGGTAGCGGCCACACGGGGATGGTCAAGCCAGGGTCGCCAACAGCCTTTCAGTCCGCAGTCAGTTGGGCGACACGAAGGCAAGAATGAACAACAACCAAGGATCGCCACCGGCGTCCGCGTGCCGTGAGCCACGGACGGTCCCGACGGCGAGAAACAGGATTTCACCATGTTCAAGGGCTCTTTCACCGCGCTTATAACGCCATTCCGTGACGGTGCGGTCGACGAGAAGGCATTTTCCGAAATCGTCGACTGGCAGATCCGGGAAGGCACGCATGGCCTCGTTCCCGTCGGCACCACCGGCGAAAGCCCCACGCTTGACCATGATGAACACAAGCGCGTCATCGAGATCGCGATCGATGTGGCAGCGGGCCGCGTGCCGGTGATCGCGGGGACAGGATCTAACTCCACGGCCGAGGCGGTCGAGCTTTCGCTGCACGCGGAGAAGGCTGGCGCCAGCGCGCTTCTGATTGTCACGCCTTATTACAATAAGCCAACCCAGGAAGGGCTCTATCAGCACTTCAAGGCGATCAACGACGCGGTCAAGACGCCGATCATTATCTACAACATTCCCGGCCGTTCGGTGGTCGATATGTCGGTTGCCACGATGGCGCGGCTTTACGAGTTGAAGAACATCGTCGGCGTCAAGGATGCGACGGCCAATCTGGCGCGCGTAACCCAGCAGCGCCAGGCGATGGGAACGGAGTTCTGCCAGCTCTCCGGCGAGGACGCCACGGCGCTGGGCTTCATGGCCCATGGCGGCCATGGCTGCATCTCCGTTGCGTCCAACGTCGCGCCCCGGCTGTGCTCGCAGTTCCAGAACGCCTGCCTCAAGGGTGACTTCAAGACGGCACTCTCCCTGCAGGACCGACTAATGCCGCTCTTCGATGCGATGTTTGTCGAAACCAATCCCGGACCGGTCAAGTATGCCGTCTCGCGGCTGGGCCTGTGCACGGCGGAAGCGCGCCTGCCGATGGTGCCGGTCTCCGAGGAAACCAAGCGCGTCGTCGATGCCGCGATGGCCAAAGCTGGCCTCATTGATGCCGCCAAGGCGGCCGAATAGGCTGAACTCCAGCGCGAAACAGGATTGAGGATCAGGGCCGATGGCCGCTGCCAAGGACGACGGCCGCAAACGCATTGCCGAAAATCGCAAGGCGCGCTTCGAATTCCGCATTGGCGAGGACATCGAGGCGGGTCTTGTGCTGACCGGCACGGAGGTCAAATCGCTTCGTAAGGGCCAGGCCAACATCGCCGAGAGCTATGCCTCGGTGGAAGAAGGCGAGCTGTGGCTCATCAACGCCTATATCGCCGAGTATCCCGAAGCCGGCCCTTTCTTCCAGCATGAGCCGCGCCGCAAGCGAAAGCTGCTCATCTCCAAGCGCGAGCTGCACAAGCTTGCGATTGCAATCGACCGCAAGGGTATGACGCTCGTACCGTTGTCGATCTACTTCAACGCCAAGGGCCGCGCCAAGTTGAGGCTCGCGCTCGCCGAGGGCAAGAAGCTGCACGACAAGCGCGAGGATGCCGCCAAACGCGACTGGAACCGGCAGAAGGCACGGTTGATGCGCGAAAAGGGGTAAGTCACGTCTCGATCCCAACCGGCCAGGCTCTCACCACCTGGCGCTCAGCGCCGCCGCCGCACAGGCGCCGAGATCGTGCAGATCCGGCTGCGGCAGCTGGACTTGGTTCGCGCGAGCCTTCTGCTGCAAAGAATGGGCAATCGCCCCGAGGCAATGCAGAGCCTATACGCTGTTTCAGCCGCCGCCAGACACCTGCTGTATCGCGAAGCTTGATAAGTGTGCCCTTGCAGGCATTGGTCATAAACGGTCGCGTGCGACGTGCCCTGTCCGGCAATGAACAGACCGGCGACGAAACAGGCAAAGGCGAGGATAGGCATGCCGGCTTTCATCTGGCCCGTTCTCATCTGATTTGTCTCCTTCGAGCGCTGACTGTATCGTTCGTCGCTCTCAAACCGCGTGAGGTTCAAGTCCAGCCGCTCAGGAAATTTCTTGAAGCCAAGCCGTATGCGCCGCTGGGTTCTTTCTGCCAATTCACCTCAATCTGGTCTGCGCGCATTCGAGGCGTGATGTTCGCCAATGCTCTTCGATCAAACCACGAAGGAACCCGAATGAACGTAACCGGCAGCAGCATGTGGCCATGGCCATCGCCCCTTGATGACGGTGCCGCTTCGCACCTCACCGTAGGCACACTGTTGCCGCAGGTCGCGCTGCCATCTTCGGCAGGCGTGGACATCGACCTGTCCATGTTGAAAGGACGTATCGTGGTGTTCGTCTATCCCTTCACCGGGGCTCCAGGTGTGCCAAACCCTCCCGGTTGGGACGACATCCCCGGTGCGCATGGTTCGACGCCAGAAGCAGAAGGTTTCCGCGACCTGATGCCCATGTTCGCGGTGAGGAGCGCCAAGGTGTTCGGGCTCAGCTCCCAGGCCGTTGCCGAGCAGGAAGCATTTGCCCGCCGGGCAGCGATCACCTATCCGCTGCTGTCAGACATGGCATTGCGCCTTTCCGATGCGCTGCGGCTGCCACGCTTTGAAACCGGCGGCAGCATCTACCTGAAGCGTCTGACATTGTTGGCCATCGATGGACGCATCACGCGCTGCATCTATCCCGTCTACCCGCCTCATACGCACGCCGCCGAGGTGCTTGCCGCGCTGGGATGAGATCGCGTGCAGGGCAGGGGTGGATCCATTCTCACGTGATGACAACGAAGGCGCGGAGCTTCCCCGCAGTGCTTCCGCAATGTCATGCCGTCATGATTGATTAACCATATCAGATGGCTGATCGCGTTAGCGTGATCGTAAATATTTGCTGTCAGGCTCGCTTGCTATTCCGGCGAAAAATCACCGCTGTCGCGGCGCCACAATTCGGCAAGAGGCCTTGGTATGAGTGAAGTTTGTATTGCCGCTGATCGCTTCTGGCGTGAACTGTCCCCCGACGTGGCAGCCACCTTCTCAGAGGACCAGAATCGAGAGATCGAGCGAGTGCTGGAGCGGACGGCAACCCCCAGCAACAGCGAGATCAGCGACCTACGCTTGTCGTTCATCTGGTTCTTCGTGCGCATCTCCTGGGGTCCAGAAAAGCGCAGCTCTGCCCGCATCAAGCAGGAACAGCAGATGCACCCGATCATATCGCGCCGCAACGCTCCGGTGCTGGCCTCGCTCTTCGCAGGCTACGCGGCATTGTGGTATGTGGGCCTTGGCTTGGCGGTGGCCTCTTTCGCCTACATCATGAGATGAGACGTGCGCCGCAAGGTGCGTTTGGTTGAGGGGCTTGCGAAGGAGCGTGGGTGACCACCTCTAGAGTACGTCGCCCTCTGCATCCTCGATGGAAACGCCCATGCGATCGAGGCCCTCCTCCAGATAGTCGGCAAGCAGTGGCTGACCCAAAAGGTATTCGGCCACCGAATTTACGCGCTCGTTCTGCGCCGTCTCAAGCGCCTCGTCGAAATCTTCAGGATCGAACGTGCCGCGGCCAACCCAGCACAAAGCCACGAGCTGCGCCTGCTCATCGTCGTTCAAGGCATCGATGAACCCGGTGATCTCGTCATGCAGCCCCTGGTCCACGCCTGTCTCTTCGCCACCGCCGTCATCGTCGTTGTCGGTGTTCCACGCATCCACCTTGGCGTCGTACTGACGCGCCCGGATAATGACGTGGGCAACCTTTTCGGGGGCGATTTCCATTGGCATCGTATTGGGCCTCGTCGGGGCAGGAAACATCGGACTGGCGTCCCGGCTGGGAATGCCGAGTCGAGCTGTTTCGCTATCTGACAACGAAGCGCGCAGATGTGCAATCGCCTCCGTGGGCTATGGGGAGCTCAAGATCCAGTTTGTGCTTGTAGGGATCTGTCCTGGATCTGCATCGAGCAATCAGCCTGGAGGCGGCGCGCCGACCGTATAGGCGTCGTCCCGGTCAACCTTGAAATTGGACAGCACAACGCGGAGCGCCCGGGTCCTGCCAGCGTGATCGCGGAGCATGAGCGTGGCGGTCCCGTCCCTTGAAACAGTGTGCCCAAGGAACTCATCGACACCAGTGAGCAGCGTCTTGAGGCCAGAGCCTCCCGGAGTGGCAATCGCAATGGTCTTGTCATCCGAGTCTGAGAGGCGTCCGTCTCCGTTGCTGTCCTTGTCAATGATGGTAATCAGGAGTGCGGCCGTCGCTGGATTGCTCCAGGCTGAAGCAGCTCCCTGAGCGTCGGTTCCGGCCAGCGGTGGAGCCAGGAACGCCGTACTCGTAATGAGGGCGTCGTCGCGATCAAGCAGACGATGGTATGTGCCAGCTGCCATGTCATAGAAGACATAGTCGCGCGTGTTGGTTGCCTCCTTCGAATAGTAGCTGGTTGTCATACGGTCGCGGCTGCGCAGCGCCGACCATAGCGTGTCGTGACCCGGGATGCGGGAAAAGCCGGAAGGCACCAGGGTGGATTCGTTGCCGGAAACATCTGTCTTGCCGGCCTGCGTCTGTTCAGGGGATCTGGCAGGGGCAACGCCAGCGACATTGCGAATCTTCAGCACGTCTCGTGCGATAAAGACTCCCGCGAGCGCGCCATAGGCGAGCGCCATCAGGGCAACACTTGCGATAGCAACGGCGTTGAAGCGCCAAAGCCACCTGAAGAACATCTTCGAAGTCATGAGGTCTTTCCTCTTCCATGCCGGTTTTGACGCGCATCACAAGCGCCAATAGGGGCAGTGCCGCGGCGTAAACGCGAAGAGGCAATGTCAATTCTGCGGCGTTGCCGCGTGTTGCCGCAAAGATGCGCAAGTTACTGGTCGCTACAGCAGAGGATCATCGGACGTGCTGGGCCTGGGCATGTTTAGCTGAAGTGAGTAGCGGTTCAGCGTGAAAAACATGCATAAAACAGAAAGATGGAGCGCGTTACCGATTCTATGGAAAATGATCGCGCGCTGGCCTGCTGAGTGCCTGGGGCGCCGCGCCGCTCAGATTGCTCAGCCAGTCTCAGCCATCGAGCCGCGCGCGAATGTCCGCAAATACCGAATGGAACATCGCTTCTGTAAGCCGCCCAGTGTTCGTGTTGTAACGCGAGCAATGGAAGCTGTCGGCAAGCACAATCCCATTTTCAAATGAATGGACGCGGCCATGCGCGAATGGAAAGTGCGACTTCTTGAGTGCAAGGGCCGACAGCACCTGATCGTGAGCAATACGGCCAAGCGCGAGGATCACCCTCAGATTAGGCATCGCCGAAATTCGCCCGATCAGGAACGGCCGGCAGCACCCGATCTCCTGCGGCGTTGGCTTGTTTTGCGGCGGCACGCAGCGCACGGCGTTGGTAATCATGCAGTCCACGAGCTTCAGCCCATCGTCGGGACGGGCATCATAGCAGCCACTGGCGAACCCGAAGGAAATCAGCGTTGCATAAAGCAAGTCACCGGCATAATCGCCCGTGAAGGGCCGCCCGGTACGGTTCGCACCCTTCAGGCCCGGCGCAAGGCCGACCACCAGAAGCCGCGCGCCAGCATCCCCGAATGAAGGCACCGGCCCATTGAACCAATCTGGTGAACTCTGCCGGTTGTCGTCACGGAATGCTGCCAGTCGCGGACAGATGCGGCAGTCGGCAT
This sequence comes from Hyphomicrobiaceae bacterium, assembly GCA_020442165.1. GTDB lineage: Bacteria > Pseudomonadota > Alphaproteobacteria > Rhizobiales > Hyphomicrobiaceae > JAEUMD01. The sequence goes on along the minus strand of JAGRKV010000045.1, from coordinate 78,811 downwards.
CAGGTTCCGAGGCAAGCGCCCGCGCTGCCGGAGTGTCTGCATTGTTCGGAATAATTCTGGACAAGATGGAATCGCTTCGCCTCGTTTGCGCGCCAATGACCTTGAGCGATCCCGGCCAGGGCCGAATCGTAAAGGCTGCGACTGCGGCCCGTCGCTTTGTGCCGCCCCCGCGGAGCAGCCCGAGCGATAGCGAGGGTTAGCTGCGTGAGTGAAGAATTCTAGATCGCTTCAACGTAAGTCTGAAACGATCTAGCACGCAAACCGCGCCTGAAGCACAGCGAAACGAGACCGTGGCGGCCCGATCAGACTTCCTCCTCGGACATGTCGTCAGTGTCCTCGTAGGGAACGGGCTCTGCGCCGCCGCGGTAGTTCTGTTGACCGTTGCGAGGCGAAAATGTGCGGTTGTCGCGATTGTTGCGCTGTGACGGGTCGCGGCCGATCACCTGCTCTAGATCAGCTAGGTCGATGAATTGATCGGCCTGCCGCCGCAATTCATCGGCAATCATCGGGGGCTGTGTCTGGAGCGTCGATAGAACGCTGACACGCTTGCCCTGCTGCTGCAGGGCCGAAACCAGGCTGCGGAAGTCACCATCGCCGGAGAATAGAACGATATGATCGAGGTTCTCGGCCAGACGCATGGCATCGACGGCCAACTCGATATCCATGTTGCCCTTGACCTTTCGGCGACCCGTCGAGTCTGTAAACTCCTTGGTCGGCTTGGTCACCATGGTGTAGCCGTTGTAGTCCAGCCAATCGATCAAGGGGCGGATGGACGAGTATTCCTGCTCTTCGGCAAGAGCAGTGTAGTAGAGCGCGCGCACGAGATTAGCGCGCTGCCGGAAGTAGGCAAGCAAACGCTTGTAATCGATATCGAAGCCCAAAGCTTTCGAAGTCGCATAGAGGTTGGCGCCATCGATGAAGAGTGCGATCCGCTCTTGCGGGTAGAAATGCATTGTATCAGTTCCTTGAGGCCAGCAGCGGCTGGTCCGTGTTGTTCCCGTGCTCTGGCCGGTGTCAGATGCGCTGACGCACCCTTTTCGCCAAAATCGATCCGCAGACAAACAAAAAAGCCAGCTGGAGCACTATCTTAGCTTTTATATTGGGGGTTGGTTCTCCAGCTCGCAATGTCGCCGTTTGCATAACTGATTTTCAAAAAATCGAAGTAAATTCATTCTCACATTTGCGTAGGAGGCGAAGTCAGACATCGCATATTCGGTCATTTGCGCATTCATTTGCTAAATTGATATCTTCTGCGACATCCGGCAGTCCCAAAATTGCGTCTCGTCACGAATTCCATTTCCACGCAGCAAAACTGTTTGGCATATGGTGTGTCGCAAATTTTGCCCCTCCTGCTTAGAGTGCGACATAGATCAGCAAATCGTCTCAAGCCAGACTTCGTTTGCCTAACAAGCAAGCAGAAGGCAACTATAAGTTGATATTTATGCGTTGTGTTCGCCGCAATGGCGTTTTGGGCGACTTCCTGGCGCAACGAGTCAATCCGCTGTTATCCCAACCGGCTTCAACTTGTCGTTCGGCTTGATATGAACTGGTGTTCGTGCGAAATACTTTGCCATGTTGGACGAGGCTGGGGCGTGGTTTCCGCGCCCCCGCGTCGTCGTGACCAGTAGATCCCAGTAGGCCGGGCGACCAGCTCGGACAACTTGCAACCCGCAACATCGCGAAAGGACGCCGCCCATGGCTCGCGTCACAGTAGAAGATTGTGTCGACAAGGTCTCCAACCGCTTCGAACTGGTGCTGTTGGCTGCACACCGCGCCCGCACCATCGCCGGTGGTGGCGCTGTAACGGTTGATCCGGACAACGATAAGAACCCTGTTATTGCCCTGCGCGAGATTGCTGAAAAGACGGTACCGCCCGAAGATATGAGGGAAAGCCTCATTCATTCGATCCAGAAGAATGTCGAGGTCGATGAGCCTGAGGCAGTCGCAGCGCCTCTTCTGCCCAATGATCGGCGTGCGCCAGTGCTCGGCCGTGACGACCAGTCGACCGATACCGTGGTCGATGTCATGACCGAAGAGCAGCTGCTGCGCGGTCTGGAAGCTCTGACCCCGTCAGAACCGTCGGCAGCTGGCGGCGGCAGTGGCGGTCCGCGCGAGCGCGGACGCTGAAGCCAAAACGGCGTTGCGGCGGTTGCCGGCGGGAAGAGCGGCTGATGCCGCTCGCTGCCGGTGGTGGTTTCGGCACACGCTGCAAGCCAGGTTTGCAACGTCTTTCACAAGCCGATCTGCTGGTGTGTATGGTGCCTTCGCGGCCATCCCTTTGGCCGTCCGGTCCCGTGTTCGCCATGTGTGAGGAGTTCGGCCGGCCATGATGCGCCAGTACGAGCTTGTCGAAAAGGTTCTGAGTTACGATCCCAAGGCGGATGAGACCCTGCTCAACCGCGCCTACGTCTACGCCATGCGCGCTCACGGCACCCAGAAGCGCGCGGATGGCGCCCCCTACTTTTCGCATCCGCTCGAAGTTGCCGCGATCCTGACCGAGTTCAAGCTCGACGACGCAACCATCGCCACCGCACTCCTGCATGATGTGATCGAGGATACCGACGCTACCCGTTCCGAGATCGACCAGCTCTTCGGACCAGAGATCGGCACGCTGGTCGACGGCCTCACCAAGATCAAGAAGCTCGATCTCGTCACCAAGGAAGCCCAGCAGGCCGAGAACTTCCGCAAGCTCCTGATCGCGATCTCGACGGACATCCGCGTCCTGTTGGTGAAGCTTGCCGATCGCCTCCACAACATGCGCACGCTGGAGCACAAGAAGCCCGCCAGCCGCATGCGGACCTCGCAGGAAACGATCGACATCTATGCGCCTCTGGCCGGTCTGATGGGCATACAGGCCCTCCGCGACGAGCTTGAGGATCATGCCTTCCGCTGGCTGCACCCGGAAGCGCACGCAACCGTGATGGCCAAGCTGACCGAGCTGCGTAAGAGGAACGAGAACCTCGTTGAGGATATTCGCCAGTCCTTGAGCAGCAAGCTCAGCGAGGCGGGTCTTGCCGCCGAGGTGACGGGCCGCGAGAAACGGCCCTACGCGATCTGGCGCAAGATGGAGAACAAGCAGATCTCCCTTGAGCAGCTGTCCGACATCTATGCCTTCCGCATCATCGTCGGCGACATCGACGATTGCTATCGCGTGCTGGGCATCGTCCATCGCAACTGGCAGATGGTGCCAGGCCGCTTCAAGGACTACATCTCCGTCCCCAAGCGCAACAACTACCGCTCACTACACACCACACTGATTGGCCCGCGGGCACAGCGCGTTGAACTGCAGATCCGCACGCGCGAAATGCACGAGGTTGCCGAATTCGGTGTTGCCGCCCACGCGCTTTACAAGAACGGCATGATCCTCAAGTCCGGGATTCTCAATGGCGCGCAGGACGAGGCAGCCGCCCTCGCAGCAGCGCTCAACGGTGCCGCGAACGGTGAGGCTGCTGCCTATGCTCATGCCTTGCCCGCCCATGCCACCGGCGATCCGGAAATCGAGCAGAACCCTTATTTCCGCTTGCGGCAGTTGGTGGGAACGCTCCTGGAAGGATCCAATTCCGAGGAATTCCTCGAACACACCAAGTTGGAGCTCTTCCACGACCAGGTCTTCTGTTTCACGCCCAAGGGGCGGCTCATCGCGCTGCCGCACGGTGCCACCGCCCTCGATTTCGCCTATGCGGTCCACACCGACATCGGCAACACGGCAGTCTCGGCCTATGTCAATGGCCGCCGTGCCCCGATCGACACACGGCTGCGCAACGGCGATGAAGTGCAGATCTTGACGAGCAAGACACACCGGCCACCATCGGCCTGGGAGGGTTTTGTTGCCACCGGGCGTGCCCGCAGCGCGATCCGGCGCGTGGCGCGCGAGGCCGTGCGCCAGCAGTATTCCGAGTTGGGCAGACGCCTGCTGGTGGCTGGCTTCGAGCGCGCCGAAGTCGGCTATTCCGATGACAAGGTGCGCCGCGTTCTCGTCCGCCTCAACCATAGATCGATCGAGGATCTCTTTGCCGCTGTCGCGCGCAACGAGGTGGCGATCAGTACAGTCATAAGAGCCGTCGCGCCAGATGCGAGACTTCCCGAAGCACCAGCCCCCGTCCGCCGCCCCCGCAATCGCTATGACACCGTGAAGAATCAGGAAGGCTGGTTCAACCTCACCAAGGTTATGGGGCTGAAGTTCAAGTTGGGCTCAATTCCGGCAAGCGAGACACCCGGCAAGACGGTCGGCGTGCCCATTCGCGGCATGCGTTCAGACATCGCGGTAGTCTACGAGGACGGCGGCGCGATTCCGGGTGATCGTATTGTCGGCGTCATGACCCCCTCAGATGGCATTCATATCTTCCAGATCCACTCCCCGCGCTTGCAGGAGCACGAGCACGAGAACTGGATTGATGTGACCTGGGACCTCGACCCCGAGCACCCGGTGCGGTTTCCCGCCCACATTACGGTCACGGCCCTCAACGAGCCAGGGTCGCTGGCCGAGATCGCGCATGTCATTGGCGAGGCGGACGGCAATATCGACAACGTAAAGATGGTCCAGCGCGGCGCCGACTTCACAGAGATGCGCATCGACCTGGAAGTCTGGGACTTAGCCCATTTGAACCAGATCATCGCAGGTCTGCGGGCGAAGGCGGTGGTCAACGCCGTGGACCGCGTTTTCGAATAAGGGCCGATCCGGAAAGGGCGAGCGACCGCCTGCCGCGTTGCCAATGGGTGACGATAGGGCCAGAAGACGGCGTTGCGTTGAGACCTCGAATTCGGTTGGTGTTAAACTCGGCTGTTCTGACTTGATCGCCGAAGGTTGGCATCAGACGAAGCACATCAGGGGTTTAGTTCTTTTTTTTCGCGAATCGCAGCCGGTGGTTGGCTGTCAGGCAGAGCAACCGAGGCAAGCTTCCGGGCTTGCGTGAATTGGACGTCGAGGATGCTGTTCAAGCGGCGGAAAGCGCCAACCATCAGTGAGCGGGTGCGGGTGTGGCTTTGGCCGCGCCGCAGCTGGTCGCGGTCGTTGCGCTACATCTTCTTTCGCATTGTCCGCCTTCGCACTAATCCGCACGCTCTGGCACTCGGCTGCGCCGCTGGCGTGTTCGTCTCCTGCACACCGCTGATCGGCGGCCATATCGTCTTGGCGGCGCTGTTGGCCTATGCGCTGCGCGCCAACGTACCCGCAGCAATGCTTGCCACCTTCTTTGGCAATCCGTTGAGCTGGCCGGCGATCTGGGCTGCAACCTATTTTGCTGGAACCCATCTCATAGGTGAGGGGCAAACAGCGTCCCTGGTGGACCTGGGATCCAAGCTCGGCTTCGTCTGGGAGGCCGTGTTGCTGCGCTCGCCCGAGCTATCAGCGGCCGCCGCAGCAATTGTCTGGCCCATTTTTAAGCCCATGCTGGCGGGCAGCTTGCCGATTGGCTTTGCCGCGGGCATTCTTATCTATTGTTTGACGCGCCTGGCAGCGATCGCCGTCAACAAGCGCAAGTTCAGCCGCTCCCCCGCTCAGGTTGCCGGCTACGAGGAGCCCAGCCTCGCCCGGACATGAGCGAAGCTTGATGGGTAAAGATGCCAACTAAGAAAAAGAATGGGACGCCGCATCTACGCCTCGGCGTCAACATCGACCACGTAGCAACGATCCGCAACGCGCGCGGGGGACGCCATCCCGACCCGCTGCGCGCGGCTCACTTGGCCGTTGCCGCCGGGGCTGACGGCATCACCGCGCATTTGCGCGAAGACCGCCGCCACATCTCCGACGAGGACATCACGCGGCTGAAGCAGGAATTGACCCGGCCGCTGAACCTGGAAATGGCTGCGACGGACGAGATGCTGGCCATCGCGACGCGCCACATCCCCAATGCCTGTTGTCTTGTGCCTGAACGCCGCGAGGAGCGGACGACCGAGGGCGGTCTCGATGTCAATGGCGGTGGCGAGCGTTTGCGCCGCATCATTGCCGAGCTGAAAGCGGCCGGCATCCGCGTGTCGCTGTTCGTCGAGCCCGATCCTGCCGTGATCGAAGCTTCAGCCGCAGCCGAGGCAGACATCGTCGAGTTGCACACCGGCCGGTATTGCGATCTGGCGCTGGCAGGCGATGCCATAGGAGTTGCCCGCGAAGTAGGGCGCATCGCGAAGGCGGCAACTCTTGCTCATTCCGCCGGACTGGAAGTACACGCCGGGCACGGCTTGACCTACAACACGGTCACGGCCGTTGCCCGTATGCCCGAGATGGCCGAACTCAATATTGGTCACTTCCTGGTCGGTGAAGCCATTTTCGGCGGGCTCAACCAGTCGGTCGCTCACATGCGCCGGCTGATGGATGAAGCCCGCGCTGTCGTGGGACGCCACGAGACAGCGGGACGGGCCGCGAGTGCGCCTGCGGATGCAAACCGCACACCGGCAAGGACAGGCGCAGCGCGTCAGCACAGCAAGACACCGTAACGCGATGATTATCGGTCTAGGCAATGATCTGATCGACATCCGCCGGATCGAGCGCACGCTGGAACGCTTCGGCGACCGTTTCCTTAACCGCGTCTTCACCGATGTCGAACGCCAGCGTTCCGACCGCAGAACACTGACGCGCGCCGCCTCATATGCCAAGCGCTTCGCCGCCAAGGAAGCCTGCTCCAAGGCGTTGGGCACCGGCCTGCGGCAGGGCGTATTCTGGCGCGACATGGGCGTCGTCAATCTGGCATCGGGCCGGCCCACGCTGTCGCTGATGGGTGGTGCGATGTTGCGGTTGGAGGCCCTCACTCCGGAGGGCTACGATGCCCGCATCGATTTGACGCTGACAGATGACTTCCCGCTGGCCCAGGCAATCGTGATTATTTCGGCAATTCGCACAAAAGAAGATTTGCGTGGCTGACGAGCGGCTTGACGCATGTGGCTTTAGGCACACGCCAGGCCGCGGCACGCTTTATCTGCGAATTGCACACCGGCAGCGGACCCGCTATAGCGGTCCTGCTACAGATTTCGGCTCAATGGAACTTCTCCCGGCGGTATCCGCATTTCAGGCGGAAGGGCACAATTTCGTGCTTCGGCTTGTTTCGCCACACGCGGCACGAGGCGCGGCAATTTCATAACAGGACAACTACAGGCAGGGACATGGCGGCGACACGCGAAAGTGGCGGCTGGTGGGAGACGATTAAGATCGTCATTGAGGCACTGCTCATCGCCATGGTGGTACGGGTCTTCTTTTATCAGCCATTCAACATTCCTTCCGGTTCGATGAAATCGACGCTGCTGGTGGGCGACTACCTGTTTGTATCCAAGCTGTCCTATGGCTATTCCAAGTATTCCTTCACCTCGTCCTTCGATCTGTTCAACGGGCGCATCTTCAGTGCTGAACCCAAGCGCGGCGACGTCATCGTCTTCAAGCTGCCTCGCGACAACACGACGGATTACATCAAGCGTCTGATCGGTCTGCCCGGCGACGAGATCATCGTGCGTGGCGGCGTGCTCTACATCAATGGAGCTGAAGTGCCGCGCGTGCCCGACGGCGAGTTCACCACACGCGAGGACGGCGGCCCGCCGCGCCGCATCAAGCGCTACAAGGAAACATTGCCCAACGGTGTGACCTACTCCGTGCTCGACAGCGAGCCCAGCGGGCCCTTCGACAATGTCGGCCCCTACAAGGTCCCAGAAGGCCACTACTTCATGATGGGCGATAACCGCGACAACTCTACCGACAGTCGCGCGCAGTGGGGTGTCGGCTACGTTCCCTTCGAAAATCTCATTGGCCGCGCCGAGATCATTTTCTTCTCGGCAGCCGTCGATGAACCCGGCGCTATGAGTTGGACGCGGCCCTGGCAATGGCCGTTCTACATACGCTGGGATCGCTTTTTCAAGATCGTGCGCTGATTGGCATGGTTCGCAAGGCCGACGAGTTCAAAAAGCTTCAAAGCGCCTTGGGCTACGCCTACAAGAGCCGCGACCTTCTTGAACAGGCATTGACGCACGCCAGCGTGCGTGGTGGCGGCCGCAAGCCCCGCGCGGACAATGAACGCCTTGAGTTCATCGGCGACCGCGTGCTGGCGCTTTCGATAGCCGACCGCCTCTATGCCCTTCATCCCGAAGCAAACGAAGGCCAGCTCGCCCGCATCTTTAATGCGCTGGTGCGTGGCGAGACGTGCGCCGAGGTTGCCCGTTCAATCGGTGTCGGGCCTTGTCTTATCCTGTCGGACAGCGAAGCGGAGAGCGGTGGCCGCGACAAGGACACCATCCTGGCAGACGCAATGGAGGCGTTGCTCGCGGCGGTTTATCTGGAGGCAGGTTTCGAAACTGCGCGCTCGGTTGTCCTGTCGCTATGGCGCGGTCATCTGGCAGACGTGCCCGTTGCCAAGTCCGATGCCAAGTCGGCCTTGCAGGAATGGGCGCAGGGGCAGGGGCTGCCGCTACCCGCCTATATCGAGGAAAGCCGCACTGGTCCCGACCATGCACCTCACTTCCGCGCGCGTGTGATTATTTCTGGCCGCTCACCCGAGATCGGCGAAGGCCCGTCCAAGCGGCAGGCGGAACAGGCTGCGGCGCGAGCGATGTTGCAAAGCGCCGGTGTATGGAGCAAAGCTGATTGTGATGAGTGACGATGGTGAACCAGCCTTGGATGCCGGACAAGTTGCCCTAGGCGATCAGGAGAGCCGGCGCTTCGGTTTCATCGCTGTCATCGGTGCGCCCAACGCTGGCAAGTCGACGCTCGTCAACCGGCTGGTCGGAGCCAAGGTGACAATCGTCAGCCACAAGGTGCAGACCACACGCATGCCCGTGCGCGGCATCGCAATCGAGGGCGCAAGTCAGCTCGTCTTCATCGATACCCCAGGTATCTTCGATCCCAAGAAGCGCCTTGAGCGCGCCATGGTCGATGCGGCATGGGGAGGGGCGGGCGACGCCGATCTGGCGGCGCTCGTCGTCGATGCCCAGAAAGGCATAACCCCTGAGGTCGAGCGCATTCTTGAGCGCCTGTCGGCCACGAACATTCCCCGAATACTGGTGCTCAACAAGGTCGACCGCGTTTCGGACAAGGCGCGCCTGCTGGCGCTGGCCGCGCGGATGAATGAGATCGTGCCATTCGCCGAGACGTTCATGATCTCCGCTGAAACGGGATCGGGCGTTGAGGATCTCAAGACCCATCTCACGGCCAACGTGCCGCAAGGACCGTGGCACTATCCCGAAGATGAGATTTCTGATGCCCCCCTGCGCCTGCTTGCCTCAGAGATCACGCGCGAGAAGATTTTTGCAAGCCTGCACGATGAGCTGCCATACGCAATCACCGTCGAAACGATCGACTGGAAGGACCTCAAGTCGGGTGCCGCGCGCATAGAGCAGACGATCTATGTCGAGCGCGACAGCCAGAAGTCGATCGTACTGGGCAAGGGAGGGCGCACGATCAAGCAGATTTCGCAGTCGGCGCGCCAGGAATTGAAGGGTATACTTGAACGCGACGTGCATTTGTTCATCTTCGTCAAGGTGCGCGAAGCCTGGAAGGATGATCCCGAACGCTACCGCGAGATGGGGTTGGAATTTCCCAAGGAGTAGAAGCATGCGCCGTGCGCAGTGCTGCGCAAACCATGGCCACGCTGGTGGTTGCCAACGGACCGGGCTGGGATCTGTCAGCCTGCCTGGCGCGATCCTGCTTTTGCTCGTCGGCATCATGTTCAGCGGATTGCTGCCCGTTACCGCGGAAGCCGCCGTTCGCGTGTGCAAACGCCCCGTGATCGGCGATATCGTCGAGGACCCATCGCACGACAAGGCACTGAAGGGCGCGATTGAGAACTGGCGCCGCAAAACCCGCGTCTGGGGCCTTCGCTTTGGCAGCTGGAAGTTGGCGCTCGGCCGGCGCTACAGGTGCGCGCGTGTACCGTCCTCAGACCGTTTTGCCTGCGTCGCTGTCGGCCGACCCTGCACGCTTCGCCAGACGCCTCCACGACGTGGCTTCGGTGACAACCTCCGGCCGCGCCCAGGTCTGCCGCCGCCCCGTGCCAATCCCCTGCCAAAGCCGCTACCAAAGCCCATGCCTCAGCCCATGCCCAAGCGACCGCAGTCCGATACTTCGCGCTCGATTTGAGCCGCAATGCTTCGCGGCCATCACGGCGCTGGCATTGCACGCTGCGTTTTCATGGGGCATCAGGTTGGACGACTGGTGTCGTCAGCGAATTTGCCGCCACGCCGCCAGTCGACGCCTGGGTGAAACAAGACCGAATCGATGAACTGGAGCGACGAGGGCATCATTCTATCGGTGCGTCCGCACGGCGAGACAGCCGCCGTCGTGGAGCTGTTCACGCGAACGCACGGGCGCCACACCGGCCTCGTCCACGGCGGACGCTCGCGCAAGCATCGTCCCACCCTGCAGACAGGCAACCATGTTGATGCAACCTGGAAGGGCCGGCTGGCCGAGCAGCTCGGTCATATGAGCCTGGAGCTGCGCACCGGCTACGCCGCGACGGCGATGGACGATGCCGAGGCACTCGCCGGCCTTATGTCACTCACCGCGCTGGCCCGCCTGCTGCCTGAGCGCGATCCGCATCCCAATCTCTATGAAATCACCCTGTTCGTTCTGGGCTTTCTGGATGACCCGTCAGTTTGGCCGGCGCTTCTGGTGCGCTGGGAATTGGCCCTGCTGACCGATCTTGGCTTCGGCCTCGATCTGGAGGAATGCGCCGCCACAGGCTCCAATGATGCCCTGATCTACGTCTCGCCCAAGTCTGGCCGCGCGGTCTCAGCGTCGGCGGGCGAACCCTATCGCGACAAGCTCCTCGCGTTGCCGGGCTTCCTGCTCAAAGGGCGGCGCAGCGGAGCTGGTGTGACCGATGCCGATGTCATGAACGGCATGAAGCTGTCGCGCTTTTTCCTCGAACAGCGTGTCCTGGCACCCCGCGGACTGGTCGTGCCAGAACCGCGTGTACGGCTGGAAGCAATGCTCGATCGGCGCTGAGTATGGTTATCGCCGTGAGGGTACGGCCACCGATGACGACGCCGCAATTCCCTTCGTGCCGCGCCGGGACGAAGAAAAAACATTCGTCAACGGAGGACGCACGGCGTTTTAATCCTCTCACGCTAGTCTTGGTCCCTTGTATTCGTATGGCAGGGACCTTCGAAGATGAGTTTCGCGCACCTTCTGTTCGGCTTTTCAGGACGGATCAACCGGCTCCAGTACTGGCAGGGGATCGCCGCGATCTTCGGCTTGATGGCGGTCCTCGGCGGCGCGTTCTACTATGGCTATGTGACCAATCCAGAGGTCTTGAACGGCCGGAACCTCCTCTCATCCCTTGGATTCATGCTTCTGGCAGTGCTGGCGTTGTCCATCGTTCTGGTGTGGACCTCGACCGCGGTCGTGACCAAGCGGCTACATGATCGCAACAAGAACCTCCTGTGGTCGATACCGGCCCTGCTGCCGGCCGTCTTGGTTTTCGGCGCCTTGCTGACAGGTGGCATCGAGGCCATGCTCAATTTCCAGAATTCTCTGGTCTATCAAGCCGTCCAATGGCTTGTGATGGGCTGGTACACGATCGAACTGGGCTTCCTGAAGGGCACACCCGGCGGCAACAGGTTTGGCCCGGTGCCAGCCGGCAGCGAGGTCCCCGGCGGGTTTGATGATCTGCTGCACGGTGAGGAAGCTGCGACGGCGCGCACAGAGCCGCCAGTAGCCACCGCCCGCCGTCCGCAGCCTGCGGTTGCGCCGCCAGTTCCGCGGCGCCCGGTGAAACTGGCCAGCGCACCCAAAACCTTTGGTCGCCGCCCGGCGGCCGGCTGATTTGGCCCCGGCCAGTTGGTCCGGGCCGCCCTCGGCCAGCAAGGCGATTTGTCGGGATAGAGCAGGCGTTTCTGGCCCAATTGCGCAGTCCGCTCCACCCCGGCGTGGAATGTGGCGCTGCGGCACTTGAGGACGCAGCCCCGTCCGCGCTAATTCGGGGCCATGAGCGACAAACCGATTCTGCCGGGCGCCGGCTCCCCAAACGGCGGCAACCCTATCGAGCCCGTTGACCTGCGCGAGGCGCTGGAACAGCGCTATCTCGCCTATGCGCTGTCCACCATCATGGGCCGCGCCCTTCCCGACGTCCGCGATGGCCTGAAGCCCGTTCACCGGCGCATCCTCTACGCCATGCGCGATCTGCGCCTCAACTTCGATTCCGCTCACAAGAAGTCGGCCAAAGTGGTCGGCGAGGTGATGGGTAACTACCATCCGCATGGCGACCAGGCGATCTATGACGCGCTCGTCCGTCTCGCCCAGGACTTTTCCGTCCGCTACCCGATGGTCGACGGCCAGGGCAACTTCGGTTCGATCGACGGCGATAACGCCGCTGCCATGCGCTACACCGAAAGCCGCATGACCGAGGTCGCGCAGGACCTGCTCGACGGCATCGACGAGGACACGGTCGACTTCCGCCCCAACTACGACGAGACGACCAAGGAGCCGGTGGTTCTGCCATCGGCCTTCCCGAACCTGCTGGCCAATGGTTCGTCGGGCATCGCGGTGGGCATGGCGACCAACATCCCGCCGCATAACGTCGATGAGATCTGCGCCGCAGCGCTGCATCTCATCAAGCATCCCAATGCGACGGTCGAGAAGTTGGTCGAGCTGATGCCCGGTCCCGACTTCCCGACCGGAGGCGTCATCGTCGACAGCCGCGAGCAGATCATCGAGACCTACAAGACCGGACGCGGCGCCTTCCGCATTCGCGCCATGTGGGAAAGGGAGGAGCTGGGCCGCGGCGGCTACCAGATCGTCATCACCCAGATCCCCTATCAGGTCCAGAAATCCAAGCTGATCGAGAAGATCGCGGAACTGCTTCAGGAACGCAAACTGCCGCTGCTCGCCGATGTTCGCGACGAGAGCGCTGAAGAAATTCGCGTCGTACTGGAGCCCAAGACACGATCCGTCGATCCGCTGCTGTTGATGGAAAGCCTGTTCCGCCTGACCGAGCTGGAGACCAGGTTCAGCCTCAACATGAACGTCCTGTCGGCGGGCCAGATTCCAAACGTGCTGTCGCTGCGCGAAGTGTTGCAGCAGTGGCTCGAACACCGCATCGAAGTTCTTGTCCGTCGCTCCAACCATCGCCTGAAGAAGATCGAGCATCGCCTGGAAGTGCTCGATGGCTACCTGATCGCCTATCTCAACATCGACGAGGTGATCCGCATCGTTCGTTTCGAGGACGATCCCAAGGCCAAGCTGATCTCCAGGTTCAAGCTCACCGAAGTCCAGGCCGACGCGATTTTGAACCTGCGCTTGAAGAGCCTGTCGAAGCTCGAAGAGATGGAGATCAAGGCCGAGCACGACAAGTTGTCGGCGGAACGCCGCGATCTGCAAAAGCTCCTTAAGTCCGATGACCTGCAATGGCAGAAGATCTCCGACGAGATCAAGGCCACCCGTGATCGCTATTCCAAGAAGACGCCGCTCGGCCGCCGCCGCAGCACGTTTGCCGACGCGCCTGCGATCGACATCGACCTCGAAGCTGCGCTGATCGAGAAGGAACCCATCACGATAATCCTGTCGGACAAGGGCTGGATCCGCGCCATGAAGGGGCACCAGGACGATCTGTCCAAGCTGGACTTCAAGCAGGGCGATGGTCTGAAACGCGCGCTCAAAGCCTACACGACCGACAAGATCCTGCTTTTTGCCACCAACGGGAAATTCTACACGCTGGAAGCCAACGCGCTGCCGGGCGGACGTGGCCACGGCGAGCCCGTGCGCCTTATGGTCGATATCGAGCAGAACCATGATTTCGTCGAGGCCTTTGTCTATCGGCCCGAGCGCAAGCTGCTCGTCGCGTCAACGTCCGGCTATGGCTTTGTGGTGCCGGAAGCCGAGGTGGTGGCGGCGACACGCAAGGGCAAGCAGGTCCTCAACGTATCGGAACCTGATGAGGCGCGCCTCGTCGTCCCGGTTGAGGGCGATCATGTCGCCGTCGTCGGCGAGAACCGCAAGATGCTGGTTTTCCGCCTGTCGGAACTGAACGAGATGACACGCGGCAAGGGCGTCATCCTGTTCCGCGCCAAGGACGGCGGCGTGTCCGATATTCGCGTTTTCGCCAAGGCGGATGGCTTGACCTGGCTCGACAGCGCCGGCCGGACCTTCACGGTGGAGTGGCGCGATCTGAAGGAATGGGTCGGCCTGCGCGCGCAGACCGGGCGCATGGTTCCCCGTGGCTTCCCCAAGTCCAACCGCTTCGGGCCGGCGTTTAGCTGAGGCAGCAGGAGAGGGACTAGGTGTCCCTCCGCTTACCTTGGGCTGGCCATGACTGGCAGACCGCGGCCCTAATGCCGCAATTTGTGCCTGAAAGTCATGTCATCGCGACACAGGCTCGCATAGCACTTGCGTCCGCCTGCGCGGCAGGCTTCCCTGGCGCTGCACGGACATCGCGCCCGTGGGCTTGCGAATGCTTTGAAGGACTTGGGTTAATGCCGCCAGTCATGCGCATGTTGCCAGCGGCACTCCTGCTCGGCGTCTTGGCTCCGAAGGCTGCGGCATGTGAGCGTGCGGATTTCGAAGCCGTCGTTGACCAGGCGGGTGCGGCTCTGCGCGACCTCAATCAGAAGAACCGCCCGGCATTCCAGGAGAAACTGCGCGAATTGAAGGAGAAGCGCGGTTGGACCCACGATCAGTTCCTCAAGGAGGCAGTGCCCTACGTGAAGGACGATCAGATAGAAGTCTATGACCGGACCACAAACGAATTGCTCGACGAAATCTCCTCCCAGGGGCAGGAGGGGGCCGAGGCCAAGACGCCCGATTGTGCGCTCCTTGCAGACCTACGGTCGCGCATGGACAAGCTCGTCACAACGCAGACGACGAAATGGACCTATATGTTCGAGAAACTGCAAAAGGACTTGCAGCAATAACATCGGTTAAACGTGAATTTTTCATACCTCGCGATGGGCGTAAGTGGCCTAGACGCGCTTCCAGCCACTCGAAGTCAGATGTTCCTGCGGCGTGAACTTGGTCTTGTAGGCCATCTTGCGCGAGCCCTCGATCCAGTAGCCCAGATAGAGGTAGGGCAGGCCCAGCCGGCGTGCATATTCGATATGTTCGGTAATCATATAGGTCCCGAGGCTTTCAGCGACGCTGGCCGTGTCATAGAAGCTGTAGACCATGGAAATCCCATCACTCAGCCGATCGCACAGCGCAACCGCCTTGAGCCGACCGCGGCTTGCATCGCTGCCGCCGTCGAGAGGGTCAGCAACTGGCAGTCGGTATTCGGACAGGAACGAATCAATGCTGCTGTCTTCCACCATCATGGCGTAGTCGAGTGCCGACATGTCGGCCATGCCGCCATCGAAGTGGCGCGAGTCGATATAGTCTCGGAACAGCCCAAACTGCTCACTTGTGGCGCGGGCGGGAACGCGCGCGACTGTCAGGTGCCGGTTGCGCTGGGTGATGCGCCGCATCGTGCGTGTGGCAGAAAAGCTGTCGACGACGACACGCACCGAGACGCAGGCGTGACAGCCCTCGCAATAAGGCATGTAGGCGATGTTCTGGCTTCGGCGGAAGCCGCCGCGCAGCAGATTGTCGACCAGTTGCGAAGGCTTGTCGGGTGAAAGGTGAGTGAAGAGTTTGCGTTCGAGCCTGTTTGGCAGGTAGGGGCAGGGCTGCGGCGCGGTGACGTAGAATTCTGGAAAGTGCTTCTGCTGCTCTGTCATGGAAGCAGGTCTCCAGTTGGCCGGCACTGGCCAAGCCCGTTCAACGTCCGACGTTTCCGCCCCATGACGCATCCACCAATACAAGAAACAGGCGGCAAATCTGACCCGTCAGCCAATGATAGGGGATGGCCTACGTCATTATCAAGGCTCGCCTGCCTGCATTCGTTAGCAAGCCTCGCTTTGCCAACAAGCGAGCACGGGAAGCCGGATTTCCGGCATTGACGCCGCGTATGCGTGACGCGGGGCGCGCTTGAGAGTGGCTCAGCCGGTCCCCCGCGTCACCGTATCGCCATCACGAGCATTCCTTTCCAGAAAGCTGATGATGGCACCGGCCACGTCGACCCCCGTCGAATGCTCAACGCCTTCCAGGCCCGGCGATGAGTTGACTTCCATGACCATCGGTCCGCGCGACGTACGCAACATGTCCACACCGCAAGCGTTGAGTCCGATTGCAGTTGCTGCCCGAATGGCGGTGTCGGCTTCGTCTGCCGTGATCGTCACGGCCTCCGCGCGGCCCCCGCGATGCAGATTCGAGCGGAATTCCCCCGAACGGCCCGTCCGCTTCATTGCCGCGACCACCTGCCCGCCGACCACGAAGGCGCGCACGTCGCTGGCTTCGGATTCGCGGATGAACTCCTGCACCAGAATGTTGACGTTGGCGGCCGAGAACGCCTCGATCACGGACTTGGCCGAGGCGTCGGTTTCCGCCAGCACCACGCCCATGCCCTGTGTGCCTTCGAGAAGCTTTATGACCACCGGGGCACCGCCGACTTCGCGAATGACATCCTCGGCTTTGCGTGGTCCGTGGGCAAATGCCGTCACCGGCATGCCGACGCCGGCGCGGGCCAATATCTGCAGCGCGCGCAGCTTGTCACGCGATCTGCCGATGGCAACGCTTTCATTGAGCGGATAGATGCCCTGCATCTCGAACTGCCGCAGAACCGCCAGACCATAGTGGGTGATCGAAGCGCCGATCCGCGGGATCACCGCATCGTATCGCGGCAGATCCTGGCCGCCATAACGCAAAGTCGGGCGGTTGGAGGTAATGTTCATGTGGACGTGCAGGGTATTAATCACGTCCAATTGGTGACCCGCATGAACCGCCGCATCGACAAGCCGCCGGTGCGAATAAAGGACGGGGTTGCGGGCAAGCATGACAAATCGCATCGGCAGGCTCCAGATAGGGCGCGGCCTCAATAGTCCAGGATATGGGCTGTGGGGAAGGGGCTGGCACCGAAATGGCACATCGATGTCCGTCCATTGAGGCAAATGGATCAGGTTGGCCCGAAGGGATCGCTCGCGGCGGAAGATCGGCAGCCCTCTGGAGGGCAGTTCCGCCGTCCGTTATCTGAGGGCACGCGATGCACCGGTGCTGATGGCACGCTCCAACCGCTGCTCACCGGGCGGCAAGATGGCTGGCGGACCGGTCTGGCACCCATCCGAGCCCTGCAGCTAATTTACATCTGGGCCATTACCAGCCTGATAAAGTTACTGTTTTTCACCCCCATTTTGATTGCACATATAACCGTGGGGGCCGATAAAGGAAGTATCCGACATTGGTCCAGGCTCCAGCTTCGGGCAGATGACCGATTGGTGTGGGAAGTGGCGGCTGGGTGGAATGCTTCGTGCATCAGTTGAATGCGCGATATGAAGGGTCGCTGTCGCAATAGTTGGGTGTGGGGCGTATCTTGCTGGACTTGGTGGAGCACTTTTCCGTGCGGAAAATTGGCTGCCGTATCGCCGGTTGGCCCCGCCGGACCATCGTTGCCCGCCATGGCATTGCCCATCACGGTGCCATCCGCTGGGTCATGGTGACTTTCCTGGCCATTTTTCTAACCGCCACCACCCTGGTACCACGGGTATCCGCGGTCGAGATCGATTTCACCGCCAAGCCTGTTCTGCGCAAGGTGCTGGCTCTATATGACGGCGCTGCCGAGCCCACCCCCACCGACACGCGCATCCACCGCTTCGCCGAATTTGTCCTCAATCACCTGGGCTATGTCATCAACTACCAGGACATCAACAAGCCCTTGCCCGACGCAAGCGAACTGTCATCCTATCGCGGGCTGTTGACGTGGTTGCTCGAACCGGTCGCCAACCCGCGCCAGCTCGGCGAATGGCTTGAGCAGGCAACATCCGCACCGGGACTGCGATATGTCGTTCTGGGAGACATACTGCCAGAGGACACCGCACGGCATGCGGACTTGGCTGCCAATCTCTATCGTCGGCTCGGCCTCAATTTCTCAGGCGACCACATCGAGACGAGCTTCACCGCCAAGGTCGCTGAATCAGACGATGGGATGATCGGCTTTGAGCGTCCGTTGGACAAGGTGCTGCCTGACTTCCCCATGCTTGAAGTCGACGCCGGACTGGCAAGCCAGATGAAAGTCCATCTGGCATTCGCCGTTGCACTGAGAGGCAAGCAGGATATTTCAGCAGTCGTCGTCACCGGGCCGAACGGCGGCTTCGCGGCGGAAGGCTTCACGATCTACTACGAACCGACGGCCGACCGCGTTGCCTGGATACTCAACCCCTTCGCGTTCTTCGCGCTGGCGCTGGGCTCTGAGCGTTTTCCCATTCCCGACGTGACGACCGTTTCCGGACGTCGCATCTATTTCAGCCACATCGATGGTGATGGCTGGAACAACCAGACCGAGATAGCGCCCTATAAGGCGGATGGGTTGCTCTCCTCGGAGGTGATCTTGCAAGAGACCATCGCGCCATATCCAGACCTGCCAGTTTCGGTGGCACTGATCGGCTGCGATGTGAAGCCGGAGTTTGGAGCGACGCCGAAATCAGGCGCGGTTGCCAGATCCTTGTTCGCGTTGCCGCAGGTCGAGATTGCAAGTCACACCCACACACACCCGTTCAATTGGCAGTTCTACGAAAACTACAACCGCAAGGCGGAGATGGACCTCGTGGATGCATCCGCCCGCCCGGCCCAGAGTTGGCGAGAATCCTTGAGCGAGAAGGTTCATCTGATGGCCGGCAAGCCGGCTCCCGTTACGCGGTCGAGCAAATACATTGCCGGCTCGGACGACCTGCCGCGTTCATTCCTCAAGAATCCGTTTGAGCTGGGCACCGAAGTCGCCGGAGCAATCAAGGAAACAGAGGCTTTTGCGCCAGCAGACAAGAAGGTCAAAGTCTATCAGTGGAGCGGCGACACCCAGCCCTTCGAGGCGGCGGTACGAGCCACGCGCGCCGCCGGAGTACGTAATATCAATGGTGGCGACAGCAGATTTGACCGCGAGTATCCTTCGGTCGCCTACGTACCCCCCATTTCGCGAACGGTCGGCAAGGAGCGGCAGATCTACGCCGCCAACAGCAACGAAAACACCTACACCAACGACTGGACCGGCCCCTATTACGGCTTCTTCATGTTGGGCGAGACTTTGAAAAATACCGAAAGCCCGCGGCGTCTGAAGCCGTTTAACCTGTATTATCACATGTACTCCGGCGAGAAGCCCGCAGCGCTCGCCGCCGTTCGCCACTTCCTGGAGGAGGCACGCTCATCGCGTGTCATTCCGTTGGCGACATCAGATTACGCAGCCCTCGCTGACGATTTCTTTGGTGTGGTGATCGAGCAGGTGGCTCCCAACGCCTGGGCTGTTCGCAATCGCGGCACGCTGCAGACCGTGCGCTTCGATAACGCTGAAGACATCGGCGTGGACATGAATGCAAGTGTCGGCGTTCTGGGAGCCAATCGCACCAATGATGCGCTCTATGTTGCACTGGACGGCAAAGTGGAACGGGCAGTTATCCAGCTCGGACTGCGCGATGCCGCCCAAGCCCAACAGTCGGCAGCCGATAGCCGGCCCACTCTGCGCGACAGTCGCTGGCGTCTGTCGGGTTTGAAAGGCGATGACTGCCAGTTCTCCTATGAGGCCCAGGGGTTCGGCGAGGGCGATATGTCGTTCCAGACAGCGCCGGGCCGTCGCTTCGACGTGTCCGTCAATCGCGGACAGGAAAATCTGGCTCAAGTCACCGCAAGGGCCGGCACGGATGGCGTGATGCAGCTCGCGCTGCCGGCGGCCGCCATAACGCCTGTGCAGGTGGAGTTTGCCTGCCATGATTAATCACATGCGAACCCTGCTGAAGCCGCACCTGTTGGTCATGTTCGTGCTGTTTGCCGGCGCGGCGGCGGCTGGCCACATGCTCTTGCCCGGCGCTGCCGAGCGCGTGGCCATGCTCGAGCGCGATGGCGACAACGGCCGGGCGCTGGCGCTGCTCGAACACCAGTTTGCATCGGGCGACCGCTCACAACAGACGCTCTACCAGATGGAGCAGCTCTACCAGTTCTTCGGTGATCTGGCGAAAGCGCGCGTCATGCTCGAACAACTCGCGCACAGCCGCCCGCGGGATCAGGTGCTGCAACGCCGGCTCGTGAAGTTCTACCGCGATACCCAGGATAGCGAGGCATATCTTGATGCCTTGAGCCGCCTCGTATCGCGCCGCTATTCCGAACCGGCATGCCGCGAGTTGATCTCCCAGCTTCGCCTGCTGGGCCAATATGCCCGCGAACGCGAGGCGATCGAGCGATGCCGCGTCAGGGGCTACCGCCTGGAAGGCGACATTCTCAGGCTGGCCGAACTGGAGGCCGTGACGGGCGACAAGCCGAAGGCCACGGCCCTGCTGCGCAACGTCGATGACATCAAGGGGTTGCACGCGCCACGGGAACGCTTGCTCCTGACATCCTTGCTGCTCGATGCACACGCCGGCAAGGAAGTGGGGAGGAGGGCCGTGAAGTGGCTCGGCCGCGAAAACGATGACACCTTTTCAGAAGCACTGATGGCTTACCTTGGCAGCCGCAATGCCCACGATACCGCAATCGCAATTGCCCGAGCTGCCGGCAAGCCCGGCGAGGCGCTGTCGCTATCGGTAGCCGAATTGATGCTCGATCGCGACCAGACGAGCGCGGCCAGAGCCTATCTGCGCGGTTGGATCGAAAGCGCCGAGATCAAGGATCAGAACCTCGCCTCCCGTTTCATTGATGACGCACTCGACGCGGAAGACCCTGAGCTGGCGCTGCTCGCCGCGCGCCGGTTCGGAATGCAGAAATTGCCCGAGAACGATCTTGTCAAGATTGCCGAGGCACTGGGCGCGACTGGCCGTCGCGATGATTTCGAAGTCGTGCATGCAGCGCTCAGTCATGAGACGCTGGTGGCACATCCGCTGTTGAGTGCGATGGTGGAACTCAACAGGGGGGCAACCGATACAACGCGAAACATTCTCGGCAATGTTTCTTCCGAGGCACTCGATACGTGGCGTCTGGCTCTTTGGGCGCGCTTGATGCGCGAGACTGGCCGAGGTGCTGATGCCGATGCCCGGTTGCGTGCGGGGGCAGCCAAAAATCCGGACTCGATCAGGCCAACAGTCTCGACTGCACGTCGTGTGAGCCAACGTCAACCGCGTCTCACGCACAGGCAGGCAACACGCCTCAGAGCGGCTGCCCGCCGTGCAACCGTCCGATCACGCGTTGCCGGCGCCCGCCGCAAGAATATCGAGAACGCCAGGTTGTCGCGTTCACGATCGAAACAATTGCGCCGTGTTAATCCGCGCGGCAGGAACCCGAACCAGCCTTATTTGACCAGGCCGCAAGCCGTGACCCGCCCAGTAGCCCAGAACAGTGGAGCGCAACCATGAAGCCGCACACGCCGGGCAGAAACAGCTTCGTCAGCGTCAGGCAAGAAGCCTGCCTCGCGGCCAGGACTGAGCGGGTCCACAAGGCTTCGGCTCGAACGGCGGCACGGCTGATGCCACGGTGTTCACGGAGACGAACGTGAACAAAGCCGACGGAAAAATCACGGCGGAAGACACCGCACCCGCGACGACTGGACTTCCGGTGCTGCCGCCGCTATCGGCGATTGCCGAGATCGTCATCGTCTTTGCGATGATCTATGGATTGGATGCACTGACGCCAAACCAGGCGATTCTCGATCTCTCGCCGCACCCCTTTTGGATTCCAGTGCTGCTCGTTAGCCTGCAGTACGGCACCGTCAGCGGCTTGATTGCGGCCGCTATCGCGATCGGCCTGTCGATGTTTGCAGGTCTGCCCGAACAGGACATCGGCGAGAACCTGTTCACCTACTTCCTGCGCGTTTGGGGCCAGCCGGTGTTGTGGATCGCCGTTGCCCTGCTCGTCGGCCAGTTCCGCATGCGCCAGCTTGCCGTCAAGCTGGAACTCAAGCAGGAAAACCGTGAACTGCGCCAGCAGCGCAATGACCTGGCACGCCATGCAGGCGAATTGCGCGGCAGGGTCGAGCGTCTCGAACAGGAGCTGGTGGCCCGTCATGTGCAATCGCCACACAAGGCTGCCGCCGCACTCGCGGACACCATACGCAAAGGCGGCCTGGGAGCTGAAGCTGACAGGCATGACGCCTTGCTGCAGGCAAGCACTGCGATTTTTCCCAATGCCACCATCGTCGCCTATTGCTTACACGACAGGGTGCTGACTGAGTGCGCCGTCGTCGGCCGCAAGCCCGACACGGGGTCGCGCATTCGCATCGAATCCACCGATCCAATCTATCGCGCTGTTGTCGATCATCGCCGGACATTGACCGTGCTCGACCGGCTGGGCGAGCTGGCGCTCGCTGGCGCGGGCCTCGCTGCCGTCCCGATTGCCGGCGGTGACGATGATGAACTGTTCGGCGTTCTCATTGTTGAAAGCGCAGATCCTGAACAGCTGCGGCCCGAGGGCTTGGCGGCATTGCAGCTTCTCGCCTATGCGCTGGCTCCGCGCACACCACGCCGCGAAAGCCTGCCGCTGCCGGCGAAGGATTACAGCGAGGTTACGCCGCGCATCTCTCATATCCGCATGTCTTCGCTCGCTGGCATTACGCGCCGCGGCATAGCGAGTCGGAATGAGGTCGCACCGAATGGCCGCCAGGACCGCCGTACCAGTCTCATCAGTCTTCTTGAACAAGCCCGGGAGGACGGGACCGCCAAGGTTACGATCTCCAAGTCTGGCGAGGACTCCGGGAATACAACAGACGAGAGCGCGGTCCCGACAATCGCTGGGGCGACGGGCGATCGATGAGCCACCACGACAAAGATGCCGGACACGCCGAAGCCGGTGGCGCAGCGACCATGTCCGGGTCATCGCATACCCATGGCTCCCGGCCACGGGCCGAGATTGCCCGCTTCGATGTTGGCTTTGCTGCCGTGGCAGCCCTGGGAGAACTGGCAGTCGTCGGCCTTGCCCTTCGTCCGGCCGTTCCGTTCATCGTACCGTTGGCACTCCACTTGATGCTCTTGACGGTGCTGGCCTACGCACTCTACCGCCGCCGTCAAGTCGAAGCCGATCTGAGCGCGCCGCTCCTGACATTGATCTCGCTGTCCGCCGCCGGTCCGGTCGGCGCGATTGTCTCCCTCAGCATGCTCAACTGGTTGCGCCACCCGGCACAGTCCGCACCGCTCCTGGATGCCTGGTATGCGCGCATCGCCATGTCTTCGACAGTCGACAAGGAGACGCAGCTCGCAGACCGTGTCGCCTCTGGCCGGGTGTTGAACACCAGGGCTCCCCCACCTGATGCGCTTGTCGATGTGATACAGAATGGCTCGCTGCAAGAGCGCCAGGCTGCTCTCGGTCTCGTTGCGCGCTTCTTCCATGTGAACTATCTGGCGGCGCTCACACAAGCGCTCGGCAGCGACATTCCCGTCATTCGCGTTCAGGCCGCCGCGGTCGCTTCTCGCATTCGCCCGCGTCTTGCCGATGAAGTAACGCGACGGCTACTGCGCGCCGCAGAGCTGCTCCAGCCGCATCTGGTGTCAGAACCCCGTTCCACCGCCACCTTCAGCGACCGTTTAGCCATCATGCGCGAACTCGATGCAGCAATTGCTTCTCGCCTTCTGGATAAGCCCGTTGAGGACGCGGCAAGGCAGACCGCTGGCAAGATCGCGGCATCAATTGATTATATGGCGCTTCCGCTGCAACAGCGCGACAGCATAGATGGCATCGCGCGCATGCACGCATTGGAGGCCCACCTCCTGTCGGTCCGCGATTTCCAAGCCTTCCGCCTCTTGGCGCGTCGTCGCGATCTCGCCAGACGTGGCTATCTGCGCATTCGGCGCTGGCCAAAGCAACGACGCGAAAACCCCGCCCCATCCCTGGAAGGGCACGAAGGGCGGCCTCTATGAACTGGCTTCCGCTGCACCGGCTCAAGAATGCCATACGCGGTGTCCCGGAAGTTCCCGGCGATATGCCTGCTGCCGATGTCTGCTTGATCGTTGAGGGATGCTATCCCTACGTGCAGGGCGGTGTTGCCGCCTGGATCGACTGGCTGATGCGGTCGTGTCCCGAACTCACATTTTCAATCGTTGCGTTGTGGCCACGCCCCACCGGCCAGGCCCCGCGCTATTCACGCCCGCCCAATGTTGTCGGCTATCGCGACCTCTATCTGCAGGACTTCGGCGATCGCCCGAAACTCGATAGTGCCACGCCTGTGATGCTCGACCATCTGGCGGACACGCTATCTGAGTTCACCGCGACGGGTGGAGCGCAAAGCCTGCGAAGCCTCAATGATGACCTGGCACGGTTGAGGCGCTTCACCCCGCTGCAAGTCGCATTCAATTCGCCGATTGCCTGGCAGATCGTTCAGCGCATGTACGCGCTCGACATGCCGCAAAGCTCCTTCCTGCATTACTTCTGGGCGTGGCGGGCCTTGCTCGGCGGCCTCTTCGCGGTGGCCGAGTTTCCGCTGCCGAAGGCACGCGTCTATCACACGATCTCGACGGGTTATGCAGGTTTACTCGCGGCGCGTGCCGCCGTGGAAACCGGCAAGCCAGCCCTGCTGACTGAGCACGGCATTTACACCAATGAGCGCCGCGTCGAGCTGTTGATGGCCGATTGGGTCGCCGACAATATCGACAAGGGCCATGATCTGTCAGATGCGCGGATTGATCTGCGCGATTTGTGGGTGCAGGCATTCGAGGCTTACGCACGCACCTGTTACGAGACCGCCGACACCGTCGTAACGCTGTACCGCGACAACCAGCAGGCCCAGTGTGCTCTCGGTGCCGACCCGTCCCGGCTCAAAGTCATCGCCAACGGCATCGATCTTGAGCGATTTTCCGGGGTCGCACAGGCCGCCGATTCCTCACGGCCCACCATGGCGCTGATCGGTCGCGTCGTGCCGATCAAGGACGTGAAGACCTATATCGCCGCCGCCGGCATTCTGAAAAAGCGCATCCCGAACGTCCGCGCACTCGTGCTAGGTCCGCTTGACGAAGACGAGATCTATGCCGCCGAGTGCCGTGCATTGGTGCGCGAGCTGCAACTGGAAGATACCGTCATATTCACCGGCTCGGTCGATGTGGCAGCCTACTTCTCCGAAATCCATGTTGCGGTGT
The DNA here is from genome assembly GCA_020442165.1 of Hyphomicrobiaceae bacterium. Lineage (GTDB taxonomy): Bacteria > Pseudomonadota > Alphaproteobacteria > Rhizobiales > Hyphomicrobiaceae > JAEUMD01. Next base: position 53,848 of record JAGRKV010000045.1, on the reverse strand, counting down.
TGACGAGCCTTTCGGAGTCCCAGCCCCTGGTACTGCTTGAAGCTGGCGCCGCGTCCGTACCCTTTGTCGCAACCAATGTCGGATCGTGCCGGGAAATCATCGAAGGATCGGCCAACGAGGAACCCCCACTTGGACCGGGAGGCATTGTCACCGGTCTCGTGGCGCCCGGTGAGGTGGCCGACGCCGTGGCCGTCCTGCTCACGGACCATGACCGCCGCCGCGCCGCCGGCAGGGCACTGAAGGCGCGCGTCGAGCAGCGCTATACGTCCGCTCAGGCGGCAGCAGCCTATCACGCCCTCTACGCCGATCTGATGGCGCGCCGGCGGCAGCCTTCAGCCGCTGCAACGGAGAGCTGACACATGGCGGGTATCGGCTTTGAACTAAGGCGCTTGAGCCAGCAGCAGACGCTTTCGGCACTGCTGGGTGCCTTTGGGCATGCGGCGGTTATCGCGGCGGGACCGTGGCTTTTCACGATCATCTCGCTGGCAACGATCTCGCTCATCTCGGAGCAGGTGACCGGGCTCGCCAAACTGGCAACGTTCCGCGCGATCATCATCTATGCGTTCGCCGTTTCCCTGGTCCTGACGGCACCCGTCACCATCGTGGCGACCCGCCTCGTTGCCGATGCCTTGTGGCTTAAGAAACCAGAGCGCGTGCGGCCGCTTCTCTACGGCGCCTATGTCACAGCGATTGCGGTAGTCTCGACAGGTGTTGCGGCACTCGCGCTCTATTTCCGCATGACGCCGGTGTTGGGCGTTGCCTTGCTGGCATCGTCCTTGACGGTGGCGCTGATCTGGGTGGCGTTGAGCTTTTGCGGTGCTGTTCGCGACTACAGGGGCGTCACGATCGCATTTGCCACCGGCCTCTTCACGTCCGTGCTGGCTGGCACCGCCGCCGCGATCATGGGGCTTAGCGCAGCGGGCATTGCGTGGGGTTTCGTTGCCGGCCTTGGTCTAACCTTCCTGCTGTTGACATTGCGTGTGCTCGATACTTTTCCAGCACGTCTCGACCGCCCTGAACTGGGCTTTGATATGATCCTGGGCGGCTTTCGCACCTACCGCTACCTTGCCCTGGGCGCGCTGGCTGGCACAGCAGCTGTTTGGATTGACAAATGGATCTTCTGGTTCTCGCCAATCGGTGAGGTTGTTGTGGGCGGATTGGTCCACGCGCCGCTCTATGACAGCGCGATGTTCATTGCCTCGCTTGTCATCATTCCGGCACTGGCGGTTTTTGTCGTTCAACTCGAAACGGACTTCTTCGAGCGCTACCAGCACTATTTCAGCACCATCGCCAATCACGGCACCCTGCGCCAGATCGAGCGCGCGCGCGGCCGCCTGGCAGCCTTCACGCTCGATCAGCTCGTGCTGGTGACAGTGATGCAGGTGGGTATCTGCGCGGTCCTGGTTTTGCTGGCTCCGCTCATCGTCGAATTCCTGAGCCTCCAGTTCCAGCAGATATCCATTCTCCGCTATGGCGCTCTTGGCGCGGTGTTCCAGTTCATCTTCATCTCATCGACGTCGATGCTGCTGTTCTTCGACCGCCGCCGGCTTTATCTGGCGCTGCAGGTGCTGTTCCTTGGCCTCAATGCGGGGCTGACGCTGCTGTCTGTTCATCTCGGCGAGACCTATTTCGGCGTCGGTTACTTCGCCGCCTGTCTGATCGCCAGCTTCGTTGCATATCTTGCCGCCGACCGAACATTCGACCGCTTGAACTTCCTGACATTCCTTGGCAACAACCCGTCCATCCGCGCAGCCACGAACAGCGCTCGCCGCCGCCAGCTATTGAGCCACCTTGCGCGGCAACGGCGCGGACTATCACCAAATACCGATCAAGGCTGATAAGCCGCGCTAAAAGCGACCCCGGTCGGCGGCGAAAATCTCGCCTCCCGGTCTTGTGTCCTTGCCGCGCAATTTGCTCTAGAGCGATTCCGACCAAGTCGGAATCGTTAAGGCTGCGAACGCGGCCCGGCGCCATGCGCCGCCCCCGCGGAGCAGCCCGAGCGATAGCGAGGGTTAGCTGCGTGAGCGAAGAAATCTGGATCGTTTCAACGTCAGTCTGAAACGATCTAGGCGACAGCGGGCTCGGGCTGGTCGGTTTGGAGCTTGTCGAGTTCGCGGTTCTTGGCCGCCATGTAGGGGATGAAGCCCATCGCCCGCAGTGTGCCGCTCGCTTCGAGCCTGAGATCATCCTTGTCGAGATACTCAACCGCCATGACCGGCAGGCCAGCCGCTCGTGCTTTGTCCAGCAGAGCACGCGACTCGGCCACTTCTTCGGCGGTGTTGCGCTTTTCGACGCGAGATAGACCAAACAGCAGCTCTTCCTTGGCCATGCCGTCGATGGCACTGAGAACCTGCGCATGTTCCAGCAACGTCTCCGCATTCTGCATGATGATGCCGAGGCCCGGATACCGGGAATGTACCTCGGCGGCCAATTTGCAGACGAATGCCACCATGTCTTTTTCGATGTCGCCACGCTCGCGGGCAACCTTGGCGTGGTTCTCCGCCAATTCCTCGTGGACGTCGCAGCGGTCGAGGTAGAGCCCGTCGAATCCGGCCTCTGCGATCCGCGCGATATAGCTGTCGTCTCCGCCCCAGATGATTTCCTGCCACGCGGGATCCCAGAACCGGACGTAGTAGTTCTCCTTCCAATCCGGATTTTCTGCGATCAGCCAGGCGGGCGGAGTCTTCCGCCAGCTGCGCTCCCAGTAGTAGCGATAGCTCTCAGCCTCGCCAACCGAGATGTAGGCATAGACGAAACGCCGCCCGCCGTCCGGCTTCCGCTTGAGGCGCGTCAGCTCCTTGCGCGTCAATGCTTCCTCGTCGCTGCCATCTTGGGAGTAGTCGATCACCAGGAGATCGAATGGTGATTGGGCAGCCACGTCGAGTTTGAGGTCCTGCAGCTGATAGCCCCAGTTCGTTATCGAGGCGAGGGACGGCTCATTCGCCTTGTCGTACCTGCGCGATGGGACGCGGCCACTACTGGCAGGCTCCTTGTCTGAGGGATCGTCGTTGCCGCGTGTGCCGCCAGCCGACGCGGCCGGCGGGCGTGCACCGCCGCTGCGGGGACGCGCAGCGCCCGAAGGCGGCGTTGGCGTGACACCTGGCACCCTGCCGGCAAGCGCAGGCGGCGGCTTGCTGTGACGTGGCCGCGCGGAGCGGTATGTGTCCACCTCACCAGCATTGCGCGCTTGGTCGCCGCCTCCGGATGTCGCCACGCCCCCTGCGCGGGACGGCGGCGGTGTCACGCGGCCGCCTGGCGGCATGGCGGGAGTGGCATCCGTTGGTTGCTTCCCCGCCCAGGCCGGTGGCGGCACCGACGACCGCCGTGGCGCTTCTGTTTCGCCGGGCGCTTCGCTGCCGGCATCGGCTGCCCGTCCGGCATCGCGACTTGTGTCGGCTGCGGCCCGGCGTTCGGCGTGCCACAGCCTCCATGCAAGCGCTATGACCGCAATGAGCAGGATGCCAATGACGATCCACAACAAAGTCGTCGAACCGGACATTTCAACAGGCCTTTCCTAGACGTGACGTGAACGTGGAAACAACGTGGTTTGTGCGCAAATATATATGCTGACCCGGACGCCCGCGACTACGGTCAAGCATCGTGGACGCCCTCGTTTCGGTATCCCGGATGACGCTGAAAATCGGTTGCGCCTTCCGCTATGGCGACCTACGCAACGCTCGACCTCAGTTCTAAACCAAGATCGCGGGGGGCGGGCAAGTAGGGCACCACCATCCTTTGGCGGCACGGAATGAGACCTTCGCCAAGTAGAGCGGAAGTGACACCAGCGGGGCACGCGAGAGGCGGAGAGGGTGAGGGCGCGCGCAAACAACATGCTTACGATGCATGGGGCTCAGTCATCGGTTTTGGTGGATGCAGCCGGAAGTGGCACGGGACGGTAGAAGAGGGTGCCGAGGCTTCGTTCCGCGATCAGCGGAAGATAGTCGAGTGTGCCGATGCGCCTGGTGGCCTGTTCTGCGGCAACCGGGCTGGAAAGATACTCGACCACCAGGACTTTCAAGCCATGCTTCTGCGCATATGCAAGATCGGCAAGCGAATCGCGCACCATGCCGGGCTCATTGGGTGCCTCGTTATGGTCAACGCCGTAAAACAGGTCCTCTTTGGCGATACCGTCGATCGCAAGCCTCACCCGCGTGCGATGAACCAGCTCTTCTGCATTCTGCATCACGATTAACGCTTCAGGTCTCAGTTTCCTGGCATGCGCGGCAAGTTCGGCAATGAATCTCTCCATGGCATCCTCGGCCTGGGGATTTTCCGCTTCCAGTTCCTGGAACACGTCGGCGCGGTCGAGATAGACGCCGTCGAATCCGGCACCGAGGATGCGGTCCAGATAGGCCTGGGGCGAACCAAACACGATGCGTTGCCAATCGCGGTCCCAGAAGCGCACCTTGAAATTGCCGTCCCAGTCCTTGTTGGCTTCAAGGAGCCACGGCGGGCGCGTCGGTGCGTCATACCAGGTGTTGTCCCAATAGGTGCGATACCGCTCGGCCTCCCCAATGGAAAGATAGGCGAGCAGAATGCGCTCCCCGCCATCGTGCTTCTTGCGCATCCGTTGAACATCTTCTTTCGAAAACGGCAATTCCACACCGTAGACCCGGTCTGGCGCGTAATCCATCACCAACAGATCGGCATCGGATGCCGCAATCTCACGAGGCTCGATGCGGCGAAGCTGGTAGCGCCATGACTTGACGGCGGCAAGACGCATGCGCCGCGCATTTGCTGGAGATGCTTGCGGCAGCGGCAGCGCATGCTGCGCCGCCTTCGCTGCCAGGGATTTCGAGATTTTGCTATGCGTTGATGCCGCGGGCCGCTCGCCTCTGGAACCCGCGCTGGCATTCGTACAAATAGCGAGCGAACAGATGCCTGCAAAGAGTACTGCGCGGACACCCAAGTGCAGCATGCCCGACGAAGGGGCCGCGCGCGCATGATATAGAACCTTGTCCGGTCGCCGGCAGGTCGCAAAACCGTCTAGAAAAGTTGCCGCCAGATCAATCACGAGTAACGAAATCCGTCCGCGAAGGCGTCAGAAATCGCGCCCGGGCAGCCACATCCGGCCCAGATCGCGCGGGGCAAAATATGGCATGAATCCCTCCGCTTGTCCGCGCCGCCGCGCATCCGCGATTTTCGCTGGCGATTTGATGTAGTCGACGAAGAACACCGGACGTCCTGCCCGCTTGGCAAGCCTGAGGTTGGCGAGCGTCTCGCGAACAAGGCCCGCTTCGTTTTGTTTTTCGGAGTGGTCGACGCCGTAGAAGAGATCCTCTTTGGCCACTGCGTCGATGCTGTCGATCATGTCGCGATGGACGAGCAGCTCTTCTGCATTCTGCAAAACGACAATGAAGTCGGGATTGCGCCGCCGTGCCTGTTCCGCCAGCCGCTTCACGAATGCCACCATGCGCCGCGCCGCATCCGGGCAAGCCTTGCCCACCTCGCTGTAGACATCGACCCGATCGAGATAGACACCATCGAGCCCCAGCTCGATCAGCCGGAACAGCGGCGAGGGCTCGATGCTGTTGTAGACGTTGCGTCCGTTTTCGTCGCCGAGAATGGTGCGCTGCCAGCCCTCATCGCAAAAGCTGATGATGCGGTTGCCCTTCCATTCAGGGTTCTCATGCATCAGCCAATCGGGCGCGTCCTCCTGTAGATACTCGGTGCTGAAATAATCCGGGCGGTAGTCCTCTGCCTCGCCAATGGAAAGATAGCTGACAACGATGCGCCTTTTGCCATCGGCTGCTTGTTGCAGCCGCGCGACGTCGGCGCTGCTCATGGCATTGCCATCGCCGACGCCCGTCGTGGCGTCGACGACCAGCAGGTCATAGGGCACACCCGTGGCGCTGGCGGTGTCGAGTCCGGCCAGCTGATAGCCCCAGCTTTTCACATTGCTCATCAGGCTACGCCGGCGCTTTGCCGCAGCAGCCAGCGTGGCAGGCGAGGCCGGGGTTGCCGCGTTCGGCACCACGGGCATCGCGATTGATTCCGTCTTGCCGCCAGTCGGTTCGGTGGCGGGAGAAGGCGACGAGCGCGCCGGGCCGGGCCTGATGGCTGGGACCGGCCGCGGTGCAATGACTTCGTCCCTCTGCGAGGCGGCATTTGCAGCCGGCACTGGACGTGGCGGCATGAACACGACGAGCGCCACTGCGAGCAGGACGCCAGCGCAGGCCGCTGCTGGACTACTTTTTCGCCCGAACCCTCCAGCCCATACCCGCTCTTGCCGCATATCTCCTCCGGCACATCAGGCAGCAGCCGATTGGCCGCCCCCCGTGCGCTATCGCAGGCGGCAAGGTTAGCGCCGGCCCGGTGAAGCGCGCGTTAAGCATGCTTGCCGACAGACCGGAGCAAAACTGTGACGGACAAGGGTCCGCGTCCGAATCGATAGCGATGTTGGCACAACTCGCTGCGCTCGGCAGGCGTGGTGTGGCAACAGGCGTCGATTTCAGGATGGTCGCGGGGGTCGCTTAGGGTGACTTCTGCCCTGTGCGAGGCGGGGCGGCCGGAGTTGCGGCGATCACCTCGGGGTTGGCCGCTTCAGCACGATCAGGTTCAATGCTCGCGTATAGCAGGCAGGCAAAGGCGCTGACAGACAGAAGCAGGATGGAGAGGCCGATTACCGTCCGCTTCAGGACCCACTTCAACGTCGGGCCAGTGACAACAGGCTTCTGCTCGGAAATGCTGATATTAACAGCACCACTCATGTGTGCCTCACCCCTCGTATTCAGTCCGCGCGCCGTTCTGAGACGTCGCGCACCCTCGTAGTCACTGGTCAGCAAGGGGCGGGAACAATCGCCGCCGATGCAGAACATGGTAGATGCCGGACCCCCGACTGAGGGTCAAGCTGCCAGCAGCCGTCACTCGCTGAACGCTGGTAGAGCGTGTTCCAGCAGCAACGCGCATCAGCCACAACAGGCCGCAAACGCCTGTTCGGGCATACCGCAGCGGTGCTGCGCAAACACACGCAAGCAACAGCATGTTCTGTGCCAAGAACACATCCACAGCAATATCGCCAGGACGCTTGTCTGGCAGCCTGCTAGGTCGTTTCTCGGGCGGCATTGTGGCGCGGGCAGGCGACTACACCGCAATTGGAGATACTGCTTTTGACGTGCTGGGGAAAATAAATGCCGGCTTCGGCCGCCCGATGGCCGGTTCACCTGACGCGCCGCCCGAAGACCGCGATGGCAACGAGCGGTATGGCCACCTGCGCTATGAGCGCCGTGACGTAGAGAGTCGGCAGCAGCTGATAGTCGCCGCGTCCGACGACGTAGAGTTCGTTGAGAAACTTGGTCTGCAACTGACCGGCGACGAGCGCGAGGTTCATCAGCGAAGCCATCAGTGCAAACCAGATCGCCCTCTTTGACGCTGGGGCGTAGATGGCGATGAGCGTCAGCAGTGGAATCATGCTGAGCTGGCTGAAAGGCGACTGGGCTGCTGTGTCGATGAAGGCGATGGTGCGGGCGCCGATGCCCAGGTGCTGTTCGGTCCATTGATAGCCGCCGAACACCAAAATGAGATCTGGAATTGACATGAAGCCGCCGATCAGCGTCAGAGCCAGCAGCACCGACGTCACCGGGCGGCGCGTGATGGTATCTGAGAGCAGCCATGTGGCGATGAGCGCGATCGCGGCGCTCATTTGCCCCAGGAGGCCGAAAAACGCCTCGTCGAATCCGAGCCGGTCGATCATGTACCAGCGGTAGCCTTCCCCCACCGATGGCACCGCGCGAAAGGCAAAGATGATGATCGCGACGAAGAAGATGCGCTTGCGCGTGTCGAGCGGGATGTCGCGCGTCAGATAGACCAGCATGGAAACGATGACGGCAAACGAAATGACGAACACGATCTCCTGCGCATAGGCGGCATCGCCCGCAAGCAGTCCGGTCACGATCGCACCGAATGCCAACCCCGCGGTCAGTATGCGCCAATCCGTTGGTCGGCTTTCCCCGCTTTCCAGCCGCACGAGCAGCGCACCGCTGGCGGAAAGCACCGGGATGATGAGACCGATCAGGAACACCGTGGAATAATCGAGCGCCTGCGCCAGCCATCCGGCGAGTCCAGCAGTGCTGAAGACGCCCGCGGAAAGCGCAAGCCGCCCCAGAACCTGCACCATGCCCAAGTCGTGATCGATCTGCTCCTGTCCGCGCGGTGTTCCATCAGCATGGGTGCGTGCGACCACTTCCGTACTCATGGCATCTGCAACCACATCCTGCAAAACGGTGCCGGTCACCATCAGCAGCGAGGCGGTGACATAGATGCGGTCGGCGGAAGCAAACGTGAGCCAGCCGCCTGCTGCGCCCGCAAGCATGATGAGCGCCACGGCAATCATGCCAGCACCGATGAAGACATAGACGCGGCGACGCGACCCCAAAAACGCCACCGTATCGACCAGCTCGCCAAACACCATCTTGATGGCCCAAGGCAGCGTCAGCCAGACACTGAGCTGAGCGAGCTGGGCCGGTGTCATGGACAACGACTTCTTGACCCAGAAGCTGTCGGCAACCGCGATGAGGCCCATGGCGCCATAGGCGAAATAGACCATCAGCAGCGGCACATACGCTATCCGCATGGCCTGTAATGGCGCGAGGATGGCCGCGCGCAGCTTTTCACCCACGCTCTCGAGAAGTGTCGCCGCTGGCGCATTTGCGTTGCTGGTGCTCATGGTTTTCCGCGCGGCTGGGTCGTGTCGGGCCTGGGCAATGACGGGAGGCCGGATTGCTACATTGGGGGGAGCGGACGATGCTGACAGCTGCCAGGGAAGGCCGTTCACAGCAATGGCCGCGTCTTCTTTACCAACTCGGTGGTCGCCTGGAAATCGACCTTGCCTGTACCCGAGACAGGAATGGATTCGACCACGAGCACGGCTTTGGGAACCCACAGCTCCGCCAGTCCGTGTTCCTTGGCGAAGGCAAGCAGCGTGGACTTGTCGGCATCCGCCTCGTCGGTCACGAGAACGAGTTGCTCGCCTTTGCGATCATCGGGCAGGTTGAGCACAACGTGCTGTGCATCGGGCCATAGCTGCGATGCCATCGCCTCGACTGCGGCGAGCGACACCATCTCGCCACCGATCTTGGCGAAGCGCTTGGCGCGGCCCTTGATCGTGACCACCTGGTTTGCATCGATGGTGACAATGTCGCCGGTATCGTGCCAGCCGCCGGACGGCACGCGGATCGCGCCCGGCGCATCGGCGGTGATGTAGCCCGACATCACGTTGGGCCCGCGTACCTTCAGCTGCCCGCCCTCAGTGACGCCGCCCACCGGCAGGAGCACCGCTTCAATACCGGGCAGCAGCGGGCCGACGGTGCCCGGAATGTTGATCTGCGGCAGGTTGCAGGCGATCACCGGCGAACATTCCGTGGCGCCGTAACCCTCGAGGATCACCGCACCGGTTCGCGCCCAGGCCTTGCGCGTCTGTGCCTTGACCCGCTCCGCCCCGGCGATCACGTAACGCACGCTGGTAAGGTCGCTGGCCTCGGCCGCCCGGGCATAACCCATCAAGAAGGTATCTGTAGCAAAGAGCACGCTGGCTTTATGCCGGGCGATCGTCTTTGTCACCTGCTTGTAATGCAGCGGGCTTGGATAGAGCACCACCTGCATGCCGCCCAGCAACGGCATCAGCGTTGCCGCCGTCAGCCCGAAAGAGTGGAACATCGGCAAGGGGTTGAGGACGATGTCATCAGGCGTCAGCATGCCCCCGGCATGCGCGAGAATCTGCCGGGCGTTGGCGATGACGTTCATGTTCGAAAGCACGACGCCCTTTGGCAGGCCTTCGGTGCCGGACGTGAAAAGGATCACTGCCGGGTCGTCCGGCTGCAGGCCGGAGCGGCGATGAAACCGATCTGCAACAAGGGCACGCGCCGCCCCTTTGATCTTGTCGAGAAGGCCGATGCGCGCACGGATGTCCTCCAGATAGACGATACGTAGCTTTTCACCCGCCACCGGCTCGACATCAGCCAGCGCCCCCAGCACGTCTTCCAGGCGCGCCGTATCTATGAATCGCCGCGAGGTCAGCAGAACGCGCACGGGGCCCGTCTTGAGCGCGGAAGCAAGGTTGCGCGGCCCTGCCGTGAAATTCAACAGGGCGGCTGTTCGTCCGAAGGCGTTCAGCCCGAACAGGGTCACCACCGTTCCAGCGGCATTGGGCAGCAGCACCCCGACGGCTTCCCGAGGCTTGGTAATGCGCGCGAGATGCTCGCCGAGCACGAGTGCCCCAAGTACCAGGCGCTTGTAGGTCAGCTGCTGTCGGTCGGCGTCGACCAGGATTTCGCGCCCCATGCCGAACGTACGCCCAGCCGACAGCAGGGCCGAAAACAGGGTCTGCGACGCACCAGGAATATCTGAAGCAGAAACGGACATGGACGCGGGCTCTGTGGTCATTGGCATAAGAATGCTTCGCGCCCGGAACTCTTTCAAGTCGGATGGATCATCAAGATTTCAATCAATTTGAAATCACCGCATTTACGTCTCGTCAGAGAGATTTGACTAGTATTGCGCAATCGTTCGTTAACGGAGGCGGGAAATGCGGCGTACGACAACAGGTCGCGTCGTGGCGGTGCATGTGGCGCGGAGGGCGCGCCGATTGCCGTCACTGGGCTCCTGGCGCCGTTATGTGCGGGGCTTTTCCGGCGACCAGAGCGGTGCTGTTGCCGTCATTATGGCGATCATGGTCGCGTTGCTGCTGTTCGTTTCCGCATTCGCCATCGATCACAGCCGATTCACCAATGAAGCTTTCCAGGACAGCCAGGCGCTTGATGCCGGGCTGCTGGCAGCTGCAACCGATTTCCGCAAGAACCAGGACGACGCATCCGCCATAGCGCGTGCCAAATCGGTCTATATCGCCAACCGCAACGACGGCGCCAAGACCGACATCAAGTCGATCAAGCCCGACGCCACCAATTTCGAGATTACCGGTCAGACCGACTTCAGCTGGAAGGCCACGCTCATGCGCGCGTTCGGCTACGACAGCAAGATCATGCAGTCGAATGCCAAGGTGAAGTATGGCCGCCTGTCCGAAGTGGTCCTCGTCATCGACAATTCGTCGTTTGCGAAGAATGAGCTTGAAGTCTTTCGCACCGCCAGCATTGGCCTGAAAACCGAACTCATGGGCCTCAGCGGCGAGGGACCAGTGAAGATGGGCGTGGTGCCCTTCGCGGGCTCGGTCAATGTTGGGCCGCAGTACGATTCCGCATGGTGGATCGACAAGGACGCGAAGGCCAGCTTCCATCGCGAGAACTACAAGAAGTACCAGGGCAGCGGCAATTGGACCGACGAAACACAAACGCGCCTGGATCTGTTCCGCAATATCGGCGAACCCTGGAAGGGATGCGTCGAGGCACGCACCGATGCCTACGATGGCAACGATCTGCCGCCGGATCCCGAGGTCCCCGCCTCGCTGTTCGTCCCCATGTTCGCACCCGACGAACCCGACATGGGCCGCAACAAGCAGGCACCGGATGGCCAGAGCTATTACAACGACTACCTGCCCGATTACCCGGACAATCCCGACGGCATCAATTGTCCCAAGGAGAATTGCCTGCAGGAAAACGACAAAGGCACCTGCATCAAGTACGAAAAAATCAACTTCACGCTTGAGCAGTATCAGCAGGTCTCGTGCAAATATGCGCCCGGAGCCTCGTACAAGCCAACAGTGAAGTACATCACCGATAAGAAGTCACCGACCACGGTGGATCTGACAACCGGGCCCAATTTCAACTGCACCTCCGTTCCCCTTCTGCCGCTCACCAACGATGCTGACCGCGTGGAAGATAAACTCAAGTCCATGGTGGCTTCCGGCGGGTCGAATGTCGCGGAAGGAATCCTGTGGGGCTATCGCGTACTCTCGCCGCAGGAGCCATTCACCGGTGGCGGTCCCTTCGACGATGAACACGACAAGTACATGATTATTCTTGCGCGCGGCGCCAACTGGATCGAGGCCTACAAGGACAACCTCAATCACTCGATCTACACCCCGTGGGGCTACGGCGTGAACGACCGGCTCAATCCGCAGGCGCACACCCAGCAGTCGCTGACGAATGCAATGGACGAGAAGACACATTCCGCATGCCGCATCGCCGCGGAGAAGGGCGTGAAGGTCTACACAATCGGCTACAAGGTCACAGATCCCCAGATGCGATCGATGCTGCAATACTGCGCTGTGCATCCCAAGATGTTCTTCGAAGCAAATTCGCTCGACGAGGTCAGGGACCACATGAGCACGATCGCTAGCCGGATCACCAAGCTGCATCTGACGCAATAAGGATGCTGGCGGGTGCATTTCGCCGGTTCTCGGCGCCCTTATAATCGCTTTTTGAACAATTGGGTCATCTGCCCAGGCGCCTGCTGCAAGTGCGCCTTGAGGCCGGCATTTCACCCGTAAAGATCCGTTGAATTTCAAGTCACAAGCATGGAGCGCGGTTTCGGCCCCAGCCAGCCGTCCGCAATCGAAGCATTGCCGTCATCCTGTGGGTAAGCTGTTGAAGCACGTTGGTGTTGCCACAGCCCCAAGTCCTCAATGCTGGCAGCGTTGCGCGTGATACTCCAAAGTCCCCTCCATCTTTCTGTCAGGCGTTGGTGTGCGTTGACGGCCCCGCAGTCATCTCGATGACCGCGAGCCGGTGCGCACGCCTTTTGAGCGCTTTATGAATTCGGGGGTCGGAAAAATCATGTTGGGGTGTAGGACTCGTCGAGGGTCGGCTACTCGCTCGGCGGCCAATGGCTCGGTTGCCAGCGGCGCAGGAACCAGTCGCTCGGGGAAAAGCGGTTGGCGGGAGCTGTTGACCGTCGCATTGGCTGCCATCGCCTTGCTGGCGCCCCACGGGGCGGAACCGGCGCGCGCACAGCAGGACGACATCGCCACAGCCCATGAATCAGACCATCGCTCGGTCCTGCGGATACCCGCCGGCACGCCGTTTCCGACCAGCCGCCGCGTCACGATCGGCGTCGACAAATCGATGCTCGTTGAGGTTCCAGCCGACCTGCAAAACGTGCTGGTTTCAAATCCGGAGGTGATCGACGCCGTCGTCCAGACCTCGCGCCAGGTCTACCTGCTGGCCAAGCACGTCGGCGAAGCCAATGCCTTCCTCATGGGCCGCGATGGCGAACGCCAACTTGTCATCGAGGTGGTGGTGACACGCGATCTCACATCCCTGCACGACATGCTCGACAGACTGATCCCGGGTTCGCGCATCAAGGCCGAGATGATGGGCGAAAGCGTTGTCCTGTCGGGTAGCGTGCCGAGCCCGGTCGATGCCAATCGCGCAGCCGAGCTGGCCGGACGCTACATCAAGAATCCGTCGAGCGTGGTCAATATGCTGGAGACCAACTCCAAGGAGCAGGTGCTCCTCAAGGTGCAGGTCGCCGAGATCCAGCGCGAAGCTCTGCGACGCTTCGGCATAGACCTGCCGGGGGCGGTGATGAATGCGGGTAATTTCACGTTTGCAAAGGTGATTCAGAACGCCTTCCCGATTACCGGCGGCGTCGTACCCAAGGCAGCAGCAGCCGTAGTCGGCGCCGCTCCTGGCATTTCGGCGGGATCGGCCCTTCAGACCTCATGGCAGACTGGCAACCAGTCCGTGAATGTCATGATCGAGGCGCTGGAGCGCGCGGGCGTTCTCAAGACACTTGCCGAGCCGACCTTGACGGCAATCTCCGGTGAGACGGCGAAGTTCCTTGCAGGCGGCGAATTCCCCATTCCCGTCGCCCAGCAGAACAACACGATCACAGTCGACTGGAAACAGTTCGGCGTCAACGTCGGCTTCAAGCCGATCGTCCTGACCGAGGGGCGCATCAGCCTCAACATCTCAGCCGAGGTGAGCGAACTGTCGAGCGAGGGCAGCGTTACCGTTGGCTCGATCTCGATCCCCGGATTGAAAGTCCGGCGGGCCGAGACGACGCTGGAGATTCCTTCTGGTGGCACCCTGGCGATGGCGGGCCTTCTCTCCGACGATACACGCCAGAGCGCCGAAGGCGTGCCAGGCCTGAAGAACCTTCCCGTCCTTGGTGCGCTGTTCCGTTCGAACGATTACCGGCGCCGTGAAACCGAATTGGTCATTCTGGTGACGCCGTATCTGGCAACCCACGCGAGCCGCAAGGAACTCGCCATGCCAACCGACGGTTATGCGCCCGAGCACACGCTACGCGAGCTCTTCTTCGGCAACATCAACCGCATCTACGGGCATTCCTCGGCCCAGCCAGGTCGCTATCGCGGTGACTATGGCTTCATCATCGACTATCCGGGAGTTAAGGGATGAACGCGCAGCGCAAGAAAGTATACGTCCGCAGTGGCGCTGCCCGTGGTGCCGGCGCTGTGGCGCAAGCCGCCCATGTCAGCGCACTGTTGGCAGGTGTGCTCCTGGCAGGTGCGGCATTGTCTGGCTGTCGTGAACACGAACCAAGGCTAGACAACATTTCGGCTGCCACACTGACCCAGCCGGATAAGCGCCACCCGATCAATTTCTCAAGGCGAACCGAGGCCCTCTATGTCGAGGTTGCCTCAGACGGATTTGGCCTCAGTGACAACCAGGCCACCGACGTCTTCCGCTTTCTCGATCGCTATAAGTCAGAGGCAAACGGGCGCCTGCGCTTGACGGCACCTGCTTCGGTGCGTGGTCACATGGCGGCGTCCAAGTCGTTCCGCGATATCGAGGCATTGGTCGAACGGTCCGGTGTGCCCGATGACGCCGTCGAGCGCACCCGCACCCGTGGCACGGATCGTTACGGCCCGGCGGTCAAGTTGTCCTATGACCGGTCTATCGCGGTTCCACCACCCTGCGGCAGCTGGCCCGAGGACCTGGGCCGCGTCGACCGTGAGCGGATCCCCTACGAGAACTTCGGCTGCGCCAGCCAGCGCAACCTGGCAATCACCGTGGCCAATGCCCGCGATCTCCAGGTGCCTCAGCAGGAGACGCCGCGGTCGAGCGAGGTGCGCAGCGCGAGCTGGTCGAAGTATACCGGCAGCGGCCAATCGGGCTCGGCATCGGGCGGCGGGCAGCCTGGCAAGAGTACGACGCCGGCAACCTCGCAGTAGTCTTTATCGGCCGGAAGTGGCAGCGCAGCAGGCAAACCCGCTGGCACGGGCCGCTTGAACAGCAGAACTCGTGTCTTCGTCAAGCAGGCCCGCGCAAAGCGTTGCAGGACGCATGACGCCACTCGTCTCGACAAGGAAAGGCCGGCGGTCGAAAGATGCCGCCGGCCTTTCCTTGTGCATGGACTATTGCGATAACTGTCGCCGGCTTGCAGGCACTCAGGACGGCCTGGATGCCAATGCACAATCGATTGCAGATAGCGGCAACAAAGAGACCGGGTGCCGCCGCGAAAGACGGGTGCAGCGTGCTGGCTATCGCACGCACGCATGTGTAAGGAGACACCACACTTAATGCCTCAGCCCGCAGATCACGATGTCCGGTTTGCGGCCCTTCGCAAGACTGTTGCAACCGTCGCTGCGCTGAACCTGGGCTATTTCGGCGTCGAGGCAATCGTCGCGCTGGCAATCGGATCGGTGGCACTGTTCGCCGATAGCGTCGACTTCCTCGAGGACGCCACCGTCAATCTTCTGGTTCTGGTGGCGCTGGGCTGGAGCGCCGCGCGACGCCGGGCCGTGGGAGTCATTCTCGCCGCACTCCTCATTATGCCAGGAGTTGCCGCCGCCGTGACGGCTGCAGGCAAGTTGATGTCGGCCGAACCCATGGTGCCGGAGCCGATGCTGCTCACCCTGACCGGCATGGGCGCACTTGCCGTCAACGCGCTGGCCGCAAGCCTTCTGGCAAGGTTCCGGGCTCATGCAGGCAGCCTGGTGCGCGCAGCGTTTCTTTCCGCACGCAATGATGTCATTGCCAACGTCGCCATAATTGGCGCCGGATTGGCCACCGCCGCCACGGCCTCGATCTGGCCGGACCTTATCGTCGGACTGGGGATCTTGTTGCTGAACCTGGATGCGGCGCGCGAAGTCTATGAAGCAGCGATGGCGGAAGGCGACGACGACCTTGCGCCACGGCCATAAAAAAATCGGCCGGGAATTGCTTCCCGGCCAGGGCTTCATGCAGGGTAGGGTAACGTCGTGTTGCAACCGCCGCTGGTTGCTGGAAGAAAGTTCAATTGGGTGGCATCAACGCGCCAAGTGTCGTAGCAGCAGCCGATTTGCTGGCTGCAGCCTCGCCCCGGTCAACGCGGGAAACACGCGAGCCTGACGTTTTCAGCCGCTCCAGATAGCTGATGTTCGCGCGTGCCTCATCGCGTGGCAGAGTTGCTTCACTGAACTTTCGTGCTTCGTCCAGCTCGCCGCGAAGACCCAGCAGCAGAGCAAGGTTCTGCTTGGACTTGCCCGTCGACTGCTTCGCGAGAGCCGCCCGGCGAAGCAGCTTCTCGGCCTGCTCGTGGCGTCCGTCGAGCGCATATGAAAGCGCCAGATTGTTGAGAATGGAAGGATGGTCGGGAGACAGTTTCAGCGCGGCTGCAAACTCGCGTTGCGCGCCGGTCTGATCGCCGCTGGCAGCCAGCGCCGAGCCAAGCGCCGACTTGATGCGCCAATCGGGTGCATCCGCATCGTCCGCCTTGGTGAGCAGCGCCTTGGCATCGCCGATCTGCCCCATCTCAAGGGCCAGTAGCCCGCGCTCGCGCATCAGCGCCTTGTCCTTCGGCGCCTTCTGCGCTGCCTGCGCAAGGACACCCATGGCCCCGGCAAGATCACCGTTGGAGCGCAATCCGCGTGCCTTGACGATTTCCGGCGAGAGCGGGGTTTCTCCTGCGCCCGATTTTGTTTCTCCGCCAGACTTGCCTGCTGGAGCAAGCGCGGAGGTTTCTATCGAAGAGGTGGTAATGGAGCTTGCCGCACTTCCACTGGCGGGGTCAGCCTGGGAAAGCGCGGCAAGCTCGAGGCCACTGCCTGCGCACGCGCTGAGGAACAGCGATGCCGACAGCGGAAAGATGAGCGCCAGCGGGCGCCGCAATCCATGTGAATGCTTGTTGAGCAGAACGCAGCTGTTGAGCCGCAAACCTCGATGAGACTTGGACATATCTTGACCCCTTTCGCACCTCCGGCACCTGCCTCGCGGTCTTATTCGCGCGGCAGAGCCCAGATGCAACGCATCTTGAGAACCAAGGACGACGCAATGGTTGTGACTGGAAAGACGCGACACGAACGCAACGCGGTGCATACGGCACCGACTGAGTTGAGCCAGGTTCCAAAGACAACCGCCCGTGATTCAACCCGCTCAGACGCAACTCGCTCGTTGACCAAGGCTGCAGGATCGTCGGATGCAACTGATGCCACCGGGAAGGACGCATTGATCCGCGCAAGGCCACTACAAGTCGTGGTTTTAGCGCGAAAGCTGGCATAAGGCGGCAGCTGTGGAATTTCATCCCCGTTATCCCCAGGTGCGCCGCGAACGTGCGGCAAACCAGGCACAGGGCGGGAGCGCTGTTGAAGTGTGCCTAAATGTGCAGGAGCCGGGCGGTTGATTGCGCTGTCTGTTCAATCGAACCTCCAGCCCGGATGATCGACCAGTCGAGGGCGCCAATTGGGTAGCTCAATTGCCTCTCGACAACCTCCGGCGTGGCATCGGACGCATCTCCCCGGCGCTCCGCCACGCGCTGGCGCAAGATGCCTGCTGGCGCTTCGAGCCAGATCCCGTGGAAGTCTGCGCCATGGTCGGCGGCGATCTGCTGGATGCGTTGCCGTTCCTCAGGGCGGGCAAAAACCGCGTCGACGATCACGCTGTGTCCGGCAGCAAGCGCTGCTCCAGCACGCGCCAATAGCCGCTCATAAACGAGAGCTGCACTCTCCGCGGTATAGCTCTCAGCTGGCAGCCTGAAAGTTTCTTCGACACCCATCAGTGCCTTTCGTTCCAGATCGGAGCGCAGATGCAGCGCGCCCGCAGGTGAAGTGAAGCGCGGCGCCAGTTGGGACGCGAGTGTCGATTTGCCCGATCCCGACAGCCCGCCGACCGCGACGAGCCGCGTCGGGCGAGGTGTCAGAACTTCGACCGCCTCGGCCAAATAGCGTGCGGACAGCGCGCGGTTGCTGTGATCCGAGCTGGGCAAACCTGCCTGCTTGCACGTCCGGCTTGCAGCCACCATTGCGCGGATGCCGGCACGGCATGAGACATAAAGCGGCAACAGCGCAAGCGCCCTGAGATCGTCCAGAGTACCGCTGCGCCACAGGTAGCGGTTGAGCACGGTATTGGCGGCCGAGCGTTGCCCGTGATGCACCAGATCCATCAGCAGGAAGGCCAGATCATAAAGTGTGTCGACGGTTGCCATCTCCTCGGAGAACTCCAACGCATCGAAGAGCGTCGGTAAGCCTTTCCAGACAACGATGTTGGCCAGATGCAGATCGCCATGGCAACGGCGCACCGCGCCGCTTGCAACACGCGCGGCAAGCACCGGAGCCAATGGGCCAATCGCGCCAGTTGCAAGCGCGCGCCAGCGCGCAAGCTCATCGGCCGGTATGAATCCGGCATGGGTTGAAAGAACATCCGAGACCTCGGTAACGATCGCGTGCATTTTCGCGACCAGATCGGCCTCGCGGCGCACAGGCGAACGTGCGTGCATCTCTTGCACGGCATCTGCGGTCTGCTGCATCAATATACGGCTGAGCGGCCCCGCCTTCGCCCGCTCCGACAAGAGGTCATTGTCGTTGAATGGCAGCATGTCGACGGCCCATTCGACCGGCTGACCACGTCCGCCGATTGCCAGATCCCCGTTTGGTCCCTTCGTGATTGCGACGACACCCAGGTAGATCTCAGGCGCGTTGCTCTGGTTGACAACCATCTCGCTGAGGCAAGCGGCATGGCGCTTTTCAAGCGTCGAAAAATCGAGAAACGCAAGTTTGACCGCGCGCTTGATCTTCAGCGCCCGTTGAGGCCCAACGAACACGCGCGCGATATGGGTTTCGTGAACCTTGGGCTCGCTGGGGGCAATGACACCAGGACGAAGAAGAAAGTCGACGATGGCGCTCTGTGGGTCGCCGGACTGCGCCACCGTACCAGCCATGACCGCGCTGTCCGGGCCCGCCTTCGGATCGTTCATTGAAGCGACCAGTGCCGCGAGCCTAACAGACGGTCGGCATGCATAGCTTGAGCTTGAATTTCTCGTGCTCGGAGTCGCGCGAGAAATCGAACTCCCGCCCGTCGAGGCATTTCGCGCGGCCCTCCTTGGAAACACGTCCGCCGACCTCGACGTCGTGCTCGAACAAAACTTTCTCCATGTTGCAGTGATACTCGTCGCTGAGCTGCAGCGAAAGAATTGATAGCCAGGCAGGTGCTCCGGAATTGTTCTCTTCCGCAATGCTGCTTGCGGGCATCGCCAGGATCGCGGCGAGCAGGGCCAACGCCGCACGCTGACCAACGCGCCTGACAACTGCAGCGGGCAGGTTGGGCGCGGACGGCTTATGAAGGGCAGTCATGAGAATTCCTCTTCCGAAAAGATCGCATCGGCATGCAGGATCGGCCAAGTTGGTAAACAGCAAGAAACTGGAGCTGTTCCATCCGGTAGCCCTTGTTTCGATCCAGTTGCCGTCATAGTGAGTGGACCAGCCTCGTTCACCCTGGTCACGACGGCCTTGACGGCCGTCAAGGTGCGGTGACACTGACCGGTGCGACGCTCACCCAGACACAGCAGACAAGCGGCAGCAAAATGGCGATCAAGGCAATCCTCGTGCACCTGAACGATCGTCGGCGGGCGGCGCGGCTGATTGCCGTGGCCAAAGCCTTGGCCAAGCCCGCAGGAGCACACATCCTGGGTCTCCATGTCTATTCAGGCCTGCCTCCTCTGGCACCCGTCACCATTCCCTATAGTGACGAAGTCCTGTCTGCCGTGCGCGAAGCGGAGCAGAGTGAGACGAGCGAGATTGAAGCAGTCTTCGGTCAGGCGACAGAAGGTCTGGAAGGTGGGGCGACATGGCTTTCAGCAGTCGCGCCCGGCCCGGACATCGCGGGTTTCGTCATGCAACATGCTCGCGCGACGGATCTGATAGTTGCCGCGCAGGCCGACCCCTCATGGGACATGGCGCCGGTCTACGATTTTCCCGAGCGCCTGGCGATTGAAGGCGGCCGTCCCTTGTTGATGGTGCCGAATGCCGGATCGTTCGAAGCAAGCCCCCGCCATGCGGTCATTGCGTGGAACGGCTCGCGCGAAATTGCGCGTGCCGCCTTCGATGCAAACGCATTGCTCGAACCCGATTGCCTTTTCAGTGTGATCGTCATCGCAAACGAAACTGCCCGAAGCCACGATATGGAGGGTTCAGCGGACGCGCTCGTTGCCACTTTGAAGCGGCACGGCCGCAGCGCGAAGGTCCACCGGGTGCCGGCTGGCGGACGCAATATCGGCGACGCCCTTATTGCCGAAACCAGAAATCTGGGTGGTGATCTGCTCGTGATGGGCGCCTATGGTCACTCCCGCTTCCGCGAACTGGTCTTTGGTGGCGCAACCCGCCATGTTACGCATCATCTGGAGATCTTGACGCTCCTCGCCCATTGACCCCGTACCGATCAGTCGGGCACGGGGGGCGCTGACGGCCCGCTGAGCCCTTCGAACATGCGCCGCACGATAGAAGTGGAGAACAGACACCGATGGATCAGACGACACCGGTAAGCATGAAGCGGGTGCGCCTCGAACTGGCCCGCGATCACGATCACCCCGTGGGAAGCCGCTCGCATGGCTACGACTTCATTGCCCCGATCGACGACAGCGGGCACATCAGCGTCGATGACTGGAAACGCGCGCGCGATCGCTGCCGCGTCAAGCGGTTCTGCGAGGGCGAACCAGACGAGGTCGGACACATCATTCGCAAACCTGGCGGCTCATGGGCCTTTCATTACGATATCCATGGCTCGGCGGAGTCAGATGAAGGTGGCTATCGCTTCGATCAGCACTCGTTCAAGCCGGGCGAGTATGTCTCGATCCGCGAGCATGACGGCGAATTGCGCACCTTCAAGGTCATGAGCGTCGTGGAACTGGATTGATCGCATCGAGTGCGGCGACATTCCCCGGTGTTTCTAGCCATTACGGCCCGTGCAGATCGGCAATGAGGAATATGTTCGTTGCCGCGGTGCCAGCAATCGGCACCCACAGCGGCGCCAGGAAGATGCCGCCTGGTGGTGTGGTCTCGCGCAGCTTGATCGCCACCAGCGCGGCATTGACGAACGTAAACATGACCAGCGTCAGCCGCGAAGAGAGCTCCGCAAGTCCTGTGAGCGGCGCCCATATCGCCAGCAATAATACTGCAGCCGTCACCAGCGTCGTTGCGACGAGAGGCGTGCGCGTCGTCGGATTGACCGTCGCCAGAACGGCTGGCAGCGCGCCACGTCCCGCCAGTCCATAGGCAACGCGGGCTGCAAGTACGATGCTGGCGATGATGCCGTTAAGCGTGGCGATAATTGCGATTGCCGCCATCACCGTCGACGGCCAGCCCGTGAGTGCGACGAAAACGGCGGCGAGCGGCGCTTCGACCGCGCCAAGCTTGACCGGCCCCAGCGTCACCAGCGCCACCCACACCACGGCAACATAAACGAGTGTCGTGACAACAAGCGTGAGCAGCAACGCGCGCGGCAAGGTTCTTTCAGGCGACTTGATCTCCTCGGCAATGTTGACGATTCCCTCAAAGCCGATGAACGCGAATACCGCGAGCATGCCTGCGCTCATGACAGCCTGCCACGCTGCAATATCACCCATGGCTGGCAGAGCCTCTGGAATGCGCGACAGGGAGCCAGGAGCAAACAGAAATCCGAGCGCTGCGATCATCAGCAGCCCCCCCGTTTCGATCACCGTCATCAGGCCGGCAAAGGTGATCGATTCGACAATGCCCCAGGCGGCGATGGCCCCCATGGCAAGCACTACAAGCGCGGCGGTGATGCCTTCAGGAGAGTCCCAGAAGACGCGGATGTACTGCGCGCTGCCCAGGCTGATGGTGGCAGATGTCGTAACCGCGATGGCAATCACCAGCAGCCCGATCACCGTTCCGAGAAACTTGTTGCGGAAGCCTTCCGCGACGTAGGCCGCCTCGCCAGCCGCCACCGGCATGCGCGTGGCGAGCTCCGCGAACGATAAGGCCGATAGCGACATCAAGGCTGCGGCCAGCACAAACGATGTGGGAGACGCCATCCCGGCAATCGCAGCGACCGGACCGATAAGGACGTAAATGCCCGCGCCGATCGTAATGCCAAGCCCATAGAGCAGAGCGTGGACCAGTGTCAGCGACCGCCGCAGTTCGGGGTTGCCTTGGGCTGGCCCGCGAATGGCTTGATCGGTTTGGTTCATGGCTTGGCTCACCTCCCTTTGCCGCCGGCTTTCGCATCTGGCACCTACCGCCCCCAACGCGCATTGCTGCATCGCACAAAAAGACGGGTGTGACGGTTTGCGCAAAGTGTCCGTGAGGGCTTCACGCCAGAGCCATTCCCGGGCATCTTATCGGCTCTTGAGCCGCTGATCGCGATCAGCAGCGCGTGGAAATTTGATTGTCGGCGGCAGCGCACGGCAGACCCTACGGTCAGCAGCCGATGAACGGCGCAGCGCGCATATCGTCGCACATTGAGGGGAAGGCAGCATGAGTGTCCTGGACACGGTGATGGCGCAGTTGGGAGACCGGGACGGAAAGGTCTCGCCAGAGATTTCGGTCAGGCGCGTACCGTTCGATCAGCCCTGGGAATGGCTCGCCGCCGGCTGGCGCGACCTGTGGACCTATCCGGTCATCAGTCTGTCATATGGTTTCTTCTTTTCCGCCGCCGCGATCCTCATGGGGGTCGGCGTCACGCAAGCGGGTGCGCAATCGATTATTCTGGCGCTGTTCGGCGGTTTCCTGCTGATTGGCCCTTTGGTTGCCGTGGGGCTTTATGAGGTCAGCCAGGCCATCGAGGCTGGAGAGCCGATTTCACTGGCCACGGCCATAAGCCGGAGCTTCAAGCCAAAGGGCCAGCTCGGCTTCATGGGGATCGTGCTGTTCCTGATCTTCATGGTGTGGATGCAGGTGGCCTTTCTCCTGTTCATGCTGTTCACGGGTGGCACCGCCTTTCCTCCCCAGAACGAATTCGTTCACATGCTGCTGTTCACTGAGAACGGGCTGGGCCTTCTGTTCGCAGGAACGATTGCTGGTGCGATCCTCGCCTTCTTCACGTTTTCCGTCTCTGCGGTCTCCGTGCCGCTGCTGATGGTCAAGGATGTCGATGTCGCTACCGCCATTTCAACGAGCTTCCACACCGTCCGCCGCAACCCTCGGCCCATGATTCTTTGGGCAGCCTTGATCGCAGCTTTCGTGATTGTCGGCGTAGTAACGCTCAGTGTCGGCCTCGTGTTTGTATTCCCGCTGATTGGACACGCGACATGGCACGCATTCAGGGACCTTGTGGACCTCAGCCCGTCGGACACCGAAGTCTGATTGGTGTCGGCAAGCGATGACCGGCAAGCGGCAACCCGTTGCTGCTTGCCACCGGACCTGCGGTTCCCATTTGCCGATGTTGTTTTTCTTGCGCGCTGCGGGACGGGGCAGGGGCCAGGCGCAAAGCCGCGTTTGCCGATGGCTTTCAGGTTTAGCCGTCGGCCTTATCGTACCCATGACCGCCAGTCGGCGTTTTGCAGTCTTCCGCCAGACGGCTTTCAACATTGGGCGCCGTCTTGGCGGCGGGCACGCCTGGCTCGCGGTCCTGCAGCGCACGCCACGCCGCACCTTCAAGGTCGTCGTATTGGCCGCTTTTAAGCGACCACAAGAATGCCGCCAGCCCGAGGCCGCCAAGCGCGAGTGCCGCAGGGATCAGCCAGGCAAGCGAAGTCATCGCGCAAGCTCCAGACGTTTGGTTTTCAGCCGAATGGCATTCGCCGTCACCGCGATCGACGACGCAGACATGGCGATTGCCGCGATAAGCGGTGTCACATAACCCGTCATGGCGAGCGGCACGAAAACGATGTTGTAGGCGATCGCGATGCCGAAATTCTGCACGGCCATGCGCTGAGCCGCACGCGCCACGGCCAGCGTTTCGATAACCGGCGCAAGCCCTTGTCCCTGGAACACGGCGTCAGCTGTCGTCTGGCTGATGTCGGCGGCCGACGCTGGCGACATGGAAGCATGCCCGGCTGCAAGTGCAGGAGCGTCGTTGAGACCGTCTCCGATCATCAGGACCGAGCGCCCGCTTTGTGCCAGTGCGGATATATGTTCAAGTTTTCCCGCAGGGCTTACGCCGCCACGCCAGGTCGATATGCCCGCTGTCTCGGCTGCCGCCGTGACGGCTTCAGGCCGGTCTCCGGACAAAAGCTCCACATGGAAACCAGCGCCTTGCAGTTGCGAGACAACAGAGGTCGCATCCGTCCGCAGCTGGTCGACGAACGCGAAATAGACAACGCCCCCATCGGCAGCTCGATAGACGAGCGTGGAGGCCGCGCCGAAAAGTTGTGCTGCTCCGCCAGGGTCGGCAAAGCTTGGCGATCCGAGCAGCTCCAGCCCTTGAGGCGTATCGGCCTCCAGCCCGCGACCTGGGACTTCACGTACGTTCTGCGCTGGATTGAATGCGATGCCTTGTGCTTCCGCGGCGCGCACAAGCGCGCGGGAATAGGGGTGGCGGCTGCAGGCTGCCATTGCTGCCGCGCGGCCAAGCACTGCGCGATCATGGCGCTCGACGTCGACAAGCTGAGGTTCACACATCGACAGCGTGCCGGTCTTGTCGAACACCACGGTGTCTGTCTCCGCCAGGCGTTCAAGCCCGTCTGCGGCCTTGACGAGCACGCCACGCCGCATCAGCCGGCTGGTGGCGGCAACCTGCACAGCAGGCACGGCGAGCGCAAGCGCGCACGGACAGGTGATGATGAGCACCGCAATTGCCGTCGTCAGCGCCAATTCCCAGCCATGTCCCAGCAGGAACCATGCGGCGAAAGTCAGCGCACTCAGTATGTGCACGGCGGGCGCATAGATGCGGGCTGCGCGGTCGGCCAGCCGCACGTAGCGGCCGCGTCCCTGCTCGGCGACATCGACGAGCCGCGCAATTTCCGCCAGTAGCGTATTCTGGTCGGTAGCCGTTGCGGTGACGACCAGAGCGCCACCTCCGTTTATGGTGCCAGCATAGATCTGCATGCCGGCTTCGACCGCGCGCGGCACACTCTCGCCGGTGATGAGACTTTCCTCGATTTCGCTGATGCCGCTTTCGATCACGCCATCGGCGGGGATGCGTTCGCCCGCCGCTATCAGCACGCGATCGCCCGGCTTCAAGGAGCGCGCCGATACGCGCTGGGTGCTGCCGTCCTTTGCCAGTAGAACGGCCGACGTCGCCTTGAGACCAAGAAGATTGGCGGCCGCGCCCGCCGCGCGGGTCCGCATATGCTGGTCGAGGTAGCGGCCGATCAGCAGGAAAAACAGAAGCGTGATGGCGGCATCGAAGTAGACGTGCTCCCGGCCCAGAATGGTCTGGTAGAGGCTCATGCCCGAAGCCAGAATGACGCCGAGTGAGATGGGCACGTCCATGTTGAGGCGCCGGCCCTTCAGAGCCTGCCGGGCGGAGCGGAAGAATGGCTGGCCGGCATAGGCGATGGCAGGCAGCGCAATCAGCGCCGACAGCCAGTGGAAGAGGCCGCGCACGGCTTCCGTCATATCGCTGGCAAGACCCGCCCAAACGGAGACGGACAGCAGCATCACGTTGGCGGCGGCAAAGCCCGCAACACCCAGACGCTTGAGAAAATCCCTGTCGCGAGCGTCGGTCTGGGAAGCGCGGCCCTCAACGAGTTCGGCGGCGGGAAAGCCAATTTTGTCGAGCGCATCGATCATGGCTTCGACGCTGGTGCGGTGCGGATCGTAGGCCACGCTGACGCGCTTGGTCGTCAGGTTGACGCGCGCACGTTCGATACCCGGAACGGCGTTGAGTGCATCCTCAATCGAGATCATGCATGTGCCGCAGTACATCGTGTCGGCGACGAGTGTGGTCTTCTCAACAAGCGGCGCGTCAGGGCTACGTGGCACTGGCGGCAAACCGTCACCCGTTCCGCCATTTGCGGCACCGGTCGATTGTACGGAGCCTGCAACCTGGGTCAGGGCTGCTTCCATGTTAGGCGCTTCCTGGCGCGCCAGACGATCTTGTCGCCGCCGCCGCTGAGCTGTCGCGCGGCAATATCGAGTTGCCAGACGCCAGGCTCTAGACCTTCAATTTGCGCATCATACTGTCCTGGTGCCGCCTCCTTCACTGGCAGCATCCGATCCTTGGCGTTGGTCGATGGGCGGCCCAGTCGCACGTCCAGCGCAATCCCGCTCACGGGATTGCCGCCATGATCGGTGAGCGTCAGGTGGACCGTATCTCCCGTGGCGGCAAGCTCAACGGTCTCGGTCCAGCCGAGTGCCTCCTGCTCGCGATAGGCCTCGATGCGCTCGTTGTAGTTCAGTCCCTTGCGATAGGGCTCATCGGACACAACGCCAGTGTAGGTGGACAACGCCGAATAGAGGAACATGCCATTGACGCCCAGGATGACGCCGAAAAAGACGAGCATCCCAATCAGGACATGCCGGCCGGTGATGACGCCTTCTGCCATGGGTTCCTCTTGCGTTGCCCAGCCTATCACTGCGCAGGCTTGCGGAAGTTCGTTCCGCGGTGCGTGGCGGTGCCGTCATTTGTATCCGTCGCAACGAACGAGAATGGCACCTTCTCGCCGCTCACACGGTCGAGCGCATCGGGGGGCAAGGTCACATAGGCACGGATCTCGCGAAGATCGTCCGGCACGACAGTGACCGTCGGCTCCTTCTCCGTTTCCTTGCCCAGGATCACGAGCTGGCCGCCCGGCAGACCGTCGATGGCCAGCTTGAATGTGTGCGGCTCGTAGCGCTTGTTGAGAATTTTCACCGTGTAGGTATTGCGAACACTGCCGTCTGACAGTTGGACAAAGAGCGGGTTGCGCTCCGCGATGACGTTCATTTCCAGGACCGACTTCGTAAAGAGCGCGAATGCCATGATCGCGCTGACGAAGGCGATCAAGCCGGCATAGAGCATTGTACGCGGCCGAATGAGACGCAATTGTAGCCCGCCACCCTTCTTCTCCGACTGGAGTGAACGGTAGGTATCGTAGGCGATGAGCCCGTGCGGCTTGTCGATCTTGTCCATGATGCTGTCGCACGCATCGATGCATAGCGCGCACTGAATGCATTCAAGCTGGGCGCCGTCGCGGATGTCGATACCCATGGGACAGACCGCGACACAGGCATTGCAGTCGATGCAGTCGCCGCGACCTTCCCAGCCCTGGCTCTTGCGGAAAGCCCCGCGTGGTTCGCCACGGAAATCACGATAGGTGACGAGCAGGCTGTCGGAATCGAGCATCGCGCCCTGGATGCGCGGCCAAGGGCACATGTAGATGCACACCTGTTCGCGCGCGATGCCGCCCAGAAGATAGGTGAAACCCGTCAGCAGCGCGAAGAATACATAAGACGGAAGGGGCGCGTTGCCGGTGAAGAATTCAGCAGCCAGGGTCGGGGCATCGCGGAAGTAGAGAATGAACGCGCCGCCGGTGGCCGCTGCGATCACCAGCCAGGACAGGTGCGTCATCAGCTTCTTGAAGATCTTGCTGCCTGTCCACGGTTCCTTGTCGAGCCTGATGCGGTTGTTGCGATCGCCCTGCCAGAAGCGCTCGACCGCTACCATCATGTCGGTCCACACAGTCTGCCAGCAAAGATACCCGCACCACACGCGGCCTGCGATCGATGTGAACAGGAACAAGGCCAGCGCCGACAACACCAGGAAGCCGGTGACGAGATACAACTCCTGCGGCCAGATCGCGAGATTGAAGAAGAAGATGCGGCCGTTGTCGATGTCCATCAGGACGGCCTGATTGGGAAGTCCCGGTCCACGGTCCCACCTCAGCCACGGCAGAAGATAGTAAACGGCTGTGGTGGCAGCCATCACGAGCCACTTGATATTGCGAAAATACCCTCTGGCCCGTTTCGGGTAGACCTTGACGCGCGAGGCGTATTGGGCGCGGTCTTCCTTGCGGTTGACGGCCGCGACGTCGATCTTCTCGACACCATGTGCCGGGGCTTCGGTGGCTGTGATGGGAGCTTCTGTCGTAGCCATTATTGCGGCGCCGTTTCTCTTGGTCGGACAAGATGATTTCAGCTTGGACACCAGCCGCCAGCAGCATGACGGGCTTTGCGGTATTCAGCCTACACGATCGAGGCGACGTGAAAATAAGCACTTGGCATTGGACATTCTCTGGCCGCGCTTCGCGCTGAAGGTCCACGCGACAACAGTCCGTCACGTCACGCCGGATCGATGTCTCATATCGCGCTTATTGCATTACAACTGAAGGGGTAACATCACCGCACCTGCAAAAAAGTGATCGTCGTCACCGGCCCGAAACAATTCTCCCCGCCGGAGGGGCGGGGAGAAGGAGCCTCAGGTCTGCGGGCAGCAGACGTTTTGGGCTTGCCGGCGGCCCCTACTTGCCACCGCCCAGCGAGTGAACGTAGATCGCAAGTGACTTGATCGCCGATTTGTCGAGCCGCCCGGCCCATGCCGGCATGCTGCCGCCGCGCCCAGTCCGGATGCTTTCTGCAACATTCGCCTTGCCGCCGCCGTAGAGCCAGATGGCATCGGTCAGATTGGGCGCGCCCAGTTCCTGGTTGCCCTTGCCGTCTTCGCCATGACAGGCGGCGCAATTCTCAGCAAACACCGCCTTGCCGCGTTCCGCAGCTGCCTGGTCGGTAGGCTTGCCGGAGATTGACAACACGTATTCGGCAGCATCAGAGATCTGGTTGGGCTGCAGAATGCTGTCGACGCCGAATTTGGGCATGTCGGACACGCGCGTGTCGTTGTCGGTCGACCAGCGGATGCCGTGCTGGATCGTCTGCTGGATGTTCTCCAGCGTGCCGCCCCAGATCCAGTCATCATCGTTGAGGTTGGGATATCCAGCACCGCCTTGAGCGCCACGGCCGTGGCAGGCGGCACAGTTGTCCGCAAAGATCGCCTTGCCGCCCGTCATCGCGAACTGCAGCAGATCCTGCTTTGCACGGATGTCGGCCAACGAGGCTTTCTCGATCTGCCCGCGCATGCCGGCCTGCGCCGCCTTGGCGGCATCAACCTGTTGCGTCACTGTGGCGCGCTGCGAATACCCGAGCATGCCCTGTGTGTAGCCATTGGCGAGCGGCCATGTCGGATAGGCAATCCAGTAGCCGATGGCCCACAGGATGCAGACATAAAACGTATACAGCCACCACCTGGGCAACGGCCTGTTCAGTTCCTTCAGGTCTCCATCCCACACGTGGCCGGTGGTATGAATGCCTGTCTCTTTGTCGAGTTCTTTGTGTCCAGCCATTATTGGCCCCCACCTATCTCTTGTTCTGCGGATCGAGGTCGAGCGCCTTGCGCTGAGCCTCGTCGAACTTCTGGCGGTTGCCCGGCCAGAAGGTATAGACGATGACGCCGATGAACATGGCGATGAAGAGAAGCAGCGACGCGACCTGCGAAAAGGTTGCGACAGTGTCGTAGGTCATTTTCGCTTTTCTCCCTTATCTGAGGTTCGGGCCGGAAGCGTCGAACTTGGCGAAGTCCACCAGCGTACCCAGCATCTGCAGATAGGCGATGACTGCGTCGAGCTCCGTGATCTCCTGGGCGTTGCCGTCGAAGACGCCGACCTTGGCCTTGGGATAGCGTGCAAGCAGATCCTTGACGCCGGCCGAGTCCGGATTGGCCTGGGCCTCCAGATCAACCTTCGCCTTGGCCAGCATGTCCTGCGTGTAGGGCACACCGACCATGTTCAGGGTCTGCATGTTTTCGACGATCTTGGAGTAGTCGAGCTTGGTCGTGGCCAACCACGGATAGCTGGGCATGATGCTCTCGGGAACCACGGCGCGAGGATTGATGAGGTGCTCGCGCTGCCAGGCATCGGAGTACTTGCCGCCCACGCGAGCCAGATCGGGACCGGTACGCTTGGAGCCCCACTGGAACGGATGGTCGTACATGGACTCGGCCGCCAGGCTGTAGTGACCGTAGCGCTCCACCTCGTCGCGGAGCGTGCGGATCATCTGGCTGTGACACAGATAGCAGCCCTCACGCACATAGATGTTGCGTCCGGCCTGTTCGAGCGGGGAGTAGGGGCGCATGCCCGACACCTTCTCGATCGTGCTGTCGATCCAGAACAGCGGCGCGATTTGGACGAGGCCGCCGATCGACACCATGATGAGGATGCCGATCAACAGGATGATGGAGTTTTTCTCAAAGGGTTCGTGAGTCATCTATTCCCCCATTATTCCGCGGCCTGCGGACGCAGCTCAGGCGCCGCCGCAACACGCGGCTGATCCTTCGCGTCAACTGGCTCGTCGCCGCGGATGGTGCGCCACACGTTGTAAGCCATGATAAGCGAGCCCAGAACGAACAGGCCGCCACCGATGGCACGGATGATGTAGAAGGGATGCATGGCCTCGACCGTCTCGACGAACGAGTAGGTGAGGAAGCCAAGCTTGTCGTAAGCCCGCCACATCAGACCCTGGAGGATGCCGCTCACCCACATCGCCGTGATGTAGAGGAGGATACCGAGCGTCGAGATCCAGAAGTGCCATTCAACGAGCTTGAGCGAGTAGAGCGCCTTGCGCTGCCAAAGCCACGGAACGAGGCAGTAGATCGCGCCGAACGACACCATCGCGACCCAGCCGAGCGCGCCAGAGTGCACATGGCCGATGGTCCAGTCGGTGTAATGCGACAGCGAGTTGACGGCCTTGATGGACATCAGCGGGCCTTCGAACGTCGACATGCCGTAGAACGCGACCGAGACCGCCAGCAATCGAACAACGGGATCGGTACGCAGCTTGTCCCACGCGCCAGACAGCGTCATCAGACCGTTAATCATGCCACCCCACGACGGCATCCACAGCATGATCGAGAAGGTCATGCCCAGCGTCTGTGCCCAGTCCGGCAGGGCGGTATAATGCAGATGGTGCGGACCCGCCCAGATGTAGAGGAAGATCAGGGTCCAGAAGTGGATG
Source organism: Hyphomicrobiaceae bacterium (assembly GCA_020442165.1). Taxonomy (GTDB): domain Bacteria; phylum Pseudomonadota; class Alphaproteobacteria; order Rhizobiales; family Hyphomicrobiaceae; genus JAEUMD01. The sequence continues at coordinate 22,920 of JAGRKV010000045.1, read as the reverse complement.
ATCGACAGCCGGTAGGAATAGACCGGCCGCTCTACCCGCTTGGGCACGAAGTAGTACATGATGCCGAGGAAGCCTGCGGTCAGGAAGAAGCCGACCGCATTGTGGCCGTACCACCATTGCGTCATGGCATCCTGAACGCCTGCGAAGACGATATAGCTCTTTGGCTCGAATATACTGACCGGGATTGTCGCGTTGTTGACCAGATGCAGCATCGCGACGGTGACGATGAAGGCGAGATAGAACCAGTTGGCCACGTAGATGTGTGGTTCCTTGCGCTTCATGACTGTGCCCAGGAAGACCAGCAGGTAGACAACCCACACGATGGTCAGCCACAGGTCGGCATACCACTCCGGCTCGGCGTATTCCTTGCCCTGTGTGATGCCCAGCAGGTAGCCGGTTCCCGCGATGGCGATGAAGACGTTGAAGCCCCAAACAACGAAGTAGGGCATGTAACGGCCGAGCAGGCTGGCTTGGCTGGTGCGCTGCACAACATAGAACGACGTGGCAATGAGCACGTTGCCACCGAATGCGAAGATGACCGCAGAAGTATGCAGCGGACGAAGGCGCCCGAAGGTGGTCCACGGCAGGTCGAGATTGAGCGCTGGGAATGCGAGCTGCCAGGCAATGATGTCGCCAACCAAGAAGCCTGCGATGCCCCAGAAGACCGCCGCAACGACTGCAACGCGGATTGGGCCGTCGGTATAGCCGTTGGCATCCGTGAGCTGGAGCCCCTTGGCGCCGAATGCATGCGTCACGATGTAGAGAGCCGCCAGAATGCCGGCGAGCGCCAGCACGACCCCATGAAAAGCCATTGCCATGTCGGTGGTTTTGATTGCGATCATCGCGCCGACTAGTGCAACGAGACCACCCCCCGCGACAGCAAGCGCGTCGGAGAACGCGTGCCTCTCGACCGTTGTGTCTGTCATATTATTCCTCGCCTTCTTGTAAGGATTCGCCGGTCAACCCATATAACAAGGTTTAGTGCGGCATCCATGGAAGTCACCTGACCTTTTGTCGAAATCCTTGATATGGATCAACCGGTGATCCAAAGGACCATCCGGTGTGTGCTTGAGGCCTGACGTGTGTGGGCGTCGCCGAAACTGCACTTGCTCGTCGCATTTTGGCTCCCCCCTCATCGTCGCGGCATCTCGCCGGGTCTCTTGCGTACCCATCCCGACCGCAAAGATGTTGGCCGCTTCAGCAGCCCACGGGAAATTATACGCCTTGGCCGGACTAGGAAAGATCGAAGCGCCAAAAAGCGTCAATTTTGGCAACAAAAACGCATTGGCATGACGCGTTGCAACGCCAGGGCGATGCATGCGGCATGGTGAATGACGCGGAAAGGGCTGTACGGGGTAAGCCTTGCCAGCGCAAGGGTGCGATGAACCACTCAACGCGAGCTGTTCAAGACGAGCGGTTTCCGAACCAAAGTGCGCGCCACATCCCGACTTGAGATATTTGAACTTTCGATGCCGCTGATGAAAGGCGCGATGGACGGACACTGGCCGCGCCAGATCATCGGCTGCAGCGTGCGGCGACGCTGGTACACCAAGGATTGTCCGAACCCTCAGCGCCACGCGACTGCACGCGGTATGCGCAACTGATGCGTGAGGACGCCGCCTGAAGCATGCTTGAGCATGATCGAGCAGACTTCATGCTGGTCGGCTGTCGAGCCAACACGGCCCACCATCACTGCGCCGTCGGCTTGCAAGTGGCTCGCCAAGCGCCGTGTGACCTGATCGAGAGCGTCAGAACTGGGTCTCCATTCGCTGCGGCATGCGGCTCTGCTGCTGCCTCGCTCCAATGCCTTTGACCGGACCCCTTGGTTGAGCCACGCGAGGATGTCGCTCATCAATGGGTCGTCGCAAGCCGATCCTTCGGAGTAGGCGGGGTGAGGGGCAAGCACTAGGCCTGCAATCCGCGCGGCGGAGAGTGCGACGGGGACATCGGGAACGAGAATGCTGAATCCTCTGCAGTCGACGCCGCTTAGCGACAGCGCCGCCAGTCCAGATCGCACCTCCTCAATCGTTGCATAAAGTCCGATCGACAGCGTGATGCGCACGGCCGAATGCATCGGCCCTGGCGGCGCGAAGTCCTGAATGTGATTCGATTGCGAAATCATCTGGATACCCGAATCGCTACTGTGCCTTGGGCGATCACAGGAAAAGCTGCGCCCACATTCGGACGCAGCGACCGCCTAGCCCTGGGCCAGATAGTGCAATTCTTCAGGATCCTTGATGAGCACCGTCGTTGTGCGTGGCAGTGCGATTATCCCGCCGCGCTTGAGCTTCGAGAATGTACGGCTCACGGTCTCGATCGTGAGGCCCAGATAGTCGCCAATGTCGACCCGCGTCATGGGAAGTTCCACCCGGTTGGGATCGCCGCCGGTCTCGCGGTTGCGACGCGACAGCGCGAGCAGGAAGACTGCCATCCTCGCCTCCGCCGATTTCGCCGCCAGACACAGCATGTGCTCGCGGGTCATGGCGAGTTCGTCAGAAGCAAGCTTCAGCAGCCGCCGTGCGAACGATGGCCGGGTCTCGATCAGGTGGTTGATAAGCGGGCGTGGAATGCGCCGCACCCGCACCTTGTTGAGCGCCTGCGCGCTGAACGTATGCGTGCCAGCACAACAGTAGCCGATGAGATCACCTGGGAAGTAGAACGACACGACATGGCGATGCCCATCCGGCAGGAGGCGGTATGCGCATACCACACCATCGGTTACTTCGAGCAAGTGCGAAGCGTCATCGCCCTCCAGGAAGAGATCTTCCCGCGGAGCGTAGACCGATGGCATCGACTGCGAGAATTGATCGATGACGATGTCATCGCCCACACCACGCGCTTTCACCGGCAAGGGAAATACGTTGCGCTGGGGATCTACGTGTGGATCGAGCGTTGCTGTCATGGCCAACATGGTAGGCCTCCAGGTCTGGAGTGAGGTTGGCGCATCAGACCACCGCCGTGTCGCACTGATTTCCGTCAGATGTAACGAAATGTATCAATTTGTAATGCGAACCGTCCGGCCGGTGGCTAAGGTGCGGCCGCTGTGATGGCACAGCGCATCGCGCCGTCTTGGACAGCAGCAGGGGTGCGGGGATCATGGGATGACCGAGGTGTCCGGCGTGCATATCCTGATCGTTGATGACGATCAGAAGGTGCGGCTGCTGTTGCGTCGCTGTTTCGAAGGTGAGGGTTTCCGGGTCACGGAAGCCTCGCGCGGTGCCGACGTGTCAAGGCTGATCGACGCCGGCAAGTACGATCTCGTGACGCTCGACCTCACGCTCCCTGACATCGATGGCCTGAGTGTTGCGCGCCTCATCCGGGAGCGCTCGGATGTTCCCATCATCATGGTGACGGGCAAGGGCGATCTGATCGACCGGGTGATAGGCCTGGAGGTCGGCGCCGATGATTATATTTCCAAGCCTTTCCATTTGCGCGAAGTCCTGGCGCGCGTCCGCGCTGTATTGCGGCGCTCGCAAACCGATAGGAGGCGCCCGGCGGAAACCAAGGAGGCAAACCGCGCTCTGGCCTTCGACCGCTTTGTTCTTGATCTCGACATGCGCGAACTTCGCGACGAGACCGGCGCGGCCTGTCCGCTGACCACGGCGGAATTCAGCCTCCTCGAAATCTTCGTGCAGCACGCCAATAGGGTGCTTACGCGCGATCAGATCATGGATCTGTTGAAGGGGAACGAATGGTCCCCGCTTGATCGCAGCATCGACAATCTGGTCGCCCGCCTGCGCAGGAAGATCGAGGCTGCCGAAACGGAAGCCAGTCTCATCAAGACGGTGCGAGGCCTGGGCTACATCTTCACCGCGCGGGTGCGGCAGGCTGATTAGGGCATGTTTAGCTGAAGTGAGTAGCGGTTCAGCGTGAAAAACATGCCCATGACAAAAGAGGGCATGTTTAGCTGAAGTGATTAGCGGTTCAGCGTGAAAAGCATGCCCATAACAAAAGGATAGAGCTCGTTTCCGATTCCATCGAACATGAACACGCTCTGCTCGCTTGGATTATGAGGGGGAGTGGTGTGAAGCCACCAAGTTCCTCCGATTACCGCTGCGTCTTGACCAGGTCGTCCTGGTCACTCAGCGCCTGCGCAATGCAATGAGCAAGCTCGGCCTGGCTATATGGCTTGCGCAGTACGACCGGCATGGGTTCCAAAGGCTCGGTCGGTTGCAGCATCTCCTCGGCATACCCCGTTGTGAGCACGACACCGATGCCGGGAAAATGGTGTGCGATTTCGCGGGCAAGATCGAGGCCGGACAGGCCTCCGGGCATGACGACGTCGGTGAATACGAGATCGTAGAGTTGTCCGGCAGCCAGCGCTTCGAGCGCCGTGACGCCGTTGGCTGCCTCCCCCACCTGATAGCCGAGATCGGCAAGACGCCTGCTGGTCAGCCGACGCACCCGGTCGTTGTCCTCGACCACGAGAATGCGCTGGCCCTTGCCGTCCGGAATCTGCGCCGGCAGCAGCGCTGCCTCCCTTTGAACCTTCTCAGGCATGGGAACCGCGGGCAGGAAAAGCTCCACCGTCGCACCGCAGTCCGGCTCGCTCGAAATTGAGGCATGGCCGCCCGACTGCTTGACGAAGCCATAGATGGTGGCAAGACCGAGACCTGTGCCCTTGCCCCCTCCACCAGACCCCTTCGTGGTGAAGAACGGTTCGAACGCCCGCGCCTTGACCTCCGCGGTCATGCCGTGACCCGTATCCGAAACCGAAAGTACAACATAGTGCCCAGGCATCAGTTCGGGCGTCTCGGCCGTTGCTGAGGTATCGAGATGGACGTTGCGGGTTTCGATGACGAGACGCCCGCCCTTGGGCATGGCATCGCGGGCATTGATGGCGAGGTTCAACACCGCATTCTCGACTTCGCCCGGATCGACTTCCGTCAGAGCCAGGTCGGAAGCCAGAGCGGTGGTGACGTCAATGTCCTCGCCGATCGCGCGCTGCAGGATTTCCATCAGCCCCAGCACGAACTCGTTGAGATTGATGCGCCGTGTCTCCAGCAGCTGCCGCCGCCCGAACGTGAGTAGCCGGTCGGTCAGCCGGGCGCCGATTTCGGCGGCCTCCCGTGCTTCGCGAGCCAGCGACAGAGCGGTTTCATTGTCTCCCAGACGCATCTCCAAAAGCTCGACGTTGCCCAGAACGACGGTCAGGATGTTGTTGAAGTCGTGCGCGATGCCCCCTGTGAGCTGGCCGATGGCCTCCATGCGCTGGGCTTGCATGAGCTGCGCTTCCTGTCGCCGTTCCGCAGAGATATCGCGGATGAGATCGAGGTGCCCGTGCAGACGGTTGTCGGGCGTTGCAACCGATGTGGTGACGATCGTGCCTGGAAAGACCTCGCCATCCGCGCGCCGGAATTCCAGGCCGCGCAACTGCACTTCCGTATCGGGACGGCAGTTGCCGATGACACGTTCGCACTGGGTCATCCAGTCAAGATGTCGCGCGAAGATCTGTTCCGTCGTTCGGCCCTCAAGCTCAGCGGTGGTCAATCCGAACACCCGCGTGAACGCAGGATTGACGGCGCGTACCCTGTAGGCCGCATCCGTGACAATGACGGCATCAGGCAGGCATTCGTAAACGGCACGGAACAAGGCCTGCTGGTGAGCAAGCCGGTCCTCTGCCGCGCGCTGCTTCGTCAAGTCGATCAGTACGCCGGTGAAAAACCTGTCCTCGCCAATGCGGAATTCACCGATCGAAAGATGCAAGGGAAAATGATTGCCATCCTTGCGCCGTCCGGTGACTTCGCGGCCGACACCGACAATGCGGCTCTGGCCGGTTTGCAGGTAGCGTTCGATATAGCTGTCATGATTGGCGCGATCCGAGCCCTGCATCAGCAGCGAGATGTTGTGGCCCACGATCTCGTCGGCATCGTACCCGAACATTTTCAACGCCGCCGCGTTGATGGTGCGCACGATGCCCTTGGAGGTAATCGAAACGATACCCGCCGCCGCTGACTCCAACAGCGCATTGAGAACCAGACCTTCGACGCTCGGGCCGGATTGCGGCGGCATTTTCTTTTCACTCATCAAAGGTTGTTTCGCATCTGCTGTATCGAACTACAGGCCCGGCCAGTGTGGCACTGTGATCTGCCATTGATCCCACCCTACGCTGGAGCCAACGGCAAGGGCGGATGCGGTATGGCTGCGCCTTTGGTCCGATCCCCGACGCTCGCTGCATGGCCCCCTGAAGTTGTTTTCCACATCAAAACCGTTGCTCTGCGGCACCCGCGCGCGAATATCGCACCTATGGCCGGTTAACTCGACATCGTTCAGAAAATTGATGCGCACACCGCATTCAAGACCTTCATCAGCCGTAGATGAACAAAAAAGATCCGCAGTCGCAACGATTTGCACGCCTAATCCTCGGGCAGGTGCACGAGGTTGATAATTACCAAATCACTTTGGCGCACAATTTTTCAGCAGCAGCCCGACGAAAACTTGGTCTTGAGTGTCGGAATTCGAGTCGCTTAGCCTTCAAGCATAACAAGCAGGCAGATTGGGACGAACGCCCTGGTGATGCTGATCCCGCAGCGATGCGGCGGGATGAACACAACTAGGAGAACGTCAGATGATCGAGATTGTAATGTCTGTCTGTTTCATCCAGGACCCGGCGAAGTGCGAGGACGTTCGTCTGAACTTCATGGCCCAGTCCGTCACTCCGCATCAGTGCATGATGTACGGCCAGTCCGAAATCGCCAAGTGGATGGAAGGCCATCCCAAGTGGCGCATCCAGCGCTGGCGTTGCGGCGTTGCCCGCCAGATGGCCAAGGCCTGAGCACGATCAGGCATGGCCTCTACGGTACAGGCATGGCTCCCGCGATGGATCTGCTGGGCCGCGTCGCAATGCGGTCCGCATTGCGCCGATGGCTCGCAATCCCTATCAGGTTTCCGAACCGGCAGCCTTGGCGTCAGCCGCCACCAGCGGCAGAACGACTCTGCGCATTGCGGGATCACCGTCGACCCAGCCGCTCGCAAAGCCCAGTTCTTCTGCCAACTTGAGCATGCCGGTGTTTTCCGCCAGGACGAAGCCCGATACCTCCTTCAAGCCCTCCGCGCGGGCATAAGCGAGCAGATGCAGCATGAGCGCCCGGCCAAGCCCGCGGCCCTTGAGATCTGATCGCACCAGCACGGCATACTCCGCGCGTTCGTAGTCGGGATCGGTGGCAAAACGCGCCACGCCGAGCAGCTCATTGACCTCCGACACCGCGACGAAGGCGATCTCGCGCGCATAGTCGACCTGCGTAAGGCGCGCCAGAAAGGCGTGGCTTCGGGTCTGCACCTGAGAGAAGAAGCGCAGACGGGTGTCGTTAGCATCGACCCGGTCGAAAAAGGCACTGTAGAGGTGTTCGTCCTCCGGCCGGATCGGACGAATGAGCACCCCACCCAATGTCGGCAGTCCGATCAGCCGTTCCCATTCCACCGGATAGGGCCTCAGCGCCATCGGCCGGCGCGGGTTTGCCGCTTCATTGGCAATGACCACGCGGGCGTCCAGGGCAATCACCCCGGTCTCATCGGCAATCAGCGGATTGATGTCGAGTTCGCGAATTTCTGCGTGGTTGGATACCAACTGGGAAACCTTGACGAGCGTCTCCGCGATGGCATCCATGGCCGCGGGCGGGCGGTCGCGATAGCCAGCAAGCAGCCGCGACACCCGTGTCTGCGACATCAGTTCGCGCGCGAGCTTCAGGTCGAGCGGTGGCAGCGCCAGGGCGGTATCGCGTTCAACCTCGACGGCGGTGCCGCCCGCGCCGAACATGACGAGCGGGCCGAAGGTGTGGTCCTCCGACATGCCGATGATGAGCTCGTGCGCATTCCTGCGCGCGATCATGGCTTGGATCGTGAAGCCTTCGATGCGGGCCTTGGGGTGCCGGCGCGAAATTCGCTCCCGCATCTGGTGGGCCGTGGCAACCGCGTCTTCGACGGTATCGATGTCGAGCGCGACTCCGCCCACGTCCGATTTGTGTGAAATGTCGTCGGACAGGATCTTCACCACGACACGCTGGCCCTGCGAGATGATCGCGGCAGCGGCCGAACGCACACCTTCCAGGTTGCGGGCGACATGCGTGGCAACCGTCGGAATGCGATAGGCGAGAAGCAGAGCCTTGGATTCCGCCTCGCTGAGCATCGTCCGTCCCGCGTCGAGCGCGGTACGGATGACATGGCGGGCGGCATCGCGATTGGGAGCGTGCCCGGCGGATTGGGAGGGAGGAGCGCGCATCAGCTGCTCCTGCGCACGCGCATAGGCTACAAGCTGCATGTAGCCGTGGATGGCTTCGCCCGGCGTCTCGAAGCTCGGGATGCCGGCCGCCGAGAACATCTGCCGCGCGTCTTGTGCGCTGGTTTCGCCAAGCCAATTCGTCAGCACCGGTTTGATGCGCCGATGGCTGCGCGCTGCGGCATCACGCGCCGCAACCACGCTGCGCGCCGCTTCGGTACTCGATGTGATGGCGGTCGGGCAATTGATGACCAGCACGGCGTCGGTGGCCGAGTCGGCAAACACCGCTTCCAGCGCGGCGGCATAGCGCTCCGGTGGTGCATCACCGATGATGTCGATCGGGTTGTCCCGCGACCAGGTGGGCGGCAAAACGGCATCCAGTTGCGCGATAGTCTCCGGCGAGATTTCCGCAAGCGTGCCGGCAAGGTCGGCAAGGCGGTCGACAGCCATCACGCCTGCACCACCGCCATTGGTAATCACGGCCAGCCGCTCACCAGAAATTTGCGGTATTTTCGACAGCATTTCGGCAGCACCGAAAAGTTCCGAAAGTTCTTCCACGCGCAACAGACCGGCACGGCGGAAGGCCGCGTCATAGGCGGCATCAAGCCCTGCGAGTGCGCCGGTATGCGAACTCGCCGCCCGCGCACCCGCAGCGTGGCGGCCCGACTTGATGACGATGACCGGCTTTGAGCGTGCCGCCCGCCGCGCTGCCGACATGAACTTGCGCGCATGGGTGAGCGCTTCCATGTAGATCAGGATGGCACGGCTCTTGGGATCGTCGGCCAGATAGTAGAGGAGGTCGCCGAAGTCGACATCCGCCATGTCGCCAAGTGAAACGACCTGGGAAAAGCCGATGCCCCGCGCCGCGGCCCAGTCCACGATACCCGTGATGAGCGCGCCCGACTGTGAAAGGAATGCGAGGTCGCCTTTCGGCGCCGCTATATGGGAGAAGGAAGCGTTGAGCCCATGGTGCGGCAGCATCAGGCCGATGCAGTTGGGACCGAGCAGGCGCAGACAATGCGGCTTTGAGGCATCGAGCATGGCCTGGCGCAGATCATCTTTGATACCCGCAGTGATGACAACCGCCGCCCGCGTGCCTGCTTGCCCGAGCTCCGTAATAATCCCCGGCACGGTTTCGGGCGGAGTAACGATCACCGCGAGATCCGCCGGGGACGCCACACCGGACAAGCGCTTGTGGAAGGCGTGTCCGGCCATCATGCCGCCCTTGGGATTGACGAAATCGATCTTGCCGTCGAATCCCTGCACCAGATTGCGGGCCAGCCAGTTGCCGACGCTGCCGGTCTTGGAACTGGCCCCAATCAGCACGACAGATCGTGGTTGGAACATATGATCGAGGTTGCGGATGGTCATGATCGATTGCCGGTTGTTTCTTGTTTCAGCCTGGCTTGCTGGCGGTGGTACCGCGAACAATCCCATGCACGCTGCCCGATACATGAGACGATCGCATGACGCAGCGCGTCACCGGCAACCACAGCCAAGTCCGGCGTAACCGCGGTTGCTGTCATCTCCGACTGCACAAGTTGTCGCATGTCGCCCAGGTGCGCTAAGCTCCATGCGCCAGCTGCACAAATGGGCGCCATTAGCCTTGATGTGTCGCCTAACCAATGGGCGCGCGTGGCGAGAATTGCAGGTCCTAGGAGAGCGTGATGTCCGGAACGACCGAACCAAGATTTGCTACGCTGGCAGTCCATGCAGGCGCGGCGCCCGACCCAACGACGGGCGCGCGCGCAACGCCGATCTACCAGACGACGTCTTACGTATTTGACGATGCCGACCACGCCGCCGCTCTGTTCGGTCTGGAGGTGTTTGGCAACATCTACACGCGCATCATGAACCCGACGCAGGCCGTGCTTGAAGCGCGTGTCGCCGCACTCGAAGGCGGAACCGCCGCCCTGGCGCTGGCGTCCGGCCACGCCGCGCAGTTTCTCGTCTTCCACACCCTGCTCGAACCGGGTGACGAGTTCATTGCTGGCCGCCAGCTCTACGGCGGTTCCATCAATCAGTTCAACCACTCCTTCAAGAAGTTCAATTGGAACGTGGTGTGGGCTGATAGCACCGATCCGGCATCCTTCGAGGCCGCGGTGACGGACAAGACACGCGCCATCTTCATCGAGTCGATCGCCAACCCCGGTGGTGTCGTCATTGATATTCCCGCCATCGCCGCCGTTGCAAAGAAGGCAGGCGTGCCCCTCATCGTCGATAACACCCTGGCATCTCCCTATCTTTGCCAGCCCAAGCAGCATGGCGCCGACATCATCGTCCATTCATTGACGAAATTTCTTGGCGGCCAGGGAAACTCGGTGGGAGGTGTGCTCATCGACTGCGGCACGTTCGATTGGATGGGGGCCAGGCATCGCTACAAGACGCTCGTCGAGCCCAACGCATCCTATGGCGGCATGGTGCTGGGCGGGACTTTCGGCAATTTCGCGTTCGCCATCGCAGCGCGCGTCATGGGGCTCAGGGACCTTGGCCCTGCGATCTCGCCGTTCAACGCCTTCCTTATCCTCAATGGTATTGAGACGCTTCCCCTGCGCATGCAGCGGCACTGCGAGAACACGCAGGCCGTGGCAGAGTATCTTGAGCATCATCCCTCCGTGGCATGGGTCAACTACGCAGGCCTCAGGAACAATGCGTTCAACGCGCTTCACAAGAAGATCTGTCCGAAGGGTGCGGGCGCCGTGTTCACGTTCGGCCTCAAGGGTGGCTACGACGCAGGCGTCAAGTTCGTCTCGGCACTCAAGCTGTTCTCGCATCTGGCCAACATTGGCGATACTAAGAGCCTCGTGATCCACCCCGCATCGACCACGCACCGGCAGCTGACCGACGAGCAGCGCAAGGCAGCAGGTGCCGGGCCCGATGTGGTCCGCCTGTCTGTCGGGATCGAGGACAAGGACGATATCATTGCCGATATTGCCCAGGCGCTGGACGCCTTGGCCTAACGCGCGTAAAGGACGCCCCCGAAGACAACGGCACTGGTTCCGGGCACGCGCGCGGGGAGGGAGACGGCATGGGCAGCAAGGACTGGAAATATGAACTCGTCATCCTGTTCGACGACGAGGAGGGAACGGCTCTCGACCAGGTCATTGCGTTCGAGGACGAGCTGATCGAGCTGCTCGACGGCGTCGCCGAGGTCGATGGGCACGACACTGGCTCCGGCACGGCTCACATTTCAATCCTGACCAACGCGCCCAAGAAGCTGTGGGAGCGTCTCGAACCGATGGTCGAGGAGAAAGAGGAACTCGGCGCGCGGGCTGCCGCCTATCGCGAGGTTGACGACGATGATTTCTCGGTGATTTGGCCCTCAGACTTCGAGGACGAGGAGTTCACGCTCGACTGAGCGCTTGACCGAGCAGCGGTCGGTAACTCCAGCGATGGTTCGCTGTCTTGTCAGTTGCTTGGCACGCAATTGAAAAAGGCCCGCGGGAAGCGACACCCGCGGGCCTTTGAATTTCAGCCAGGGCTGGTTCGCGTTGGCGACTCAGCTCTTGCCCTTCACGAACGAACCAGGCGCATCCTCGATCGCGCCAAGCTTCTCGCCGGGGTCGCGCGGCAGGGTCCATGCACCCGACTGGCGCGACAGCCATTCCGACCAGTGCGGCCACCACGAACCCGGCGTTTCGCGCGCCATCGTGCTCCATTCCTCAAGCGTATCGGCGGAGGCCTTCGGCGCGGTCCAGTACTGGTACTTGATCTTGTCCGGCGGGTTGATAACGCCGGCGATGTGTCCGGAACCTGCAAGCACATATTCCACCGGTCCGCCGAACAGCTTGGAACCGATGAAGACCGACTTCGCCGGAGCGATGTGGTCCTCCTTGGCGGCCAGATGGTAGACCGGGAGCCGAACCTTGCTGAGATCGAGCGGCGTGCCCGAAATCTTGAGTTCACCCTTGGAGAACTTGTTCTCCAGGTAGAACGAACGCAGGTAGAAATTGTGGTTGGCGGGCGGCATCCGCGTCGAATCCTGGTTCCAGTAGAGCAGGTCGAACGGGAACGGCTTCTTGCCGAGAAGGTAGTTGTTGACGACGTAGGGCCAGATCAAGTCGCGCGGCCGCATCATGTTGAACACATTGGCCATGCGCGACCCGTCGAGGAAGCCGCGCTCGGCCATCATCTCTTCAAGGCTCTTGAGCTGCGAATCGTCGATGAAGATGAGCAGGTCGCCGCCCTTGGTGAAATCGACCTGGGTGGTGAAGAACGTCGCCGAGATGAAGGGCTGTTCGCCACGAGCCGCCAGATAGGCGAGTGTCGTCGCCAGCAGCGTGCCACCGACGCAGTAGCCGAGCGCGTTGCACTTCGGCACGCCGGTCTCGCGACGGACGGCGTCGGCTGCCGCCAGAACGCCTTCCTTCATGTAGTCCTCGAAGGTCTTGTGCGCCAGGCGCTGATCCGGGTTCACCCACGAGATGAGGAACACGGTGAAGCCCTGCTCGACCGCCCAACGGACGAAGCTCTTGGGCGGCGTCAGGTCGAGGATGTAGAACTTGTTGATCCACGGCGGCACGATCAGCAGCGGCACCTCGCGCACCTTGTCGGTGGTGGGCGTGTACTGGATGAGCTGGATGATGTCGTTTTGATAAACCACCTTGCCGGGCGTGACGGCGAGGTTCTTGCCGACTTCGAAAGCGGTGGTGTCTGTCTGGCTGATCTTGAACAGGTCGGTCGACTTCTCCATGTCCTCCACGAAGTGCGCCATGCCCTGCACGAGATTGCGCGCATTCGTCTGGAAGGTCTCGCGCACCACCTCCGGATTGGTCATCGGGAAATTGGAGGGCGACATGGCGCTGGAGACTTGGCGAAGATAGAAATCCGCCTTCTGCTTGGTGCGTTCGTCGAGCCCGTCGGTCTTTTCCAGCAGTGATTCGGCCCAGTGCGTTGTAAGGAGGTATGCCTGCTTCCAGAAATCGAAGTAGAGATTCGAGGACCATTCAGGGTCCTTAAAGCGGTTATCTCCGGCTTCCGGCGCGGCCACCGGCTCGACTTTCTCCTCGCCGAGCATGCGCCGCAGCGCATGGTTCCATAACTCGGCATAGGAGCGCATCAGCGAGCCTTGCGCTTCGGCAAGCTTGACTGGTTCGGTCATCCAGCGCTGCGCGACTTCGCCCATCAGCTTGGAGGCTTCGGCGATCTCACTTGCCGCGGTGAACGGGCTCATCTGGCCATCGGCGCGATCCAGGTAATTGGTCATTGCGCGCCCGCCCTCTTCGAACAGCTTCAGCATGTTGCGCGCGAATTCCTCGGGATCGCTGATCCGGTAGGACTTCAAATCGGGCGTTTCCGGCTTGTTCGGCTTCTGCATGGCTTGTCATATGTCCTTCGGTCGTACTCGGCCGCGCACGTCAATTCACGCCCCGGTGCCGATGTTGCGACGCAACCGCAAGTCGGGGTGCTGCACAATAAAGTGGCGCGACCTGATCGGACAATGGTCTTTTAGTAAGCATTCCGTCGGGTATCACCGTCAAAGTGAAAGAAAAAGGTTAGCGGCACCCGACGGGAATCTATGAGCGCTTGGCAGCAAAAGTATCGCCCAACATTTTGCGGCGCAAGCTGCGGCGCAGCACATGCACAACTCATTGCCCCGCATCCATAAAGGCGTGCATTCCAGCCAAGGCGGACATATCACGCACACGGACGAAGTGCCGCTGGCTCGAATCCGCGATGCCCCGCCCACCATAGCGGCCAAGTCTGCTGGCGCACTCGGCCGCCTGCGGGGCGATTCGCGCGAGGTTGGGTCTGCGTTAGGACAGTGAAACGATAAGGTATTCTTTTTTCTGACGGTTTTATTGTCACGGGTCTCCCGGAAGCACCGCTTTACGGGCGCCATGCTGGCGTCGTAAGTTGGATTGGAGAAGTTAGCCGCTTGAACGCCGAACGGTTTTGTCGCGCGATGGCGGTCATTTCGCGTAGGACACTTATTGCACGTCGGACACTGAAGGAGGCTGCCGGGCGCGGAAGCCTCGCACCACGGTCGCCCACGGGAGGAAAAAAAGTCGCCGGCCCAGCTGTGTGATGCACTGCCCCGCAACAGCAGGCGTCACGCGAGAGGATCTCAGCGGTCGTGCAAGAGGACCTGAGTAGGACCAAAGCAAACGTGCAAACGTGGCGTCAGGTTGAGTTCCGCCCCGCCCGGCATTTTTGTGACACTGCGCCCGTGTCCAGGCGCTTCCAGAACTGTCCAAACGCGATGGGCGTCAGTCTAGCCGCAACACACGAGCAACACGCGACACGAACACAAATCACTATCTGAAAGCACCACCCACAACAAACCAATCGCGACAATAGTCCAGCCCACGAGAAAAAAGCCGTGATCGAGCATTTTCATCGCATTAAGCGCCTGCCGCCCTACGTGTTCGCCGAGGTTAATCGCCTGAAGGGCGAAGCCCGCGCACGCGGCGCAGACATCATCGACCTCGGCATGGGCAATCCGGATCTGCCGACGCCTCAGCACATCGTCGACAAGCTCGTGGAGACGGTGGGCAAACCGCGCACAAACCGCTATTCGGCGTCCAAGGGTATTCCCGGTTTGCGGCGAGCCCAGGCGGCCTATTACGAACGCCGCTTCGGCGTGAAGCTCAATCCGGAAACGCAGATCGTTGCCACGCTTGGGTCCAAGGAAGGCTTCGCGAACATGGCGCAGGCGATCACCGCACCCGGTGACGTCATCATCGTGCCCAACCCGACCTACCCCATTCACGAGTTCGGATTTCTGATTTCCGGCGCATCGGTCCGGCATATCCCGGCCAGCACGGGCGACGACTATTTGCGCGCCGTTGAGCGCGCGTGCCGGCACACCATCCCCAAGCCGATTGCGATGGTGCTGTCCTATCCATCCAATCCGACCGCAATGGTGGCCGACCTCGATTTCTACAAGGCGGCTGTCGATCTGGCCAAGAAGCTCGACATCATCATCCTGTCGGACGTCGCCTACGCGGAGATTTATTACGACGGCGACCCGCCGCCATCCGTCCTGCAGGTGCCAGGTGCGATTGACGTCGCCGTCGAGTTCACTTCGCTCTCCAAAACATACTCCATGCCCGGCTGGCGCATGGGCTTCGCTGTGGGCAACGAGCGCCTCATCAACGCTCTGGCGCGCGTCAAGTCGTATCTGGACTACGGCGCATTCACGCCGATTCAGGTGGCAGCCGCCGCGGCCCTCAATGGTCCGCAGGATTGCATCGACGAGGTGCGCCAGACCTACAAGCGCCGCCGTGACGTTCTGGTGGAGAGCTTTGCGCGCGCCGGTTGGGATATTCCGCCGCCGCCTGCCACCATGTTTGCGTGGGCGCCGATTCCGGAGAAATTCCGTTCGCTTGGGTCGGTCGAGTTCTCAAAACTCATGATCGAGAAGGCCGATGTGGCGGTCTCGCCGGGACTTGGCTTTGGCGAGTATGGCGAAGGCTACGTCCGCATTGCTCTGGTGGAGAACGAACACCGGATCAGGCAGGCGGCGCGCAACTTGAAGAAGTTTCTCGCCCAGTCTCCCGAAACATTGCATAACGTCATCCCCATCCCGCAAAAGGCCAGCCGCTAGGCTCCATCGAACATGACAGCTCCTCTCAGACTCGGTATCGCCGGGCTCGGAACCGTTGGCGCCGGGCTTATCCGGCTGCTATCCGACAACCGCGAGCATCTGACGATCGCGCTGGGCCGTGAAATCGTGGTTACGGCAGTATCCGCGCGCGACCGCTCCAAGCCGCGCGATTGCGATTTGTCGAAGGCCGTCTGGTATGACGATCCGGTCGCACTCGCGCAGTCGCCGGACATCGATATCTTCGTTGAGTTGATTGGCGGCGAGGAGGGTGCCGCCCGAGCCGCGGTCGAAGCAGCATTGAAGGCCGGACGCCATGTCGTCACCGCCAACAAGGCACTGCTGGCCCGTCACGGCGTTGCGCTGGCGGGATTGGCTGAACAGAACGATTGCGCACTCGATTTCGAGGCGGCGGTGGCCGGTGGCATCCCCATCATCAAGACGCTGCGCGAAAGCCTTCTGGGCAACCGTATCGACCGCATCTACGGCATCTTGAATGGCACCTGCAACTTTATCCTCACCAAGATGCAGGCCGAAGGACGGCCGTTCGCCGAAGTGCTGGCAGAGGCGCAGAAGCTCGGCTACGCGGAGGCAGATCCAACCTTTGACGTTGGTGGCTTCGACGCTGCGCACAAGCTCGCTATTCTGACGAGCCTCGCGTTCGGCACCCAGGTCGCGTTCGACGAAATACACGTCGAGGGCATCGAGCACATCTCCGAGGCGGACATCACCGCCGCCGACGAACTGGGCTATCGCATCAAGCTGCTGGGCGTGGCGCTGCGGACTGCTTCGGGCATCGAGGCGCGCGTGCATCCGACCATGGTGCCCAAGCATTCAGCCATCGCCGAGGTATCGGGCGTCACCAATTGCGTTGCCGTCGATGGTGACCGGGTCGGCACGTTGCTGTTGGTTGGCCCCGGTGCCGGTTCAGAGGCGACCGCTTCGGCTGTCGCGAGCGACATCATCGACATCGCGCGTGGAGGCGGCGTGCCGCCACTGATCGTTCCAGTGGCACATCTGAAGCCTCACCGCCGTGCAAAGATCGGTGAGCACCAAGGCGCCTACTACGTGCGCCTCTCCGTTTTCGACAAGCCCGGCGCGATGGCCGCCATCGCCAAGCGCATGGGCGATCGCGGCGTCTCCCTCGAATCGATTGTTCAGCGCCGCGCCAAGAGTGCACTGCCAGGTGCGAGCGGTCGCGGTGAACCCGGCGCTCCCGCCACCGTCACCCTCATCACCCACGAAACGACCGAGGAGGCAATTCGCGGCGCACTTGACGCGATCGAGTCTGACGGCAACGTTTCGGAAAAGCCGCAGATGATCCGAATCGAAACGCTTTGAGGATCCGGGCGCTTCCCATCCCCGGTGGGCGCCACCTCCCGTGAACGAGGAGATTGGGAAGATGGCCGACGGTGCAATCAGCGAAGGTCTTGGTCTGGACCGGATGCTCGTTCTGGAAGTGGCCCGCCTCACCGAGGCCACCGCGATAGCGGCTGCCCGCCTGCGCGGTCGTGGCAATGAGATGGCGGCCGACCAGGCAGCCATCGAAACCATGCACCGTGAGCTGGCGCGCGTCGATTTCAAGGGCGAGGTGGTCGTCGGAGAAGGCGAGCAGGACGAGGCGACGCAACTTTTCGTGGGCGAGGTGCTGGGCGCTGGCAAGGATACCAGTGTCGACATCGCGGTGGATCCGCTGGAGGGTACGACCATATGCGCCAAGGCGATGCCCAACGCTCTTTCGGTGCTGGCGATCTCCGAGCGCGGCGGGCTGCTCCGCGTGCCCGAAATGTATATGGACAAGATCGCTGTCGGACCGGGCTACCCGCAGGGCATCGTCGATCTGGATAAGTCTCCGGCCGAAAATCTCAAGGCACTGGCCGACGCCAAGAATGTGCCGATTACTCGCATCACAGCGTGTGTACTGGACAGGCCACGTCACGCCGACCTTATCAAGTCGGTGCGCGAGACCGGCGCTGCCATCATGCTCATACCCGATGGCGACATCGCTGGCATCATCTGGACCACGGCGCCGCGCGACACCTGCATCGACATCTACATGGGTACCGGCGGTGCGCCAGAAGGCGTGCTGGCCGCTGCGGCGCTGCACTGCATCGGCGGCCAGATGCAAGGCCGGCTACAGGCCACGAACGCCGAGCAGCGCAGGCGCGCGCAGTCGATGGGTTTCAAGGACCTCACTCGCAAATTGTCTCTGCAGGAAATGGCGTTCGGCGACATCATCTTCTCGGCAACCGGCGTAACCGCCGGAGCGCTGCTCGACGGTGTGCGTTTCTTCGACAAAGGTGCTGAAACCGAAACACTTGTGATGCGGTCACGATCCGGCACTGTACGCCGTATCCGCACAACGGTGCGCGAAGCCGCCGGCCGTCATGTCGATTGAATTGCACCTTGCCGCCTGCGCGAGTAGCGCTGTTGGCAAGCCCGTTACGTCTTCGGCTCAGGGAATCGGCGGATAGCGCCGCTTGATGCAGCGGTCGAAGCGCGCCTTGCAGCTGTCGCAGGAGTGCGTCAGCTTTGGCCAGTGGCCGATGCGCGAAATGCAGCGGAAGATATTTGCAAGGCACGTCGAGCAGGCAGCCTTCCGGCGCTCGCAGAGTTTGACGCTGAACCCCGCGACGCCACGCTTCACCGCCCTCATACACGACGGGTAGGCGCTTGGCCGGCAGATTCGGGCAAACGTCCCGGAGGAGACGCCACACTGATGTGGCGCGATATGCTTGGCTTCGGCAGGCGCTGACGTCTGGGCAGCGAAGGCAAGCGCCAGGACTGGCAAGAGGAATGCGACCACAAACATCACTCTGATCCCGGCAAGCATTCTGAAAGCTCCTTTTCCGTCAGCGCGCGAGAATGCGCGTCCTGCCGTCTGCTCAAGGATAACAGCGAAGTTGGTGGCCATGCCGCAAGATTTTACGCGGACGAAGATCTGAGCTCCGCGCATCAATCCGTCAGGGTCGTTGCAGCAAAACGGGCACATGGTCGAGGCTTTCGATGCTAGGCCATGGCCCTGGACAGTCCTTCCCCAACAATTCTGTCCCCAGGGCCCCGGAAAGCGGTCGAATCACCCTAGAACGCGGGAGAGGAGACAGAGATGTCGGCACAACCCAGGCTGAAGCATCAAGTACCGGATGGTGATGGCGGCGCGTTTCTGGGGGTCATGCACTCCGCACGCGGCTTTCAGTGGCGTGAGAGATTGCAGCCCGCGGGGCGCCTCACCGCTGACGCGATAGCGCAACGCCATGGCCTGCCGGAAATCCTTGGCCGGGTCCTGGCCGCGCGCGGCATCGGTGTCGACGAGGTCGAAACGGTTCTCGACCCGACTCTGAAAGCCTTGATGCCTGATCCCAGCACGCTGAAGGGCATGGACGAGGCAGCCGAACGTCTCGCCCAGGCAGTCAAGTCCCGCAAGCCTGTCGCCATTTTCGGCGACTATGACGTCGACGGCGCGTGTTCGTCGGCATTGATGAAACGCTTCCTCGACCACCACGGCGTGCCGGCGCGCATCTACATTCCCGACCGCATCTTCGAAGGTTATGGCCCCAACCCGGCGGCCATCGAAACGCTGGTCAAGGAAGGCGCGCAACTTATCGTTACGGTCGATTGCGGCACCACCAGCTTCGAGCCGCTTGCCGCCGCGCACAAGCTGAAGACCGACGTGATCGTCATCGACCACCACCAGGCCGACGAGCAATTGCCGCCAGCGGTCGCGGTCGTAAACCCCAACCGCCAGGACTGCCTGTCGGGGCAGGGGCACCTGTGTGCTGCCGGTGTCGTCTTCCTGGTGCTCGTAGCGACGCAGCGGGTCCTGCGCCGCGATGGCCATTACGCTGCTACGGGGCTCGACGAGCCGCCGATGCTGGGAGAACTCGATCTCGTCGCTTTGGCTACCGTTGCTGATGTGGTGCCCCTCGTGGGGCTCAACCGCGCCTACGTCACCCAGGGCCTCAAGGTGATGCGCCAGCGGCGTAACATTGGCCTCAAGGCGCTGTTCGATGTGGCCGGTCTGGATGCGGCACCGACCACCTATCATCTGGGTTTCATCCTTGGCCCGCGCATCAATGCCGGTGGGCGTATCGGCGATGCCGCGCTGGGCGCACGCCTGTTGGCGACGAACGATGACACGGAGGCCGCCAAGATCGCTGCGCTGCTCGACAAGCTCAACCGCGAACGCAAGGCGATTGAGACGGAAATGCTTGAAGCGGCCATGGCCGAAGCCGACGCCATGATCGAGGCGGACCCGGATCTGCCCGTTCTGATCGTTGGCTCCGCCGCCTGGCACAAGGGCGTCGTTGGCCTCGTCGCCAGCAGGCTGACGGAGCGTTTCCGCCGGCCGTCCTGCGTCATCTCATGGGAGGAGGAGGCAGGTGCCGAAGGTCAGGGCACGGGCTCGCTCCGCTCCATTGCCGGCATCGACATTGGCACCGCCGTGCGCATGGCCATGAGCAAGGGGCTTCTGGTCAAGGGCGGTGGGCACGCGATGGCAGCAGGCCTGACGGTGACGCGCCAGAATTTTGACCCGCTCCGTGAGTTCCTGACCGGTCAATTGCGGGCGAAGGCGCGCACCGCGCGCGATAGTGCCGCCCTGGAGGTCGATGGCGCGCTCGTCCCGGCGGCAGCCAATGATGCATTGATCGCGCTGCTCGAACGCGCCGGCCCCTACGGCCAGGGCAATCCCCAGCCGCGCTTTGCATTTCCCTCCCACCGGGTCCGCTTCGCCAAAATTGTCGGCGAGGCCCATGTGCGCTGTGTGCTGGAAGCGGCAGATGGCGGGCGCCTGGAGGCGATTGCCTTCCGTGCAGCTGGCCAGCCGCTGGGCGACCTGCTGATGGGTGCCAGCGGAATGCCGCTCCATGTCGCCGGATATCTGCGAAAAGACACCTGGGGCGGCCGCAACCGCATCGAGGTGCAGATCGACGACGCCGCCGACCCCCGCCGGCAGCGCTGAGGCCCGAAAAAAGGGCGCGATCGCCAAGCGCGGACCACTCGTTCCGTCCGGAAACATACCCATTCTGCCCGGAATTCGGGGGTGGCTGTGGATGGCGCCACAGGGTCACGACGGACCAACCTTGCCAGCCGCATCAAATGTGGCTAAACCCACCCGCGCTGGTCCCTTCGTCTATCGGTTAGGACGTCAGATTTTCAATCTGAAAAGACGGGTTCGACTCCCGTAGGGACCGCCATTTGTTTTCAATGGCTTAGTCATTCCGTGCCGTTTCATTCCGACTCCTCTTCCTGCGTCCTATTCCGACTACCGTAGCGGCTTCGTTCCCTGCAACGAGAGCGCGGCGCTTGCGCAGGGCATTGATGCGCTGACGTCGTGTTCGCTTGACATATAGCCGGTGCGCCTGCGGGGTCTTGTGCATCGACAGTGCCATGCCCTCCGCTTCCGTGGCGCCAGAGTCGCCCAACTCTGTCATGCCGCCGTGGCGGCAAGCATCGATTGTGACGTGATCGCCTAGTCCGGCATGCTCGCGAGCCTCGCGCACTTTGCGCTGGGCGTACTCCGCCGAATAAGGCCGCGCTGGGCCACGCCTACCTGCTGTCAACACCACTGGTATGCCGAGACGTGGCAATGCGGCAAGGTAGGCCTCCAACTCGGGAAAAAATGGCGTGCCATCCTCATCATCCAGCGGTAGCCAGTCCTTTTCACCGGTTTTCGGATGCCGCACGAATACCTCAGTGGGGTGATCCGGCGGCCGGATGTCGGTCCAGGTGATGTCGCCTGCGCGGATATGCTCCGGTCTCTGGTGCCACTCGAATGCTATCAGCGCAGCCGCGCCAAGGTGGGGCTCTCCGATATCGCGCAGCGCAACTGCCAGCGCGTAGGCTTCATCGCGGGTGGCTGCGGGCTTCGTCGTCTTGTTTCGAATCTGTAGGACGCCACGCCAGGGGTTCTCGGCCGGCACGGCGGCACGATGGAGGCGGTGCACGACATCCCAGGCGCGCCCAGCAACGTCGATGGAAAGGTTCGCTTGGCGAATTCTCTTGCCACGCGGGCCAAGTTGCAGGCGTTCATAGATGCGGTCGACGGCGGCCGGTGTGATCGATTTCAGCGCCAGTCCACCGACGGTGCCGCGTCCGTCGGTTCTGGTCATTTTTTCGATTCTGTCGAGCGCACGCTCATATTCAGATCGAGATCTCATGCTGACGCGGGAGTATGCGGCCGAGCGGACATAGGCGCGCACAAGCCACGCGAATGTCCCGTATTCGGAACGGGTTTCTTCCAGCGGGGCCATTCCGCCGCGCCCGGCGCGCCAGGCGTCGAGATGGGCATTGAGCATCAATGCGCGATCACAGGCGGCGGCATATTCTTGGCCAAGGGCTTCTGACCGGATTGTGAAGCCGCGGTCAACATCGCGGCGTTGCGGTGCCCAATAGTAGGCCACCCCTCCTGCCGCCAGCGTCTTGACGCTTACATAGCGCGGCCAGTCTGCCTGCCGTTTGATTTGAGCCCGCACTAGAGCACGCTCGCGGCGTCGAAGGGAGGACTGGCGGTCGATTTCGTCCTGCCGGTCATCCTGTCGATCGCCGCGTCCAGATCGTCGCGTAACCATCGTTCCCCCTTGCCCTTAATTGTCAGGGGTTCAGGATAGAGCGAAGGGATGGCCCGGCGGAAGGCATCGACGGACCGCTCGTCCACATACGCGGCCGCTGTTTCCGCGCGCATCAGGCGCGGCCAGGAGCCGGGATTGTGGACAGGGCGGGACATCAGGTCGCGATCTCCTCGCGCTGGGCGGCGAAATGGACCAGCGCAAAACCGTCGATCTTGACGGGCGTGCGCCGGTCATCCCCGGTGACAAGAAAATCGAAACCGCTTTCGGTCACATTCGTGCTCCATGCCATCACGGCAGAGCCGTCGCCGATCATGGCCGTGATGTCCTCCCACAGCCGTTCGCGCTGGCGCTTTCCGTAGGCGCCGACGAATGTGCCGGCGCGGATTTCCTACAGCCACAGCGACAGGCGGCCACGCAGCCGAGCCGGTGCGTTTTCTGTGATGACGACGATCATGCCGCCTCCTCCGGTATAGGCAGCGCTGGTTCGCCCGCTTCCGGGCCCTTTCAAGCGTTGTCGATTGTGTCTGCGATCCGGCGCAGAAATGCCGCGACCGGCTCGTGCCATTCGCAGCCAACACCGCCGACGTTTT
>JAGRKV010000044.1 GCA_020442165.1 Hyphomicrobiaceae bacterium | reverse complement strand
GGTCTCGAGCAGGCGGTCGCCGAGTTCCTCGAGGATGTAGCGATCGAGCAGGAACTGATACTTGATCCGGCTTTGGTGTTTGAGCTGCGTTCCGTGCTCGGCCATGAAGTGCTGTGCGGCGTCGCGCACCGTGGGTTTGCCTTCGAGCTCCTGCCGCCTGGTTTGCGGCGGAGCGCCACCGGCGATCTGCCCGAGCAACCGATAGGCCTCCTTGCGTGCTGTCTCGGCCGTCCATGGGCTACCATGCGGCCCGATGGTGATCCAGCGGACGCGTTTGCCGATGCGCTTCTGCAGGAAGTAGAAGGCACCGTCGCGCTGCCGGCGCACGCCGAAGCCGGTGAGATCGGTGTCACGGATCATGGTGCCGGAACCGAGGCGATCGACCGCGTGCTTGGTGATGCGCGTGCGTAAGATCTTGGGCATCGTTGCTCCTAGCAAACCGTAGCAAACAAGGGGCAGGCGCCGATCCAAAGACGGCCTTGCACTGCCGCGGCGACTGCTCAGGGTCGCCAGCTAGCAAACATTAGCAAACAGGATGTGGGGATATGCCGGGCAGTGAACAAGAGGCGGTGTCGCCATAACTATTTGTCAAATCATGATAATTCGCAATGCAGCGTACTGCTGTCGGCATCCAAAAATGAAATCGCACTGCAGAGGTCAGGGGTTCGATTCCCCTCGGCTCCACCAATTAAATCAAGACATTACGCAGCCGGCGCTTCGCCGGCTTTTTGCTGGGAGCACGGTTTGCACCCACCTGAACTGTGATGGAGCAGTGCAGGCGGCTTCTGGCTATCGCACGCAAGCTCAAAGCTCTCGGAACTCGTCAAAGCCCGCGCGTCGCGTGTCGGCCCGAAAGTTCACTTGGTTTTCGAGTTCGGAGCTTTCGAGACGGTGCCCGTCTGAGAGCACTGAAACACATCCTTCGACAGGAAGTCGTGCGTCCGAAACATCGCCGTGCGTACGAGCGCCATTGGCTTTGCAGCCAAGTGCGAGGATGCGCCGTCTTTTCGGCAAGCGCCCACTTGCCGCAATTTCAGGCTCCTAAGTCGTTCAATTGCGAAACAATTCCCTATACGGCCGACTGTACCAAAGGACAAAAAATCGTTGTCCGTTGGCAAATATGGCGGAGTTCATGAATCTTTTATGACTTGTCCATGTCAACGGGCGCCGGGCCCTTTTGCTGCAATCGGCATCCATGAACATGGCGTGTGCGTATGTCGGGAACTGTCACAGGCAAATTGGCATTCTGTGCTTCCGCCCGGACCGGGTTGGGCCACCTCCGGCGCATTGCCAACATCGCAGGCGAAATACGTCGGGCCGCTCCGGGGCTAAGGCTTACGCTCATCACAAACGCTCCGGCTGACGGACTCAGGCAGGGAGAACTTGATGCGTTCGCCGAGACGGTTCTGTCGGAGCGAAGCGACATGGCCCGCATCGCCGCTTTGACCGCTTGTGATGCCGTTGCTGTCGATACGGCTGTCATTCCTAATCTGGAGCTTCTGCCGCAGCCGTTGGCGCTCATTCTGCGCGAGACCGTGGAGCATCGGCTCGCTGCATTCAGACTTGCTGCGGGACGGTTGTGGGATGTCGTGCTTGTCGCCGAGCCTGCGTCGCGCTGGACGGTATCGCCGGCAGAGGTTGGCGGGGTGAGGGCCACGAATGTGGGCTGGATTTATCGAAAACCTGAGTGCGTGGGTGATCGGTGGTTTGGTGGAAAGGGTGATCCAGTATTGCTTGTTGCCACTGGCGGTGGTGGATCGACATCTGCAGCCGGTGAACTCAAGCGAGAATTAGAGGCGGTCATCGATCATGTGATCGCAGCTTCGGCACGCCGTCCCCGGGTGCTTCAGGTATTGGGGCCGCGCGCGTCACCTGCCGCGAGACTGCGCAATGCCGACGCCCAGATCGATGTCGGAGCGCGTCTCAATGACATGTTTGCCAGCGCCGACGTCGTCTTGAGTACGTCGGGCTACAACTCGATATTGGAACTTGCCGCCACGTCGACGCCCGCGGTGCTTTTCTCCGTTGAGCGAACCTATGACGATCAGGCGGCACGTGCGAGCTTCTGGGGGGAAGCGCTCGGGCGGGCACATCGTATTGGCTGCATTGCGAGTACGGCATCGTGGATCTCAAGTGTCCTCGAATCCGGCGTTCGGCGGCAGCCGGCGATTGCCTGCCCGAGTGGATCTGCAGACGCTGCAAAAGAGCTGATTGGACTCGTGGCCCGCGCCCGCGGCCGAAATGATGCGAGGCTTTTTGCCAAGGTCCCGCAGCGTCCAGCGGCGCATGTCGCGAAATTGTCGCGACGCCTGTTCGCAGCAGGCGTAGCGACCCCGCCAGCGATTGTGGCAAAGGGCGAAGACGTGCTCCATTTTGCACGTCTGAACGGCCCGACTGCACGTGACGTCTGGGCTCGTATCGGGCCCTACAGAGGAGACAAGCCGCATGATCATGCATCGCTGATTGAACGGGTCGTCACTTCCGCCGTTTCCCTTCATTGTTCAGGCATAGATCCTGGGTCGATAGGTCAGCTAGATCCCTGGGCCAAGATCAATCCGCGTCTCGCCGTTGGTAGCCACGCCCGCGATCGACTGGGATCAGCGCGCATCGAACGTGTCAACGCGTTGTTCGATGTAGCGCGTTTGCATTACGGCGAATTTGCCGAAAGCGTCCGCAATGTTCCCGTGCATGGTGATTTCCATCTCGGGCAACTGATATCTGCGACCGGGCGTAAAGATCTCGTCCTCGTCGACCTGGACGACATTGCATTTGGTCCAGCTGAGTTCGATTTGGCCAACTGCGCGGCGCACATCGCGACTTCGCCCGGCCTTAGTGCCGGATCAGTGCTGGAGACGGCGACGTGTCTGGTGCGCGCCTTCGATGAAGCCTACCAGACACACAGCGGGAGGTTGCTCGATGCGCGTGGGATGCGTGTCGTCCTCGCTGTCGCGCTGATGCGGCGCCTGCTGAAACTCGCCGAGGCGGGGCGTTTGGCGGGGCTCGACGAAATTCTCGACGCTATCGGCCAATTGGAGGTCACAGGTGCCGGCGAATTTGGTCGGCCACTTGGGCGCCAGAGGCAGCGGGCAGTCGTCGATGATGCTCGCGATCCTGCTGAATAAGGGTACCTCGAGATGCGCGTAGTCATGTACTCACCAGACAGCATCGGCCTCGGCCACATGCGTCGCAATGCAATGATCGCCTCGGAGATCGTCCGGCAGAAACCGGCCGCCAGCGTCGCGCTTCTGATTGGCAGCGGTGCAGGCGCGTTTTTTTCTGTTCCGCGCGGGATCGATACGATCAAACTCCCGTCGGTGCAGAAGGTGGCGACAGAGAAGTGGGAATCTCGGTCTCTCAATCTCAGTGCTCATGAAACCTTAAGAGTGCGAGCAGGACTGATCCGGGATGTCGTTCGCGGATTCAAGCCCGACCTGCTCGTTGTCGATCACCTGCCTCGGGGAGTCGGCGGGGATCTTGTGCCTGCCCTGCAGATGATCGAAGACCTTGCCATGCCGACTCTAACAGTGCTCGGATTGCGAGATATAATAGACGATCCCGATGTCATCCGCGCCCGCTGGAGCGAGCAAGGCCAATACGAATTCATCGATCGGTATTTCAATCACATCCTCATTTACGGCGAGGCTGATACATTTGACAGCGCCAGTGCCTACGACCTCAACCGCAGGGTAGGATGCGACATCAGCTATGTCGGCTATGTCTGCAGTGGGTCAGACTCCGGCCGGCAAACGCGTGGAATAGACGTGCCGCCATCAGAGCTTGACGGGTTGGCGTCCTGGCGGAGCGGTGAAAAGATCATCGTGGTGGCCGGCGGTGGTGGGCATGACGCATTTCCGATGCTGTCACTTGCCATCGAGGCGCTGACGCGGATGGACGGACGGAAAGACTTCCGTGCCGTGGTCGTTGGCGGTCCACTGATGCCCGATGAAAAGCGCACGCAGCTCGCAACGCGCGTGCAGCGCTTGTCGCGCACCCGCTTCCTGCCCTGGACGGCGGACTGCATGGACTACATGGCCAAAGCCGATGTCGCCGTCGTCATGGCCGGATACAATTCATCGCTAGAAGCGCTGTCGACCAGGGCGAACGTCGTGATGATTCCGCGAGCGGGGCCGAGCGCGGAACAGCGCATGAGGGCAGGCATGCTTGCTCGACGCGGCCTGTTGAGCTGCATCGAGCCTGAGGATGCATCGACAGATCTCATCTTTGCCGCCATTCAACGGGCGCTCGAAAGTCCGCCACGAGAGCCGCACGCCGCATTCCTAAATGGCGCTGCCACCGCGGCGGGCCGCCTCATCGCTATCTGCGAGGCGCCCCAACCGAAACATCCCGTTGTCTCGGGCCACACGGAGGCCAGTCGCTATGTCGTCTTCTGATTCGTTCTGGCCTCATGGCGAGCCGCTACGCGTTGGCTACGTCCTCAAGCGCTTTCCGCGGCTGAGCGAAACTTTCATCCTCAATGAGATGCTGGCGCTCGAACGTGCGGGCATCGAGCTGACCGTCTTCTCACTGAAGCGCCCGCTTGACGAAATCCGCAATGAGCTTCTCGAGCGATTGAGAGCGAAAATCATCCATCTGCCCGAGGTCGTCGATTGCGTGCCCCGGACGATCGAGAATACTGGGTGGTCGGCGCTCATGGAGCACCTTGTGCCTGGTAAGTCGGAAGGGGAGCGAAGTGCCCTGCTGACGAAAGGGCATGCCATCGCTACCTTGGCGCTCCATCTGCGTCTTCAACATCTCCACGCTCATTTTGCTTCGGATGCGACCACGGCGGCACTTGTCGCGGCACGCCAGTCCGGCGTTGGCTTCTCGTTTACCGCACATGCACGCGACATCTTCCATAGCTATGTATCGCCGGACGTCGACGATGAGGCCAGGCGCCTCAAGATTGCCGCAGCAAGATTTGTCGTGACTGTTTCAGAATACAACCGCCGTCACCTTCTTGGTGTCGCGGGAGCGCGTGCGCCGATCGTGACGCTCTACAACGGCATCGATCTGTCGAGATTCGAATTCACCGCCGATGCCGACCGGGAGCCGGGGAGGATCCTTGCTGTCGGCCGACTGGTTGAAAAGAAGGGATTCGATGACCTCATCGAGGCGTGCCGGCTCTTGCGGGAGCGTGGCTTCTCCTACCAGTGCGACATCGTCGGTGGCGGTGAGAAGGAATCGGATCTGTCTCATCAGATTGAACGGGCAGGGGTCGGGAAGTCAGTTCGCCTGCTCGGTGCGTTGAGCCCTGAAGCCGTCGTCCAGCACATGAAACGTGCAAGCGTTATGGTGTTGCCGTGCAAAGTTTCGCAATCGGGCGATCGTGACGGATTGCCGACTGTGCTGCTCGAGTCTCTCGCTGTCGGTCTGCCAGCAGTCTCGACCAGCGTGGCTGGGATTCCCGAGATCATCGAGCACGGGCGCTCTGGGCTTCTTGTGGAACCGTCACGGCCGGCTGCCATAACAGATGCGGTGTCGAAGCTTTTTTGTGACCGCGCACTGCGTGCCACTATCGCAGCGGCCGGGCGCACACGTGCCGAGAGGCTCTTCGATCTAACCGAGAACGCTGGACGACTGCGGCGCTATTTCGCCCAGGTGACCGAGGCCAAAGCAACACAGAAAGGTGACAGCGATGCGCATCGCCTATCTGTCGGCTGACTATGGCATTCCTGTTCTGGGTGGCAAGGGTGGTTCGGTCCATATCCAGTCGCTCGTGCGGGCCTTCGCGCGTGCTGGTCATGACGTGGCGCTCTACTGTTCGCGTTTGGGTGACGGAGATGTCGGCTCGATCCCTGCGCGGCTAATCGAGGTGGCCAAGCCCGCCGAAGTATCCGGCACTAGAGGAACAAGCGAACGCGAGATCAGCCAAGTCAGCGAGCGGCTCAGCAAGGAGCGCGGGTGGATGGCGCGCGCAGCGGCAATGGAACTGCATGTGCTCGCCGATCACGCTCGACAGCCATTCGACTTCATCTACGAGCGCTATTCATTATGGAGCCGAGCCGGTGTCCGCGCGGCGGCACAAGCAGGCATTCCCTGCATCACAGAGGTCAATGCGCCGCTCAGGGAAGAAGCAAAGACCTATCGTGAACTCGCTGCAACAGCAGAGGCGGCAGAGATCGAGCGCGAAGTGTTCGGCCTCTCGCATACCGTCGTTGCTGTTTCTGACGGTGTTGCCGAATATGTGCGTGCCAATGGCATTTTGCGGTCCCGCATTCACGTCATTCCGAATGGCGTCGATGTGTCTTCTTTCGATGTGCAATCGCCTGCAGGCGCTGCGGCTCATCTTTGTGGTTCGCTGCCGAGTGATGCCGTCACCATCGGCTTCGTCGGCGGTCTGAAGCCCTGGCACGGTATTCAGGAATTGCTGCGTGCATTCCGCGGACTGGCCGAGCGTCATCGTAGCTGTCACCTGTTGATCGTAGGTGATGGTCCTATGCGAGCCTGGATAGATGGATTTGCCGACGGGACAGGCCTTGCAGACCGGATCCATGTCACCGGATGGGTGTCTCACGACGATTTGCCCGCACTGCTCAAGCGCATCGACGTCGCAACCGCGCCATATCCGAAGATCGACGACTTCTACTTCTCGCCGCTTAAGTTGTTCGAGTATCTAGCAGCCGGCCGCGCGATCGTGGCGAGCCGGATTGGCCAAATCGATGGCATCATAAGAGATGGTGGCAATGGTCTTCTTGTTGAACCCGGTAGCGTCGAGGAGCTTACCGGCGCACTTGATCGATTGCTGGCCGACGCCGGTATGCGACACGAACTCGGGGCTGCTGCGCGCAAATCGGCGCAAGCCTACGACTGGTCGGAGATCGCTCAACGCATCACGGGCATAGCGTCACAGGCCCGCGGGCGAGGGGCTCTTGCGCGGGACGAGCTGGGGTGCGGATGATGAGCCGTATCGAGAACCAGCCTCGCGTGGCCACGGCCGCCATCGCCAGCCCGTTGACGCATGGACTGGTGAATGCGGAGGCGGCAAAGGAGGACAAACTCAAGCGTCGCTTTGAAACGTCGGCGATGCGCAAACTATTCTCCCGGTTCCATCATTATGTTGGGCGTGAGCGGCGCTCGCTGGTGCTTGCAGCACTTTGCATGGTTGGTGTCGCGGTTATGGAGGTTTTGCGGCCTTGGCCTCTAAAACTTGTCTTCGATGGACTCATCATGCCGGCGTCGCCCAAGGATGCCGCGACCCGCTGGTTCACCGATGTGCTAGGTCAGGGTGATCTGCTGCTCGGGACGGCAAGCCTTGCGATACTCGTGATAGCGGTACTGGGCGGTGCTTTCGCCTACGGGCAGGCCGTGCTTCTCGCCGGTGCGGGGCGCAGGGTCGTCACCTCAATACGCCTGGATCTATATCGCCACATTCAGTGTCTCTCGCAATCGTTTCATGACAACGCTAGCGCCGGCGACTTGCTGACGCGGCTGACAGGTGATGTTCGGCTTGTGCGCGACTTGCTGATCACATCGGGCATTTTCATGATCGGTCGTGCCCTCGTTCTGGTCGGATCTATCATTGTCATGGCGCTGATGGACTGGCGATTGACAGTGGTGGCTGTGTTGGTTCTGCCCGTGCTGATCTGGAGCACGGTCACGTTCTCGGGCCGGATCAAAAGCGCGGCGCGAAGGCAGAGGAAGACGGAGAGCCGCGCAACACACATCATGAGCGAGAACCTCGAGTCGATCCGCGTCATCCAGGCTCATGCGCGAGAAACTTACGAGGCCGAGCGGTTCAACCGTGAAAACATGACCAGCGCCGAAGGCGAGCTCGCGACGACGCGTCTTGAGGCCACAATGGATCGTACCGTTGAGGTGCTGCTCGCCCTGGGCACGTGCGCTGTCCTATGGTTCGGCGTTTGGCGGGTTCGCGCGGGCGCATTGACGCCAGGTGATCTCCTGGTGTTCACAGCCTACCTCGCCGGAATGTACAAGCCGGTCCGCAAGCTCGCATCCCTCACCGGGCGGCTGGCGAAGGCCACGGCGTGCGGTGAGCGCGTCCTTGCGATTCTGGATCGCGAGCCGGAGATCTGTGACCGACCGAACGCCGCAAGCGGGGAGAAGATCAAGGGCTACGTGTCATTTGATGACGTGAGCTTCGGCTATGTCGCCGGCGCAAACGTGCTCGATCACGCGACCTTCTCGATTGGGGCTGGGGAGACAGTTGCCCTGTTCAGCCCGAGTGGTTCGGGAAAATCGACCATTGCTCACCTGTTGTTACGGTTCTACGAGCCGCGCTCCGGTGTGATCCGGATTGATGGTCGCGACATCCGCGACTACCGCCTGTCCGCACTCCGTGAGAATGTCTCGGTGTTGCTGCAGGAGGCCGTACTCTTCAACACGACGATACGGGAGAACATTTCCTACGGGCGCCCGGATGCGTCGGAAGAAGAGATTATTGCGGCTGCGCGCGCTGCACGCGCGCATGAGTTCATTTGTGCAATGGCGGACGGCTACGACACAGTCGTTGGCCGGCGGGGCACAACACTTTCGGGCGGGCAGAGGCAACGCATTGCGATTGCGCGGGCGATGATCCGCAGATCGCCGATTGTCATTCTGGACGAGCCGGGCACAGGGCTGGATGCGGAAAACGAGAAGGCTGTTCTGGCGGCGCTGCGCGATCTCTCGACCGACCGCACCTGCATTATCATTACTCATGATGCCGAGGTCGCCCGCCTTGCCGGTCGCACGCTTGATATCTCCGAGGGCAAGGTTCGTGAGCGTACCAGTGGTAACAGCAGCAAAAGACCGGCGGCGGAGTGACGGCCGTGCAATATCTCAATCGTCATGATTTGGTTGATCACTGTCGGCCGCTGCAACGTGTGCCGGTCGCCATGATTGGCGCTCGAGTGCTCGAGTGCATGACGGAGAGCGATCGCGATTTGCTGTTCCCGGGAGAGGTCATTCGAGGCTGCGTGGCCGATCGCGTACACTTCGGAAGCAAACTCGGCATCGTTATCGAATACGTGTTTGTTCTCGAAGGGGAACGCAGCATACGTGCGTTCGGCCAGTTGCCTTGGGGCGATCCAAAGGCGACCTTCGACAAGGCAATGGCAAAGCTTGAGGCAGGGCTTTCGGGCCGGGTTGGCACAGGGCCGCGCATCGCCCTTGTCGGCAGGCTTGGCCTCATTCTTCGAGCGGCAGGTTTCGACGAGCGCATCGACGACCTTGCTGCGCTGACGGCCTATGGAACGCTTACTGAAGCTCTTGCCCCCGAAATAGAACGGTTCTGTGGTGATCGGGTGGCTATCGAGCTGTTGTCTCATCGTCTCGGAAAGCGCGCAGTGCTGAGGATAAGCGGTGCGCAAGATGCGGGAGAAACGACTCGTGCGATCCTGAAGCTTTACAAGCGGGGTACGCCAGTCGCTGCAACGGCGGCTTCCACCCAGCGAAAGCTCGCCGAAAGACTGAGCAATGATGTGGCGGTCGTCCGTGTTCCAACCATACTCGCCGAGTTAACCGAGAGGTCCGCCGTTCTGATGGCGGATGCTCCAGGAGCTTCGCTCCGCTCATTGATCGGGGTGCAACGCGAAAGGGGCATGCAGAGTGCCGGTCACTGCATCGCGGCGCTCCACTCGTCCAGGCTCGGCGACATTGATCCTTATACACCGTCGCACGAGTGGGACCTGTTATCCAATTGGATCACATTCATTGCTGAAATTTCGCAGCGCCAAAGCGCGATTTTTTCTCGGGCTTTGGCGCGGGTTCGAGCGGACCTGTGCGAGGTCGGCGGATCAATGATGGTGCCAATTCACCGTGATTTTCATGAGCATCAGGTCATTTGCAATGGTGCCTCGGCAACCCTGATTGATTTCGATACAATCCGGTTGGGAGATCCGGCGCAGGATATCGGTAATTTTCTGGCTCATCTCCATTTTGCCGATCTGCAGGCGGACGCGCTCCGGGTGGAATGTGCGGACGCATTGCTCGACGGCTACCGGCTAGGTGCGCGCGCGGGGCTCGACGTATCGCAGCGCAATATCGATACACACCGGCGAGCGACGTTGTTGCGCCTGGCGCTCATGAACTGGTTTTCGGAACGGTATCGGCATCTCGTCGAGCCGCTCCTCGACGAGGTCAACGCACCATGACGGTTCAAGAACTGGGTCCACCTTTCGCGTCTGGCGACCCTCCGAAGGCCGCAACTGAATCCGCGTCGTCGCCGACGAAGTACGCTTCCCGCTGGCGCCAAATAAGGCGGCGTATCCAACGGATTTGGGTCCGACTGAGCCTCGCGCAACAATTCGGGATTACGGGAGCGGCTGTCGTTCTCCTTGGAATGTCGGCGATCGGGAATTGGGTTGCCGAGGAGATCGAGGAAGGCGTCATAAGTAACTCGGCAGTTGCGGCCACGCTTTACATGGATGCCTTCATTGGACCGCTGGTCCAGGAACTCGGCCGAAGCAACGCGCTTACCCCGGAACATATTCAACGGCTCGACCAGATCATGGATCACTCCGAGCTCAAGGAAAATGTTGTTTCCATCAAAGTCTGGAAGAAGGGCGCACAGATCGCCTACAGCAATTTCAGCGATATTATCGGAAAAAGTTTCACGCCCACCGAGCATCTCAAGATGGCCTGGAACGGCGCCGTCTCGGCAGAGCTCGATGGGCATTCTCACCCTGATGATGTCAATGAGCGAACGCTCAAGATGCCGCTGCTGGAGATCTATGCTCCGATCCGTGAGACAGGCGGAAGCCGTATCATTGCGGTCTCTGAGTTCTATGTTCGTGCCGATACGTTAATCGCTGCCCTTGCAAAGGCTCGGACAAAAAGCTGGGGCGTTGTGGGCCTGACAGCACTGCTCATGGTGGTGGCGCTCTACGGTACCGTGCGAAAGGGCAGCAACACGATCGAGGCCCAACAGAACGATCTCCTGCAAAAAGCCACACAGAACGCTGAGCTGCGCAACAAGATCGAAAAGGCCTATTGGCGTGCGGACCGTCTCAATGAACAATTTCTGAGGCGCCTGGGTGCGGATCTGCACGACGGTCCCGCGCAGCTCATCGGCTTTGCGCTCATGAGCATAGATGATCTGCCGATCGACCAGAAAGCACTCGATGCCGAACCTTCCGATACGCAGGAGGCGATACGTAGCGCCTTGGAGGCTGCCATTCGGGACATCCGCAACCTTTCCCGCGGGCTGATGTTGCCGGAGCTGGAGACAATGTC
>JAGRKV010000043.1 GCA_020442165.1 Hyphomicrobiaceae bacterium | reverse complement strand
TGTTGCCTCTCGCGGCGCGCTCCCCCATAAGGGGCTCTCCGCGGACGTGGTGGAACCGGTAGACACACGGGACTTAAAATCCCGAGGCTTAACCGCCGTGAGGGTTCGAGTCCCTCCGTCCGCACCAATGATTTCAATAACTTGCGATCACAGTGGCCACGCCCGACATCCGAGAAGGCCGCTCCTAGCGAGCAATTAGCGAGCACCTGCGGACATGATCTGTTCGCGATCCGGAAGCTGTTTGTCTGACAATGGCAATGATCAGCGAATTGTCGCAGGGCTGGCGGGCATTTACCCACCGCTGGCAGCTCGAGAGGCTGCAAGGGGTCAAGTGAAGGCCGTTGCCCGACGCATCCGTACCGAAGGGCAGCCCGCCGGACATAAGGGACTTTCCACGTTGAGGCAGCCAGCCGTTGGCCCTCAGTGGCGTCGCGAGCCTGACGGTCGTGGCCGTCCCCGCAAGGGCCTCCTGCAAAGGGGCCCCCTTCCCCCTTTTCGTCGCCTACGGTTTCAGCCCTTGCAGCGCCGTCCGTAACGCCCGTCTTGGCAATCGCGACGGGGCCACACGGCGTGGCTCCTCCAACCAACGAAAGTCACGTCTCATGTGTATGACGAACTGCCCACGACCGAACCAATGCGAACGGTCTATGGCACAACCCACCAAGACCTCTATCAGCCAACGCACATCGGCGGAGGGCTGAACCATGAAGCTTCTTCTGCAATCCCAGTTCGACGAACTGATCCTTAATGGCCATACCTACGCGATGCTCGAAGACTTCGATCCCAAGCCGGTAGTCAAACTCTTCACTCCGGATGCGGCTTGCACCTGGCTGCTGACAGCGATTGAACCCGACGAGCGCGATATCGCCTGGGGCCTGTGTGACATTGGCTTGGGGTTTGCC
Source organism: Hyphomicrobiaceae bacterium (assembly GCA_020442165.1). GTDB lineage: Bacteria > Pseudomonadota > Alphaproteobacteria > Rhizobiales > Hyphomicrobiaceae > JAEUMD01. The sequence continues at coordinate 31,264 of JAGRKV010000043.1, read as the reverse complement.
GAATACGGCACTGTCTCCCTGAGCGAACTCGCCGCCCTGCGTGGCAAGCTCGGACTGCCGGTTGAACGCGATCGCCACTTCGTCGCCAAGGCACCGATCTCGGTTTACATCAAGTACAGCTACCCAGCGGGCCGCATCATCACCGACCTCCCGGCGTTCGCCGAGACTGTGCCCTAAGGCACTAAGCACGGGCGCCCACCGTGGCGCCCTTTATGGCGGTTGATCGCAACTGGCGAGTTCATCGGGGGATGCCGCACCGTCAATAATCACCGCGTATCTTGCGGCGAATAGGGGTGTGAATCACCGCATCGACAGATCGCATGGTTTTTCGTGGCAAAGCCGAACTGAGCGGCCCCTGGCCTTCGGGCCGTCAAGATCGCGGCTCGCACGATCGCTATTCGGCATCCACACGTCTCCCCAGAGGGGCCCCTCGTGCGGAGCCTCCGAACAGCTTGCGACCATTCCGAAGCTTTCCCGTCGCCGGATCTCTGACGTCCCGAAGGCCATGCGCGACAATACCTTGCAAACCAAGGAAAGCATCATGACATGGACGACCTCATCATCCTCGCGAAGTACCTCACGTTCTGGGCGCTTGTGAACGGGATGCTCGGCATCTGGTACCTGCTCCACCGTATGGAGCAGGCGCGGATCAAGCAATTGCGGAAAGAAGGATTCTTTCGCAAACATCGCTACGCCCGAAAACACTTCGAGCGAACCGGCAAATACCCCGACGACTATCCTGACGATCTGCCGCTGCCTTAAGCCCTTGCCCCTAGAGGCACGAGGGACCGGGGAACGTTGGCTGCCCCGCCCGCTACGCGTGAACGTTCACGATGGCGCGGCGGGACGTCCTCCGTCCGCCCCTTGCGCGGCGCTCGCTTGCTTCCGGTGGCTCCCTTGCGGGCCGTCGTAACGAACGGGCTGTGTGCGGCGGCTGAAGCCGCCGTACGCGCCCGCCCGCTGCCTCCGACCTCGCTACGGTCATCACCGGCGCTCGCGCTCCTCGAAAACACCCTAAAATCTGTCCTGCTGCGTCTGGTGGCGCTATCTGCGATCGCATCGCGGCTCGCCGACGCCCACGGCCGCCAGGATGTCCACGAAGGGTGCGTGACCCATCCTGACTGGCCGTAAAGGGCGTCGGCTCGCCGTCCCAGCAGCGGTGGTGCTCGACGATCAAAGCGGCGACCTCGCGCTTAACGCTCACGGTCGTACTCCGACGTTGACCGGAAGCTGAACCCGGCCAACCACGCCTCCAAGTCGGCCTTGCGATAAAGCACCCGCGCACGCTTGCCCGGGCCCGCCTTGCAGAACGGCGGCCCGCTTCCCTCGACACGAAAGCGCTCCAGCGTACGCGGCGACAGCCGCACGAAGGCAGCCGCTTCCTCCGTGGTCAAGAACACGTCGTCGGGCCTGGCTGGCGCGGCGGTCATGGCGATGTCCTTTCAGCGAAGGGGATGCAGGCACGCATCAAGTCGAGGTCGTCCGGGTCGACATAGGTCGCCTGGATGAGATCCACCGCATTGGTGGCGCCGTTCTTGAACAGGTACTGGCCACGCGGCAGCCGTATGGGATCTGCAGGCAAGCTATCGAGGTCGCCGAACAGCGCGGCAGCGTTAGTGCGGCTCTGCATCATGAAGCACAACGTCGACGGCAGGTTCTCGCGCACCGAGGTCTCGATGTGCTTGTCGATCGGCTTCTGCAATTGCGCATAGATGCGAATGTTGGCAGCGCGCGCCTGCGCCGCGAGCAGACTGAGATTGGCGAGCAGCTGCGCATGCTGCGCGACCTTATCCTTGTCGCCCTTCGGCGGGATCGTCAGGCTGATCGCCGAATACTCGTCGATCACCAAAAAGATGTACCGGCCGGGATAGGTGACCTCCACCACCGCTTCCATCTCATCGAAGCGACGGTTCATGGTGGCGACGAGACCATCAATAACCGCGTGCAGATCCTCGTAACGCTTGATGACGGTGATCTTTGGCGACCAACCAGTAAAGCGCATCAGCTCCACGCCACCTTTGAGATCGACCAAGATCAACTCGTCGATGATCGACAGGTTATGGAACACGCTACACAGCAGCTGCCGCAGCAGGAACGACTTGCCGACGCCGGTCATGCCCGCGACCAGACTGTGCGTCATGTCGCGCAGCGGCCAGTAGAGCGGGGTGGCGTCATCGACCCGGATGCCCATGAACACATGGCCCTCCCTCAGATACTGCCGATCGAACGGGATCCGCGCCGGCAAGTCCGGCAAGCGCCGCAGCTTCACGCTGGTGCCGTCGACGATGTCGACTTGCCAACGCCCGCCCAGATACCGGTCGATCTGCTCGCGCTTGGCGCGCCAAATGGTGAGGTCGGCCGGGCCATAGCGACTGACGTAGACGAACGCGTTCGCCTTGAGGTCGACCGTAGCGAGGTCGAGACGGGGGTAATCCTTGCCGATCCGGATATCCAGAAAGGCACCGAGGAACACGAGACGACCGTGGAGGGGCAGGTCCGCGAACGGGATCTTACCCTCATTGTCGCGATGCTGGCGCAGCACCCCGGCAATTTGACTGGCGATGAGCGCTTGGTGCTCCGGTGCGCTCGATTGGAAGCGCAAGAGCACGTTGTCCAGGTTGGCGGGATTGGCTGCGTAGTCCTCCGCTTCGCGAGCACGAATACGTGCCGCCGACTCGGCTTCCATGCGGGCAAGTTCCGCTGCCTGGCGGGCCTGTTCGGTCGCTTCCGCTTCCATCTTCAGGCGGATCTGCTCCGCTTCCGCCGCCTGGCGTGCCACCTCGCGTTCATGCTGGGTGCGCGTGTAGATGGCGAGGGCCCGTTCAGCCTGCGCCAACGCCACCGCGTCGAGTTCGGTTCGCGATGATCGCGACATGAGCGTTCTCCTAATGCGTCCAGCGGGTCTCAGGGTCGGCCGAAAACCGCGCAACTCCGGCGCCGGGTCCAAGGATGAGGATGACCGGCGCACCATTGCGCTGGCCGAGTTCAATCTTGCCAGTGTCGAACAGAGCGACCCGGCAGTAGCGTGCGCTGACCAGGTTGCCGTCGTCGTCGACGAACACCTGGGTCAGCAGCACCTTGTCGAGCGGGTATTCCGCGAGGGGCGTGCGCACGAGCACGAACGCGCCTTCATCAACCCGTCCATGGGCGATAACCATGTGGAGGCCCGTCGTTCCCGCGACGCCACCGATAACGATGTCGTTCGCGGCGCCCGGCTGTGACAGTGGTGCGGGCGGCGGCGACGTTGCTACCAGCAACGCGCTGAACCCCATCAACACGATGAGCGCGAGGGCAAACCACATCCAGGTGCTCATGACACCTCCCCTTCGAAAAGGGGAAGCGGTTGCGTCAGCGCGAGGGGAGCACCGGTGTCCCCTGCCCTGCAGTAAAGCACGTCCTGACCAGCACGATGCCCGACAAGGATGGGGCGATGGCGGTCCTCATGGGTAAGGACGTGCGAGTACGCGCTCGTGACCTGATTTGCGGCATCGATATAGACCAGTGTCAGCAGCGCGACGTCGGTCGATACGCTGCGCAACGACAACGGCTTGGACACCAACACATACCGGCCCTCGTCGACGTGTCCGCGATCAATGACCCGTCCACCTATCGGTTCTGGCTCGGGCGGATTGAGGATCTCGTTGGCGATAGTGAAGACGCCGAACACGATGCCGGCGACGACGGCGTAGAGTACGACGTCGAGAATCCAAGGCCACAGGCTGGTCAGCACCATGAAGCCAAACAGGAAGATGGTGATAGCGACGGTCTCGTGATCCATGACACACACGGGAATAAACACGACAAAACCCCCTTCCGACTCATCGCCGGAAGGGGTTGCAGCAGATCAGGCAGACTTGCTGCCGACGGTCGGCGTTGTATCAGTCGGGAACTTACGCATCAGCGCCCGCGCATCCGGATCGTTGCGCAGGTAGATGCTGAGACCGTTGCCCTCGCGGCGCGGCGGATTAACGTCCACCGGCAACTGCCAGGAATCGCCCGCCACAAACTGTTTAGCGTCGATGCCGTCCGGCACCTTCACGTCCACGAAGCGATGACGGCCTTTTGACGGCGTCAGCAACATCTGGAGGACGGTGAAGGGACCGTAGTCGCTGGTGCCCGAGAACACGTTCTCAAGCTTGCCAGCGAGAATGAAAAACGCACCCATGATGTTCTCCTTGTGGTGGGTGGTTGGGGTTCATGCGGGGTCGTGCGGGAAATGGGGGTTACGGCCAAGTCATCGTTGATCTCCTCGGTTGGCGTTGCTCATCGGCTGCGCGAGGCAGCACGGCGAGCGTGCGTTGATCTGGAATCTTTGGCCGGGCGAAGGTCGAGCACGAAACGCGGCCGCTCCTGTCGGTAGAGGTCGAGCACGAGGTGTTTGCCGCGTGGATAGGCGAGCGTGCGCTCCTCCGTGAGGCGCCCCGTCGCGTCGGAAAACACAATCCGCAGCTGATCGTTGAAGGGATCGGCTGCACTGCGCGAGGCAAATACCTCGACGGTCTCGTCGCCATCCTGGCAGCACACGAGCAGGGCTTCATCCGAGCGACGGTTCATGCGCCTTCTCCCGCATAGACGTAGGCAGGGCGCGAGAACAGCGAACCAGGCTCGAAGCACAGCGCGTACGCACTGCGGGGTTCTGGACAGAGAATGTCGCCAGGACCGTCAAGGTCGACATCGGCGTCAATCAACCAGTCGGGCGTGCCATCAGCGGCCACGTCTTCGGCCTCGTCGAACGCAAGCTCAAGCTTGAGCGCCTGTGCGGTCTGGCGGACGATGCCGCCGAACCCGAACATGCGCCGCCCGGCCAGGCCGACATACATGGCCTCCAAGACGTCCGGGTCGGCGCGATAGCCGGTGGCGGTGCGTTCGTAGAACTCGCCACTCTTGAACACGTACTTCACGACCTGGCGGATCGCGGCATCGAGCATCGTCTCGCCGGGCCGGGCCTTCGGCACGCGCACATCAACAATCAGCGGCACCGGGGATTGCATCGCGGATGTCCACATCGCGGCCAATTTGGCCTGCGGGATGTACTTGGAGTCACCTCGCGTGAAGTACGAGTGGTCGACGACCAGCACCGCATGGCGATGGGCGTGGTAATCGTTCCTCTCAGGCGAATACGTCACCTCGATGCACTGCAAGTACCCTTCGATCGAGCGCCGCCACGCCGCTGTGCGCGTCATCCGCGTCCAGCCGCGATTGAGCACATTGATCGCATCGCCGAGATCGACCCCGTCGACGTTCGGCATCGTGAACGTGGCAAAGATGATCCGCTTGTCGGGGTGCCGCTCAAAGGTCGCGTTGAAGAGCGTGGTGGCCTTCCGCCGGTTCTTGCCCCGGATCGTGAATTGCGACAGCGGACACTCCCGCTGACGACAATTATAAACCAAGCTCGGCACCTGACGGATGGTGCCATCCTCGGCCTCGAACTCCCGAATCGTGAGCCGCTTACCACAACGCCGCATCTTCTCGGCGCGCGCGCGATAAAGGCCGCTTAAAGGACCACCCCGGGCGGCAAGTGCTTCACGAGCGTTAGCGGCAGCTTCCGCCATCGCTTTATGCTCAGCCACGATCTCGGCCAGCGACAGCTTCGGCCGTGCCGGGATCTGCATTATGTTTCTATAGGTCAAGTGAAGGTATCCTGATCGGGGAGTTGCGCAGAACCGCGAGGGAGGGAGGCTTGCGAGCTTCCCTCCCCGCGTGTTCAAGCCTGACGTGGCAGGGCCTTGGTCATGAACGAGAGGCCTTCCAGTTCAAGGCCGTCGATGGGCTCGAAGGTCTTGCGTCGACGACGGGCGATCGACGTTGCGGGTGTGGTGACGTCGACACTGACGTCCCGGTTGGGGCCGAACCGCTTTTCGAGGCGGATGTCGACCACGTACTCACCCACAGGCATGGGAATCGACAGGAGTGCCGTCATCAGGTCTTCGACAAAGTTGTCGACGTCGCGCTTGGAGTGCAGGCTCATTGGCGGCCTCCACGGGCGAACGCCGCACGCACCAACGCACGATCGGTTTCGGACAACGAGAAGGTGAACGCTGCACCATTCGACGTGCCGAGTGTCAGGACGATCGGCTCGTCAAGGCCGAAAGCGGTGATGCTGACCTCTTTGACAGCGCCGAAACGGGCATCCGTCAGCACCGTAGCGATATGATCGCCACGGGTATGGGGAACGTGCATGACAAGCATCATGCCAGCGTCGAGATTGATCACCCTTGAAATGAGCGATCCGGCGGGGACGGGGTAGGCTTTGGAAACAGGCATGCGAAAGGGCTCCGGAGGCTATGCGCCTCGGAGAGCGAAAACCTAACGGCTGTTGTGTCGCGGGAGAGAGACCCCTACCCAGTGGCATCAACAACCGTCAGCCTCGCTCTACCGAGCGCGTTGACAGAAGTTGAGCCCTGGTCGATCTCAGGACGGGGCCATTCGGTCCCCAGTGGTTCGCAATACGAACCGCCGTCCAAGGATATGGCCGTCGTTGTGATGGACGGCACTAAACCCAGAATATTCTGGGCGGACGGATCTTTCGGTCAAACTGACCGTTGGGCCTCATTCGAGGTCATTCTTAAGCAGGATCCAGAGACCCTGCTGCCCGGTAGCTGGGCGCAATCGACACCTTTCAAATGGGAGTGCCTTTCAGGAAGCACAATAGAAACCTTCGAAAAAAGTTTCGCGAAACCAATGCGATATACAACCCGTGCAGTCACTTCATCTTTTCATCAGCGGCCGAAAGTACGCTTCGATGGCAAGTGTATAGGCATCCTGCTTCTTCATCCGATTGTCCTTCGTGTAGACGTAATCGATGTAGTCGACGATGTCGGCGGGTAACCTCAAATGCTTGGACACCAAATGCTGGACTGGCTGAGGCATCGCCACGGGCGCCGGTGCCTTGGGCACCGGAGCGGGGTCGACCGTGGCGCGCAGGACATCAAGGCGCACAGGTTCGATCCCTGGCATTTCGCCGGTGGGATTGTTGGCATTGAAGCCTTTCATGCGGCTCATCAGGCAGCCCTCCTCTGTTCACGTTTATGCATCCGCTCCAGGATTTCATCGACGAGGCGGCTGACTTCCAGCGAGCCCTTGCTGCCCTTCGCCTCCGTCTCGAAGATGGTCAAACCCTGACTGGTGCTTTCGATAAAGGCGGCACGCTCACAAACGTGGCTGTCGAGGAGATGGCCCTCCACCCGCTCAAGAGCCTTCAAAATGATGCGTCCGGCTGTTGTGCGAGGATTCTTCTGATTGATGACGTAGTACCAGTCCAGTGGACGCTTGTTCGCCATCTCCTGCACAGGCCGCAGTTCCTCGATGATTTTGGTGATGCTGTCGCCTGCCCATACGTCGAATCCCGACAGCCGCGTCGGCACCAGAACCATATCGCTGGCCAAGATGACGTCGCGAGCAATGCGGTCGCCTCGCGGAGGCCCATCGATGACGACGCAGTCATATGCCTTGGCCAGTTCGGGGATTTGGCTGGTAATCGTACCGTTACTGATCGCCATGATGGTCAACCGGTTCAAGCTCGGCTGCTCATGCTGCATCCGGCAGGCGTGCCACGCCATCGCACTGGCTTGTGGGTCGGCGTCGATGAGCAGTGTCTTGAGACCGGTCTGGGCCATGGCGGCCGCCACATGCAGCGCGAGGGTAGTCTTACCGGTTCCACCCTTCTGACTGATGAAACTAATAAACACGTACATTTCTTTCTTTATAGGCTTAAATCTACATTGGCATATTTCAACATGGCAAGATTTATTGGTTTAAACACGGATACCTATGTGGGCTTATTGCCACGTTGGCATGTTGGTTTGTACAAAAACACAAATATACCAACATACAGAAATGGATTGGTTTCGATGTTGGTTTATTGGTTGATATATAGGAAAATAGAAACATCGCCACTTTAGTGCTGAATAGTGCCCGCCGAATGGGCAGGCGACGTTCACCGTGCGCGCCCGTGCGCGTAAGGTGGCTCTATGTCATCCGCCAAACTGAACCTCATGACGCGCGACGAGTTTTCAAAGCTCTCGTTGCACGAAAAAAACGCGTATCTCCAGCGCATGGCTGGGCAAGTCGCGTCTATCCGTGGCGAGGAACTAGTGCCACTGGATCGGAATGCGCTTAGCCGACTCCGGCGCTACTATCTGCGCAGGCGTATGGGGGATCTGCAGCTGGAGAAGCTGCCCGATACCGATATCAACCAAGCCATTCGCGGTCTCGCTGAAGCTATTCACCTCGATGAGGTGCGCATCGTCATTGAACACGAAACGCCCGGAGGGCCAAAAGCAATCACGCGTGATGCACCGCTCGATGACGCGCAGCTCATGTTCTTCGTGCCGCAGATTAATGATGCCCCCATCAAGGACGACGTCAACCTCATGGATGTAGCGCCGTTCTCCCTTTCAAAGGGTGTGCGTGAAGGTGTCATCCGCTACGAACTCAAGGATGCGATCGTCACGGTCGAAGGGGGTGCTGAGGTTGGGCTCGCAACCGCGTATGACTACGACATCTTCATTCATATGGTTTCGCATCTGGCCGCAGCCATGCGTGACTACCGTCTCGCCGAGCGGCAGGGGCGTCGCGGCAGCCTGCCGCCAAGAGCCTTCCGCCCGACAGCAGCCGAGATCCTCAAGTTCTGCCGTCGCGAGCAGGGCGGCAAACAGTATGTGAGCTTGGAAAAGGCATTGGATCGCCTCGCAGCAACTCGCATCCGCATCACAAACCTAACGGGCGGCGGACGCCGTGCGCACCAGAACTTCCCGCTGATTGGCAACTTCCGCGTTCTCTCGCGCACCCAGCAGGACAAAATCGATCAGGTCGAGATCAACATTCCGGATTGGGTCTACGATGGTGTTGTGCGGCCGGATGATAAGCCGAGCATCCTAACGCTCAATCCCGACTACTTCCTAATCGCCCGGCCGCTTGCCAAGTTCATCTACCGGTTGGCACGGAAGGCCGCAGGGCAGGGGGAGGCCACCTACGGCATTGAGACGGTGCATCACCGCAGCGGTTCAGAATTGCCGCTGCGCAAGTTCCGGGCTCAGCTTGAGCACCTTGTGGAGACATCCAAGACCGACCCGTTGCCGGACTATGACCTTGAAATCATCACACGCAATGGCACCAAAATGCTGAAGATGGTCAACCGGAGCCGGGCGCTGCCGCTGATGGCACATGCACGCGATTGATTTTGTCCATGACCGTACTTCGTGGACGGGCTTGTTGGACAATTCAGCGTACTTTGTGGACGCGAATTTGGACAAAAATGCCGGAGATCGTCGGGACGACCACGTTCGAGTTTTTTGTCCATCTACCGTACTTCGTTGCCATTCAACTAGACAAAAACGCGTACTTCATGGACGCCACGATTGGACAAAATTTCAGCACCCAAAGTTATCCACAGCCGACGCAGGGAATTTTGTCCGAACCGTACTTTGGGGACACTTGGCCGTACATTGTTCTGTCCAAGCCGTACATCGTTTCGTCCATGCCGTATATCGTCGCCAAAAGTGTCATGTAAGGTTCTGAAACATCCCAAGTTTTTGAGGCCAAAACTTCAATAAAACTTAGAAAACCAATAAAATCCCTGCGGGACATTTTTTCTTTTTGAAGAAGGAAGAGAAGGGTTTCGGTGTTTTAGGTGCTGCATGGGCCTGTCGTTGGCAATAAATAGCTCCAGAAGCTCGGGTAGGCGGTGAGGGCGTGTGTTTGCTTACGGGGATGTCTTTTCGAGATCTGAGATGGCCTGGAGACGAAATTGGAGCGCGTAACAGGCAAAGCTTCGGATGTCGGAGTCAGTTGGCGACGGCAGGAAGAAATCATCGCAGTAGGGGGTGAGTTCACCGAAGGCCGTCGGTTCATTGGACAAGAGACCGAAGACGGCCGGCGCACCTCGTGTTGCGATGAGCTGATCAATCTGGAGCAGCGCCGCACGTGGCTGCTTGTAGATGGAGGAAAGCACGTGAAGCAGCGCGTAGGTCAACACACTGACGCGCTCCTGCTTTGCCAGGGTGGACTCCGCGAAGGGCTTGGTCGAATTCACCCGCCAAATATGGGCGCAACGGTGGGTGACGACAAGTCTATTGAGGTCGCTTCGGGTTAAGCCCGAATTTGTCGCGCCAGTGGAGCACGGTGAAGTTATCGACATCGAACCTTTTAGCGATGTCCATGAAGTGCTCACCGGAGAGGATGGCCTGGCGCAATGCCTCACGTTCGGCAGAGCCCTCATTAAAGCGACGGAGTCCAGTAGTGAATACTGCCTCCTCGACGCGTTGGACGCGCCGTGACCTGGGAACACCGTCCACGAACAGGCGGAAGTCACGAACGACGGGCCGTTTGCTGTCCATGGTCAACTCCGAAGGTCAGACTGTCTGCGCAAGATATGGATCGGTGAGATTGTGGCGGTACGGCGACTGCATTGCGAAGTGTGTGGCGCCGTAGCGTGGCGAGGGCGTTTGAGGAGACGCCACGCGAGGGGCCGAGAGGGTGTTTTCTCTGGGATTTTGAACCGGTTCTCGCAGACCGGTTCTCGCAGAAAGCAATAAGAACGCAAACTGTCGCGCCAAGAACTCAACTCCAACAAGAATCTTAGGGCGAAGTCGTTGAGCGCTTGCTTGGTATGGAGACACCTGACTACTGTGATGACCCGAGTGCTGAGCGTCTAATGCGTGCTAGGCCGACTTCTATGGTTTTTGAATCGACCCACCTGCCAAAATCGGTATCTGGTCAGAGGATACTGCTTAGAAAGCTTCACGAACGCTTGGTTCACTGGGAGAGTGTTTACAGCTACTTGCGTGAAGTTTATTCCGGCATTTTTCAGAAGATTGCCCATCTTCTCACATTTAACGCCATAATCATTGCAGCTAGTGCCTTCAACTCGGCCAAGTCTGATTTCGTCCTTGTTGCTTCATCTTATTTGGCGTTGACCGCTTGCGTGCTTTCTTCGTTGCTTCTGATCTACAGTATGGCGCTTCGCTTTAACGCTCCTTACAAACGATACGGTGACGCAAAAAGCGATTGTATCTTTTTGCTGTACTGGATGTGCTCTTATGGTCGCAAGCTTAATTCAGGCCTGCTAATTTCCGCTATTGGAATGCTGGCGTTCCTTTGGGGCCAACTTTTCTATGGATTGTCGCTGCTCTTCTAGCTGCAAGCCATTCGAGCCAGCAGCAAACGAGGTCCGTGCCTGTGTCAACCATTAGAGTGACCGCGATCCGCCGCTCTCATCGGGCCGAATTCATTGAACTCTTCAAGCAAATGCATGAAACCAGAAAACAACAGTTTGTCGACAGGCTTTCATGGCCCCTTGGAGTGCGCTTTGGATATGAACTGGATCGGTACGATTCCAGGCTTGGTGGAGCGTGGTACATTTTGTGTACTTTTCAGGGAGCCGACAAGATCGCGGGATCTATGCGTCTCCTCTCAACTAGCGGCTTCCATCTGTTCGAGATGTTTCCGGCTCTGCGCGACGTATCGGCGATAGACAGCAATGCCTTTACTTGGGAGGCGTCACGTATGTGCATATCAGTGAGTCTTTCTGACCGGCGTGTTGGATTGGGATCTATTGCCGGCGTGTCTGCGGGTCTCCTTTTAGGAATGAATGAATTCGGGCTGCAAAGGGACGCGCATAGGTTTGTCGGGGTCTATTATGAGCCAATGCTCAGAATCTATCGCCGCATAGGTTGGGAGCCGAGAGAGCTGGGGCGAGTTACCGGCAACAATGGAGAGGATCTTATCTCGGGCGAGTGGTCAGTAAGCTGCACCAACCGAGACACTATTCGGCGGAGAATGAGTGATTTTGACTTCGAAATCGACTTACCCTTTCCAGGGTGAATTTCACCATACTGGGTATGTCTGACAAAAAAGACCCCTTGCAGGGTCTAAGTGGCTGGCGACTTCTCAGCACGTTTGGCCTTGCCGGGTTTGTCTTGGGCTGCGGCGTCCTCCTGTTCGACGAACGGTAGTAACACAACCTTGCCCGCGACAGAGATCCCCTCGTTGAGCACGAGAGAGATTGTGTCCGTTGCCTTGGGATTCTTCCAGGCGACGCCGACACGCGTCCAGAACTCGCGGCCGTCGCGCTTGGCAACGCAATGCACGGTGTAGTGCGGTTTATTCTCGTCAGCCATGGATGGTCTCCTTGAGGGCCGATGGTGAAACGTTACGGGGTGGAGCTTCATGCTGACGCACACTGCGAATCCTGTCGCGTGCTGTGCACACGCCGTATGCAAAATTCGCATCGTGGCAATCCGGAAACAGGGGGTGGCGAGATACAACCGCATCCGCATCGACCTGCACGCGTAACGAGCATCCGGTTTGACCGTTACAACGCGTGACGATGAACTAGGTCTATGGGACGCGCATGTATCGTGCTGATCAGGTTTTTGCTGGTGCTACTCACCAGATCGGCTCGCGTTGCCTGGATTGGAACGAAGGCGACGCTCCGCTTCATCCGTCATTGCTGCCGGCGACGGGCGGCCACGTTCGGCTCAGCCCGATTTGCTCACACAACCGAACTGGTGCGTTGGAGGGTCGTCGGCGGCGAGGGTCTCATCCTCGCACGAACGCTCGGTCGCTTCGTCCGGTTCAACAATCCCGAAGGCTCAGCCGTGGTGTTTGCACCCCAAGGCGCCGGGAAGGGTGTCGGTCCGGTGATCAGCAACCTCCTCGATTACAAGGGTTCGATTGTCGTCACGGACCCCAAGGGCGAGAACCTCGCGGTGACGGGACGGTTCCGCGCGAAACTGGGGCAGGTGCATACCATAAACCTGTTGGATCCCGAGTGGTCAGACCAGTTGAACCCGCTCGACATGATCCGCATCGGCACACCGCACGAAGTGGTCGATGCTGAGGCGCTGGCCGAACTCATGCTCGACAAAGACCCGCACGAGGAAAGCCACTGGCGCGAACGCGCCAAGAGTTGGCTCACTGGTTTGCTGCTATTCGTACTACATGCGCACATCGATCAACCCGAGTTGCAGACACTGGCGCAGGTGCATCGGTTGGCGACGGGCGACCGCAAGATGCTTGAAGGGACGCTGGATGTCATGACCGCGATGCCCCAGGGGCGGATACGCGAAAGCGCGCAACAGATCATACGCGCCCTGGACACCGAGGAAGCGATGAACATTCTCTCGAACCTGGTCAAGGGTACCGAAGCATGGTCGCTGTCCAAGCCTCTCGGAGTGCTGTCCGGCCGATCGAGCTTCGATCCGCGCTCATTCTATAATCACACGCAAACACTCTACCTCGTTGTGCCGGAGGAGCGGCTAGCCGTCTACGGCCCAGCACTCCGCGTGATCGTCGGCATGATGCTGCACGGCATTGTAGAGGCCGGAAAACGCCAGGCGCCGCCGCGCCATCGCCCCCTGTTCCTGCTCGATGAGGCCGCAGCGCTCGGTTACCTTGAACCCTTGGAAAACGGCATGGGCTACCTGCGCGCATATGCGCGCGCACTCCTTATTTTTCAGGATCTCGACCAGTTGCAGCGCACCTACCACAAGTGGCGCTCGCTGCTGGCCAATTGCGGAGCGCACGTGTTTTGGTCGGTCAATGATATGGAAACTGCGAAACTCGTCGCGGAACGCATTGGCCACGCTACGGTACGGACCCGATCGTCCGGTATGAGCCAGGGGCACGACGCGGTGATTCAGCATCAGGCACAGAGCGGGCAGGGCGAGGCAGGACGATTGTTGGTTGATGCGTCGGAGGTAATGCGCCTATCTCCGGACGAGGTACTGGTGTTCATGAACCAGCAGATTGCGGCCCCGATCCGTGCCCGGCGCGTCATGTACTTCAAGGAACGCTGCTTCAAGGGTCGGTGGGATCGTTGGCGTTCCGGCGTCGGCGAGTTCTGGCCTGCTCGTGCCGATAAGCGTGTCCGCGATGCCGAGGCGTCAGGCGGGACCAGAAACTGGCTTTCCGGTCTGACGCCTGTCGTAGAGCCTGTTCGGATTCAATCAGCTCCAGTGTCGTGCTGAGCCGTTCGAGCGACAGCAGGCCCATTTTGTAAAACGCAAACGCGATGTCTTTGGGCGTGACGCGGAATGGTGTGCGGACATAAGCGGTATCGGTGAGGAGGTCGGCCAGGGAGATGTCCGGCATGGCGAGGGAATGATTGATACCTCGGAGAACCTTCAACGCCTCCGCCGTGATTTCTGTATTCCGCATGCCATCGATGATATGACCCACGCGACCAGTTGGCGGAGGGCGATCATGTTTGGCAACCAGCTGAGCGTAGGATAGCACCGAGCCATCCTTGCGAATGGCAGTCAGTTCCGGCCCGAATAGTGCGCGCTCCGCCCAGCGGACTTCGGCGGCTTGTGCCCGTGCGTGCCGCGCCCACGCGCGGTGCGCATTACGATCGATCCGCTCGGCATTGTCGGCCACCTTGTCCGGAATCGCGCAGGTTTCCGGAGAGCCATTGATTTGCTTCTGTTCGCGGCGCGCTTTGCGAGCCATGGCAACTGCATTGGGGCCCATGTGAAGCTCGGGCTCTCGGGCGAGTGTCTGGGCACGCGCCTCATCACCTTCGGCAAGCGCGGCTTCGCGTTGGTCGGAAAGTGACCGTGCATCGATCCGAGCCACGCTGCCGGCACGTTCCAGTTCTCGGTTGGCGTAATCGGCCCAAGCGATACGCCAGTGGACCAGCAGTTCGGGGGAGTTCCACGCACGGGTCTTGACGGTGTGCAGGCCAATGGGAGTGCCCTGCCGCAGCGTCAGCATCACATGCGCATGGACGTTGCGCTCGTCCTCGCCGCGACCCGGTCGAGGCACGTGGATGGCCACATCGGCAATCATACCGTGCGCCACAAACTGTTCGGTCACGTAGGTGCGCAACAGGCCATACTGCTGCTCGCGCGTCAGCTCGCAAGGGAGGGCGACATTCAATTCACGGGCTAGCTGGGCATCCACGCGTCGCTCGGCTCGTTCAACCTCGTTCCACAGGGTTTGCCGGTCGCCTAACCGCGAATGGGTGAGGGGAGGGAGGAAGATCTCAGTGTGGTAGACGCCTCTGCGCTGACCAAAGGCATGCAGGAGGCCAGTGCGTTCATCGAGAAGATCTTGGCCTGCTCGGTAGGCCGCCGCACGAATCGCCGATCTGCCCCCCTTTCTGCCGATGATCTGCATGTGCCAGTGGTAAGATGCCATGGCCCGCCGATGCTCATCCTCTGAGCAGGCGCTGTGTCGGTTCGGCACCTACGTCGCGCAGCGATGTATAAGTGCGCCGTTTGTCGGTTGGCTTGTGCATGACCTGACCTCCGTGGTGATGCTGCCACGGCTGCGACGTCGCAGGCGAGACCGGTGCTGTCGCGCTAAGCAAGAATGTCGCGTGAAATGGTGAAACCCAAAAATTGCGCGCCGGTGGTACCCCATCGACTGCGTTTCACGTTTCACGGCTGTGCAGGGGCGCCGGTGGGGGGCTGTCTGCCCCCCACACCCCCCGAGGATATTTAGCCCAGGATGATGGCGGCCTTGTATACATGCATTGAGGCTGCTTACGCGATGTGCAGGTGCATTTTCAAACCGGGTTACGATGCTAGTATCAGTAGTGCGGTACAGCCTGGGAAGGCGATGACCGTCCAGGGTGATAACTCACCAGATGCGCTCCTTCGGGAGCGCATCACGTTAAATACAAGCTCCCATCGGGGCCGTTAGGTTGTTTGCCTGCGGTGATGTTTCAGCAGCAGGCGCATTCTCGGCGAAATCAAAACTGGGTTTGAGGTAACACTGCTCCGCGAGTGTTGAAGAAATTCACACCAGGATGTTGACGTATACAAATATGCGGCTCAGCATCAACGCATGAGAACTGGAAGCAACATGCGAAGTGCGCAGCAGATGGTAACGCCTGAAGTCACGCCCGAGGCACTAACCGGCCTTCAAACGGTCTGCGCGAGAATAGCCGCCTCGGGAGGCGAGACTGGCGCCATCGCCACGGAAATTGCGAGGATCAGCAGTGAATTGAAGAGGCTCACGGCGCAAATTGATGAGTTCCTTGCGTCTTGAGCGTTCATGAACACTCACGAAGCCGAACTTGAGCAGGAGCTTTTGCGTCTTGGGCAACAGGAGCTTGAGCTAGAATCCCGAATGGCGATTCTGCGTAGGCGTGCCAAGGATGCGGGAATGGAACATCGCTTCGAAGAATCGGACTTGGCGTGGGAATTATTTGAACGGGCGCGAGAAACGCTGAACAATCTACAAAGCGAAATTGTGAAGATCGAGCGCAGGCTCTATGCACTCCGCCGTTAGATATTTAACATAAGATTCATTATGCGACTGCCGTGGAACGGTGGAACCATCAAAGGCATAGTTGGAGGGAGGCTATGCAGAGAATGCCAACATCGGCGCAGCAGGCTATGAGACCAACAAGAGCCTCTCGGTTTATTTTCGAATGACCCACACAGCCAGACGCCGGCACTTCGATGCGCTAAGATTTAGGCACAGTCGAACAAACGGCGTTGGCTTTCCATGCGCATCAAGTCGATGATCGTTGGCGCGCAAATCGCTGGTAATGGATTTGAGCGTTGGGCAATTACTCTCTTAGTCTAACCACGGATCAAAGCTGTCCACCGATATCGACCAATGCGTTCGCTCCGAAGAAGTTGGTCAGCGTTCCAAGACTCTCGTCGCTTAATTTTTGGGTGAACAAGAGCGCGAGCCTCTCCTTAGGCCGCGAACAAACGACATAGAAGAGATTGCGCGCACGCTCGAACGCTGCGGTATTGGCCGCGCTGCCTGGATCACGGGCAACGCGCAAATAGCTGTCGAAATTATAATCGTTCCAGCCGCGCCCGAACACACCAAGGACATTCTCGAACTGTTCGCCCTTGACACCATGCTTGGTCTCAAACGGCGACGTACCGGCGTGATAGCGGGCAAGTTCGGTAATTTCGGTGAAGGGAACGGCCTTGAGCTTTTCGAGCTCAATTAGCCGGCGCGAGCGCTCCTCTCCCTCGGCAAGTGGGGCTGCGAGTTTGTGCTCGGCCTTGGCGACATCCTCGGGAAGCTCGGGCAGCCCCGTCGCCAGCAGGTGAGCCATCATGTCGGCGACTGTGCCGTTTGCGCGGATCTCAAGAATGCACGCCATGGTCTGCGACCAGCGCTTCTTGTCGGCGGCGCCGCGAACTGGAGGCGCACGGCGGCCGAGTGCTTCGAACATCGCGCCGAAGCGGCGTGCCTGGAACGCCAGAGCTGCAGGCTCGAGTTGATCAACGAACCAAGCGATATGAGGATCGGCCTTCCTGGCAAAGGCGTCATTGTAACGGAATATGGCGGGCAGGCTGCCATAGCCGAGCTCATTGGCGAGCGCACGCTGGGTCAGCATAAGCACCTTGGTATGTTCGGGGGTGAAATCCCAACCTTTTTCCTCGAGCGCGGCACGCGTCCGAACGAACGCCACCCTCGCTTCATCGGGCGGCAGATCGCCTTGCCAATGGTTGCGTGTCTGGCGCTTTCCGGCCCATCCATTGGTGTGGAAGATGCGGATCATCCCCGGCAACTTGGGGTCGCGCTCGATCTGGGGAAGTTCGGGACGAATGCGGTTGAGTGCGTCCACCACCGGCTTGACCGAGCGGAAATTGGCGCCCTTGTCGATCCGTGCCAATGCCGGATGGTCGATCGTACCAATACCGTTGCCATAGATCTTCTGCCAATGGTCGCCGTAGAAGCCGAATTGAGGCGAGCCTTTAACACCGAAGAAATGGTGCTCGAGCGCCGCGATCAACGCGGCATCGGTGTCTTGATATTCGTCGACGAGGATGATCGGGAAGCGGCTGGTCAACACGGCGCGGAACTTAGCATTATCGAGCAAATGGATCAGCACCGGAAAGATATCATCATGGTGGAGGCTCAATTTGCCGTCCTCGATGGCTCGGTGGCCGAGCTCATATTCGACTTCGAGCGTGCCAGGTGCTTCGATCTCAGCCAGCCGCTCTGCCCAAGCGTCGAGCGATAGCGCCGCTTCACAGACCTGCCGCTTGAATTGGCGCATCAGGTCCCACGCGAATGCGTGGGTCGTTTCGCAATAGACGACCGGATTGCGGTCGGTTTGCGTAAGGATCATATCACGTGCGACGCGGGTGAAGGTTATGCAGGCAATCTGCTGTTTGCGGCGCACGAACTCCCGGGCCCGGTCCTCAATCAGATAGTCGAGCGTCTGGAGCAGCGAATAGGTCTTGCCTGCACCGGCGCCCGCTTCAAATACGAAACTGTCGCCGGCATCAAGCGCGACCTTCAACTTCTCCCAGCTCCTGGCGGCCGCTTCCTCTGCTGGATTGGCGGGAGAGTCACTCATGGCGTCTCTCTTCTTCGTCTTGATCGTGAGGGATATCTGGCTGGGGCGCCAATGCCGCCGCAGCGATCAAAGCGAGATTGGGATCGATGTCGGCGAGTGCGGGCACGCCGACCAACCAGTCGAGCCCCTCGGACACATACCGCGGCGGAGTCCAGTCCTTCGACCGCGTCGCGAAGCGGAGCGCAAAACTGGATTTTTTCAGATTGCCGACATAGTCGAACGCCCAGTCGGCCTTCGCATTATCGGTCACGCCCTTGATGGAAAACAGCGTGGGATTGGCAAAGATGAAGGCATCCTCGAAGGTCCGCCCGCAGTTGGCGCCGGCGGTTTCGGGAAGTTGATAGGCGATTCGGATATGTTCTTTGACCTTGTCGGCATCTGGCATAGCGATAAGGTCGGCAGGGGTCGGACGCTTGCCGAACCAGCGCTTCAATGTCGCGTTGCTTGTCGTTTTGCTCAAATACACTGGTCGTTTGACAAACTTTGTGGTTTTGCCGATCTTTTCGGGGCGAACCGCATCGAGGTCAGTGACGATCAGCGTCTTGAGCTCGAGAAACTTGAGCAAGGGCTCGAACAGATAGGCATATGCCCCTCCCACTTCGAGCAAGGTGATATATTGGGCGCGGATTTCTTGCCGAGCACCTACCTTGATCCGCTCAGCGTCCAACTTGCGCAGGATTTCAGGCACCAGAATTCGCTCGGTCGTGCCTTCGATCAAGATCGCCTTGTCCGCGAAAAACAGGTCGCAGCGCGTAAGTGTAAGATATTGGTGGAGAAACGAAGCGCCAGCGTCGGTCAGGCTGGGCAAGCCCTTACCCAGATCCTTGATCGTCGTGCAGCGGACGCCGACCGGCTGGTCCTTCGAGCCGGCGATGAAGTAACGGATCGTCGAAAAGGGCGTTTCGTTGGCGATGTGCGAGGAGTGGGTCGAGACCACGAACTGGACCGGCCAAAGTGCCGGGTCCTCGCCGCGCAGCCGCTTGGCGATATCGCCCAATTGCCGGATGAATACTTCCTGCATCTGGGGATGGAGATGCGCCTCGGGCTCTTCGATGAAGATCAGCTGGACGATCGGCGCCTCGGGCTGGGCTCGGAAGCGCCGATAGAAGCCGACAATTTGGAAGAGGATCATCAGTAAATTGCGAATACCGAGGCCATTATAGGATTCGGGCAGATCGACATTGCTGTAGCCCTTGTAGCGGACCTTGGTGTTGTTTGAGAGCAGCCGCTGGACGTCGAGGCTGGTCTCGGTCTGGAGCTCCTGCCCGTCAAGGCCGGGAAAGCCGAAGCTCTGGATCGTCGGCATTAGGCGTTGCAGTTGCTCCTTGAAGTCCTTGTCGATGGTAAGCTGAATTTCGGCGACCGCACGCTCGAGGCTTTCGGCGATGTCGCGCTGTTCGCCTTCGGCGGTGAGTAACGATGCGCTGGCGAATAACCCCTCGAGTACCCCGGCGAGCACATCGCTTTCGCGGCTGCCTGTGCCGTCCAGCCCGCGCTGCGCGTTGATGAACTGACAGTCAATCAAGCCGCGGACCGCGCTGCCATCGACCACCTTGATATTGCTAGGATCGCCGGGGTCTTCAGCATGCCACTCGAGTGCGTAAAGCTGGGGCAATCTGAGAAAAAGATCCCTGAACAGGGCCAGACGCTGACCTTCCTGTATCGAGCCTTCGTCTTCGGCGAATTCCGCCTCAAGATGGCCATCGAACAAGGCGGAAATGGCGCCGCCCTTCAACGCATAGCGCCCGACAATCAGCGCGGTGTCGACGGCTTCGTCGAAGTCGATGATGAAGTCGCCTAGTGGCCCAAATTCGGGAATCGTCGGGTCATATTTAACCGTGACGCGCATTTCGATCGCCGGAAGTAGCGCGCGGATCTCCTCGTCGGGCTTACCGTTCTGATGCGCTTTCAGCGCAGCGCAGAAGCGGTCATAGCTGGCGCTCGAAAAATCATGGAGCAAGAAGGAAGGCTTGTCGCCAAGGAATTTGCGAATGACGTCGGCGAGCGAGGTCTTTCCCGAATTGTTGCGCCCGACGATTACCGTCGTCGCTGCGTCGAGCCCGAGTTCGACATCGTGCAGCAGCCGGAAATTGCGGACCGCGATGCGTTCAATATGCATTGCTGCCTTCCCACGGGAAGTGATTCCGAAGCCGCGTCACCGACACCCTACCCGAAGCACCCGCTCATTCTCACAACCGGTCAAGCGTTTACCTGATATGACTGCGCGCAAGCGCGCGTAGCCCGAGTCATTAGGCGTCCAGCGCAGTTGTTCCGCAACGGTCCTATGCAAGCGTCACCTCAACTGTAACCATGTCCGATGTACCGCCCAGGACCTACGTCTCAGGCGAACACATCTCTCGCCTTTAGCACCTGCCGGTTGATTTCCGCTTCGGGGATCTCGCTACCAAACAAGCATAGGAAGTGATGGGCCAACTGCTGAAGGACACGATCAACAACCTAGTCGATGCATCGGTGAACAATCCTGAGCATCAATTATGATGCTGCTGATCGCCGGTGGGCCGGCAAATCTGAAACTATGATCTGCTGTGTCTGCTCATCGAAGCAATAGTAAATCCTTAGGCAGCGTGACGGGTCTCGCGTGTTGCCACCACTCTTGATATGCCAGTCTGCTGAAAACCTGCGGCCGTTCCAATCAAAATCGTAGGCATCGGAACCGCAAGAGGCGTTCTGGATGCCGTCCATGATCGATCTATTGTTGATTGAGCCACCGCCTCCACTAGCCCGTTGATCCCGACAGTCTGACGCAAGCCAAAGAAGGCAGCGCGCCAACATCGCAACATCGGAGAACTCTGGTGACTTTGCACCGCGTCTCGCAGGTGGCGTCAACACCAAGCGCCCCGATAAGTACTCGTCACACCAGTCAGGAAGTTCCTGCCAGCTCTCGGGTAACGGGATACCCTGATCTGGGTCATCGCCCTTGGCCTTGAGTAGTCGTGTCAACTCCTGGATGCGATATGAAGATGCTTGCGCTTGCCGTTCTGCATAGTCCGCGCGTTGCCGTTCTTTTTCGTATTCCTCGACATAGTATTCTTGTTCCGCCTGTTGGCGCTTGGTGTCCTCTTCAAGAGTTGTCAGGCGCCTCTTGGCAGCAGCCAACTGTTCCGCATCGCTGGCGCCTTCACTTTCAAGAGCAACTTGCCGCATCTGAAGACTAGCGGCTCGGATAGCGGAGAAGGTAAGAACATCCCGGCCTAGCCGGGCACGGCGGATGCTTTCTTTTGCTGCGAGCTGCCGCATCCAACGCGAGCATCGCTCGCCTCCGCCCGGTGCGCTAATCTGATTGGCAAGGACAAGCCGGTGCGCGTAAGGATCGGCAGCCTCATCGAAGCCCGGCATATAGACCCGTACGGCCCCACCGAAAACGGATCGGAACTTGCCGAAGCGATCTGTCAAGCGCCATGCGACGCCAGCCGAAACCACCGCAACATGTGCTATGCCAAGCATCGCGCGAGACAGCGTACTAACGTTGAGGTGTGGATGAGAGGATTGGGCGCCCAGAGGCAAAGTCACGACGAATGTTGGAAGCTCACGATTGGGAGCAATAAGGTGATCGATCAATTCATCGGCGTCCTCGTCCATAACCATACACATTGGATCTATGGACAGAGGAACGGTGCCGCGAAACAGCTTGCACGCTCCAACGACCTGCTGAACGAAACCGGGCGTGTGCGGCTCGATTGAGAGGTCTTCCTCCGGTGTGCTGCAAAGTAGGCGGGCGCTGAACCTTGCGGGTTGATCGGGGAGAACTCTAACGGCTACTTCGGTTGTCCATACCCTCTCAGGCACAAACTTGTCTGGATCGTCGGCCCGGATGGCCCAGATATCGGAGCCCTCCTTTGTCAGTCGTACACCATTGCTATTGCGGCCACCCGAAAAGTAATCGAATGTTCTGTGGTGCCGCGCCTCAGGGGGCAGCTGACCGCCGCAACGTCTCTGCGCCCATTTCAAAACCTCGCCAATTGCCTTCTCTGCTGCCTCGGCTGGATTGTCGTTCATCATCCAGCTTGCCACGCGCAGTACCTCGTGTTCGCGCACAACACGAGGCATACGTTGTGCCAAGCGCGCCAGGGTATTATGCATCGGATTGGTCATTCGATTCACTCGTCGTCAAGGAGCAAGTCGGCCGAAATCACTTGGCTCGGATTACCTCGTGGCGCCGTAATCATCCTGCTGATCAATTATCATGATTCGGCTAGGCTTCTGCTTTGGCTCACTCTTGACGATTGACGTCAGCCTGCAACCAGCCACTGATCGCCCCTAAGCGGACACCCGAGTTCGGCAACGCGACCAGACTCGGTGCATCCCGGCGGATGTCTGTTTCTGTATACTTTTGACAACCGCAAGAGCACCGCCGATGGACCCTGATGCTACCCTCCAAGCACTGCTGAGTTACGTGAAGTCAGGCGATCGGGTCTGTCCTCGTCCGTTGGATTGGCAAACCTTTTGGGAAAGTCTTCCATTCGCTGCGCGGACAGCATCTGGATTCACACCGTCGCCACCACTCGTGCTTGCGGCATGGCATGGCACCTCGAACGAGGCGAAAGCTGAACGCCTACGCGAACACATCATGTGGGCCGCCAGCCATGACGGGCTGGTGGAGGCTGATCAGTATCTGCGGTCTCTACCATTGGAAGCGTGGCACCACTCAAACCCTCGCAAGCCGACCTACTAACCTTGCGCTCTAATCTGCGTCTCGACCAGGTACGGCGACCGCCCGCAAATCCTTGCCAAGCCACCATTTCCTCGATAATGTGCGTACAAAGAATGAATGTTGTATGCCAATTATCTCACGCCCTGCTCTATCGGCTTCCCCTACCGCACCAGTAAAGGCATCATCGGCCTCGAATCGTCAGACGGGGGCACACGACGTGGATCACTTCGGAGCCATTGAAAAGCGGCTGTGGTCAAGCGCCGACAATCTGCGCGCCAACTCCAACTTCGCCAGCAACGAATACTTCATGCCGGTGATGGGGCTGATCTTCCTCAGGCACGCCTACAGCCGTTATCTCAAGGTCAAAGACCAGGTTGAAGCCAACCTGCCCAAACGTGGCGGCAAAGCGCGCGACCTCACGAAAGCCGACTTCTCGCAAAAGGGCGCGATCTTCCTGCAGCCTCACGCGCAGTTCGAGCACCTGGCAAGCCTTCCGGACTCGGCGGACCGCGCCCAGGCGATCATCGACGCCATGGATTCAATCGAAGCAGATTACGAAAGCCTGCAAGGCACGCTGCCCAAACAGGAGTACCAGCAGCTCGACAACGATGTCCTCGGCGACATCATCCGTACCTTCAACGATCCGGCGCTGAAAAAGGCCAACGGCGACGTCTTTGGCCGCATATACGAGTATTTCCTCACCCAGTTTGCCGACCAGAAGGCCCATGACGGTGGCGAGTTCTTCACGCCGGTCTCGCTGGTGCAAATGATCGCCAACGTGATCGAACCCGACCACGGCACCGTGCTCGACCCCGCCTGCGGCTCCGGCGGCATGTTTGTGCAAAGTGCCCACTTCATCGAGCACCAGCACTTCAACCCGATGGACAAGGTCACCTTCTACGGGATGGAGAAGAACCCGACCACCATCCGCCTGGCCAAGATGAACCTCGCCGTCCACGGCCTCGAAGGCGATATCCAGAAAGCCATCAGCTACTACGACGACCCGCACGAGCTGGTCGGCACGTGTGACTTCGTCATGGCCAATCCTCCCTTCAACGTCGACGAAGTCGACGCCGAGAAGGTCAAGAACGACCCCCGCACCCTCTACGGCCTCCCAGGCGTCAACAAGAAGGGCAAGCTCTCCAACGGCAACTACCTCTGGATCAGCTACTTCGACGCCTACCTCAACGAGACCGGCCGCGCCGGCTTCGTCATGTCCTCGCAAGCGTCTTCCGCCGGCCACGACGAAGCCAAAGTCCGCGAGAAACTCATCGCCGCCGACCACGTGGCGATCATGATGGCGATCCGGGGCGGGTTCTTCTACACACGTACCGTTCCCTGCGAACTGTGGTTCCTCGACAAAGCCAAGCCCGAACAGCACAAGGGCAAGGTGCTGATGATCGACGCGCGCAACGTAAACCGCAAGGTGACGCGCAAGATCTATGATTTCTCACCGGAGCAGCAGCAAAACCTCACTGCTATCGTCTGGCTCTATCGCGGCGAGCAAGAACGCTTTTTTGAACTTCTGGAAGAGCACCTCGAACACGCCCTGGAAGAAGGCCAACGCTGTACCGGCCAGCTTGCCATCGACGACGACCACGAAGAAACACACGCCCCTCTGGCGCCCCTGGTCGACGCATTCAAAGGAGCTATCGCCGCCCACGCCGGTGGCAAGGACGAAAATGCCACCGAGGCGCGCAAGGCCTTCGAGACCTTCGAAACCGACCTCAAAGCCTTAGGCGGCCTGGTCGATAAGCTCATCAAGGCTTGGGAGGTCACCGAACGCTCTATGCGAAGCCTGACCGCGTTCGCGGCCGACGCCGAAGCACTCGCCAACACCAGCCGCGATCTCATCAAACAGGCCGACCACCTCTTCAAGCTGCTGGGACGTATTGTTGAGGGCGGCAAAACTAACGGCCGTGGCAATCCTCTCAAGTCACTGGATGCTGTCCGCAAATCCACCGTCGAGCAACTCAAACTGCCCCGCTACTTCTGGAAGCATGCCAATTGGCTAATTGAGCGGTTCCCTGAAGCCGAACTCCGCGATGTCCCCGGCCTTGTGAAGCTTGTCGACCACGACGAGTTGAGGGCCAACGACTGGAGTTTGACCCCCGGCCGCTATGTCGGCGTCGCACCACAGGAGGATGACGAAGATTTCGATTTTGAAGAGACGCTGCGCAACATCCACCTAGAGCTGCAGGGACTCAATGACGAGGCCGTCGAGGTGGCCGCCAAGATCGCCAAGAACTTCGAGGAGCTTGGCGCATGACCGAGTGGACTCAATGTTTCCTTGGTGACGTCCTTAAATTGCAGCGCGGTCATGACTTGCCTGATCGACTACGCCGAGATGGACCCGTCCCAGTCGTATCATCCTCAGGAATCACAGGATGGCATAATGAGGCAAAGGCCAAGGCCCCGGGCGTCGTAACCGGTCGATACGGCACCCTCGGAGAGGTATATTTTATCGAGGATGATTATTGGCCCCTCAATACCTCTCTTTATGTTGTGGATTTTAAAGGCAATCAACCACGCTTTATTTCTTACTTCCTTCGAAGCGTGCTCAAGAACTACAAGAGCGACAAGGCTGCTGTTCCAGGTATAGATCGAAATGTTGCTCACTGCTTGCCGGTCAAGAGGCCAGATCCAGATACTCAGCGCCGCATCGTCAGCATCCTCTCCGCCTACGACGACCTCATCGAAAACAACCGCCGCCGCATCGCGCTGTTAGAGCAAGCCGCGCGCGAGATTTACCGCGAGTGGTTCGTCCGCCTACGCTTCCCCGGCCACGAGCACGTCAAAGTTGTCGATGGTGTACCGGAGGGGTGGCTCAAAATGTCTCTTACTAAAGCGGCAGATAACGTCGACTACGGGTACACTGCTAGTGCAAGCTCCGACAATATTGGACCACGATTTCTGAGAATCACCGACATTGTTGGCGGGCCTATCAACTGGGGTAGCGTTCCATTTTGCGAGATGCCTGATCGCAAGTTGGCCCGCTTTCTTCTAGATCCCGCCGATATCGTCGTAGCACGTACCGGCGCCACAACGGGTTGGGCTCGCCGCATCGGTCGCATGAATGAAAAATCCGTCTTTGCTTCCTATCTAGTGCGCTTCAGGTTTGGCGAGCGCATAAGACCCCTCCTAGCTTCGGTTTATATGGAATCTGAACTCTACAAGGCCCAGATTGCCGCCCGACTTGGTGGTGCCGCTCAACCGAATGCGAGTGCTGTTGTCCTTGGAGCTCCGGAAATACTTATTCCAACTCACCAAATTCAACACGATTTCATGGAGGTTGCGGAGCCAATAACGGAGCAGGTCGACATTCTGGTCAATCAATCGGAAACCCTCGCAAAAGCCCGCGACCTCCTCCTCCCCCGCCTCATGAACGGGAGCATCCTCGTATGAGGTTCAACGAAGACCACCTCGCCCAACAACCCACCGCCGATTATCTGCGGGACGCCCTAGGCTGGGACAGCCTCTTCGCCTACAACACCGAAATCCTCAATGACCCCGGCCCACTCGGCCAACGCACAGATGGCAAAACCAACCTCGGCCGCAAAGTGGAAAACGAGGCCGTGCTCACCCGCCACCTCCACCACGCACTCACCCACCTCAACCCGGGTCTCCCTGAGGAAGCCTACAGCAACGCCATCCGCGACCTCACCGAAACCGCCGCTACCCAATCCCCCCTGCAAACCAACCGCGAGATGTACGACCTCGTCCGCACCGGTGTGAAGGTCAGCTACCGCTCGCCCAAGGGCGGCATGGAAACCCGCACCCTCAAGGTTATCGACTTCGACACCCCGACCAACAACCACTTCCTCTGTGTCCGCGAACTCTGGATCAAAGGCACACTCTACCGCCGCCGCGCCGACATCATCGGCTTCGTCAACGGCCTGCCGCTGCTGTTTATCGAGGTGAAGAACCTCCACAAAAACCTCCAGCGCGCCTACGACCAGAACCTGTCCGACTACCGCGACACGATCCCCCACCTGTTCCATCACAACGCGATGGTAATCCTCGGCAACGGCGACAAAGCCAAGATCGGCTCATACACGGCGCCCTACAAGTTCTTCCGCGAGTGGAAACGTCTCGACGAAGACGAGACAGGGAGCGTCGCCATGGAGACGTTGCTCAAAGGTGTGTGCGACAAGACCAACTTCCTCGACCTGGTCGAGAACTTTATTCTCTTCGACGATTCCGCCGGCCAGACCATCAAGGTGGTCGCGCAGAACCAGCAGTTCCTCGGCGTCAACAAGGCGCTCAAGGCCGTCGAGAACCGCAAGGACCTCGGCGGGAAGATCGGCGTGTTCTGGCATACCCAAGGTGCCGGAAAATCATATTCGATGGTGTTCTTCGCGCGGAAGATCCACCGCAAGGTTGGCAGCAACTTCACCTTCCTGGTGCTCACCGACCGCGAGGACCTTGATAACCAGATCTACCGTACCTTCGTCGGTACGGGGGCGGTCAGCGATAACGACGACGTGCGCGCCGGTAGCGGCGACGACCTCAAGGCCAAGCTTTCAGACCAGCACGCCGCCTATGTGTTCACCCTGATTCAGAAGTTCAACCAGCCGGTACCCAAGGATCAACCCTATACCGACCGCGCCGACATCATCGTGATGAGCGATGAGGCCCACCGCACCCAATACGGCCAGTTAGCGCTCAACATGCGCCTAGCCCTGCCCAACGCCAGCTATATTGGGTTCACAGGCACGCCACTGATGAAGGGCGACGAGATCACCAAACAGGTATTTGGTGGCTATATTTCAAAATACGGGTTCAAGCGCGCGGTGGATGACGGCGCAACCCTCCCCCTCTTCTATGATGCACGTGGCGAAAAGCTAAATCTCGCGCACAGCGAGCTGAACGAACGCATCGCTGAAAAGCTGGAGGAGTTTGAAGCCGAGCTTTCCTCAAACATTGACGCCTATCAACGCCTCGAACAGGCCCTCAAACAAGAATACCATATCATCACGGCCAAGGACCGCCTCGAGGCCATCGCCAAGGACTTCGTCGACCACTATTCCACCCGCTGGGAAAGCGGCAAAGCGATGCTGGTGTGCATCGACAAGGTCACCTGCGCTCGCATGCATGCGCTCATCATCGAAGCCTGGAACGCCAAGATCAAAGAATGCGAGGGGCAGCTCAAAGCAATCAACGATGAGCAAGAAGCGATCGCCGCACAGCGCAAGATTAACTGGATGAAGGACACGCTGGCCGCCGTGGTCGTCAGTGAGGAACAAGGGGAAGTCGCCAAGTTCCGTCAATGGGACATCGACATCACCCCGCATCGCCGGCTGCTCAAGGAAGGGTTCACACTGGCGGATGGCACGCGGCTTGATGCGGAATCGGCCTTTAAGGATGACAACCACCCGTTCCGCATTGCCGTTGTCTGCGCGATGTGGCTCACGGGCTTTGATGTGAAGAGCTTGGCGACGCTCTACCTCGACAAGCCGCTCAAGGCCCACACGTTGATGCAGGCCATCGCCCGTGCCAACCGCGTCAAGGATGGCAAGGAAAACGGTCTGATCGTCGATTACTGCGGCATCCTCAAAAACTTACGCAAGGCACTAGCCACCTTTGGAGGCCATACCGGTGGTGAGGTGGTGCCTGAAGAGGTCGATCCGCTGAAGCCGGAAGAAGACCTTCTGGCGCAACTGGATGAAGCAATTGGCCTAGTGCGCACGTTCCTAGCCGATCGCGACGTGAATCTCGATGAACTCATCGAACGCGAAGGGTTCGATCGTAACAAGGCGCTGATTGATGCCAAAGAAGTCATCAACACCAACGACGAAAGCCGCAAACGCTTCGAGATTATGGCCCGGGCGGTGTTCGCGAAGTTCAAATCCTGTTTGACCAATTCAGGCGTGCTCACTCGCCGCCCGCTCTACGCGGCCATCAACTACATCTACAACAGCCTCGAAGAGGATCGCGAGGAAGCGAACATCTCACACATCATTCAGGCGCTGCATGGGGTGGTGGCGGACGCCATCGTGCCTCGAACCCCCACCGGACCGAGCGAGGCCAAGATCTATGACATCTCCGCAATTGATTTCGATCGCCTGAGACAGGAGTTCGAGCGCAGCAAAGCCAAGAACACGCAAACGCGCGCATTGCTCGATGCCATCGAAAAGCGGCTAGCTGCGATGCTGGCCAAGAATCCGCTGCGCACCAACTTCCAGAAACACTACGAGGAGCTGGTGGCCGAGTACAACGCTGAGAAGGACCGTGTCACGATTGAGCAGACCTGGGAAAAGATTCTGAGGTTTGTCGCCAGCCTGAGCGAGGAAGACCAACGGGCGGTCCGCGAAAACCTCTCCGAAGAGGCGTTGGCGATCTTCGACCTGTTGAAGAAACCTGATCTAACGCCAGGCGACATCAAGAAGATCAAGAAGGTGGCGGTTGATCTCTACGCACAACTGGAGCGCATCGAGCAACAGATTCAGGGTTGGCGGCGGAAGGAGAGCACCCGCGATCAGGTGCGCACCATCATCTATGACGCGCTTTATCGCGAAGATGCAGGCTTGCCCGACAGCTATAGCGACGACGAGATCGGCTCCCTGAGTGATGCGGTCTATGCCTATGCGTTCACGCAGCCCGACCGGGCGGTGTTTCACTAGAACAGCTAGCCTACTGCTTCCCGGAGCCGCCCGTCCGAGGCCCCTTAAGCCGATCGGCCTCGGGCCCCCATCAAGGGTTCAAGCGCAGCGGCCCTTGATAGGGAAAGGCCATCGGCTAGGCCTCGGCTTGAGACGGGCGGAAGCCGAAGCATCTGCTTCCTGGTGAGCCTGGACGCACTTAAGCGCGCCGCCCGAGCGCCTGCGCCAAAGCAGCACCCGTTGTTTCAGCAAGTTCGCTGACGGGACTGTGGGCGAGATGGGCGTAACGGGCTGTTGTCAGCGGGGTGGTGTGACCCAATAGCTTACCGATGACGGGGAGTGTGCCGCCACTCAGTACGGCGAAACTTGCAAACGAGTGTCGGAGGTCATGAAGACGAACATCCTCAAGACCGGCAGCGGTTCGGATCCGCTTCCACGGTCCTTCGATATTCTGCAGGCAATCCCCCGCCAGACGGCCCGTGAGCACCCAAGGGTTGTTTGCCAACACAGGGATACTCTTCAAGACGTCAATTGCAGGCTGGTTGAGCATGATCGGCTTGGCGCCGGTCTTACTGTCCGGGAGGAGCAACATGCGCCGCTCGAAATCAACATACGACCACTTTAAGGTCAGGATCTCACCCCGGCGAGCGCCGGTGTAAATCAAGAGACGAATGGCAGCAATAGCGGCAGGCGCCACCGTACTCTCCGTTTCGCAGCGGTTGAGGACGTCACCAAGGCGCGTCAGCTCCTCGGTGGACAAGAACCGCTCCATCTTGCGCCCCTTGTAGCGGATGACATGGCGAACGGGGTTTGAGTTCTCCGGTCGCCAGCCCCACAGCTCGGCCAGGTTGAACATTTTGGACAGTTGGCCCAGCGTCCGGTTGGCGGCGCCAGGGCCGCCCGTGACGTCCAAGCCTCCCGTCCCCCCTTCCCGCTTGGCGATGGTTTTGCGGTGGGTTTGTCCATCACGGACCTTGCGTTTCAGATCCTCAATATCCTTACGCGTGATGTCGGCCACCAGCCGGTCGCCCAAAATCGGGAGGATGTGGTTGCGATTGTTGCGCTCGTACCCGAGGATCGTGTTGGGCTTGTTGTGCTGGCGGGAATGTTCGTCCATGAATCGCATACACAACTCACGCACCGTCGGGCGGCTGCGTTGGGCCTCCCGCACGGCAACGACGTCAATGCCCGAACGGATCTTGCCCCAGAGGCGCTGCGCCTCCTCGCGCGCGGTTTCAACGGTCCAGGGTGCGCCGTGTTGGCCGATGGTGATCCAGCGCTGGCGACCATTCAGGCGCACGCGCAAGAGGTAGACGCGAGAGCGGCGCTGACAGCGGACGGCGAAGCCTTTCACCTCGGCATCGTGTAACGTGTCGCCAGGCTTCATCCCGTCAACCAGACGCTTGGTCAGTCGTACGGCGGTACTCATGCGCGTTGTCCTCGTGCTGGTTGCTAGCGAGCAATTAGCGAGCACTTTGGCGCGAACGAGCGGGAATTCAAGGGAAGAACCACGTAGATCAAGCCAGAAAAATCAAACACTTACGCAGTATTACGCAGCAGCGCGCAATGAGCTTACTCGGCTTAAAATCCCGAGGCTTAACCGCCGTGAGGGTTCGAGTCCCTCCGTCCGCACCAGAGATTTGTTGGAGCACCGTCAGTCGCCTGCGCAGGCCATCCACGCACTAAATTGGCCGCGAGCGGACGGCG
>JAGRKV010000004.1 GCA_020442165.1 Hyphomicrobiaceae bacterium | reverse complement strand
CGTTGAACTCACCCGCATAGCGAGCGGCAACGTCCCAGAAGTCGTCCTCACCCCAGCTTGCGCTGACCGAGAAGCCACCGAACGTCGGCGAGTCGTAGCGAACGGCATTGAGCGGCACGCCGTTGCAGTCCGCAGCAATGCCAGCCGAAATGTGCTGGCAATGACCCACGCCGGCGCCCCAGCCGATACCCGTCTGCAGGCCACCGAGATTGATCGAGCCGAGGCCGCTGATGCCGATCGAGCTGACGCGCAGACCAAATCCAGCGCCTTCGATCATGAGCCAGTTGGCCGGCACGAGCGAGCCCGAACCATCGACGAGGATCGCGGTATTGTCAGAAGCGTGCGACAACTGACCGACCGACAGCTTGCCCATGCGGTCCGAGTTGATGAACCAGTAGGACTGCAGCAGGCTGACGGACGGATTGAGCGTTGCGTCGTCGTTATTCGCGTTGACGGCGAATGGATCGGCCGTCTGCGTCTCGACGTGGATCACGTAACCGGCCTGATAGCCGGGCGCGATGGTCGCCTGACCAGTCAGCTTGAAGTGGCTGGCGAGCGTGGTGCCGGTGCCGGTGATGTAGGCATTCGACTCAACGCCGTCATCCCACCAGACCACCTGCTCAGCGACCCAGCCGGAGATCGTCAGCGAAACTTTGCGGTTGCCCTTGCGAGCAGTAGTGGCCTCGAGTTCAGCAATACGCTCTTCGAGGTCGGCGCAGCAATTGCCGCCGAGGTCGGCAGCGGAGGCGCCGGTCGACAGTCCGCCCGCAAGCAGACCAGCGGCCACGAGCGCGCCCAAGCTATGTCTTCTCATTAGTCTTCTCCCAATCTGCGTTGGCATTAAGACGGCGGACACAGAACTGAACGCGACTTTAAAAGCGCCCTCTCAATTACGCGGCGCAGGAATACCCCCGGTTGCCGCTTGGTCCGGAGAGTCATCGATTCTCTCGGTTGCTACAATCTCGGCAGACTGCTGTGCCCAATCGAGCAGTCGCGCTGTGGCGTATCAGCCACTTGCGATTTCGGCGTCCTAAAGGGCGCGTCCGCGGCAACAATCAGAAATATATGAAGAATTAGTGCCGGAAGCAGGGTCTGTTGTGGGGCCGCCTATTAGGGGCAAGCTTTCTCCACATCTGGAAAGGGTCTGTGAATGTCATTGGAAAAGTGTCCAATGGCGGCCGCCAAATCGCTAGTCGCCGCCCGTTCGAGATGATTCGGCGGACTTTTCGTCAAGCTTGGATTGGCGACTCGAAACACGAAACTCCTGTGCTCGATGGGCCATTGATCCGAGGTCATAAGTGGTCACGGGGGCGGGCCGGGCCGTCAAATGCGAACGGCACAAGTGGTCTCTGTACTTCGAAAAAGCAGAAAGCCGCCCGGTGGGGCGGCTTTCGCTATGCTAGTTCTTGGTCTTCAGATCAGAAGTTGATCAGAGCGCCAGCCTTCACGATGTGCAGGTCCTCGAAGTCGACATTGAGGGAACCCACGCCAGCGAGCGACACATCAAGATCGGCGCTGTAGTTGCGATAGGTGAGCCACAGCG
>JAGRKV010000042.1 GCA_020442165.1 Hyphomicrobiaceae bacterium | reverse complement strand
TCTCAAGATGGAACAGCGCATTGCCGATCAGTAGCAACACGATCACAACCAGCACCTTGAGATTGCGCCTATTGTCGCCGACAATAATTTCACGTGCGATCACGATGCCGAGTAGTGCGAGAAATACAAGATCGAAGAAGCCAGCGATGGGTTGCCCGATCCATGCCGATATAAGAACGGCCACGCGGCCCGCGACCCATGTTAGGAACAACACAAAGAGGGGGAAACCGACTACGGGCAGCCGCCCCGTCCAATTCGGAACGGCAGTCAACAGAAAGCCAGCCACGATTGCCGGCACAAAGCCAAATAGGAGCTCATGGACATGCCATTGGATCGGCGTGAATGCTGTTGGCAGTGAGATGCGTCCGTTTAACAAGGGCAGCCAGATCGCGATAGCAAGAGCTGCCCATAGAGCACCAAACACGAAAAATGGGCGGAATCCGTATGAGAAGAGCGCAGGTCCCTGATAGGCTCGAATCTGCTCGGCGGTGGTTTTCATCGAATTTCGCGTACAGCCTGCACGCCTGCTTCTGTGAGGATGACATCAAGCGGAATGTCATGGGGTTGCGGATGAATTGTTGCGATTTGCGCTGATTGCCAACACGATCCCGATCGTGAATGGACGCGAGTCTAGCGCCGCCAATGTTCGATCGAAATAGCCGCCGCCATAACCCAGGCAATAGCCTCCACCATCCCAACCGACGGGGGGTGCGAGCGGTGATCTCGGCGTGACCTGTACGGACCCTTGCAGAGGCACAGGAATGTTCCAGTCGCCACGGATCGTCTGGGTTGTGGGCTTCCAGCGGCGAAAGATCATTGGCGCGGCCTTCACCTCGACCCCTGGCAGGGCGACTGCCACACCCGCTGTGTGCAATTCCGCCATGTCCGGGAGCAGATTCGGTTCGCCCTTGATCGGCCAGTAGCCGGAAAAAAAACCGCCCCACTGCATCACCGAAGTGCTGGTCCAGCAATGCGCGCAGGTGACCCGCTAAAGCCCTGCTCGCCGCGCGCCGAATTTCCACGCCCTGCAACAAACGTTCGCTTCGCAACCGCATGCGCTCTGCGCGACGCCAACGCATCACATCGCCGGCTTTCCGAGGGTCTCGCCCCGGCTCGGCTTGGTCTCGCTCAATGTCCCCCAACCTGTGGGTCAACCGGCTTGGGTGGCACGGATTCAGGTTCTCTGCAATCACGGCACGTCTCCATCTTCGCTACTCTGCGCCGCAAGATGGGCCAGCAGCTCGGCCGCCTCGCTGGCCATCTGTTGCAGCCGGACAGCCGCCGGGACCACGTCACGGATCCGGCCCACGCCTTGGCCTGCGTAGTGTGGCATGGGTTCCAGATTCCCAGTCGTCGTGCGCAGCGGCGAATCCGTGCTGTAGCGCAACCGTGCCGCATTACCGTCCCAGGAAATTGGCTCTCGAGGAAGCCTTCTCGGATCGTGGCCCAGCAGATTGGCGCCAAGACCCGCTGTGACGCTGTTTCCGAGAACACGCACGGCAGATCCTGCGGGCCAGTTCAACACGAAGATGTCGGTGAGTACTGTATCCGAGGCAGCCGCATCCACAATCCGCGCTTTGTGGCAGGGGTGCGCGAAAGATTCGTCGGTAGCCAGGAATGCGGTGCCACATTGCACACCGGCCGCACCCATAGCCAATGCAGCGGCCAAACCTGCTCCATCGGCAATGCCACCGGAAACAACCACCGGCAAGCGCGTTTCGTCTAGCAGTTCGGCTGCCAGTGCGAATGCGCCCATTCGGCCGTGCACGTGGCCGCCTGCTTCCAAACCCTGCGCGACAAGTATGTCCGCTCCAGCCGCCTCGGCTTCACGCGCTGCGGCTGTGCTTCCCACCTGATGCAGCACGAGGCAGCCTGCTTTCTTCACTCGCTCGACGGCTTGAGGGACGACATCCCAGAATAATGAGAATGCTCCAACGCCAAGATCAAGGCAGCGGCTGATCTGCGCATCAAGCAAACCTGAGTCGGTAGCGGCCGGAATAAGATTGACGGCGAAAGGGCGGTCCGTTGCCGCGCGCAGCGCAATCACTTCAGATTCGATGAAGTCAGGATCTTCGCGCACCATGCCAAGCGTGGCATATCCACCGGCCTTGGCCACTGCAGCAGCGAGTTCCCAGCGGGACACGCCCCCCATGCCCGCAAGCAGGATCGGCACGTCGCATCCCAGCACGTCGCATAGCGGAGTGCGCAACCTTCGATTGGTGCAATACGTCACGTGCCGCTCTCCCCCGCCAGCGCATCAGCCAGACAGTCCCGCAGCACGACAGCTTGGTTATGATTGCAGTCCTTTGCCGAATAGAGCAATACGACCGGGCCTTTCCCGCACCAACGCAAACAATGCGCTACGGCATCGGGATTGGCATCAAGTTCTGCGCGGTATCGAATTTGAAACCCAGTCCACCTTCTCGGATCATGGCCGAACCATTTGCGCAAGGATGTACTGGGTGCAGCTTCTTTGATCCAATCATCGATCTTGAGGTCGGCCCTACTCACGCCTCGAGGCCAGATCCGATCCACCAACAACCGCGCACCCGAACGTTCTTGCATCGGGTCGTAGACGCGGGCAATGCTGAGGCCAACGTTCGATGTCAATCTGTTTTGCCTTTCGAGAGGATCTCCAGGACTTTGACCGAGTGAGCATAGGCAGCGCCTGCGCGCATTTCCGCCGCGACCCAGACTGCCTCCATAATCTGTTCGTCGGAGGCTCCCTCGCGCCGCGCAGCCTTTACGTGACCTTCGATGCACCACGGGCATTGTGTAACGTGTGCCGTCGCAACGGCGATCAGCTGCTTGGTGCGTGCGTCGAGTGCGCCATCCGCAAAGACAGCCTTTGAAAAAGCGCGAAAGGCATCTTCGGCCTGTGGCGCAAGCTCCCGCCGGTGATCGGCATGGGCGCGTGTGGCCTTCGGAAAGCGAAGGTCAGGCATTTGTCCCCACCCCGGGCTCAAATTGCGGAAATAGCACTTCATTTTCCAACCGGATGTGCTCCTCCAGATCTGCAAGGAACTTGGCCAGCCCTTCATAAAGAGCCGCCCACGTCGCGGAGGCGTCATCCGGCAGCGAGAGATTGCCTGTCAGGCGCCGGATCTCGCAAACCTCGATCTCGTGGTTGTCATGATCGGCGCGCATGACCGCGATTGGGTTTTCGATACCCGGCGCACCGCCGTTTCGAATGGCCGGGAACAGGATCAGTTCCTCTTTCTTCATGTGCACTTCCATCTCGCCGGTCATTCGTCGCAGCAAGTTGGACAATCCCAGCGGCACATAATCATGCTTGGCATGTGCGCT
This sequence comes from Hyphomicrobiaceae bacterium, assembly GCA_020442165.1. GTDB lineage: Bacteria > Pseudomonadota > Alphaproteobacteria > Rhizobiales > Hyphomicrobiaceae > JAEUMD01. The sequence continues at coordinate 7,289 of JAGRKV010000042.1, read as the reverse complement.
CTCGACCTGCGCAGCCATTTCTGTCAGCGCAGGTAGTTCTTTGCGAATACATGCATGATAACGCGCTTCGATATAGCGGGTCAGTTCCGGGGCATCATCAATTGGGGCAACGTCGGTCATGAGCGAACTCCTAACTTCATCGTTGTGCCGATTTCTCGGTGGCCCGGCAGACTTTGGTCCCTACCTTGACAAGGAAGCAGCGCGTCAGATCGCATGGCAAGCGATCAACTAGGCCGCTTGGCTTTGCCAATGCGGCTTTTGATTTGAAGTTTAGCCAGTACTCCAGGCCCTCGGCTGGCGCATGCCACTGATACGGCAGGCCTGCCCGACATAGCCGTATGGAAATAGTTCGAATAGAAGTTCACGACCCGACTTCCCCTGAGCGGTCGCCCGCTCGTCGAGGAAGCGCATGACGAACCGTGCGTCGGCCGCCACCCCGTGCTCAGTGAGGAACTCCCGCATGAAGGCAATCACGTCCCAGTGGTCTTCGGTAAGTTCAATGCCCTGCTGTAGAGCGAGTGTCCTGGCCACGTCGGCATCCCATTCCTCGGGGTCGACAAGGAAACCGTGCTCGTCGAGATGGATCAATCGGCCTGCGACGTTCAATTCCGAAATCACATCTGGGCGAGTTCGCATCAGCAATCCTCCTTAACCTTGGTACGCCGTGTTCGTTTCGACGATCGTGACGGCTTGCTCGTTGTCGTTCCGGCGCACTCGGCGAGCGTGGATCGATCAAGATCAGCGAGAAAGGCCTCTTTGGCGCGCCTCAGGCGGCTCTTCAAACGGCAGCCCGGATTGAGAATGCAGTTCCCACCATCGGCCCGGAAGCATTCGACGAGTGCATGACGTGCCTCAAGCCAGCGGACGACTTCACCGATCGTGATGCCATCGGCCGGGCGGGCCAGCTGCATGCCGCCACCTCCCCCGCGTCGCGTTTGAACAAATCCGGCCTCCGCCAGGTCGCGGACGACCTTCACGAGATGATTGCGCGAGATACCGTGCTCCTCGGCGATCTCTTCTGTCGTGATCGTCCGGTCAGGCTCATCTGCAAGCCGCATCAAGACCCGTAGCCCATAGTCCGTGAAAGCAGTCAGTCGCATAACAGTGATAGACCTCATTCAACGAAGTAGGCGCTGCCGGGCCAGTTCTCCCAGCCGCTACCGTCAGATGTCTCCTTGCCGATGTGCTGCAATACGAACAGGTTCTGCGTCTTGCGCAGCGGTGCGTGGCACGCGCGGCACATATTCGGGTCCTTTTCAGCGGCTTGCCTTCGGAAGCGCTACCTAAATAGGCATTGTAAATGCCTATTTAGCATGCAACAAAGTAGTATTGCAAATACTAATTCCAGGGAGCGGCATCGCATGGTGGACGACAAGGCCGTTGCGGAGGCGACCAGATTTGAGCGGCGGGAGGCATTTGCGTCAGATGTCAGCGCCCGCACCGGCATCGACGAGGTAATGATCGAGCGCCTTGTCCATACCTTCTACGCGCGCATCCGGACCGACACGGTCCTGGGGCCGATCTTTGCAGAGCGAATAGCCGACTGGGACCCTCATCTGGAACGCATGTGTGCCTTCTGGTCGTCTGTCACGCTGATGAGCGGCCGCTATCATGGCCGTCCAATGCAGGCACACGCAAACCTGCCAATAGGCGGAAACGATTTCGACCGTTGGCTTGCGCTCTTTGCGGAAACGGCAAGTGACGTCTGTCCGGCGGCGGCAGCGGAATTGTTCATCGGCAAGGCGGAATTGATCGCACAAAGCCTTGAGCTTGGTATTGCCAGCTATCGCGGCGACGTTCTAGCGCCGGGCAAGCGGCTTGAACGGCCAAAATGCAACGCTGACCCACGCTCTCCAGGCATTTGACTGGCTGCGGACTTGTTGCGATGCACAACGTCAGATCGGTGCGCAAGACCACGTAGGCGAGAGACCACGTAGGCGAGCCATCTTGGCGATCGGCGGTTGCTAGCAATCGACTTGGCGGCGGCCCACTTCGAGGAATACTTACCAATGTCGTCCACGACCATGCGCACCGCGCACCTCGGTCGAGTGCTTCAGGGGTGTGTTGCGATTCAACATAGCTCCACACTCTCAAGAGGTGGAGGCTCCGGCAAACCCCGGGGCAGCTCAAACCCAGGAAGCCGCACTGGTCAAACCATGCCTTCAGAACTGCCGTAACCAGCATCGGTTCGAACCATACCGCTCCCCCTGACAAAGATCAAGAAGACGAGGACCAATACTGTCTAGGATTTGCAGATCCGACACTTGCGATCCGTGGCCGTACTCACGGGGCGGGTGTTTTTGTGTGCATTCCGCGCCGGAACACCGACCACTACAAAATGAATCGTACCAAAGTCGACTATCTGGCGCGTTGCGACGAAATCACACATTGATACGATGAGGCGTGGGCTAGGGTCGTCGCCGTTGCGCGCTTGTGTAGCGGAAAGTGATGGAGGCTAGCATGCTGATCCCCGAGCAGACGGAGAGAGCGGTTGGCGCTTCACGAATGGTTCAGTCGAAAGGCCGTTCTCGGGCGCATAACAATGTTCCTATCCGTAATAACGCCGGCCACCCTCGTGGCCTTCGTTGCTGGCGTGCTTGCATGGGGCGCATTCAATTGGGGACTCGAGGTCACCAACCGGCAGGCATTTTGCATCTCATGCCACGAGATGCGCGACAACGTCTATCGCGAATATACGACAAAGGGTCATTACAGCAATCGCACTGGAGTGCGTGCGACCTGCCCAGACTGTCACGTTCCAAGGGAGTGGCTGCCGAAGGTCGTGCGCAAAATCAGGGCTTCAAATGAGTTGGTTCACTGGCTTCTTGGATCAATCAGCACGAAGGAGAAGTTTGAGAAAAAGCGCGGTGCATTAGCGGTGCACGTCTGGCGGAGTATGCGCGCCAGCGATTCCCATGAATGCAGGAATTGCCACGATGATGCTGCAATGAACGAGCGCGTGCAGAAGCCTTTGGCAACAGGCATGCACAGTCTCGGTTCGGGCTGGGACATGACCTGCATCGATTGTCACAAGGGGATCGTTCATTCGCTGCCTGCCGGTATCAGTGGCAATGCTTGGCTGGAGCCCATCCATGACCGCATCGAGAAGGAAAAGGTTCAATGCCACCTCTGCCACAAGAACTTGACACGCCCCGCCAAGGGAGACGACTGGTCGAACTAGGATTGCGGAAGGTCCGGCATGGGGAATGCGGACTTGGCGAAGCTGCAAAGCTTTGTGAACCGATTGCTTAGAGTTGCGTGTTGCAATGTCGAATGACGAAGACTAGGGTCAGGAAAGACACGGGAGGATTAGGTCCTATGTTCTGGCGAATGCGAGTGCACATGCTTGGCGGGCTGACCGGATTGGCGGCCTTGGCGATCAGCCTTCCGGTCCAAGCGACCGACGCCGACGTAATGAAGGGCAAGGGCCTGTTCGACGAGAACTGCGCCGCGTGCCATCAGGAGGACGCCATCGGCCTGCCGGGGACGGCTCCCTCGCTCGCCAATCCGGAGCTGCTCGGCATTGCTTCGGACAAATTTTTCGAAAGCACCATCCGCGATGGCCGCGTGGACACCGGCATGCCGCCCTTTGCCCACTTGGGGCGGAGCGGTGTCAAGGCAATCGTCGCCTACCTGCGCGCTTCACAGAAGTTGCCAAATCGGAGCACTGAAGTCGATGCTCAACCCGAAGCCCATGGCGATCCGCGCCTTGGCAAGCAGTGGTACGACTACATTTGCTCGACCTGCCATGGCCTTGCCGGTGACGGCTACGAAGCTGGCGGCACCGGCACGGCGATCGGCAAGCCCGGGTTTCTGTCCAAGGTGTCCGACGGCTTCATTCGCGAGACCATCAAGAAGGGACGCTCGAATACCCGCATGCGGGGATTCAGCGGAGCGAATGGCCTAGCCAATCTGTCGGACCGGGAAATCGATGACATCATCGTCTATCTGCGCAGCCTGCCGAAGCAATAGAGGAAGAGGAAACACGCTATGAAACGCCTCAAGAACGCATTCACCCGGCGCAACTTCCTCAAGAGCAGTGCCTTCATCACCGGTTCGACGACGGGACTGATGGTCGGCGCCAATCCTGAACTGGAGGTCGCCGAAGCCGAAGCGGCCACCACAGGTGGGGTCGAGCACAAGGAAGCCATCGCCCAATGCCCCTACTGCGGTGTTGGTTGCGGCACCATCATCCTGTCGGAGAACGGCAAAGTGGTGTCCATGCGTCCCGACAAGGACCACCCGACGAACTACGGCTTGCAATGCATCAAAGGCCTAACCGCCGCTGAACCCATGTACGTAGACCGCATGGAGGGCGACAGCTACGTGCGCAAGGACGTGTGGGAAGAATGGAACAAGCCCAATCACGGCGACCTGGAGTTCATCACCAAGACCAAGGGGTCCTTCGATGAAGAGCACTTCGTGCGAGTGCCTTATGAGAAGGCCTCCGAAATGGTCGCTCACAAGATTGCCCACCTTGCCAAGAAGTATGGCGGCAACTCTATTTCCCTTTATGGCTCGGGCCAGCTCACCATGGAGGGCCAGTACCTCGAGAACCTGTTCATGAAGGGTGTCTTAGGCTCAAATACCATCGAGGCAAACGCGCGCATGTGCATGACCTCGGCGGTGACCGGCTACTTTGCGACACTTGGTTCAGACACGCCACCGCTCGCCTACGAAGACATCGAGCTGTGTGACATGATCATGCACTTCGGTCATAACGCCCGCGAGTCGCATCCAATCATCTTCTGGCGCGCAGCAGATCATAAGAAGAAAAACGATATCTCGACCGTGGTTGTTGACCCTCGCCGCACCGGCACGGTGATGGGCTATGAGGACATCAACGCCAAGAACACCATCCACGTGCCCATTCTCAACGGCGATATCAGCTTTCTCAACTCGATCGCGCACGTGCTGCTGAAGGAACACGAAGACGTTATCGATTGGGACTTCATTAAGGAGCATGCCAATGGTTGGAAGGAATATGTCGACGGAGTGCTTGCGAACTATAGCCCCGAACAGGTTCAGGACCGCATGGGCAACGAAGAGGTCACCCCGGAGTTGATACGCCGGGTCGCCAGCATGTTTGCCGACGCTACACGGAAGCGCCTAGCACGCAGCAAGGGCAAGCAGAGCGGCAAGGGCTATGGCGGTGTGATCATCATGTGGGGCATCGGCTACAACCAGCACGTCCACGGTCAACACAACGTCATTTCTATTGTTAACCTGCTGACCTTGACTGGAAACTTGGCCAAGCCCGGCTGCGGTCCGTTCTCGATGACCGGACAGCCGAATGCCATGGGCGAGAGGTTCACCGGTGGTTTGACAGGTCGCCTGCCGTTCAACGAACCGCTTAGCAACAACAAGCACCGCAAACAGATGGCGGCGGCTTGGCGCGTGCCGGAAAAGAACCTGGAAAATGCCTTGAATTCCCAGAACCCTGGCTACGCCGTGGGGATGATGGAACGAGCGCTGAAAGGCGACCTGAAGGCCATGTTCCTGGTTTATGCCACGCATATTGACTTGCCCGACCAGTACAATCTGGTCCGACCAGCGTTGAGCAAAACCTTCAACGTCGTGCAGGAGATCTACCGTCACGCGCCCAACAATCTTTATGCCGACGTCATCTTCCCGGCGGCGACATGGGGCGAAGTCAATGGCGTCTACATCAGCTCGGAGCGTCGCATCAATTTGTGCGAGGCCGGTGGTGTCGCGCCCCCAGGATGCCGCCCGGACATGGACATGGTCATCGACAAGGGCAAGGAGATCGCCCATCTGCTTGGTCTCGATGCCGATAAGATTTTCCCCTACAAAAAGCTGAAGGACGGCACTTACGATGCCGAAGAGGTCTTCCGCGACGTTTGTCGGGCATCAACCGGGACTGATGCCGACCTCACCGGAATTCTCGAGGTCGAGAAACTCGACAAGACCTCGCCCTACGCACAGCTCAAGAAGCTTCGCGGCATTCAATGGCCGGCGCCGACATACGAAACCGCCAAGAACGGAGGCACCAAACGTCGCTATATGCTGCAGGAGGGCGACTGGGCCGGCCGTCCTTATGGCTATTTCCGTACCAAGGACGGCAAGGTGCACATGAAGCTGTGCCAGCAGGACTACACAAACCGGAAGGAAATCACGCAGAAGCTGATGGAATTTGGGGTCAAGGAGGGGCACTTCACCATCGATCACTTGGACCTAATCAAGGAAGCCAGGGACAAGGGCCTCACACCTGACCTGCCTGACGAGGAGTTCCGCGGCAAGAAATGGCAGGACATACCCAAGGACAAGTATCCATATTGGATCGGCCTTGGCGTCGTCTACGAGCACTTCCACACGGCGAAGTCCAATCGGAGCCCCACTACCCGGCGACTGGTGCCTGAAATGTATGTCGAGATCCATCCCGAGGATGCCAAGGATCTCGGCATTGTAGACGGCGACAAGCTCCGTGTGATCACCCGTCGCGGCTCACTGGAAGCCCGGGCCCAGGTTGGGACCAACAGCCTAGTCAAACCGGCACGCAACAATGTGCCGCGTGGCTATATGTTCGGCCCGTGGAACCTGTCGGTGGCCGACAGTGCAGATCCCAAGAAGAACAAGTGGCTGGCTAACGGCATCACCAGCCGCATCTGGGATCCGGTGTCCGGACAGGTGGACTTTAAGAAGGGGGCCTGCCGGATCGAGAAGATCTGACGGCTCGCCGCCCGGAACGGGTGGACCGTCGCCAATCAGCGGCGGTCTGCCTGCTTTTCTCCCGCTTGGAGATTGGAAAGGAGTGTAATGGAGCGAAGGACGTTTGTTCGGTCCGCCGGTGCCTGTGCGTTCCTGGCATTTTTCGCTGGCCCAGCCCGGGCGGCTCGGGAGCGGTCGTCGCTGCGCTACCTGCGACCGCCGGGCGCCCTGGCGGAGGATGACTTCACCAGCCGCTGCATCCACTGCGGCCAGTGCGGCGAGGCATGCCCCAACCGCTGCATCAACTTCTTCGGTTTCGAGAACGGCCTGGAGTCCATCGATACACCCTACATCGTGCCGCGCGAGAAGGCCTGCATCCTGTGCATGAAGTGCGGCGAGGTCTGCCCGACCGGCGCGATCGCCACGATCCCGCGGGAGCCGGCGGCCATTCTTGACAACGTCAGGATGGGCCATGCAGTCGTCGACGAGAACCTATGTCTGTCCTACCAAGGCAAGACCTGCGGGGTCTGCTACCGGGCCTGCCCGCTTCCCGACGTCGCCATCTACGTCGCGCGCTTGGAACAACCGCACGTGACCGACAAGTGCGTCGGCTGCGGCCT
>JAGRKV010000041.1 GCA_020442165.1 Hyphomicrobiaceae bacterium | reverse complement strand
GCCCTCTGCCGGCGATCCAAACCTGTTCGAGGCGCGCTGCCGCAAGACGGGTGCGGCGAAGTTCACCGGCACGCGAGTTGATCTGGTGTTCGGCGCCAACTCGCAGCTGCGCGCCATCTCAGAGGTCTACGCCCAGTCCGATTCCAAGGAGAAGTTCGTGAAGGACTTCGTCGCGGCCTGGACCAAGGTGATGAACGCAGACCGCTTCGATCTGGGTTGATGGTCTGCCGAACCTCATAGGTTCATCACGCGAAACAACAGCGGCGCCCGGGTTCATCCTGGGCGCCGCTTTTTTTGGTGGCTCAGCGCTGGAGGCGTGGCGATGCAGCAGTCGTCGCACGTTGCCGGGCATTGCGGTCAGAGCGGACTTGGCCGGACTGTTTGCGCAGAGGCGGAGCGCCTTTCGCGCGGAGGCTTCAGCATCAACTCTCGCGCAAGCGGGCCAGCACCTTGAGACCCGGATAGCCGTCAGCGGGTTCCAGCCCGGCTTTGGTCTGGAAGGCTCGTACCGCCCGCATCGTATCGCGGCCAACGCGGCCATCCGTGCCGCCGGTATCGAAACCGCGCTTGGTCAAGCGGCGCTGAACTTCCTGGATCTCGTCAAGCGTCAGGATGCGTTCGCCGCCGCGGAACTGCTGGACGAAGGAGCCATCCCCCCGGATGCGATCGCCCAGATGCACAATCGCCAGCGCATAGGCATTGGCTGGGTTGTAGGAACGCACCGCGCTGAAATTCTGCGTCAACAGGAAGACCGGGCCGCCGACGGCCGGCTGCCACAGGCGCGCGCGCTCCTCAGTGCGTGGAAAGGACTTGCCGTCGGCGCGGGTCACACCGCGCTTCAGCCATGTCGAGATCGGAGCCATTCCGTTTGAGTTCGCGGAAGCGCCCGCGGGCACGCGAACCTCATAACCCCAGCCTTCGCCGCGACGATATTTTCCGCGGCGCTGGATGAACCGTGCCGTTCCAGCCAGTGCATCATCGGGCGGGCCAAATGGCGATACGCGCCCATCGCGATTATAGTCGACGCCCATTTGCAGCCAGACCTCGGGCATCCATTGCGTATGGCCCATGGCACCTGCCCATGACCCGATCATTTCACCCGGCTTGGCCCAGCCGCGCTCCACAATCACGAGAGCATTGAGAAGTTCCTGCTCCCAATAAGAGCGACGCCGGGGCTCACCCCAAGCCAATGCGGCAAGTGCTGGCAGGATCGGCCGCATGTGCTTGGGGTTGAGCACGACGTCGCCGAAGGCCGACTCCATGCCCCAAAGGCCCAGCATTGTGTACCGGTCGACGCCGTAGTCGCGCTCTATGCGTTTGAGCAGGTCCGCATACTCATGCGCGCGCTCTTTGCCGACCATGATGCGCCAGTCAGAGACGCGGCGGTTCAAATATTGCCAGAGCTTCTCGCGGAACTCGGGCTGCGCCTTGTCGAGAGCATAGACGGACGTATCGGGTTTCATATCGCGCATGACATTTGCGTAAACCGCATCCGAGATGCCACGCGCGCGTGCCCGCCTGTGGAACGCTTCCACCCACTGCGGAAAGCTGGCCGATGAAGTGCGCGCAATGGCGGGTCCGCCAACGCACAAAGCCGAGCCAGCGAAGATGGCTTTGACGACATCGCGGCGTGACAGTGAGTGAGTCATGAGAGTCAAACCTCGAACGTGTCCGTGCAGGGCGTCGCAGCCTCGCACGTTTCCTTTTCATTGCCTGGAACAAACCGCACCGCCGTTCGGCCTAGGAAGAAAAGAGGGAATTTCGAGGGCACAGGAGGCAATTGAGAAGCCGGCAACAAACAGACTGAGCGATGAGAACGACAGCGCCACGATCGTGTTCTTGCGTTCGACCGAACCATCTCTGTGGCTGGAAGCATTCCTTCCACTTCCGAAACATCCTGCGCAATCGGGTAACCGGAACGTGCACCGCAGCAAGCAGCGGAATATACCTTAGAGCACTGATATTCATTCGTTTTCATTGAATGGCACGACCTTTGCTGAAGGTTAACAAATCCGCGCCGGAAGAATGCGCGCGATCACTTCAGCAAGGGGAGGCAGAACTTGGCGATGACCGAAACATTCTACGAGGTGATGCGGCGGCAGGGAATCACCCGCCGCAGCTTCCTGAAGTATTGCAGCCTCACCGCCGCCTCATTGGGCCTGGGGCCGAGCTTTGCCCCGCAGATTGCGCACGCCATGGAGACCAAGCCGCGCATCCCGGTTCTGTGGCTGCATGGACTGGAGTGCACATGCTGCTCGGAGAGCTTCATCCGCTCGGCGCATCCGCTGGCCAAGGATGTCGTTTTGTCGATGATCTCGCTCGACTACGACGACACGATCATGGCGGCGGCCGGCCAGCAGGCCGAAGCCATCATCGATGAAACGATCCAGAAGTACGATGGCAACTTCATCCTCGCCTGCGAGGGCAATCCACCACTCAACCAGGAAGGCATGAGCTGTATCATCGGCGGCCGGCCCTACCTGGAACAGCTCAAGCATGCGGCCAACCACTGTAAGGCAATCATCTCGTGGGGCAGCTGTGCATCGTGGGGATGCGTGCAGGCGGCTCGACCGAACCCGACACAGGCAACACCGATCCACAAGGTGCCAGGTCTTGCGGCCAAGCCGATCATCAAGGTGCCCGGCTGCCCGCCCATTGCCGAGGTCATGACTGCGGTCATCACCTACATCCTCACCTTCGACAAGTTCCCCGAACTCGACCGGCAGGGGCGGCCGAAGATGTTCTACTCCCAGCGCATCCACGACAAGTGCTACCGCCGGCCCCACTTCGATGCCGGGCAGTTCGTCGAGAGCTTCGACGACGAAGGCGCACGCAAGGGCTACTGCCTCTACAAGGTCGGCTGCAAAGGACCAACCACTTACAACGCCTGCTCGACCGTGCGCTGGAACGGTGGCCTCTCATTCCCGATCCAGGCCGGACATCCGTGCATTGGCTGCTCGGAAGACGGCTTCTGGGATAAGGGCGCATTCTACGATCGCCTGACCGACATCCACGGTTTTGGCGTTGAAGCCAACGCCGACGAGATCGGCGGCAAAGCCGCCTTGGTCGTGGGCGCCGCCGCTGCTGCGCACGCTGCGGTCAGCGCCGTCAAGCGCGCACGCAGCAAGGGAGGGAATGAATAATGACCGCGATACAGACACCGAACGGCTTCAGCCTCGACGATAGCGGCCAACGTGTCGTCATCGATCCTGTGACCCGCATCGAGGGGCACATGCGTTGCGAAGTCAACGTCGATGCCAACAACATCATTCGCAACGCTGTGTCGACGGGAACGATGTGGCGCGGTCTGGAGGTCATCCTGAAAGGGCGCGATCCGCGTGATGCGTGGGCCTTTGTCCAACGTATCTGCGGCGTTTGCACGGGCACGCATGCCCTCACCTCGGTGCGCGCGGTCGAGGACGCCCTGAAGATCCAGATTCCGGAAAACGCCAACGCGATCCGGAACATCATGCAGTTGTCGCTCGAAATCCACGATCACCTGGTTCACTTCTATCACCTGCACGCACTCGACTGGGTCAATCCCGTCAACGCGCTGAAGGCGGACCCCAAGGCGACGAGCGAGTTGCAGATGAAGACGGGGCCGAACCACCCCAAATCATCGCCCGGATATTTCCGCGACATCCAGAACCGCTTGAAGAAGTTCATCGAGAGCGGACAGCTTGGCCCGTTCAAGAATGGCTATTGGACCAACCCGGCCTACCTGCTGCCGCCGGAAGCCGACCTGATGGCCGTCACGCACTATCTGGAAGCGCTCGATTTCCAGAAGGAGATCATGACGACACGCACCATATTTGGCGGCAAGGACACGCATCCCAACTGGCTGGTTGGCGGCGTTCCCTGCGCCATCAACATTGACGGTGAACTGGCGGCCGGCGCGCCAATCAACATGGAGCGGCTCAATTACGTGGCCGGCGTCATCGACCGGACAATCGATTTCGTCGAGAACGTCTATATTCCCGACATCATTGCCATCGGGTCCTTCTACAAGGGATGGCTCTACGGCGGTGGGCTTTCTGGCAAAAGTGTGCTGGCCTACGGTGACATTCCCGATCGTGCCAACGACTACTCGCCAAAGAACCTGATGATGCCGTCGGGCGCCATCATCAACGGCAATCTCAAGGAGGTGCATCCGGTCGATCTCAGGGATCCGAACCAGGTGCAGGAATTCGTGCCGCACTCCTGGTACAAGTATCCTGACGAGTCAAAGGGACTGCATCCCTGGGATGGTATTACCGAGCCTCACTACAAGCTTGGGCCGAAAACCAAGGGTACCAGCACCAACATCCAGCAGCTCGACGAAGGTGCGAAATATTCCTGGATCAAGGCGCCGCGCTGGCGCGGCCATGCCATGGAGGTCGGTCCGCTCGCGCGCTATGTTGTCGGCTACGCCCAGGGGCATCCGGAAATAAAGGAGCAGGTCGATTCGACGCTGCGCGCCCTCAATGTTCCGCTCGATGCGCTTTTCTCCACGCTGGGGCGCACTGCGGCCCGGGCGCTCGAAGCACAATGGTGCGCACGCAAGCAGAAATACTTCTTCCAGAAGCTGATTGCCAACATCAAGGCGGGTGACACCGCCACGGCCAATACTGAGCGCTTCGATCCGTCGACCTGGCCGAAGGAAGTCAAGGGTGTTGGCTTCACTGAAGCTCCCCGAGGGGCTCTTGCCCATTGGGTGCGCATCAAGGACACTAAGATCGACAACTACCAATGTGTCGTGCCGACCACATGGAACGGCTCGCCACGCGACATTAAAGGTAACATCGGTGCCTTCGAAGCATCCTTGATGAACACCAAGGTGGAGCGCGCAGAAGAACCCGTCGAGATCCTGCGCACGATCCACAGCTTCGATCCGTGCCTTGCGTGCTCGACCCATGTGATGGGTCCGGACGGCAAGGAACTCGCGGTCGTCAAAGTGCGCTGAGGGAGGAATGAAGATGAGAACGATCAAACTCTTCGCCACGACCGTGGTGTCGCTCACACTGATTTCGAATGCTGCATTCGCACACACCGGCCACGGCACCTTCGGCTTCGCGGCCGGACTGGCGCACCCCATAGCCGGTTTGGATCACCTGCTGGCGATGTTTGCCGTCGGCATCTGGGCAGCCATGCAACCGACTGCACGCGCATGGCAGGGCCCTGCAGTTTTTCTTGCAATGCTTGCGATCGGTGCCGGTCTCGGCGTTGCTGACATCGGACTTCCATTCGTCGAGCCGGGTATTGTCGCTTCTGTCTTGCTGTTCGGTGCGATGATCGCTGTGGGGCACTTTTTCCCAGCCGCCGCAGGCCTCTTGTTGATCGGCGGGTTTGCCGTGCTGCACGGTCATGCGCATGGCAGCGAAGCTGTCGGTGCGGTATCCAGCTATATGGCGGGTTTCATGGCGGCCAGCGCACTGTTGCATCTCGGCGGCTTTGCATTCGGCCGCATGGCCGCTCTGGCACGCTTCGGTCTACCTGCAACCGGGTTGGCGCTTGTGGCCGCTGGCGCCGCGCTGGCCGGCGCATAGGAGGCGGCTATGAGCACCGATACCGCGCACACACCGCATCGGGAAGAGGCGGTTTACGTCTACGAGGCCCCCGTGCGACTCTGGCATTGGGTCAACGCCTTCGCCATCCTGACGCTCTGCGTGACAGGCTACTTCATCGGTTCACCCCTTCCATCGGTCCCCGGCGAGGCCAGCAACAGCTTCCTGTTCGGATGGATCCGCTACCTGCACTTCTCAGCGGGCTACATCCTGGTGATCGGGTTCCTGTTCCGAGGCTACTGGGCGATTGTCGGCAACACGCACGCCAAACAGATCTTCGTGCCACCGGTTTGGAAGCGAAGCTTCTGGGACGAATTGCTTCACGAGTTGAAGTGGTACGCGATGATCGTGAAGGAGCCGCTCAAGTATTCGGGCCACAATCCACTGGCGACGCTCGTCATGCACATTCTGTTCGTGTGGGGTATCGTCTTCATGATCGTCACAGGGCTGGCGCTCTACGGCGAAGGCACCGGCATGGGTAGCTGGCAGCACACCCTGTTCACGAGCTGGGTCGTTCCACTGTTCGGACAGAGCCAGGACGTTCACACTTGGCACCACCTCGGCATGTGGGTGATCGTCTGCTTCGCCATCATTCACATCTACGCCGCCGTCCGCGAGGACATCATGTCCCGGCAATCGATCATCTCGTCGATGTTTTCAGGCTGGCGCACTTTCCGCGATGGAAGGCCGCCCGACGACAACGGACACTGAGCGCAATTTCCATTTCAGTCCCTCCAACGCGCACCTGCGGGGCCTCGGCCCCGCATTTTTTTTTGCGGCACCTCAACGCAACTCGCGGAGGCGACTGCCGGGCCGAATGCAAAAAAGCTGATCCAGAAGCATCGCATTGCATGCGGTCATTTTGTTTGCATATTTTTCAACAACTGGAAGACTATTGACCAGCTTGGATTTCGATGAGCGGAATTTATTGAGCGATTTCGGTGGTTTTGCGGGTTCCGACCCATGGCACATGGCTTGCTATTAACCAGTCAACAACCGCGGAAACAACGCGCGGCATGAGGAAACATCCAATCGAGGAGGTCGCCAATGACCCTGGCGCCGCCAAAGGTGCTCATCCTGGGCATCGGCAATCTGCTGTGGGCTGACGAAGGCTTCGGCGTGCGCGCTGTGGAGGAGCTTCACCGTCACTTCGCGTTCCCCGACAATGTTCGCATCGTCGATGGCGGCACCCAGGGCATCTACCTCGTCCAGCACATCCGCGAAGCCGATATCCTGATCGTCTTTGATGCGGTTGACTATGGTCTTCCCGCCGGCACGCTGAAGCTGGTCAAGGGCGGCGAGGTGCCAAAGTTCCTTGGCGTCAAGAAGGTGTCGCTGCACCAGACTGGATTCCAGGAAGTCCTGGCCATGGCGGAAATGCTTGGCGATTACCCGCGCCAACTGCTGCTCATCGGCGTGCAACCCGTCGAACTCGACGACTATGGCGGCAGTCTGCGGCCACTGGTCAAGGCGCAGATCGCACCTGCGATTGCCGCCGCACTGAAGTTTCTCGAAACGCATGGTGTCCATGGGCGCGCGCGCATCGTTCCATTGCCCGAGGACCTGACGATCTCCACTCCCGAAACAATCATGAGTGCTTACGAGACCGGTCGTCCGCCAGAGACCGCCGCGCTGCGCACAGGCGATGTGCGCGTGCTGGCTGATGGACTCTTTCAGGGACCGGGTGATTTCGAAGCAGAAATCGCGCGCATTCTCAGCAACACCGCGGGGGCATCCTGATGTGCATCGGCATCCCCATGCAAGTCCTCAAGTCGGATGGACTGAGTAGCCGCTGCTCGGCGCGCGATGGCGTGCACGACATCGATACAAGTCTGGTCGGACCGGTTCAGCCCGGGCAATGGCTCATGGTGTTCCTCGGTGCGGCGCGCGAAATCATCAGCGATGAAACGGCGCGAGTTACCTCTGACGCCCTAGCCGCTCTGGAGCTGGCAATGCGTGGCGAGACGGATATCGACCACCTTTTTGCCGACCTCGTCGACAGGGAACCAGAACTGCCCGACCATCTACGCATCAATCAGAAAACCGCTTGAACCGGAGGCATATCAATGTTTTCGCCCCTATTCGCATCGATCATAGAGCGGCATGATTATGCAGTCTGTGATGAAGGAGCCGTCGCAGCCTGCGCCGCCCGGGAGGAATTCAGCGTTCTCTTTCTTGCCGGCGACGCGGACCGGCTGATGGAGAGCAATGACGTGGCGGTCATCTTTCCCGAACTCATCAAGGCGTTTGGTGGAAGGCTCACACCCATCGTCGTAGCGCGGGAGAGTGAGCGCGTTCTGCAGCGCAAGTATCGCTTTTCAGCTTTCCCAGCCCTCGTCTTCCTGAAACGCGGCGAATATCTCGGCGCTATTTCGCGTGTGAGAGACTGGGCTGACTACATCGAGGAGATCTCGGAAATCCTCGGTCGCGAGCCCAGTGAACCGCCGCCTTTCAAGCTGCCCGGGCAGCAAAAGGGCGCTGTCGACGCGCATCACCATGAACATCACGAGCATGAATGAGTTCGGCCTCCGCGGCGCCTGATCGGAGCTGCGAACACACAGATCGGATTTGAGATGTCGATACTTCCGCACAGTCTGATGACCGGCCCGGGCAGCCAGCCTGAGGACCACGATGGTGTTTTGAGCTACATGGAGATGCCCTCGGGGATGGCGGTGTTCTCCACGCCCGAACTCCCTGAACCTGAGGACGCAGCGGGACTTGAGCCCGGAAAGGCTGCTCTCGATGCGGTGCTTGCGCTGCTCCAGTCCTGCGAGCCTACCAAGGCCCATGCCGCGATCGATATTACGGCGCTCGACGATGCCAATCGTGTGTTCGTCGATCAGGTGCTGGGAGAGGGCGAGGTTTCCGCCGTCGCGGGGGCCACCCATCAGGCGCAAGAGTCGGTGCTGGCCGGTGTCTGGCGGATACGCATCACTGACGAGGCCGGCGCCACCCGCGCGGACCTGATCGAGGTGGGAGCGTTTCCGCAAACGCTGCAGCAGATTGCATTCCGGCATGCGCAGGACACCGTCGATATGCCCGACCGCTTCGGTCCCAATGTGTTCAACACCCCTGCCCTCCTGCCAGAAATCAACGAACAGATTGCCAAATCCGGCAGCGGAGGAATGCCGCACGTCATCAACCTGTCGCTGCTGCCGCATACGCCGGAGGATCTCACCGCCCTGTCGGGATTGCTGGGCCAGGGCGCGCTGACGATCCTGTCTCGTGGTTATGGCAATTGCCGCGTGACGAGCACCGGGACACGCAACACATGGTGGGTGCGGTACTACAATTCCCAGGATACGCTGATCCTGAACTCCATCGAGATCACCGACCTGCCTGAAGTTGCATGCGCAGCCACGGAAGACCTCAGCGACTCTGCTGAACGCCTGAAAGAGATCCTGGAGGTCTACCGATGAGCGGCCACACATTCGAGGACTCCTATGGCGGCGATGACGACAAGATCAGTCCGATGTCAAAACTCGAATGTAAAATCTGCTGGCACGTCTACGATCCAGCGGAAGGCGATGCTTACTGGCAGATCCCACCAGGGACGCCATTTTCAGCACTTCCCGATCACTGGAGCTGCCCCAACTGCGACGGCAAGAAGCATGACTTCCTCGTCGTCGATCACGCCTGAGGCACCTTCAAATGAATTCGCCGAACATGGATCATGAAACAGGAGCGGCAACAGCAGACCAGATCACGCGGTGTTTCCGCGAGATCGAGGCGACACGCATGGCGGGCATTCCGATCCTCAACCCCGCACTCAGCGTCGAGGTTGTCGGACTGCGGGAGTTTTGCGGCGAGTGGTTGTGCATCCTGATAACACCTTGGTTCATGAACGTCATGCTGCTACCGGCAATTGACCGCGCAGCAGATCCCATGCCAGCGGCGACCGGCACAAAGCAGATCGTGTCGTTGCCAGCCGGCCGGTTCGAAATGATTTGCGGATTTGAACCGCTGCTTGGCCATTACAGGATGTGCTCGTTGTTCTCGCCGGTACTCGAGTTTGCGGACCAGGCGAGTGCCGTCGCCGCTGCCGAAGCTGCGCTTGAGGAACTCGTGGCCTCAGAACGGGATAGCTGCACTGAGGATGATGCCGAGATGGCCATGATCTGGCGCGGCGAACGGCCCGAGCGCATCCAGCGCAGCGAAGCGATGACCGTGGGCGCGGAGCAGCCGGCGAATGATCCCGAAGTGATCGCACCCGTTACAGGCAGACAGCCGCTCAGCCGCCGTGGCCTCCTGTTTGGTACCAACGAACGGGAGAAGGCATGATGAACTTCGAGGGTCGTGTCTCGATCGAAGTTGTTCGTGGCTGCTCGGGTGGCGCGGTAACGATCGCATTCACCCAGCCTGGGCGCATCGACCGAGTGCTGCGTGGCAAGACTTCGGCGCAGGCGATGGAACTCGTACCCACGCTCTTCTCATTGTGCGCGATGGCGCAGACGCAGGCTGCTCAATGCGCAATCGATGCAGCGTCAAGTGAGGAGGCGGGCTCGAACGCCGATCTCGCCTGCCGCCAATGCCTGACGGAGATGGAGACCCTCCGGGAGAATGCGCTGCGCATAGCGTGCGATTGGCCACGATTTCTCGGTGAGGCCGTCGACAAGCGCCCGCTGAAGCCGCTCATGCGGCTGGTGCCGGAGCTCAATGCGGCCTTGGCTGGGGGTGCAGCATTACGCATCGATCGGGCACAGGCGTACGAAATCATCGGTGCGGCAGAGGCCATCCTGCAGGATTTCATCTTTGCGGAGTCACTTGCGGTCTGGGACCAGCGACGCTCCGCCGACGCGGTGAAAGAATGGGCGGGTGCAGCGCGCACCCCCGCGGCGCGGCTGCTCGCGCGCACTGCCCAGGCAGGATGGGAAATGGCCGGATTGAGCCCAGTCATTCCGCTTCAGCCGCTCGCGACAGAAGATGTTTGCAACTGGCTCAACGAGACCGGTGCTGGCTTAGACAAGCTACCAGCGCCACAACGATCAGCGATACCGGAGACCACGCTGCTTGCGCGTCACGTCTGCGATAGCCGGCTGGCAAACCCTGGAGCGACGATGTATCCTGAATGCGGATTGTGGGACCGCCTCGTCGCCCGGCTGATCGAATTATCGGCGCTTCCTGGCCGCATGCGCGATCTCATCGATGATCGCGCCAAGCCCGATGCCGGACGTACAGTCGGAGCCGGAATTGGCATGTCCGAGGTACTGGCAGCGCGCGGCAAGCTCTCGCACGTCGCCAAAATTGAGCACGGCCGCATAATCGACTACCGCATCCTGCCACCAACCCGGTGGAATTTCGATGCCAATGGAATTGCCGCGAGAGCCCTGCACCACGTCACGAACTTTCACGCAGAGGATGCAGAACTGCTTTCGGAACTGGTGGTCAATGCGATTGACCCGTGCGTCGGTCACACGGTGAGGATCAACTGATGCACGAAATGGCCATCTGTGAGAGCATCCGCCAAACGCTCGAGGCGCAGGCCGAAGTGCACAACTTCAAGCGCGTCAAACGGGTCTGCCTTGAGATTGGTCCGCTATCTGGCGTCGAGCCTGACGCGCTGCGCTTCGGATTCGATGTCGTGATGAAGGGGTCGATCGCGGACGGCGCGCAACTCGAAATCATAGACTGCCCCGCCGAGGCGTGGTGCATGACCTGCGGCCAGACAGTGCCGATTCAGCAACGCTTTGACAGCTGCGGCAAGTGTGGCTCGCATCAGTTGCAGGTGACGGCGGGCGGAGAACTGAAGATCAAGGAGCTGGAGGTCAACTGATGTGTACCGTTTGCGGCTGCGGCGATGACAACGTGAAGATTGATGGCAAATCGGCGAATGGCGGCGAGGGACACGGCCATGCCCACCCACACGATCATGCCGACGGATCGCATCACCATTCACACGATCACGCGCATGGACACTCTCATACGCATCCTCATTCACATCCCCACGACCATCATCATGATGGACATCACCACCACTACGGCAAGGGTGCGGCTGGTGTCTCGGTTCCCGGCTTGGCTCAGTCGCGTCTGATCCAGCTGGAGCACGATATTCTCGCCAAGAACAACGCCTATGCGGCCGAGAACCGTGCATTCCTGACGTCGCGCGGCATTCTGGCCCTGAACCTGCTTTCCAGTCCCGGCTCCGGCAAGACAACGCTGCTCGTTGAGACGATCAAGAAACTCAAAGGCCAGATCGAGGTCGCGGTAATCGAGGGCGATCAGCAGACGAGTGCCGACGCCGCCCGCATTCGTGAAACCGGCGTGCCTGCATTACAGATCAACACCGGCAAGGGCTGCCACCTTGATGGCCACATGATCGGTCACGCCCTGAGCGATCTCGCGCCACAGATCGATTCCATCCTCTTCATCGAGAACGTCGGCAACCTCGTCTGTCCGGCAGCCTTCGACCTTGGCGAAGCCTACAAGGTGGTGATCCTTTCAGTCACCGAGGGTGAGGACAAGCCGCTCAAGTATCCAGACATGTTTGCGGCCGCCGATCTTGTCCTGCTGAACAAGACCGACCTGTTGCCGCACCTGGACTTCAACGTCGCCGAGGCCGTTGAAAACATGCGCAAGGTCAAGCCATCGATCAAGGTTCTGCAGGTGTCCGCACGCAGCGGCGCCGGCCTCGACCAGTGGGTCGCGTGGCTCAAAGCCGCGCAAGCGATGGAGCGCGTCGGTCAGGATACCGGCAACAGCGCAGCCTCGTCCGCGGCAGAATAGGAGAGGTTTGACAGATGTGTCTTGCTTTGCCCGCGCGCGTGATCTCCATCGATGACGGCGAGATGGCTGTCGTCGCTCTCGAAGGCATCAAGAAGAGGATTTCTCTCGCTCTTGTCGAGGATGTCTCGGTGGGTGACTACGTCCTCGTTCACGTCGGCTATGCGCTGCATAAGGTCAGCGAAGAGGAAGCAGAACGCACGCTTGCCCTGATGTCCAAAGCTGGCGTTCTGTCCGCAGAGATCGAAGAGATCGAGGGAGCGGAAGCATGAAATACATCGATGAGTTCCGTAGCCATGACCTGGCCGAGAAGCTGGCAACTGCCATCACGCACGAGGCGGCAACCGGGCGGGATTATCACCTGATGGAATTCTGCGGCGGTCACACTCACGCGATCTTTCGCTATGGCGTGCAGGACCTGATGCCGCCCAATGTCCACTTCGTACATGGGCCCGGCTGCCCTGTGTGTGTACTGCCGGTGCGCAGGCTCGATGACGCGGTGGAGCTGGCCGAGCGGCACGGCGTGATCCTTTGCACATATGGCGACATGATGCGCGTGCCGGGCACCAAACAACGCAGCCTCATTCGCGCGAAAGCAGACGGCGCCGACATTCGCATGGTCTATTCGACCCAGGATGCCTTGAAGATCGCCCGGGACAATCCCGATCGCGAGGTTGTTTTCTTCGCCATCGGCTTCGAAACCACAACACCTCCTACGGCTGTCGCCATCGTGCAGGCACAGCGCGAAGGGATCACCAATTTCTCGGTATTCTGCAACCATGTGCTCACACCGGCCGCGATACAGCACATCCTGCAGTCGCCCGAGGTTCGCGAACTGGGAACCGTCACGATCGACGGGTTCCTGGGGCCATCGCACGTATCCTCGGTGATAGGATCGCAGCCCTACGAGTTTTTCGCCGAGGAATTCCAGAAGCCTGTCGTGATTGCCGGTTTCGAGCCCCTCGACGTCATGCAGTCGACGCTGATGCTGCTGCGCCAGATCAATGAGCAACGCCACGAGGTCGAGAACGAGTACACGCGCGTCGTCAAGCCGGAAGGCAATCTCAAGGCGCAGGCGCTGGTGGGGGACGTATTCGAACTGCGATCGGAATTCGAGTGGCGCGGCCTTGGGACAGTGCCTTACAGCGCGCTCAAGATTCGCGAATCTTATGCGGCGTTCGATGCCGAGAAACGGTTCGCCCTCAGCGAAAAGGTGTCCCGCGAGGTGAAGTCGTGCGAGTGCCCGGCGATCCTGCGGGGAGCCAAGAAGCCCACGGACTGCAAGCTTTTCGGCACTGTCTGCACGCCTGACAATCCCATGGGCTCGTGCATGGTTTCATCCGAAGGCGCGTGCGCCGCATACTGGACCTACGGACGCTTCCGGACGAACGCAGACGGCACCGCCGCAACGAAGGAGGCTGCCGAATGAATGCGTTCGAGCCTGACTTCGCGACCAGCGCTGGCGCCGTCGACATGACGCATGGCAGCGGTGGACGTGCGATGGCACGCCTGATCCGCGACCTGTTCCACAAACATCTGGGCAACCCACACCTTGCCGCCGGCAACGATGGTGCTGTTCTCACCCTGCCGCCGGGCCGTGTCGTCGTGTCCACCGATGGTCATGTGATTTCGCCGCTGTTCTTTCCGGGCGGGGACATCGGCTGTCTTGCGGTCCATGGCACGGTGAACGACGTCGCCATGATGGGGGCGAAACCGCTTTACCTGACGGCCGGATTTATTCTGGAGGAAGGGCTTCCCCTGGCGGATCTGGAAAGGATCATACGCTCGATGGCGGTTGCTTCGAGGGAAGCAGGTGTTGCCATTGCCACTGGCGATACCAAGGTTGTGGAGAAGGGCAAGGGCGACGGCGTCTTCATCACGACGACGGGCGTTGGCGTTGTGGCCGATGGCATTGAGCTTAGCGGTGATCGGGCAAGGCCAGGTGACAAGGTGCTCGTCTCCGGGACACTGGGCGATCATGGTGTTGCCATCCTGTCGAAGCGCCAGAACCTGGAATTTGAAACCGAGATTTGTTCCGATACGACCGCTTTGCACGAGCTTGTCGCCGCAATGCTTGCAGCTGTGCCGGGTATCCGGGTGTTGCGCGATCCGACGCGGGGCGGGCTTGCCGCGACGCTGAACGAAATCGCGCAGCAGTCGCAGGCTGGCGTAATCCTTGACGAGCGCGCCATACCGATCAGGCCGGACGTGGCTGCCGCATGCGAATTGCTGGGGCTCGATCCGCTTTATGTCGCCAACGAAGGCAAACTTATTGCGATTTGCGCGGCACAGGATGCCGAGAGACTGCTCGATGTCATGCGTTCACATCCACACGGAAAGAACGCAGCCATCGTCGGAGAGGTGGTTGAGGACAAGCACGCCATGATCCAGATGCGAACCAAGTTCGGTGGCGCACGGGTCGTGGATTGGATCGCAGGTGAACAGTTGCCGAGGATCTGTTGACGTCATGCGCATTCTCCTGCTCAGCCATAGTTTCAATTCGCTGACGCAGCGGCTCTACGTCGAGTTGGTCGAACGCGACCACGAGGTGTCAGTCGAGTTCGATATCAATGACGCCGTGACCTCCGAGGCGACTGAGCTTTTTCAACCGGATGTTATCATTGCGCCGTTCCTGAAGCGCGCGATCCCTGCTGCCGTCTGGCAGAATTACCTGTGCCTCGTCGTGCATCCTGGTCCGCCCGGCGATCGCGGGCCGACCTCGCTAGATTGGGCGATCCTGGACCAGGCAGATGAGTGGGGCGTAACAGTCCTGCAGGCGACGGGCGAACTCGACGGCGGACCGGTATGGGCCTATCGCCGGTTTGCCATGCGTGCAGGCCCAAAATCCAGTCTCTATCGCAACGAGGTCAGCGACGCGGCGGTTTCAGCAGTGTTTGAGGCCTTAGAGCAACTGGAGCGCAACGGGCGCAATGCGCCGCATCACACCGAACTATGCTCGATTGCCGCGAACTGGCGCAAGCCGGTCCGACAATTGGATCGTGCAATTAATTGGGAGTTGGACGATACCGAAACCGTCCTGCGCAAGATCGCATCCGCTGACGGGATGCCCGGTGTGCGCGATCAGATCTGCGGCCGTGAGGTCTATCTCCACAACGCATGCCGGGCAGAGATTCCCACAACCGACATCGCCGCCGGCAATCCTGCCGCCCGCTCGGCAACGGCCATCGGGCTGGCGACACGCGACGGAGCGGTATGGATTGGTCATCTTCGCCTTGCCGGCGTCAACGGCGCGCTCAAGCAACCAGCTGCGGTGGTCTGCGGGGGTCAGATCGAACATCTGCCCATGCTGCCAGGACCCGAAGACATCAGTTACACGGAAGCTGATGGCGTGGGCTTCCTGCGGTTCCCGTTTCTCAACGGGGCGATGGGCAGCGCGGCGTGCCGCCGTCTCAAGGCTGCATATGAAGCAGCTACGTGCCGCCCGACGCGCGTCATCGTGCTGATGGGTGGGCCGGACTTCTGGTCCAACGGAATTGACCTCAACGAGATCGAGACCGCGAATAGTGCCGCCGATCAATCCTGGGACAACATCAACGCGATCGATGACCTATCGGAGGCGATTGTCCGCACGACGAGCCACCTTGTCGTGTCCGCCTTGTGCGGCAACGCAGGTGCGGGCGGCGCCTTTCTGGCGCGCGCTGCGGACGAGGTTTGGGCGCGCCGCGGGGTGATCCTCAACCCGCATTACAAGGATATGGGCAATCTCTACGGATCGGAGCTTTGGACATACCTGTTGCCGAAGCACGCCGGAGTTGCATCAGCCCAGAAGATTACGCAATCGCGATTGCCGATGGGGGTAGATGAAGCCGTGCGCCTTGGCCTCGTCGACCACGTCATAGATACTGCGCAATCCGGCTTTGAAGGCGAGGTCGCACGAAGGGCCAACCGACTTGCCACGGAACCGCAAATCAATGATCGTCTTGCCGAGAAGGCGCGCCAACGCGCAGTCGATGAGGCGGCCAAACCGTTGAGAGCGTACCGGGACGAAGAGCTTTCACGCATGCGCCGTAACTTCTACGGATTTGACCCGAGTTACCACATTGCACGGTACAACTTCGTTCATAAGGTCCCCAAATCTCGAACGCCTCTGACGATTGCTCACCACCGCCACCGGAAATTCGAGAACCGGCCGGCCATTAATGGGGCTGCAGAATGAGTGATCTGCCCAACATTCTCGTCGTGGATGACGAAGTGCGGTCACTTGAATCGCTCGCGCGCATCCTGGGTGAGGACTTCGAGGTCCACACTGCCAGCAACATTGCAACGGCCAACGAGATTCTCGAACGCGAGTGCATTCAGGCCATCCTTTGCGACCAGCGCATGCCTGATCAGGCCGGTGTCGATTTCCTGAAGACGGTACGTAGCCGATGGCCTGAGATCATCCGCATGATCGTTTCGGGTTACACGGATGCCCATGACATCATCGATGGCATCAACGAGGCGGGGATCTACCAGTACATCACCAAACCCTGGCATCCCGACACTCTGCTGATGACACTGACGAACGCATGCCGGCTTTACGAACTACAGCGCGAGAACGAGCTGCTGGCGATCGAGCTGAAGATGGCACCGGCCGCAGCCAGCAAGGCTGTGGGAGACCGGCGCGCAGCGCTCAAGCGAACCTACGACCTCGACGACGGTATCGTGCGAACGCCCGAAAGCCCGATGAGCGCGGTTTGCGACATGCTGCACCAGGTCGCTCCATACGACATCCCGATCATCCTTACAGGCGCATCGGGGACAGGAAAAGAACTGGCAGCCCGCGCACTGCACTATCGCAGCCTCAGATGGAACAAGCCATTCGTGGTGGAGAATTGCGGTGCCCTGCCCGATCAGCTTCTCGAAAGTGAACTGTTCGGCCACAAGCGCGGTGCATTCACTGGCGCTGTGGAAGACCATGTCGGCTTGTTCGAACGCGCCAATGGCGGCTCCGTTTTTCTCGACGAGATCGGAGAGGTGACGCCGGCTTTCCAGGTGAAACTGCTGCGTGTACTCCAGGAAGGCGAGATTCGCCCGGTCGGCAGCGGCAAGCCTCGCAAGGTCGACGTGCGGGTCATTGCCGCGACCAACCGTACGTTGGAAGAGGAAGTCCACGCCGGCCGCTTCCGCGCCGACCTTTATTATCGGCTGTCCGGAATCATCATCGAGCTGCCACCGCTGAAGGACAGGACCTGCGATATTCCTCTTCTGGCACGCACGCTCGTGCAGAGGATGAGCGCCAAGTTAGGAAAGCCGGTAGCCGGGATCTCCGACGAAGCCATCGAGTGCCTGCAACGCTACTCATGGCCTGGCAATATTCGCGAGCTGCAAAACGAAATCCAACACATGCTTGTCGTGGCAAAGCCAAACGCCAAGCTCGGTGCTGAACTCATTTCCCGCCACATCCTGATGTCTGTCTCATCCGAGGAAGACGACCGGGATGCAAAAATCATAGATCTTGAGGGTTCGCTGAAAGACCGGCTCGGGATGCTGGAGCAGCGCATCATCCGAGAGACGCTTATCAGGCACCGCTGGAACAAATCCAGAGCAGCAAAAGAACTTGGCTTGTCACGGGTCGGACTGCGGAGCAAACTTGAGCGCTACGGCCTTGAGAACGTGCGCGCCCTGCCAATGAAGCGATCGTCGAGTTCGGCAGGCTGATTTGCTCCCCGATGAGGTTCCACTCAATGTTGCACGACACTTCAGGCAGGAGTCCGGACACGAAGCGCAATCCGCTTTCGGAGCTGGCCGACGTACAAGTCAATACGGAAGATGCCTGGATCGATGTGATTCAGAAGATGGATGAGGTCTACGGCGATCTCGTGCAGTCGCAGACGCAGCTCGAATCAAAGAACGCCATGCTCGAGGAGACGCAGGCCTTCATCGACTCGGTACTGTCGGCCATGACCGACGTACTGATCGTCTGCGATGTCGACGGCCGCATCCAGCGCATCAACAATGCGATGGAGACGGTTACTGGTCTCAGCCACACCCAGCTCCTCGGCCGCCCGCTCGCCGACCTGTTCGAGAAGACGACCTTTGATCCGATCGAGAAGTTCCGCGACAAGGTCAGGTCAAAACAACATCTGGCGGACTGCGAGGTCATGCTCAAGACCGTGTCGGGCACGGGTGCGCCGCTGGCAATGAACTGCACGCCGCGCCACGACCACAAGGGCAGACTGGTGGGCATCGTTCTCGTTGGACGTCCCGTCGGCGAGTTGCGGCGTGCATATCGGGAACTGGATGAAGCCCACCAGAGGCTCACTCAGACGCAGCAGCAGCTGATTGTTTCGGAAAAGATGGCCGCACTCGGCCGTCTCGTTGCCGGAGTTGCGCACGAACTCAACAACCCCATCAGCTTCGTGTTTGCCAACATGCATGCATTGAAGCGCTATGGCGCTGCCATCAAGAACTACCTCAGCGCCTGCGATACCCACATGCGCGTTCCGGAGCTCGATGAACTGCGCCGCAAGCTGCGCATCGATCATGTCTTGCGCGACATCACACCGCTGGTCGAGGGAACACTGGAGGGTGCGGAGCGGGTCAGCGACATCGTGCAGGATCTGCGCCGCTTCTCGAGCAACCAGGAAGAGCCAGTCGAATTGTTTGATGTCGCCCGCCTCGTGCGCACGGCAACGGACTGGGTCGTCAAGGCGGAACGGATCAAGCCAGCAATCGAGTTCGAAATTCCAGAGGTTCTCGAGATCAGGGGCCGCCGCGGTGCAGTCCACCAGATCGTCGTCAATCTCGTGCAGAACGCGGTCGACGTTCTCGCTGACAGGCCAGCATCGCGGATCGTGATTTCTATGGCGGTGAATGGCGACATGCTCGAAATCTCGGTCAAGGACAATGGCACGGGCATCCGGCCGGAATATTTCGACAAGATTTTCGAGCCGTTCTTCACCACCAAGCCGATCGGCCAGGGCACTGGTCTTGGCCTCTACGTCAGCTATGGCATCGCTCTGAAGCACGGCGGCAATCTCACGGCTGCCAACAACGAACAGGGTGGCGCCACATTCACGCTTACGGTTCCAGTCGATGAACGCACCTGAGTTTCGCAACGGCGGCTCCAGCAGCCGAAAATTGAAGCTGGTTTGGATGCAGTCCGGCGGATGCGGCGGCTGCACACTTTCCCTGCTCGGTGCAGAGGGACCGGACCTCATCACGAGCTTTGCTGCGGCCGGGATCGAAGTTCTCTGGCACCCTTCCCTCAGCGAGCTGTCAGGCCGTGATGCATCCAACCTGCTTTCACGCCTCCGGTCTGGACAGGAGCCTTTCGACATCTTTTGCCTTGAAGGCTCGGTGATGCGCGGCCCCGGAGGCACTGGCCGTTTTCACTTGATGTCCGGGTCTGATGAACCCGTCATGGCATGGATCGAGGCAATCGCTCGCCGGGCCCGCTATGTTGTCGCGGTCGGCAGCTGCGCTGCCTATGGCGGCATCACCGCCGCAGGCGACAATCACGTCGAAGCGTGCGGCCTCGCGTATGATGGAAAACAAGCTGGTGGGCTTCTCGGCGGGGACTTCCGCTCAGGCAGCGGATTGCCGGTCATCAATATCGCTGGATGCCCAATACACCCTGCCTGGCTTATCGAAGCGCTCCACCTGATCGGATCAGGCCGATTTGGGCCATCCGATCTCGACGAGTGGGAGCGGCCACTCGCTTACACGACGCACCTTGTTCATCACGGCTGCTCGCGCAACGAATTCTATGAGTTCAAGGCCAGCGCCGAAAAGCTCTGCGATCGCGGGTGCATGATGGAGAACCTGGGCTGCAAGGGTACGCAGGCGCGCGCCGACTGCAACATTCGCGCATGGAACGGCTCTGGCTCGTGCATCGAAGGCGGTTATCCTTGCATCAATTGCACCGCACCGGGTTTCGAGGAACCGGGACATACGTTCACGATAACGCCGAAGATTTCCGGAATCCCAATCGGCCTGCCCACCGACATGCCGAAAGCCTGGTTCGTAGCGCTGGCTGCCCTTTCCAAAGCAGCTACTCCGTCGCGTCTTCGCGACAATGCGACTGCCGAGCAACTCAAGGCTCCACCTTCGAACCGTCCGAAGAAGCAGTCATGACTCGCATTATCGTCGGACCGTTCAATCGCGTTGAAGGTGATCTGGAGGTCAAGCTCGACATCTCAGGCAATGCTGTCCGGCAAGCCTTTGTCGTCTCAACCCTCTACCGGGGCTTTGAGCGGATTTTGAAGGGCAAAGCGCCCGCGGATGCATTGGTCTACGCACCGCGCATTTGCGGCATCTGTTCGGTATCGCAATCGGTCGCAGCGGCGAAGGCGTTGGCTGCAGCGGGCGGCATCGCAACCCCAGAGAACGGCGTTCTGGCCATCAACACGATTCACGCGACTGAAAACATCGCCGATCACCTGACCCACTTCTATCTGTTCTTCATGCCGGATTTTGCACGCGCCGTTTACGCTCGTGACCCCTGGTATGAGACGGTTGCCGAACGCTTCACGGCGATCAAGGGAACGGCTGCCGGTGACATGTTGTCGGCTCGCGCCCAGTTCATGCACATCATGGGCATTCTGGCCGGCAAGTGGCCTCACACGTTGTCGATCCAGCCCGGCGGCACGACCCGGTCCGTTGCGCCCAACGAGATCGCGCGTATGTCCGCGATCCTTATGGGCTTTCGCAGGTTCCTAGAGCGCAGCCTGTTCGGCGATGCGCTCGAACGGGTCATTGCGCTCGAAAGCCGCGACGCGCTTGACGCCTGGGCGGAAGAGCGCCGTCCGGAGTCTTCCGACTTCCGCCTGTTCCTGCATGTGTCGCGCGCGCTTGAGCTGGATGCCCTCGGCCGCGCCGGCGACCGCTTCATGAGCTACGGCGCATATGCGCGCGACGGCCAGCACCTTTTCGCGCCTGGAGTATGGCACGAAGACCGCGTTGCTCCTGTCAACCTCGATGATGTGAGCGAGGACTCGTCTCATGCCTGGTACGAGCGGCCGGGCGTAGCGGAGCATCCATTCAGTGGAACGACGGTCGCCGATGCATCGCGGACCGACGCCTACTCATGGTGCAAGGCGCCGCGTCTCAGAGGTGCGGTGGTGGAGGTCGGAGCCCTCGCGCGCCAGGTTGTGGCGGGACACCCGCTGATCCGTGATCTCGTGCGCAGCGGCGGCGGCAATGTCCATTCCAGGGTTGTCGCTCGCGTTCTCGAAATCGCGCTGGTCACTGTGGCCATGGAAGGCTGGGTGCGCCAGATCATACCTGGAGAGACGTTCTGCAGCCATGGAGAACTGCCGCGCTCCTGCAGCGGCGCAGGACTGACGGAGGCCGCCCGTGGTTCGCTCGGGCACTGGCTGAAAGTTTCGAAAGGCGAGATTGAAAACTATCAGATCATCGCGCCGACAACCTGGAATTTTTCGCCACGCGATGCGGCTGGCAATCCTGGCGCTCTCGAACAGGCGCTGGTTGGCGCACCCATCCGTCCAGGCGAGAGCGAGCCGGTGTCGGTTCAGCACATCGTGCGTTCGTTCGATCCTTGTCTTGTCTGCACCGTCCATTAGGTTTGGCCATGCCGGGACGCGCCAGTGTTGTGGAGAGCCTGAGCATCCGCGTTACAGGATTAGTGCAGGGCGTTGGCTTTCGCCCCACCGTCTGGCGACTGGCGCATGAAGAAGGCCTTGCCGGGTTCGTTCTCAATGATGGCGCGGGCGTTCTGATCGAGGCGACGGGACCGTCCGAGGCAATATCCCGCTTTTGCCAGCGCTTGCGCGACGAGGCACCACCGCTCGCGCGCATCGAGAATATCGACACTACATCCTCCGCGGCACCCATGCCGCCGGCGAGCGGTTTCGTCATAAAGCGAAGCATAGAAAATCAAGTTGCGACTGGCATCGTACCGGACGCTGCAGCCTGCCCTGCCTGCATCCAGGAGTGCTTCGACGTCGGCGACCGGCGACACAACTATGCCTTCACGAATTGCACACACTGCGGACCACGTTTATCGATCGTGACGGCCGTCCCCTACGACCGCGCCGCGACAACAATGGCCGCATTCGCTATGTGTGCCGATTGCGCGCAGGAGTACGAAGACCCGGCGAACCGCCGATTTCACGCGCAGCCGAATGCATGCCCTATATGCGGTCCGCGCGTTTGGCTCGAATGCCCGCATGGCGCCCGCGATGCCGGCGACCCGATCGAAGAATGCGCGCGATTGATCGCCGATGGGCAGATCATGGCGGTCAAGGGTATCGGCGGTTTTCACCTGGCATGCGATGCGAGCAACGAGCAAGCGGTCAACGGACTTCGCCGGCGCAAGGATCGGGACGACAAACCGCTTGCTCTCATGGTGCGCGATTTCGAGATGGCGCGCTCGCTTGCCGACATCGATGATTCAGAATGGCAGATACTTCGCGATATTGCCGCGCCCATCGTTCTGGTCCGTCGGCGTGACGACGCATTGCTGGCGAATGGCGTTGCACCGGGCCACCACCGCATTGGTATCATGCTGCCCTATACGCCGTTGCATCATCTGCTCTTGGCGAAGATAAGCCGGCCGCTTGTCATGACATCCGGTAACGTCTCAGACGAGCCGCAATGCACGTCGAACGCGGATGCCCGGAAGCGGCTTGCGGCGATCGCCGACGGCTGGCTCATGCATGATCGGGATATCGCCAACCGGCTGGACGATTCGGTTGTGCGCATCGATCATCACGGACCAACGCTGCTGCGCCGGGCTCGTGGTTTTGCTCCAGCACCGATCCAGTTGGCCCCCGGCTTTCGGTACTCTCCCGCGGCGCTTGCGTTCGGGGCCGAATTGAAGGCGACGTTCTGCCTCGCGCGCAACGGGACAGCAACCATCTCCCAGCATCTCGGCGACCTCGAAGAGCCAGCGACGTGCGACGACTACCGCAAGACGCTCGAACTCTACCGGCGCCTTTATGATTTCACACCCGAGGTCATCGCAGTGGACAAGCATCCTGACTATGCGTCGCACCGATGGGGTGTCGCCCTCGCCAATGAGCTTGGAGTTCCTCTCCTGTCGGTGCAGCACCATCACGCGCACCTAGCGGCGGCGCTGGCAGAGCACGGCATCGATCGCGATTGTGACAACGCTCTTGGCATAGTTCTGGATGGGACCGGCCTGGGCGATGATGGCACGATCTGGGGCGGCGAGTTTCTGCTTGGCGGATACCGATCATTCCGCCGCGTTGCGCACATGGAGCCGATCGGCTTGCCGGGAGGTGTCGCTGCCGTCCGAGAGCCTTGGCGCAATACCTTTGCTCACCTGAGGGCCGCCGCAGCGAGCGGCGATATCGACCTCGAACATCCCGCCCTGTCCTGGCTCAGCCGAAAACCCATCAAGACAATCGAGCAAATGCTCGTACAAGGGATCAACACGCCGCTGGCTTCGTCCGCCGGCCGGTTGTTTGATGCAGTTGCCGGCGCGCTCGATCTTTGTCGCGACCGGCAGACCTTTGAGGGGCAAGCGGCAATGAGCCTTGAGACGCTTGCGGTTTCTGAAATAGCGCACGCCGCACCTTATCCGTTCGATGTTGGTACGGGCAACCCAGCCGTCGCGAGCTTTGGTCCGATGTGGAATCCGCTATTGCACGATCTGGAACTGGGAGTGTCACGCCATTTGATCGCTGCACGTTTTCACCACACGCTTATCGATGCCGTCGTGCAGACCGTCATGGAGATTGGCCGCCGCGATCACTTGGCCCTCGTGGCACTGTCGGGCGGCGTTTTTCAGAACAGTCTTTTGCTCGACGGCATAGGGACATCGCTTGAAGAACGGGGCTTGCGCGTGCTGAGACATCGGCAGGTGCCCTGCAATGATGGTGGCGTATCACTCGGGCAGGCTGCAGTTGCCATGGCGAATATATGAGCGGCAGAAGTGTTCGAACCCGTCGCCCTCAACAGTGAACTCGACGCAGCAATCCTTCGCCCAACTCGTTATTACGCTGGGCTCGCCGTCGATTGCCCGGGCTTGCTGACATTGTTCTCTATTCCAGTCCGGGAGTTGCTCTGGAGGACACCACATCATATGAAACTTCGGCTTCCCAGCCACCGTGGCTACGATGTCCTGCGATCCAGTTGGCTCCCGCCCATCCGTCGTGTGTATAGTGAGGCATGACACAGGATCAACGACGCCACGCGCCGGCAACGGCACGCAATAGAGAGCCAATCCTTTCCGTCCTGCACCGCCACCTGCCATCCCAGGGGCTGGTGCTCGAAATCGCCAGCGGAAGCGGTGAGCACATCACGTTCTTTGCCCAGTCCTGCAATCCAGGCCTGATGTTTCAGCCGAGCGATCCCGACGCAGCGGCCAGGGCCAGTATCGATGCGTGGTCGGCTGCGCTTGGCATAAAGAATGTGCGTCCCGCCATCGAACTTGATGCAACCTGGACGGACTGGCCTGTCAGCGCCGCCGACGCCGTGCTTGCCATCAACATGGTTCACATTTCACCTTGGGCAGCGACTGAGGGTCTCGTGCGAGGTGCCGCCCGGCTACTGCCGGCGGGCGGCGTGTTTTACCTCTACGGTCCCTATCGCCGCGACGGCCGTCACACGGCACCAAGCAATGCCGCGTTCGATGACGATTTGCGGCGACGTAATCCCACATGGGGTGTTCGCGATGTGGATGAGGTGGCGGAGCTAACCAAGGCCAACGGGTTCAGCGAGCCGATCATCGAACAGATGCCGGCCAACAACCTATCGCTGGTATTCCGACGCCTTGCGCAGTGAGCAATTCGACTGCTCCCTTAATGCATGGCTGGCAATTGCGTTGCCGAGATTTGAGAACTGGTGCCAGTAGTCACTTGCGGTCCATCAATGCCCAGCAGGTCGCTGAAACCGCATCTGAACGTCCCGCTGACGTTATGGTGGTTTGGTGGGTGATGAAGGATTCGAACCTTCGACCCGCTGATTAAGAGTCAGCTGCTCTACCAACTGAGCTAATCACCCATGACCGGTTGACCGGCAGCCATCGCCACAGTCCGGCCCGTGAAACCCGGCCGATGGTGACATGCGAGGACGGCAAAGGGGCCGAAGCGGCCCCATGGCGGTTCGGATAGCATCAAGCTCAGGCGCTGTCCAGCCCAGATCGCGCATCGCTCCGCAGCTCGGGCGGAAGCTTCGAAAACGCCGGAAATTGCCGGGTTGGCGGATGCCTGGTGGCGATGCGCGAGGCGCCAATGTCCCTGCCTTGGCAGGCGGGTTGCTAGCAGAACGGCCCGATTTCATTTCGGCGCGGGTAATGGCGCCCGTGGACATGCGACGACATGGCCAAGCCCAGCGCCGCCATCAAGCTCAGCATCGCGGAGCCACCATAGGACATCAACGGCAACGGCACGCCGACCACCGGCACCAGGCCAGTAACCATTGCAATGTTTATGAAGACATAAGCGAAGAGAGTCATGGACAGGCCGGCGGCGATCAGGCGGCCGAAGTGGCTTTTGGCGTGCCAAGCCATGTGCAGCATCTGCGCCAGCAGGAAGGCGTAGAGCGCGATGAGAAAGATCGCTCCGGCGAAGCCCCACTCCTCGCCAAACATGGTGAAGGCAAAGTCGGTGTGTTTCTCGGGCAGAAATTCGAGGCGACTCTGCGTGCCCTGCATGAAGCCCTTGCCCTCCAATCCTCCTGAACCTAGCGCGATCTTGGATTGCGTGATGTGGTAACCCGCGCCGAGCGGATCCTTGTCGGGATCGAGAAAGGTCTCTATGCGCTTTCGCTGATAGCCGTGCAGACCCTCCAGTACATAGGGCAAAGCGATCAGGCTGGCCGCGCCTGCCGCGGCAAACAGCAGCCATGAGACGCCAGCCAGAAACATGATCGCCGTGCCGATGAGCAAGAACAGCATGCCGGTGCCGAGATCGGGCTGGCGTAGAGTCAATACGACCGGAACGGCAATCATGGCCATCGGCAGCAAAATCCAGAGCGGACGCGAGACACGCTCCGCTGGCAGCCAATGATAATAACGCGCCAATGCCGCGACGAGCGCCACCTTCATGAGTTCTGAGGGCTGAACCGAGAACCCTGCCATCGTCAGCCAGCGGCGTGCGCCAAGCGCCTCGACACCAAGGACCGGCACGAGGGCCAGCAGGACAAGTGTCGCGCCGTAGAAGGGGTAGGCAAGCGCCATCCACGCGCGCGGTGTGATGAGCGTCATCACGAGCACGAGACCCAGCCCCAATACAAAGCGGAAGGCGTGCCGCTCCGCCAACGGCTGGAAAGAGCCGCCGGCAACGGAATAGAGCGTTGCTGTACCGATGATGGCGATGATTGCGGCGACGGCGAGCAGTGGCCAGTCTACGCGCCACAGCTTCTGCAGCAGTGTCAGCTGCTGGTCCCAGCCGAGGATTGGCAACTGGCTCATCCAGCCCTCCCTGCCTTCCCCGGCGCTGCTGCCGCCGGTGCGGCAACCGAGAAGGCCGGCCGCGCCATGGGATCGTGTTCGAGCACCATTTCCAGCACATCGCGCGCCAGGGGTGCTGCCGCCGTGCCGCCGCTTCCGCCGTGCTCTATCACGACGGCGATCGCATAACGGGGCGCGTCAGCTGGAACGTATGCAACGAAGAGGGCGTGATCGCGTTGCACCCAGGCCAGTTCATCATTCGGGCGCAAGACAGAGGCACGGCTGACCTGCGATGTGCCCGTCTTGCCAGCGACCGCTACGCCGTTGCGATCCAGGCGAGCGCGCCATCCCGTGCCGCCATCGCCGTTGACGCATGCGAGCATGCCGCGGCGGACGAAATCAAGATGTGCCGAAGATATGTCGAGTGCCGGAAAGTCGGACGCGCTGCTTGGCGCACGGACCAAGGCTGGAGCAACAGCGCGGCCTGACGCGATGCGCGCGGTCATCACGGCGAGCTGCAATGGCGTGCTCAACACGTAACCCTGGCCAATGCCGGCGAGGATCGTTTCTCCACCCAGCCAGCGCCTGCCGAAACGGCCGATCTTCCAATCGCGCCCGGGAACCACGCCGGGTTTTTGCAACTCCAGCCCGCAATCGAACGTATCGCCAAGTCCCAGCCGGTGCGCCATGGCGGCTATGCGATCGATGCCTGTCCGTTGCGCTAGCGTATAGAAGTAGACATCGCAGCTTTCGCGCAGGGCGGCGACCATATCCATGTCGCCATGCCCACCTCTGTTCCAGCACCGATAGGTATGGTCGGCATAGGTGTGACGTCCGGTGCAGCGAATCTGCTCGCGTTCCTGGACGACTCCCGCCTCCAGTGCGGCCAGCGCCGTCACCATCTTGAAGGTGGAGCCCGGCGGATACTGTCCGGAGATGGTGCGGTTGATGAGTGGATCATCGGGGGATGAACGCAGGCGCTGCCATTCGTCCTGCGAAAGCCCGGCAACGATGCGCCCAGGATCGTACGTGGGCACGGAGGCCATGACGATTACTTCGCCAAGCGCAACATCCATAACGACGACCGCCGCGCGCCGCTCACTCTCGATGCGCTTCAGCACCCTTTCCTGCAGCCGGACATCCAGTGTTGTGACGACGTCGCGGCCGTTCACTGGCTCGTGTCTGCCGATCACGCGCGTAATGTGACCCTTCGCATCGACCTCAAGGCGAACGCTGCCAGACTTACCACGTAGGTGCTGGTCCATGCCCCGCTCCAGACCGGCCTTGCCCGCGCGCATCCACGGCAGACGCAGGATCGGATCGTCGTCGATGGCGACATCCTCGACATGACCGACATATCCGACGACATGCCCTGCCAGATGCCCCTCGGGATAGCGGCGGCGGGCGGCGTGTTCGGTCTCGACGCCAGGCAGGCGCGGCGCAAGCAACGCCAATTGCGCGACCTGTTCGAAATCGAGGTCTTCGGCCAGAATGATAGGTTCGTTGGGGCGCTGCCGCCGTGCGCGGGCGAGCAACCGCCGCTTCTCGCCAGTTTCGATCGGCACGATGCGCTGGAAAAGATCGAGCACGGCTTCTGGATCGCTTGCGAGAGACGGCACGAAGACGGCGCGGAACGCCTCCTCGCCGGTGACGAGGACCTGCCCGAAGCGATCGTAGATGCGCCCGCGCCTTGCAGCGATCAGCTGTGTCGCGGTGCGGTTGAGATCCGCAAGCCTGCTGTAGCGCGGCTGCTCTGTCACCTGGAGCTGGAAGAGCCGCGCGGCCACAAGACCTAGTCCGGCCGCCTGCGCGATGCCAGCCACGATCAGTCGGCGATTGAAGACGCTTTGGCGCTCACGGTCGTCCTTCTCCAGCCACTCGTCCATCACCTCAGCCTCTGCTTGCATGGAGATGGCTGTCGCGCCTCATGGGCAAGGCAACGACTGCAGACATCAATGCGTCCACAAGCGGATATGCGATGACGGCAACAGTGGCTGCCTGCAATAGCGGCTGCCAGGGCTTGGCGGAAAGGATCAAAAGCGACTCGACGAGCCACATCAGCGCCGTCGTGACGGCAAGGAC
This sequence comes from Hyphomicrobiaceae bacterium, assembly GCA_020442165.1. Taxonomy (GTDB): domain Bacteria; phylum Pseudomonadota; class Alphaproteobacteria; order Rhizobiales; family Hyphomicrobiaceae; genus JAEUMD01. Next base: position 58,703 of record JAGRKV010000041.1, on the reverse strand, counting down.
GCAGACGTAGGCAAGCCAGCGGGAAAGCAACCGGCGGGTCGATTGCTGATGGGCAAGAGCAGCCAGGCCATAAACCACGAGATGGATCAGCGCCCAGAAGCCGAGCGGCTGATTGGTCAGTGCATCGAGAAGCAGGCCGCACAGGAAGGCCATCCAATCTGGAACTGCGTGTGCACGGCGCACGTTCATGGCGAACAGAGTGGTCAGCGGAGCCAGTGCCAGAACGGATTGCGCATGCGCACCCATTCCCCAAGGCAGAACAGCCAGCAGCGTAACGAGTATGAGAACCAGCGATGGCAACAGCACTCTCAACAGCGGTATCATGGCGTTGCCTCGCGCCCGCCGCCGGGCTGGACCTGGGCGCGCCTGCCTACCGCGCGTGCGCCTGCTCCATCGCTCAGTTCGAGTTCCGGCGAGGGGTGCAGGAGAACCGCAACATAATCGAGATGTTCAAGGTCGGCAGCCAGCCTGACGGCCAGATTCCCCTCCACCTCCACGACCTCACCGATGCGCAACCCGCGTGGCAACAGACCGCCAACACCTGAGGTCTCGACACTGTCACCGGCCTTGATCGCCTCTCCCTCAGCCAAGAAGCCGAGGCGTGGCAACGCGCCGCTGCCTCCCAACATCAAGGCACGCGCACGATTGTCACCGACGTGAACCGGGATACGGCTCTGCAGATCGGTGAGCAGCATGACGCGTGCGGTGTTCTCGTAGGCATCGACCACGCGGCCAGCGAGGCCACCTGCATCGACGACGGCGTGCCCCGCCAGAACCTGCTGACGGCGGCCCGCGGCAATCAGCACATTTCCGGAGAAGTTGCCGGGCGCGGTTGCGATGACGCGGGCCGTCAACGAGGTGGTTTGGTTTGATTTGACTGTTCGCGCCAGGGCGGAGAGATCGGCAAGCTGCCGCTCCAGCTCTTTTGCATGGAGTTTCCAGTGCTGCAACTCGCGGTTTTCAAGCTTCAGCGCATCGTAATGCTTGACCATCTCCACGTAGGATGTGCCCTGGTGCGCTGCCCACTTCAACGGCGCCATCGCGTCCTGGGCGCGGCGGAGCATCGGTGCTGCGGTTTCCGAGACGATGCCGCGCGCCCAGCGAATATAGCTGTGGTCGAGTTTGCTCAAGACCATGAGGCAGAGCGAAGTGAGGACGAGCAGCACCCACAGAACGCCGACTTCGGCGCGCTGGCGGCGGCTGTTGCCATGCCGAGAAAAGAGCATGATCTTATTGCCCGACCTCAACATACTTCACTCGATCCACTCAACTGGACACTCAACCTAGCTCTTCCAGCGGCTACACACGGCGGGTGGCGACACGTTTTCACATCATTGCCTGATAAGCAGGTGCTCGCGAGCTGCGAGCTGTTCCAGGATCATGGCCGAACCCTTGACGACGCACTGCGTGGGACGCTCAGGTACATGGAATTTGACACCGACGCGGCGCTCCAGCTCGCGGTCGAGCTTATCCAGAAGCGCGCCGCCGCCGGTCAGCAGGATGCCATGCTCGCAAATGTCGCCTGAGACCTCGGGTGGCAAATCCTCAAGGGCGCGCTGGATGAATTCGGACATCTGTTCGATCGGGTCCTCTAGCGCTTCGGCTACGTCCTTTGGGCCCAGCACGATGCTCTTGGGTTTACCCTGGCGAAGGTCGCGACCGCGGATGTGGATCTCGGCGAGGCGGCCATTCATGATCTGTGATGCCGAGCCCGCCTCGATCTTGATGCGCTCGGCGTTGGCCTCGCCGATCAGCAACTGGTGACGACGGCGTACATAGCGGATGATCGCATCATCCATCGCATTGCCCGCGCACCTGAGTGAGCGTGCCTGCACGACGCCGCCCAGTGACAAGACCGCGATGTCCGATGTGCCGCCACCGATGTCGACGACCATTGAACCTGATGGCTCGTCGATGGGCAGGCCCGCACCCAGCGCGGCGGCCACCGGCTCCTCGACGAGAAAGACGCGACGGGCTCCAGCGGAGATAGCGGTCTCGTAGACGGCCCGGCGCTCGACCGGCGTCGCGCCAGCTGGCACGCAGATCAGGATGCGTGGCCGCCTGAAGCCCAGCATCGACTTGGTGCGCTTGATGAACTGGCGAAGCATCTCTTCGGTCGCGATGAAATCGGCGATAACGCCATCGCGGAGCGGACGAATGGTCTCGATACTTTCAGGCGTCCTGCCGAGCATCTGCTTTGCCGTCTGCCCGACAGCCAGCACCTCGCGAACGCCATGACGATTGTTGACGGCGACGACCGAAGGCTCGTCGATCACCACTCCACGGCCGCTGACATGGACGAGCGTGTTGGCGGTGCCGAGATCAATCGCAATGTCGTCGGAAAAGACGCTCGTAACGCCAAGACGCATGAACCCAGAACCCCTCGCCTCAAATCTGGCTGCGCACGACCCCAACTTGGCTGCGCGCTGAAAATACGCCTACGCTGGCCGTGCCGTACCTTTGCACCACCGCTTATCTCGACTCCCTCGCCGCTCAGGGAAATGGCAACCGCAATTTCATGATAGCGGCTCGGAATTTGCCCGCCAATCAAAACGGTTGCGAAGGTTCATCGCGGACGGAGAAAGACTATTCCGCCACATGCGTGATTGGTGAACCGGTTCGCATGGCAAATGCGGCTCCGGGTGGCCGGTCTTGGTAGGCCGACGCCGCAGCCCCTAGCGCATGTGGCCGGATCCGCACCGGTAGACGCAATCAAATTCGCTGAGCGCCCCCGCTAGCCTGTTCCGGTGCGGAGGTCGAGTTCACCCTCGACCTCTGCTCCAGATCAGTGTTGGCAATCAAAGGGCGGATTGCGCACCCGTCACCTTCTGACGCTTGACCATCAACTTATTGACGGCCGCCACATATGCCCGTGCGGACGCCACCAGCGTGTCGGTGTCGGCGCCGCGCCCGGTCACTGTGCGTCCCTCCTCTTCCAGGCGCACCGAAACCTCCGCCTGGGCATCGGTGCCCTCGGTCACGGCATGAACCTGGTAGAGCGCCAGCTTGCCGTTATGTGGCAGCAGCTGCTTGATGGCGTTGAAGGTTGCATCGACAGGTCCATTGCCGGTCGCCTGCACTGTGTGCTGGCTGCCTTCGATGTCGAGTGTCAATGTCGCCGCCTGCGGACCCATGGTGCCGGCAATGACTGTCAATGCCACGACCTTGGTGCGGTCGTGCATATGAGCGATGCCCTCGTCCACCAGCGCCTCGATGTCCTCATCGTAGACATGCTTCTTGCGGTCGGCGAGCGCCTTGAAGCGGTTGAAGGCATCCTCAAACTGGTTATCGCCCAGGTCGTAGCCCAGCTCCTTCAGCTTGGTGCGGAAGGCGTTGCGACCAGAATGCTTGCCCATGACCAGCGAAGTCTTGGCGACGCCGACCGATTCCGGCGTCATGATCTCGTAGGTCTGGGTGTGCTTCAGCATGCCGTCCTGATGGATGCCGCTCTCGTGCGCGAACGCATTTCGGCCGACGATCGCCTTGTTGTACTGGACCGGGAAGTTGGTGACGGCAGAGACGAGGCGCGAGGCCCGCGACAGCATCTTGCTGTCGATGGCCGTATTGAACGGCAGTGCATCGTTGCGCGTCTTGATCGCCATGACGATCTCTTCCAGGGCCGCGTTGCCCGCGCGCTCGCCGATGCCATTGATGGTGCATTCGATCTGGCGCGCGCCGGCCTTGACGCCAGCGAGAGAATTGGCGACTGCCAGTCCCAGGTCGTTGTGGCAATGGGTGGAGAAGATTGCCTTGTCAGCATTGGGCACGCGGTCGCGCAGCATCTTGATGAGCGCGAAATATTCCTCCGGCACTGTGTAGCCCACTGTGTCGGGGATGTTGATGGTGGTGGCACCCGCCTTGATCGCCGCCTCGACGCAGCGGCACAGGAAATCGTGCTCGGTGCGGGTGGCGTCCTCCGCCGACCATTCGACGTCTTCCACCCAGTTACGTGCACGGCTGCACTGCTTGGAGACGAGGTCCAGCACCTCATCGGCAGACTTTTGCAGCTTGAACTTCATATGCACGGGGCTGGTCGAGATGAAGGTGTGAATGCGCGGCTTGACCGCGTGCTTCACAGCCTCGCCGGCACGGTCGATATCCTTCTCGCCGGCCCGAGCCAGCCCGGCCACGCTGGCGCGCTTCACCCGCTTGGCAATGGCGGACACCGCCTCGAAGTCACCCTCGGACGCGATCGGGAACCCCGCCTCGATGATGTCGACGCCCATCTGGTCGAGGCAGTCGGCAACTTCGAGCTTCTCCTCGAACGTCATGGTGGCGCCGGGGCACTGCTCGCCATCGCGCAGCGTGGTGTCGAATATCAAGACGCGCCCGGCGTCGGCCTCCACGATCTGTCGTGGGCTCTGGGGGCTTGAATCTTGGGTGGTCTTGGTCATGACCTGTTGTTCCTTGCCGTGTGGCCAGCAGCGTTCTCGCGCTGGCAATTGAACCCTCGGTTGCAATCGTTCAATCCCCTGAGCGCCCGCCCGGTCAACCGGGCCTGCCGAAGCTCAGGGGCTGGTAAGGAGGAGGGTAAGGCGGTCAAAGGTGCCGCACAGACGCGCATCCGCACCCGTCAGAACCTCCGACGGGGCCGAATTCATCATCGATGTCCAGGCCTTAGGCCTCATGGGTCATCGCCGATCCGGTTCGCTGCATGCGCACATTATAACCTGCTCAATGCGCGACGCAGGGCTGCAAACGCTCATATCATGAGGTGAGATACCCGAACGGAGGGTAAACACGCAAGTGGAAAGGGATGTTGGGGAGCAGCGGGGGCTTTGCCAGAGCAGGCAGGGCGTGACAAACAGGCACGGAATGGGACCGCCTGACGGCGGACGGCGGCCGACACCTGAGAGTGGCGAGGGGGAAATGCCAGAAATGATCGATCGGCGGCGGTTGATGGTTGGCGGAGCCGCTTTGACGATGCCGCTGATGCTGCCCATTGGCCGGCGGGCAATGGCGGGCTCCTCGATGGTGTTGCGGCTGTCATCGGCCAATTCTCCGACCGACCAGCGGGCGCTGGCGATGATCGAAGTGTTCGCCCCAGCAGTTGCCCAATTCGCCGACTTGCAGCTGCACTGGAACGCGACGCTCTTCAAGCAGGGAACCGAAATCGAGGCGATGGCACGGGGTAACCTCGAGATGGCGATGATCTCGGCACAGGAGCTTGCCGAGTTCGTGCCGGAGTTCTCGATCTTCACGTCGGGGTATCTGCTGCGGGATGCGGAGCATCAGTCAAACGTCTTTGCTGCCGATTACATGGCGCCGCTGAAGCAGAAGGTGGAGGACGACCTGGGCGTCAAGCTGCTCGCTGCGTTCTATCTCGGCCGCCGCCAGCTCAACTTGCGCTCAGACAAGGAGATCAAGACACCGGCCGATCTCGCGGGCATCAAACTGCGCATGCCCGGCACAGATGCCTGGCAGTTCCTCGGCCGCGCGCTCGGCGCCAATCCCGTGCCGATGGCGTTCACCGAGGTCTACACGGCACTTCAGACCGGGGCCATCGACGGCCAGGACAACCCGCTGCCAACAATCAAGGACGCGCGCTTTTTCGAGGCGACGAAACAGATCGTGCTGACAGGCCATCTCGTCGATCAGACCTATCTGGCGATTTCGAAAAAGGCGTTCACGAAGTTTTCGCCCGAGCAGCAGGCCATGTTGCAGAAGGCCGCCAGCGACACTGCTGACCGCGTGCGCGTGCGCCAGCTGCAGCTTGAGGAGGCACTTGCGGCAGAATTCAAGAATGCAGGCCTCAAGGTCTATGCGCCTGATGTCGATGCCTTCCGCGCTCATGTGCAAAAGGCGTATCTGGCTTCTGACTACGCCAAGGGCTGGCCGGATGGCCTCGTTGACAAGATCAACGCGACGAAATGAGACCCATATCGTGATGCGCAATGTGCAGGCATGGCTGAGCGCACGGGCAGAGAACGTCGCCGCGATGCTGCTTGCCGCGTTGTTCGGCGTCTTCATCGTGCAAATCGTCTCGCGCTATGTCTTCAATCACCCGGTCGGCTGGGCGCTGGAGGTCTGCCTGACGCTTTGGCTGTGGCTGGTGTTGTGGGGTGGCGCCTTCTGCCTTGACGACAAGGATCACGTCCGCTTCGACATCCTCTTGGAGGCGGCCAGACCGCGGGTGCGGCGCCTCTTCGCCTTGGTCTCGGCTATCGCGATCGTCGCGGGCCTGTTGGCGGCATTGCCGGCCACCTACGACTACGTCAGTTTCTACAAGATCAAGAAGTCGGCGACGCTCCGCATCAGACTCGACGTGGTGTTCTCGGTCTATCTGATCTTTGCCGTCGCCGTCATTGGGCGATACGCTTGGCGTGCGCTTGCGATCATGCGTGCGGGATCAGCGGGATCAGGCGACGGCGGCAACGAAAGCAGTGCGTCATGAGCACTGCGTTTGCGCTATGCCTCATGGCCCTTTTCGTTCTGGCGGCCATCGGCACGCCGATCGCGCTCTCCATGATCGTCGCCGCCATCCTTTATCTGGGGATGAAAGGGCAGGATCTGGCGCTTGCCGCGGAGCAACTGATCCAGGGGCTCTACGATGGCTTCGTGCTGCTGGCGGTACCGTTGTTCATCGTCGCCGCCGCGATCATGAATGCCGGAACGATTTCCGACCGGCTGCTCGCCTTCTGCGTTGCCGTGGTGGGGCGTTTCAGGGGTGGGCTCGGGCATGTCAACGTCGCGGCAAGCCTCGTTTTCTCGGGCATGTCGGGCTCGGCGGTCGCGGATGCGGCTGGCATCGGGCGGATCATCATCGACATGATGACACGCGATGGGCGGTATGCTCCCGGCTACGCGGCAGCACTGACGGCGGCATCCGCTACGATTGGGCCGATCATACCGCCGTCAATACCTATGGTGCTGTATGCCCTCGTCTCGGGCACCTCGATTGGCTACCTGTTCCTGGCCGGTATCATACCCGGCCTGATTATGGCGGCTGTCTTGATGGGCATGAATGCGTGGCTGTCGCGGCAACGCGGGACCGCCCTTGATGAGCCCGTGCCGCTTTCGCGCCTGCCGGGAATCACGTTTCGCGCGCTGCCTGCGCTGATGATGCCGGTGATCCTGCTTTACGGCATCTATGGCGGTGTCACTACGCCAACCGAGGCCGCCGCAGTTGCAGCCGCCTATTCGCTGCTGCTCGCTGGCCTCGTCTATCGCGCCCTCAGCCTGAAGGGCCTCTACGATATTTTCCTGGCCAGCGCCAAATCCTCCGCCGCCATCGGCCTCATCATCGGCGGCGCTCTCATTTTCAATTACATCGTCGCGAGTGAGAACATTCCCAAAGCCGTCGAGGGCGCACTCGTGGGCCTGGATATTTCGCCCACCCTTTTCCTGCTTCTCGTCAATGCCGTGCTGCTCGTGCTCGGTTGCGTGCTCGATGCGACGACGCTGATCCTCGTCATCATACCGCTGTTCCTGCCCACGGCGCGCGCGCTCGGGATCGACCTTGTTCATTTCGGGGTGGTGACGGTCGTCAACGCCATGATCGGGCTCATCACACCGCCATACGGCATCCTGTTGTTCGTTATCAATGCAACGACCGGCATCCCTCTGCGCGACATGATCCGCGAGATCTGGCCATTCCTGTTCGTGCTGCTTTTGGCGCTACTGGTGATGATCCTCGCGCCTGACACCGTGCTGTGGCTGCCGCGGATGATGGGTTACAAGGGTGTGTGAGGAGCGGCCTGCTGCCGGCAGGCGATGCTCTTCTCACACGTTCAGCTTGCCTTGTGCCACGCGAACGGCATGACCGCCGATGCGCACGACTGCCAAGCGGCCGCTTTTCACGACCAGCGTCAGCGCAATGTGGCTTGGCCGGCCCATCTCGTAGCCCTGTTCGACAATGCGCCGGTGCGTGCCATCGGGATATTCGTCGAAGGCGAACGCGGCGGCCGCAAAACCCGCTGCGGCCGAACCTGTGGCGGGATCCTCCATGACACCGGCTTCTGGCGCAAACATCCTTGCATGGAACGAGGATGTCGTATGCACACACTGGCGCGTATAGAGATAGACACCGACGCATTCGAGTGGAGAAACGATCTGTGACCACTCCGCTAGATTGATGCGGACGCGGGACAGCGCTTCCTGGTTGGCCACCGGCACATGCAGGAATGAAGGCCCAGCCGCGATCAGCATCGGCTTGTGGTTCTCAAAACCGATTTCGCGCGGCAGCAGGCCCAGCAGGGTTGCCAGCCGATCCGTCGGTGGAGGATTGCCTGCAACTTCAGGCAGCTTGGGGGCGTCGAACTCAGCGAATGAAACGCTGCCTGCGCGCGACCTGACGCCGACACGCACATTTCCGATCGTTTCCTCCAGCGCGATGATGGCATCGCGCTCGCCATTGACCGAAGGCGAGCGCAGCTCCGCCAACAGAATAGCGGTGCCTACTGTTGGATGGCCCGCGAAAGGTAACTCGCGCTCAGGGGTGAAGATGCGGATGCGGGCGGAGTGCATGGCGTTTTCCGCCGGCGTTACGAACACCGTCTCGGAGAGATTGAATTCGCGCGCTATACTCTGCATTGCCGCGGTGTTGAGATCCTGTGCATCAAGGACGACCGCCAACGGATTTCCCGAGAAGCGCTGTTCGGTGAAGACGTCCAGGATGTGATAGTCGAGTTGCATGCGCCCGCCTTGAAATCCTTGCCCATCCATCTGCCACCACCTGCGACTGCCGCCATCGAGGCTTGAGCCACCGCAAGATGCACCGAGCAGCCCGACCGCGATATCTGCTTGCGGGGTAGGCCGTTCGGCGGCGGCACTGTGCCTGAAACACTGGCCGGCTCCAAGCGGGAAAGGTGACGCGGCACGCAGCGCTGAATTATCAGCTTGGCGGAGCACCGTGATGGATGGTGCGCAAGCCGCGACCACACGGGCCGATTTGGCCTTGCAGAATTGGCCCGGCTAGGCGGCGAAAACTTTTTGCAGCTGTAATGCGGTGTGCCGGGCGAGTTCCAGGCCTGCTGTGTCCGCCAATGATTTGACAAGCCGGATTTCGGCGAGTTCCGGGCGTTCTTCGTTGGCCAGAAACGTGTTGATCCTGAGTTCCAGCTCAGGCGCAGACAGCTCACAGTCGAATACAACGGCCATGGCGAGCTGCGCCCCGGTCGCGGCGACAATGTAGCCCGGCCTGCGTGCGAGTTCGGCAGGTGTCAGCCCTGTCTCTTCTTCAATCTCGCGGGTGATGTTGGCGGCTATATCGACATAGCCATTATCATCGATGTCGCGCGGATCTATGAAGCCGCTTGGCGTGTAATAGATCCCGGCATTGACGTTGCCCGACCCTTGGCGAACCAGAACGATGGCGCCATCGGCAGACCGGATCAGGCCCGATCCAAAACCATCCGTGATGCCACTGCCTGCGAACCCCTGATGACGCCAATAAAGGTAGTTGCGAAAGCGCGTCTTGAAGAGGGTGGCTGAGAGGACACCGTCTTTCACCGCGACGTTCGAGGTCATCAGGATGACGCCATCGAAGAAATCCGGATTATCGAGCGTCGCCCGTTGCCAATGCCTATCAATCGGGGCAGCGTTCTCGCAGGCAAAGGGCCATTCAGCTTCGCCAACACGGAGCTGGCAGCACTCAACGCAGAAGACCTGGTCTCCAGCTCCTGGCTTCATTGGCGGCCACCGTCCATCTGCCAAACCACACTCACGCGCTTTCAAAGCGGCAGGTTGCCAACCGGTGCCGGCGCGGCCTTAACACTTCATTAAGGGTGATGAGCCAAGAAATAACAGCGCGCTGCAAGCGTCCGTACCTGCGCGCCTGTGTATACATCTTGCGTCGAGTACCATTCATGGTCCTGCCATTTCGCTCGCTCTTCGTCGCGCTATTCTTCGTCATTATTCCGTTATTTATTACCAAACTTACTGCAGAACCCTACCGCTCCTCTCAATCCACCACCTACTACGGCGATGCGAACCGGCGACCGCTGGATGGTTCATACCGCAACGATGTGGGCTGGCGCTCAAATAGCTCCGAAGACGATCGGGGTTCGGGCGTGCCATCGCAATGGGCTCTGCGTTACGACGGCGTGCCGTTGCTGGCGCCGATCTGGTCCGGCCTCTATCTGGGGGCGCATGGCGGCGGCGGCTGGGGTTCGATCGAGACGTCGCTCGGAGATCTCGACATGTCGGGGGCCGTGCTGGGCACGCACATCGGATATCTGATCCGATCCGGTCCGCTGGTTGCTGGTATCGAACTGGATGCCGACCTCAGCCAGATCAATTACGCAGCCAACATTGGCAACGTCGCCACCGCCACAATAGACGTCGACTGGGCGTTGAGTGCCCGGGCGAGGCTCGGCGTGCTTACCGGTCCGGCACTCTTCTATGCGACCGGAGGCATCGCGATGGTGGGCCTGTCGGGACAGGCGGGCGTTTCGGGCGGGCATTTCCAGAGCAGCACAACGCAAACCGGGTTTGTGGCGGGCGGCGGCGTCGAAATTGGGCTCAATGAGAAAATTGCCCTGCGGATCGAAGCCCTGCATTACTTCATGCCGGAGCAAAAGATGGCATTACCGCTCGGTGCAGGCAGCTTGGATGTCGACGGGTCGTTCACGACCGTGCGTGCCGGCCTGACATTCTTCCTCAATTGATGCAGCGGGCTCAATTTAAGTCGTGAACGCAATTGAAATTGCGGACTTTGCGTGATCGCATTCTGTCGACTGCGCGCCTGACGCAACACACCGGCGAAAAGCTCCCTGGCCATTCATTGCGCAATTGACCGCGTGTGGGATGCCCTGCAAATTCAGCAGCAATTGCCTTGCAGGACCAACTGCGGTCGACTGCGGATATATGCTGAAATTAAGCCCAAGCTTTTTCAAAAAACGAGCACATTTCGGGTCTGCAAAAAAACGTCAAAACCTACCCAAAACAAACCATTTATCTTGTCCCGGCCAAGAATTCGCCCATAAGGCGCCCCAATCCACACGTCAAATCGCGTTGTTGGCGAAGCACTGATCGGCATCGCACAACTCACTGGCCGAGGTGCTTGCCACCATGCCGGTGGCTGTTTGGGGATTGCATCGCTCAGGGGGAACTGATGCAAGGGGCAACCAATTTCTCGACAAACAATTTTGCGCGTCCTGGACGGACTGGTCCTCCCGACTTTTGAATTGGGCGGTCTCGATAGCGATGCCAGACATGGGCGGTGCTGATGTGCCGTAGCTTCTGGCCTAACGGGACCGCCTTCTGAGAAAGGCCTGCTGAGACTCAATGGACCCGTCCAGGATTTCCGCATCCTGGTGCCCCTCTTCCGGTCCCGAATCTCTCTGGCCCTGTGCCGCGATGCGGCATGAAGGGCGGCGGGGTCCCCGCTTCTCCGTCGCCCACATCCTACTCGCGAAGACGAACGAGACTCCACCTCAGACGTCAACGCGGGTCACTGCCGGAAGGTTTGCACTGACGCACCGCCACACACCTCCCTCCCCAGCGTCTTTGCGAATCTTCCGGCACCCTTATTCCATCCATTCTCGCGGAACGGCATTCCATTCAAAACAGGGCGGGGGGAACAACAGTTTTCCAGCTGCCGTCCGTCAGAGACATCCCGTGATGGTCGATCCGCATTTCACGTAGTTGATCGCATCCCAGGCGCAGCAGGGCTCTTCCTTCTTGCAGACCCAGGCCCGCTTTTCTCCGGTCGGAAATTTGTAGCGGCAAACCTTTTCGCCCTTGCCGGCTTTTGCCGCCGGCCAGCCGCTAGACTTGGCCTTGTCCTTGGCCATCGCGGCGGGCGAGGCGAGCGCCAAAGCGATGCTCATCGCGGCTATTCCAAAAGAACGCAACATCTAACGCATCTCCATTCGGGAACGCACATCTCCTCCAGGGATCATGGACCAGCCATGGCCCTTAACGCTAGGACATGAAAGCCTCACCCTGGCAACGATCGTCTTGCATGGCGCAGATGAGCATAAGTCCGGGCGGATCCGCGCGTGGCCAGATGCCACCTGCAGGGCTCCATGACGCGAAACGGCGCGCTGTATTGGAACAGCGCGCCGCCGCAACGTCCGGGGATGTATAGCCGATCAGTTCCGCGACTTGTCGACCAGCTTGTTCTTGGCGATCCACGGCATCATACCGCGCAGCTTCTCGCCCACGGCCTCGATCTGGTGGGCATCGTTGACGCGGCGGATGCCCTTGAAGCGCGCCTGTCCGGCCTTGCACTCCTGCATCCACTGCGAGGTGAACTGGCCGGTCTGGATCTCGCGCAGGATTTTCTGCATCTCCGCCTTGGTCTCCGGAGTGATGACGCGCGGACCAGACATGTACTCGCCCCACTCCGCGGTGTTGGAGATCGAGTAGTTCATGTTGGCGATGCCACCTTCATAGATGAGGTCGACGATGAGTTTCACCTCGTGGAGGCACTCGAAGTAGGCCATCTCGGGAGCGTAGCCTGCTTCCACAAGTGTCTCGAAGCCTGCCCGGATCAGCTCGACGAGGCCGCCGCACAGAACCGCCTGCTCGCCGAACAGATCGGTTTCGCATTCTTCCTTGAAGGTCGTCTCGATAACGCCGGAGCGGCCACCGCCAACTCCGCACGCATAAGAGAGCGCCAGGTCATGTGCATTGCCTGAAGCATCATGATTGACGGCGATGAGGCAGGGCACGCCGCCGCCCTTCTGGTATTCGCCGCGCACCGTGTGGCCCGGGCCCTTCGGCGCGATCATGACGACGTCGACGGTGTTCTTCGGCTCGATCAACTGGAAGTGGACATTGAGGCCATGCGCGAACGCAATCGCAGCACCATCACGAATGTTGGCTTCGATGTGGTCCTTGTAGATGTCCGACTGCAATTCGTCAGGCGTCGCCATCATGATGAGGTCCGCCCACTTGGCGGCATCAGCGACCGACATGACCTTCAGGCCATCAGCCTCGACCTTCTTGGCGGTTGATGAATCCGGCCGCAACGCGATGGCCAGATCCTTCACGCCGGAATCCTTCAGGTTCAGCGCATGTGCGCGGCCCTGAGAGCCGTAGCCGACGATGGCGACCTTCTTGGACTTGATGAGATTGAGATCGGCATCACGATCATAATAAACGCGCATGGCTTGCCTCTTCAGTTGGGCGTGTCGCTCGCTCTTGCAAAGTCGGGAGCTGTGGACGGGAGATGCGCCCGGGTCTTGTCCGGGCGCAAAAGGTGGGGGACTTTACTTCTGGTAGGGAGACGATTTCAACGGGTCAGACTTGGGAAAATGCGGCATTTCTGGAGCCTCGATCAGGGGGCTTGAGGGGCGCAAAATGCCAACCCCTCAATGACTGGTTAACTTATCGGCAACTGCGATCTGGTATTGGACTTGTGTAGAGAGGGTGCTTCATCATGTCCAAAGCCAAGCCACAATCGGTTGCATTGATCGGCGCAGCGGTGCTGCTGGCCATGGTACAGGGCGGCTGCAGCAAGCCTCAGAACAAGGCCGCCGGACCGCCGCCGCACAAGGGCATCTATACGACTGGTATCGACTGCGCCAACAGCGAGAAGATCTCCTTTGAGGATTGCTCGGCTGCCATCGAGCGCGCCGTGCAGGAACATGTGGCCCACGCACCGACCTACAGCGAGCTGCGCTTTTGCCAAGCCAAGGAAGGCGAGGGCAAGTGCGAAGCCGCAGGCGAGGGACGGTTTCGGGCAAAACTGATGGCATTCTTCGTCACCGCCTCGGTTCCGCCTGTCGCCGTGCCGCTCTATGCGCATTCCAAGGGCGAGGATGGCTTTCGCGATCTCGCCGGCAAGACCTACATGCACGACAACGAGGAACTCGTTTTTTCCGAGCATGCGCAGACGATGTACGAGCGCAATTCGGGCAAGCGTTACCGCTGAACCGCACCACACTTCAGCTAAACATGCTCTGGTCCTTTGAGCATGTTTCTCACGCTGAACCGCACCACACTTCAGCTAAACATGCTCTGGTCCTTTGAGCATGTTTCTCACGCTGAACCGCACCAAACTTCAGCTAAACATGCTTTAGCCCGTCGTGGCGCCGCGCCCGATGGCAGCGATGCCCGTGCGCGAAACCTCCACCAGCCCCAGCTCCGTCATGATCGAGATGAACTGCTCGACCTTTGACGACTTGCCGATCACCTCGAAGACAAAGTGCTCGATGGAAGCATCAATGACGTTGGCGCGGAAGATCTCCGCCATGCGCAGCGCCTCGATGCGTTTTTCGCCCTTGCCGACAACCTTGACCAAGGCCAGCTCGCGTTCGAGCGGATTGCCCTCCTCTGTCAAATCGTGAACCCGGTGGACCGGCACCAGCCGATCCAGCTGGTTCTTGATCTGGGCGATCACCATGGGCGTGCCCTGGGTGACAATCGTGATGCGGGAGACATGCTTGGCGTGCTCGGTCTCCGTCACAGTCAAGCTGTCGATGTTGTAGCCGCGACCGGAAAAGAGGCCGATCACCCGGGCCAGCACGCCGGGCTCGTTGTCGACGGTGATCGACAACGTGCGCTTGACGACGTTTTCATGCGTCGTGATGGAGGGGTAATGGCTCTGCTTCTGCGTCTGGACCATGGCGGTTTTTGTCTTTCGTGCTCGTATCGTGTTGCGTTCATTGCCGACCCCGGGCGGGGCCTTGCGTTCAGCCGCGGGCGGCGGCGCGTATGTCCTCGATCTCCGTCAGCCCCTCTTCGTAGGCGGCGATCGTCCAGGGCTCCTGGAATGCCGCGTTGCGCCAGGCAACGAAAGATGGGTGCGCGTAAATGGCGTCAATATAGGCGCGCGTCTCGGGGGCGACGGGGATCGAATAACTGTCCAGGCGCGTTGCTACGGGAGCGAACATGGCATCGGCCGCGGTGAAGCGGGCGCCGAAGAGGTAGGGACCTGTGGCGCCGAAACGTGCTCGCGTATCGCGCCAGATCTCCTCGATGCGCGCGATGCTGGCCTTGAGATCGTCCGTCATGGGTGGTGCCGCAAAACGCTTGCCAAGGTTCATCGGACAGGCCATGCGCAGCGGCATGAAGCCGCCATGCATTTCCATGGCGATCGACTTGGCATGCGCGCGCGCAGTCATGCCGTCGGGCCAGACCGGCTTATCGGGATACTTGTCTGCCAGATAGGAAATGATGGCGAGACTTTCCCAGACCTTGACGTCCCCATCGATCAGCACCGGCACCTTGCCGGAGGGGGAGAAGGCACGGATTCGCTCGGCCGAATCCGGCTGGCGCAGCGGAATGACCGTCTCTTCGAATTCAAGCCCGATCTCGCGCATGACCAGCCACGGCCGCATCGACCACGACGAATAGAGTTTGTTGGCAATGATGAGGTGCATCTTGGTTGGTTCCTAGCGAGGATGATGAGCCGCTGCGCGACCGGCGCGCAGCGGCTGCAGATCACACCAGCGACTTGCCTTCCTTGCCGATCGCCGAGCCGACAAGTTCGTCGGAAACCTCCTCGCCCATCAGCATCTCGTTGTGCGCCTTGCCCGACGGAATCATCGGGAAGCAGTTGGCGAGATTGGCGACACGGCAATCGAAGATGACCGGCCCCTTGGTCTCGACCATCTTCAAGATGGCATCGTCGAGATCGGCGGGCTTGTCGCAGTAGACACCCGTCCAGCCATACGCCTCAGCGAGCTTGACGAAATCAGGCAGCGCTTCGGTGTAGCTTTCGGACAAGCGGTTTCCGTGCAGCAGCTGCTGCCACTGGCGGACCATGCCCATGTACTGGTTGTTGAGGATCATCACCTTGACGGGCAGCTGGTACTGCACGGCAGTCGAACACTCCTGGATGTTCATAAGGATCGAGGCATCGCCGGCGATGTCGATAACCAGCGACTTGGGGTGAGCGAGCTGCGCACCGATGGCGGCGGGCAGACCGTAACCCATCGTTCCAAGTCCGCCGGACGTCATCCAGCGGTTAGGCTCGTCGAAATGGAAGAATTGGGCCGCCCACATCTGATGCTGGCCGACCTCGGTGGTGATGTAGACATCCTTGTCTCGCGTCAGCTCGTAAAGGCGCTGCACCGCGTACTGGGGCATGATGAAGTCGGTGTGGTTCTTATAGGCCAGCGACCTCTTGGCCCGCCATCCGTCGATCTCCTTCCACCACGCCTTGTGGGCCGCCTTGTCCAGCTGAGGCGCCTTCGCCTTCCACACGCGCAGCATGTCCTCGAGCACATAGGCGACATCGCCGATGATCGGCACATCGACATGCACGTTCTTGTTGATCGACGAGGGGTCGATGTCGATGTGGATCTTCTTGGAGCCTGGCGAGAAGGCGTCGAGGCGGCCCGTGATGCGATCGTCGAAGCGTGCGCCGACGCAGAACATCACGTCGCAGTCGTGCATAGCGAGATTGGCTTCGTAGGTGCCATGCATACCGAGCATGCCGAGCCACTGCTTGTCGGATGCGGGGAACGCACCCAGCCCCATCAGCGTCGACGTCACCGGATAGCCGGTCAAACGTGCGAACTCGCGCAACAGCTGGCTCGCCTTCGGGCCTGAATTGATAACGCCGCCGCCGGTATAGAAGACAGGCTTCTTGGCGTTGGCCAGCAGCTCCACCGCCTCGCGCACGGCGGGCTGCTCCGGCTTCATCTTCGGCTTGTAGGTCTTGTGCTGGATGTTGGAGGGGCCAACGTAATTGCCCGTGCCGAACTGCACGTCCTTGGGGATGTCGACGACGACCGGGCCCGGGCGTCCGCTCTTGGCGATATAGAACGCCTCGTGCAGCACGCGCGCCAGATCGTTGACATTCTTCACCAGCCAGTTGTGCTTGGTGCATGGCCGGGTGATGCCAACCGTATCGCATTCCTGGAAAGCGTCATTGCCGATCAGGTGCGTTGGCACCTGGCCGGTCAGGCAGACGACGGGAATCGAATCCATGAGCGCGTCGGTAAGCCCCGTCACCGCGTTGGTGGCGCCAGGACCAGAGGTGACGAGCACCACGCCGACCTTGCCGGTCGAACGGGCATAGCCTTCCGCGGCATGAACCGCGCCCCCCTCCTGCCGGACGAGAATGTGCCGGACCTTGTCCTGCTGAAAGAGCTCGTCATAAATCGGCAGAACGGCGCCACCGGGGTAGCCGAAGATCACCTCGACACCCTGATCCTGCAGCGCCTTAATTACCATTTCCGCGCCGGTCATCTGCCGTGCCATCGGAGCTCTCCTCAAATTCGGTTGGACCGCGCGCCGGTCTGGGCGCTGGTTGCATCGCAGCGCGGGAAGCTATGCGCGAAGGAGCAGCCCGTCAATCATCAAAATCAATATTTGGAAAGCTATTATCGCAGTTTATTTTCATTTATTGCGCTTAGCAGCGTTTCCACGAAATCATATATCTATTCAGCCATGTAAGCTGCCTCTTGATATAGCGGCGGGTCTGTTGAGTCGCAGCCTGGATTGCCGCCTCGCGGCTCATCTCACCGCGCAAGCAGGCCACGAGCTGGGACAAGCCGAGCGCGCCCATCGCCGGCATGTCGCCTGGGAGTTGCATGCGGCGCATGCGGTCCGCCTCATCGAGCGCGCCTTGCTCCACCATGTGGCGGAAGCGTCGTTCGCAGTTGTCGTAGATCACATTGCGCGGCGGCGCGATGACGAGCTTTGCCACTTGATCCGCTGCAAGCAAAGGCTGTCCCCTGATCTTCTGCCACTCCGCCAGCGGCCTTCCGGTCGCATCGATGACCTCCAGCGCGCGCACGATCCGCTGCCGGTCGGTCGGGATAAGTTGTGACGCGGTCAGGGAATCGCGCTTCGTCAGTTCGGCGTGGAGCTCGGCGGCTGGAGTAACGGCGCCTGCCGCGCGCCAATGGGAGCGGATGTCATCGGGTATTGGCGGTATCGGCGACAGGCCCTCAAGCAGAGCGTTGAAATAGAGGCCCGTGCCGCCAACAATGATCGGCAGCCGGCCTTGCGATTTGGCCGCCGCGATCTCGGTTGCCACCTCGTCCAGCCAGCGGCCCACCGAATAGGACTCGCGGGCGCTGACGTGGCCATAGAGCCGGTGCGGCACCAGCGCCTCCTCGTCCGGTGACGGCCGCGCGGTCAACACCCGCATTTCAGCGTAAACCTGCATGGAATCGGCATTGATGATGACGCCGTCCTTCGACTGCGCCAGCGCCAGAGCAAAGGCCGACTTGCCGCTGGCGGTCGGCCCGGCGATCAGGACCGCCTCCACCCCGCTTGTGTCGATCACCACCTTGCGCATGCCGCCTCACTCATTTGCCCTATTCAGCCCAGGGTCGGGCCCCAGTTGTAGTGTGCTGGAATTCCAGGGCCTAGCGCCGGACACTACCAGCCAGTACGGCGATGTCGCCGAATGCATGGTTGCGTCCGCCGCCAGAACGCGCCATGCATCCACCCGCCGCGGGTGGCCGCGGCGCTGCCCTCAATGCAGTCACCGCCAGGAGATGTCCCCTTGCCACTAATTTCGCCTTTCCGAGCGCTGAGACCCGCACCACAGCGTGCCGCCGACGTCCTGGCGCCGCCCTATGACGTGCTCTCCAGCCCCGAGGCCCGCCAGCGCGCAGCCGGGAAGCCCAACTCGTTCCTGCATGTCTCCAAGCCCGAGATCGATTTGCCCGCCGACACCGATCCCTATAGCGCGGCTGTCTATGCCAAGGCAGCAGAGAACCTCGACCGCATGTCGGCGGACGGCGTGCTGATCCGCGACGAGCAGCCTTGCTACTACGCCTACCGGCTGACGCGGGAGGGACGGACACAGACCGGCATCGCGGCTGCCGCCAGCGTTGCTGACTATGCGACCAATCGCATTCGCAAGCATGAGTTCACCACGCCGGTGAAGGAAGACGACCGAGTCCGCCAGATCGAAGCGGTGAATGCCGAAACGGGGCCGGTCATGATCGCCTACCCGGCGGCGCCACAGATCGATGCGTTGATCGCTGCCGCCACCTCCGGCGTAACCGATGTGGACGTCACCGCCGACGACGGCGTCCGCCATCAGATGTGGGTGATCTCGGATGCGGGTGCGATTGCCGCCATCACCGCCGCCTTCGAGGCGCTGCCTGCCGTCTACATCGCGGACGGGCATCACCGTTCGGCAGCAGCGCAGCGCGTGTCGGAAGCCCGCGCAGCCGCATCCCCAGCCGCCGACGCATCGCATCGCGCATTCCTTGCCGTGCTCTTTCCCCATCATGAAATGACGATCCTCGACTACAACCGCGTCATTCGTGACCTCAACGGCTTGACGCCTGAGGAACTGCTGCAGCGGATCAACACCGACTTCCGTGTCCAGCCGGTGTTCGACGCCACCAAGCGCAAGCCTGCGGGCCCTGGCGAATTTGCCATGTACCTTGACGGGCACTGGTACAAGCTCGCGATCGACAAGGGCCTCGTGCCCAGCGATCCGGTCGGCCGCCTCGACGTGAGCCTGCTTGCGGACAACCTGATCGCGCCGATCCTTGGCATCACCGATCAGCGCCGCGACAAGCGCATCGATTTTGTCGGTGGCGCACGCGGGCTCGACGAACTGGCGCGCCGCGTTGACTCAGGCGAGATGGCGGTCGCGTTCGCGCTCTATCCGACCTCCATGGAAGATCTGATGGCGGTTGCCGAAGCCGGCGAAGTGATGCCGCCCAAGTCGACCTGGTTCGAGCCCAAACTCGCGGACGGCATGGTCAGTCACGTTCTGGATTGAGAACCGGACCCAAGGCATTCTGCGACGCTGTACGGCTGGAGTGCTGGCGAATGTGAGAACTTCAGAACGTGAGAACAGCGTGAAAATCCGGCGTTCTGCGCGGTTCGTCAAGTTCACCTTCATGTGTTCGAATCATTGGGCTTGAACAATGCCGGATTGGCATTTAGAACGCACGCGCCTCATTGGCTCTCGACGAAGCGGCTGCGAATCAGCAAACTGAAGCCCTTGCGAGTTGATGTCGCACCCAATCAGTCGCGCACCGCAGCGTCGCTGTTCCTTGTCCTTCTCATGATTGCTTCATGCAGGCTCCATTGGCTGGGGTGCACTGCGTGATTCTTGATGCCACGGACAAATTCTCTGGAGACTGCTTGATGCCACCGAAGCTGCTTGCAGCCTTGCTCCTTCTTATTGCGACTTTTGCCGCGATCGATCTCACTCGAGCCGCCGCAACCAGTCTGTCCGCATATCTGGAACCCAAGATCAAGGCTGCTTCGGCCCAGGCAAATGCAGCCAGCCTTTCATTGGACGGCTATGATCTGGCAGGCAAGACGCTGGATCAACCTGCCGCGGTGCTGGCGAAGGCCGTCAGCAGCAACTAGCGGCGACAGAATTCGCGAGAGCATTTCGCCAATATTGCAGCGTCCTGGGCTTGGCGCTGCCCATTCGACACCCCACGTCATTTGGGATACCTACGGGCTTGTAGAGTTCGACCCGTCCGCACCTCTTTCAGAGCTGATCCCCTAATGACTGACATGCTGCTCCTCCTTGCCGGCTTTATCGTGCTGCTGACGGGAGGCGAACTTCTCGTGCGCGGCTCGGTGCGCGTTGCCGAATACGCCGGAATGTCGCCGCTACTCATCGGGCTGACGCTCGTTGGCTTCGGCACTTCCGCACCGGAACTGGTCACCAGCGTCCAGGCAGCACTTGCCGGCTCTCCCGGCATCGCGGTCGGCAACATCGTCGGCTCCAACATCGCCAACATTCTGCTGATCCTGGGCGTCTCGGCGGCCATCATGCCTGTGCCAGTCAACAGTTCGGCGATCCGGCGTGATGGAATGATCGTGCTGGCCAGCGCACTTCTGTTCAACGCAATCGGGCTTTTTCTGCCCCTGGACCGATACGTGGGCGGGGCCCTTCTCTTTCTGCTGGTGCTCTACCTCTGGTACGCCTATCGCCAAGAGCGCGCCATTACGGCTGCGAACGGCCATACTGCTGCGTTCGAGCGCGCCGAGGCCGTAGAGCAGATCCATCCCGATGACACAGCACCCAAGACACGACGGCGGTGGAGTTCATTCCGCATCGATCTCTTCACCGCTCTGCTGACCGCCCTGGGAGGCCTCCTCCTCGTGATCGCGGGCGGACGGCTGCTGGTCGATGCCGCGGTGGCAATCGCCAGATCCTATGATGTTTCAGAAACCGTGATCGGTCTTACGATCATTGCCATCGGCACATCGATGCCCGAGCTTGTGACGTCCGCGGTTGCCGCCTACCGCAAGCATTCCGACGTGGCTTTAGGGAATATCCTGGGCTCCAACATCTACAATACGTTGGGCATCGGTGGCGCTACCGGCCTCATGTCGCCCACGATCATTCCAGAGTCGGTTGTGCGTTACGACAATCTGGTGATGCTTGCGGCATCCGTTGTGTTGCTTATTCTCGCCCGAACCGGATACAGGCTGAGCCGCCTGGAGGGTAGCGTCATGGTCGCGGCCTATGCGTTCTATCTCTACACGCTTTTTCCCAAGTAGCGGTTCCACAATTCAAGCGACTTGTTCCTGATACGCGCATAGGTGTCCCGGGCGACCGGCGACCATCGCTCAAGCGCGCGGCGCGCAACCTGCCTTGCACGCGATTTCACCATGCGGCCATAACGCCACGCGAAGGATGCGCGAACCTTGGCGAACAGGGCTTCCTTCCATGGGATGAACCAATCATAGGCGCGCCGGAACCAGCTGATCTGCATGAGTGCCGGCTTCGTCAGCATGAAGATGCGGGCGACCAGTGCGGTGCTCACCACCTTGGCAGCAGCCAGCAATGCGCCAGCCGAGAGAACGTGGCCGCCAGCCAGCAGCCAGAGGGCGCCAATCTTGACCGGCAGGAGAATGCCTGAGGGCAGTGCGAAGACCGCGAGCGCGGGATAGGGCGGCAATCCGGCAATGAATTCCTCAATGCGGGCGATCAGGCGGAAGCGGGCCAGCCAAGCGAGCGCCGCGGCCAGCGGCTTCCAGCCCCATTCCTCAAACAGAAGGATAAGAGCCAGCAACAGATTGAACAGTCCGATGATCGGGACCTTAGCAAATTGCCAGAACGCGCGCAGCGCAGCGGCCAGGATACCTGCCGCTGCGGGCCATCCTGCTTTCCGTTCAGTTTGAGGTTCGTCGTTGTTCGCCACCGCTGGGCTTGGTCCTCACCTCCGGCGGCGCACCGGACCCGTGTTGGAGCAATGCAAATGCCCGCGCCAGGGCATTGCAAGTCTACCTCAGACCTGAAAGCAAATCGTCAACGTCTCGCGCGGCGTCAAGAGGTGGCGTTGCTGGATGACCGTCGCGCCAACACAGTGCCGATTGTATCGGTTAATGGATGCAGGCAGCCGGCCCGCTTCTCAACCCGGCTCGGGGATCTTTATGTCGCCCGGCAACAGCGCCCCGGCGCGCTGCGCCTCTTCCAGAGCCTGGGCCAACTCCTCGCGCGCCTTTTCTGCCTGACGCTGGCGGTTCCAGAGCGAGGCATAAAGCCCATCGCGGGCAATGAGTTCGGCATGGGTGCCCTGCTCCACGAGCCGCCCCTTCTCCAGCACCAGGATGTTGTCGGCGTGGACGATGGTCGACAGCCGGTGGGCGATGACAAGTGTCGTGCGATTGCGCGCGACCCGATCCAGTGCGTCCTGGATCTCCTTTTCGGTATGGCTGTCGAGCGCGCTCGTCGCCTCGTCCAGCATCAGGATCGGAGGACCCTTGAGAATCGTCCGGGCGATCGCGACGCGCTGCTTCTCGCCGCCCGACAACTTGAGGCCGCGCTCGCCAACCATAGTGCGATAGCCTTCGGGCAGCGTCTTGATGAATTCGTCGATCTGGGCGAGGCGCGCGGCTTCCTTGATCTCCTCATCGCCGGCATCTGGCCGGCCATATCGAATGTTGTAGAGGATGGTGTCGTTGAAGAGCACAGTGTCCTGAGGGACCACGCCGATCGCCGCGCGCAAGGATGCCTGCGTGACGCTGCGGATGTCCTGACCGTCGATGGTCACGGCGCCCGATTGTATGTCGTAGAAGCGGAACAGAATGCGGCTGATCGTCGATTTGCCGGCACCTGACGGGCCGACGATGGCGACCATCTTTCCGGCTGGCACCTGGAACGAGACGTCGTGCAGGATCTGTCGGCCAGGTTCGTAGGCAAACGACACATTCTCGAACCGGATGGCGCCGTCCTTGACGGCAAGGGGCGGTGCGCCGGGCTGGTCCTCAACCTCGGGATGCTGTTCGAGGAGGGCGAACATGGTTTCCAGGTCGACCAGGCCCTGCTTGATCTCGCGGTAGACCATGCCCATGAAGTTCAGCGGCATGTAGAGCTGAATCATCATGGCGTTAATCATGACAAAATCGCCAACCGTATGCGTGCCGTGCATGACACCGCGAGCCGCCAGCCACATGACGATGGTCATGCCGATGGTGAAGATGAACGCCTGACCGGAGTTGAGCACACCCAGCGAATAGTAGGTGCGGATGGCCGCCTGCTCGTAACGCGCCATGGCTGCATCGAAGCGGCGGCTTTCCATCGCCTCATTGCCAAAGTACTTAACCGTCTCGAAATTCAGCAGGCTATCGATCGCCTTGGTGTTGGCGTCGTTATCACTCTCGTTCATCTCGCGGCGAATGCCGATGCGCCATTCCGATGCGGCAAACGTGAACCACATGTAGGCGGTGACGGTGATGAGAACGATCACCACATATATCCAGTTGAAATAATAGAGCAGCACGCCGCACACGAGCAGCAACTCAAGCACGGTGGGTGCGAGCTGAAGCAGGCCCATGCGGATGATGAGTTCGATGCCGCGCGCGGCACGCTCGATGACGCGGGACAAACCACCGGTGCGCCGCTCCAGGTGGAAGCGCAATGACAGCCGATGGAGATGCTGAAACGTGCGATTGTTGAGCTGCCTGACCGCGTGCTGGCCGACCTTGGTGAAGAACAGGTCGCGGACCTGGTTAAGCACCATCATCAACACGCGACTGATGCCATAGGCGAGGATGAGCGACGTCGCGAAGAGAGCCATCACGCCAGCGGGTTCGCCTGCGGCCGGCGCATTCTGCGTCAGCCAGTCGGTCGCCTCCTTGAACAGGATGGGAACCGCAATAGTGACGAGCTTGGCAATGACCAGGACGACGAATGCGAGGACCACCTGCATGCGCAGGTCCGGGCGGCCTTCCGGCCACACGAACGGGATGAGGCCCTTGAAGACAGTCCAATGATCGGCGCGGCCGGAGACGCCTGCCAGCCCGCCAGCCGGCATGTTGCGCGCACCCTGTCCCCTGACATGTCCGTGACTCATTTGCATCCCCTGCCTGGCCGCGATGCTGCCAACGCGGCGATAAGCAGGCCGTCATACGCGGAATGCCGGTTCATGACCAGCAGCCTGCGGCGTTGCGCCAACGCATGGAATGTCGCAAACGTCATGCGATCAGGGGCGCCGCCGCAGTTTCGGCAGGTAGAAGCGCTGGCACGGATAGATCAGATCCGGGTCATCGATCTTTTCCGTGTTGGCGCGCTGGATTTCCGGCCACAGGTAACCGCGCCGGTAATGCCGCTCTGAAATGCGCCAAAGGCTATCGCCGCGCTCCACTACGTAGGTTCCAGGCAACGAGATGCGGCGGCCTGCACGCGCGCAGCGCGTCCGCATCACCATCCTCGTGCCGAGCACTTCGGAGCGTCTTGGCGTCTCGTCGGCGACCTCACCACGCTGAGACATCAGTTCGGCGCGCCGCCGCCATGCTTCCGGCATTACATGACCGTCGTTTCCCCCAGCGGACTTGATACGTGCCGCTGTCTTCGGCACGGTGGCAATCACGTCGTCATCACCCGTTCCGTCACCACCCCGCAATGCCGGACTTCCACGCCCTGCCGGCGTTGGTGATGGCCTGGCATTCCGCGCCGTGGCGAGTGGCGGCGTTTGCGGTGGCGCGGGTGCCGCCACTTTTGGGGCTGGCTGCGGAGTCTGCGGAGCCATGGGTTTTTTTGCCGCCTTGCGCTCGTTGCCACCCGCAATGCGCCGGCTTTGCGCCGCGCGCTTTCGCGCTTCGGCCAGTTCTGCCCGAAGGCGACGCTCTTCAATCTCGGCTTGCAGCAACTCGCGCTCAAAGCGTTCGCGCTCCAGCTTGCGCTGCGCAGCCGCGAGAGCTGCAGCGGCCTCTCTTTCTGCGTCCGCCTTTATGCGTGCCGCCTCTTCCGCCGCCAGGCGCTGCTCCTCGGCCTGTTTGCGGGCTGCTACCTGACGCGCCTCCTCGGCTTGCCGCTGCTGTTCGGCCTTCCGCTGGGCCTCCGCCTGGTGTGCTGCCTCGGCATCGCGGGCATCCGCGGCGGCGGCGGCCTTGCGCTCCGCCTCCCGCCTTGCATCGGCGGCGCGCTTTGCGGCAATACGCTCGGCCTCGGCACGCTGCGCAGCCTTTGCCTTGGCAAGGCTCTCGGCCTCCGCCGCAGCGGCGGCTTTTGCGGTGTCATCCTCGGCAGCAGTCGTCGCGGTCTCAGAGGGCGGCGGGATTTGCAAACGTCGCACGACCTTGCCCTGGAAGTCGCGATTTGCCCGCGCCAGCCAATCCTGAAGCCGGAACAGGATGCCGCCTTCACCGGCGGCATTCTCATTGGTCTTGTCTGTCGGCCTGCGGGCTGCACCGGGGGACACCGCAGGAGAGTCCGGCTTGGCGGTATCGGCCTCAGTCATCTGGCGGATCTGGAACTCGTCGAAGTGCCGCGTGGCGTCACGCGCCAGTTCTTCTGCCCGTTGCCGGAGTGCGCTCTCGCTCCCGCCATCATCTGCCTGGGGTGCGGATGAGATGTCATTCGCTTTGGCATCTTCCGAGCCGAACGCGCGTGGAATAGCTATGCGAACGTCGCCGCCCGGAATGGCTGGTCCGTCGCCTGGAATTGCGGCCTCGGAATTGAAGACGTGGAGGCCTGCCGTCAGCCCCGATTGAAGTTGCACCTCCCAGTCGCCGCGCGGCGTGACCAGGGCCGAACCCAAGGGCTGCCCCATGCTGTTGAGGGTTACGCGCGCCCCCGGCGTGCCGTGGCCCTCGAAGCGTACACGGCCATCAGGCGACACTTCGATGCGCGAGAACGAGGGCGCTGCAATCGCCGCATCACCCTGCGTGCGCCCCACGGGCTGCGGCATACGCAAGCCTTCCTGGGCGCGCGCGGCAATGTGCCAAACCAGGCTGCCGCTGTCGTCGCGCTCGGGCGATGCAATAACTTCCAGCGCGCTGCCACCAATGATGGTGACAGGCTCGCTGCCCGTATATGCGCCGGGCCCCGCCCCGGCATAGACGAAACCGAGCAGGGCCATGCCGGCTGAAAAACGCAAACCCGTAATCAAGCCCTGCTCCCCGTCGCAACCCGCCGGAAAAGGCGAGATTTGACGACACATTAAGGGGCTGCCTTGAGGCGCCACTTCCGGCTTTTTAAGCACGAAAGCGGGTTCACGCCAACCCGAGGAGATGGTGCTGGCGCAGTTCGTGAGCGTGTGTGTTGCACCGGCAGCGGTTCAGGACCTTCAGGCTGCCCGCGAAGACCTAGGCAACGGCGAATTGGCGCACATGAGCCAGAAAGATCGACCTTGCCGGCCGCTGCGGTCATGTTGACGCCCGATGAACGCGGATATGATCGGAATGGATTTTCGATTAACCTTCCTGCAAATCGAGGATCCCCACACGGGCCAACTCCAGGACACAGAACTCTCCATGCCCAAGCAGACCCCTTCCAGGCAGCCTGCCAAGAAGCCGGCGCCGAAAAAAGCTGCGCGCAAAACCGCAAGCGGCAAGACGGCTGGCGCGACTAGCGGAACGGCGGGAAAGGCAGCTGCGCGTCGCGCTCCTGGCGCTGGCGGCCCAGCCAAAGGCAGCAGCAAGCCTGGCGCCGTTCGCAACGTCTGTGTCTATTGCGGCTCTGGCCATGGCCTCAACCCCAGCTATACGCAGGCCGCTCAGGCGCTCGGTCAGAGCTTCGCGGAGGCGGGCGTAGGCCTCGTTTATGGTGGTGGCGGACTAGGCCTGATGGGAGAGGTTGCGCGAGCGACTTTGGCCGCGGGCGGGCATGTCACCGGGATCATCCCGGATTTCCTCACCCAGAAGGAGCACATGCTGATTGATGTGCAAAAACTCATCGTGACCAAGGACATGCACGAGCGCAAGCGGCTGATGTTTGAATATTCCGATGCGTTCGTCGCGCTTCCGGGCGGCGTCGGCACGCTCGAAGAACTCGTCGAGCAGCTCACCTGGTCGCAGCTTGGCCGGCATGCCAAGCCGATCGTCGTTGCCAATATCGCCGGGTTCTGGGACCCATTCCTCAATCTGCTCGCCCACATGCGCGACGATCAATTCATCCGCAACGGCATCAACGTGCGCTTCATCGTCGTCGACAAGGCTGAAGCCATTCTGCCGGCCATTTTGAGTGCGGCGAAAGCATCGGGCGAAACCGTTCCGGATGCCGTCGTCACGGCAAAGTTCTGAGGACGGAGCCGCCAGATATTTTCACGGCCCTTGCGGCAACGGGCGGTTGCGCTTAATCAGCCGCTACATGACCCGTTCGACAGACATCAGCGCGCCTGCCGCGACCCGGCCGACCGACGACCTTGCTTCGGCTGCGGCCATTGCCCGGTTGCGTGCGCGCGACCGGCGGTTTGTCGCCGCCGCGATCACGGAGCTTGAGCGCCTGTCGCCCAAGGCCAGCGGGCTGCTCGAAGCGCTGCAACCGCACCTGGGGCACGCTCTCGTTGTCGGGTTCACCGGGCCTCCCGGAGCAGGCAAGTCAACACTCGTCAACGCGCTTATCCGCGAGGTGCGGCGCGGAGGCCGAACGGTCGGCGTCATCGCTGTCGATCCTTCCAGCCCTGTGTCCGGCGGTGCCATTTTGGGCGACCGCATCCGCATGACGGCTGCGCTCGACGACGATGGCGTGTTCGTGCGGTCGCTTGCGAGCCGTGGCTATCTTGGCGGGCTATCTCCAGCGGCGGTACGGATCATCGATGCGCTTGACGCTGCGGGCTACGATCTCGTGATCCTGGAGACGGTCGGAACCGGGCAGAACGAGATCGACGTTGCCGAAGTCGCTGACGTCCGCGTGGTGATCTCCGCACCGGGACTTGGCGATGACATCCAGGCGATGAAGTCGGGCCTTCTGGAGATTGCCGACATCCTGGTCGTCAACAAGGGTGATCGGGAAGGTGCGGAGCGCACGCTTCAGCAGCTGGTCGGCGCGCTTTCGATCCGCACGGGCTCGGCCGCGAAAGTGCCGGTTCTAAAGACGACGGCGACGTCCGGCGAAGGCGTGGAAGACCTGCTCGGTGCCATCGAGCGTGTCGGCCGAGGCGTGGTGGCTCAGGGTGTCGCGGCCCGGCGGCGGAGGCGTGCACGCTATCTGATCGCCAGGGCAGCTGCTGATCTTGTCGCCGCCCGGATACGTGCTGGCGAAGGCGGACGGCTAGAAGCGTTGTCCGACGCGGTGCTTTCTGGCCGCCTGCCGGTTGAGGATGCCGCCAGGCAGATTATTTCCGACGAGGCGTAGCCGAGCCCTGCTTGTTGGCTGTGGTGGCTACGCAGTCGTGCGGGATCGCTATCGCACCTATCGGACTGATCTATTCGGCCGCGCCGTGCACCGCCTGGAAGTGATCGACCACCGCGTGATCGCGCACGAGCTTGTAGTGAATGCTGTCAAGCAGCGCCTCGAAGCTGGCATCTATGATGTTGGGCGATACGCCGACGGTGAACCAGCGTTCCCCGGTGGTGGTGTCGTGGCTTTCGACGAGCACGCGCGTCACGGCTTCAGTGCCACCGGTCAGGATACGCACCTTGTAGTCGACGAGTTCGACACCCTCGATGTGCTTCTGGTAGCGGCCGAGATCCTTGCGCAACGCACTGTCCAGCGCATTGACCGGACCATTGCCTTCACCCACCGACCACAGCGGTTCGCTGTCGCCATTGATGAAGACTTTGACGATTGCTTCCGAAACCGTGACCAGCTCGCCCTTGGCGTTGTGGCGGCGCTCGACCATGACGCGGAAGCTGTCGACCGAGAAGTAGTGCGGGACGTTGCCGAGGATACGCCGCGCCAGCAGCTCGAAGGATGCTTCGGCGGCCTCGTAGGCGTAACCTGCCGCCTCGCGGGCCTTGACCTCTTCGAGCAACAGATCGACACGCGGGTCGTCCTTGTCGACGACGATGCCGATCCGCGCCAGCGCATCGAGGACATTGGATTTGCCGGCCTGCTTGGAGACGAGCACGCGGCGGCGATTGCCGACCGCCTCGGGTGCGACATGCTCGTAGGTTTCGGGGTCTTTCAGGATCGCGGAGGCATGGATACCGGCCTTCGTCGCAAACGCACTCTCTCCGACATATGGCGCGTGGCGGCTTGGAGCGCGGTTGAGGATCTCGTCGAGCACGCGGCTTGCATGCGTCAGCCGCGTCAGGCGCTCAGGCGTCACGCGGGTCTCGAAGTGTTCGGCGAATTCGCTCTTCAACAGTAGCGTCGGGATGATCGAGGTGAGATTGGCGTTGCCGCAGCGCTCGCCCAGACCGTTCAACGTGCCCTGGATCTGGCGGCACCCTGCCCTGACCGCCATCAACGTGTTGGCGACCGCGTTCTCGGTGTCGTTATGGGTGTGGATGCCCAGCCGCTCGCCTGGGACAACCTTGGCGACATCCTCGACGATGGCGGAAACTTCGTGTGGCAGCGTACCGCCGTTGGTGTCGCAGAGTACGACCCAGCGGGCGCCCGCCTCATAGGCCGTCCGGGCGACTGACAGCGCATAGGCGCGATTGCCCTTGTAGCCATCGAAGAAATGTTCGCAGTCGAGCATCGCCTCGCGGCCGGAGGCGACGACCGCCTCGACCGACTGGCGGATGGAGGCCAGGTTTTCCTCGTTGGAAATGCCCAGCGCGACGCGGACGTGATAGTCCCACGACTTGGCAACGAGGCAGATGGCCTTGGCCTGGGACTGCAGCAATGCCTGGAAGCCCGGATCGTTTTCGACGGAGCGTCCGGCGCGCTTGGTCATGCCGAAGGCAGTGAAGGCCGCGCCCTTCAGCTGCGGGTCGCGGGAGAAGAACTGCGTGTCGGTGTCGTTGGCGCCGGGATAGCCGCCTTCGACATAATCGACGCCAAGTTCATCGAGCACGCGCGCGATGCGGCGCTTGTCTTCGACGGAGAAGTCGACGCCTGTTGTCTGGGCGCCGTCCCTCAAGGTGGTGTCGAAGAGATAGAGACGTTCCTTCATCTCAATGGCTCCTGCCTGCGCCGGCCTCGGGCCGTGCGAGCGGTTTAGTCATGGTCGTGTTGGATACCCAGACGTTATCGATGGGTATCGAATTGCGCCGCACCTCGGCATAACCGCGGTTGGCAAAGAAATCGTGAGCGGTATCGCTGGCATCTACGCTCAGGGCCTCGGCGCCGCGCGCGGTCGCCAGTCGTTCGAGTGCATCGACCAGTGCCGAGCCGACGCCCTGCCCGGTGGCGAAGGGATGCACGAAGAGCATGTCGATCTCTTTGTTATCCTTAAGGCTTGCGAAGCCCAAAATATCACCATCCTGCTCGACAAGTATTGTGAGGTTGCCGCCAAGCCGCTTGGCGAAAGTTTCCGCATCGGCGGCGCGCGTGATCCAGGCGATGCGCTGGTCCTCGTCGTACTCGTCCTGCGTCAGATCCTCGATCGACTGAGCGAAGAGGTCCTGCAGCCGTGGCGTGTCGGCCAGCATGAAGGGACGCATGGGCAGTGCGCTCATCGCTTCACCTCCCAGGTAGTCTCGATCTCGCCGGTTGCAGGGTTCTTGCTGTCCTTGAGCTGGATGCCCTGGGCTGCCAGTTCGTCACGAATGCGATCCGACTCGGCCCAGTTTTTCGCTTTGCGGGCGTCAAGGCGGGCGGTGATGAGGGACGCGACGTGGTCTGCATCGACGGTCACGGCCTCGCGGCCTGGATAGAGGTCGTCGACACTTTCATTGCCATAAAGTCCGAGGAACGCGAAGGTCGCCTTCACGGAAGGAGCGCTCGCCGGATTGCGCCTGGCAGATTTCAGCAGGCCGTGCAGGATCGAGATTACGCTCGGCGTGTTGAGATCGTCTTGCAGGGCTGCGATGACCTCCGGATGGGGCGGACCCTCCGCTTCGACACCCTGCAACACGCTGGCGACGTCACTCAGCATGTCGCGTGCCTGAACCAATCGATCAGCAGTCCAGTCGATCGGCTGGCGATAGTGCGTGCCCAGCATCGCAAGGCGCACAACGCGGCCATGCCACTGGCTGGCACCAAACTTCTTCGTATCGAGCAGCTCATGGATCGTGATGAAGTTGCCGAGCGACTTCGACATCTTCTCGCCTTCGACCTGCAGGAAGCCGTTGTGCATCCACACGTTCGCCATAACCGGCGTGCCGTGCGCGCAGCGCGACTGTGCGATCTCGTTCTCGTGGTGGGGAAAGGCGAGATCGATGCCGCCGCCGTGGATGTCGAAGACCTCGCCCAGGTGCTTGCCCGACATGGCCGAACATTCGATGTGCCAGCCGGGGCGGCCCTTCACTGCGATGCCGCAGGGTGACGGCCAGCCGGGCTCGCCCTCCTTCGAGGGCTTCCACAGCACGAAATCCATCGGCCCCTTCTTGTAGGGGGCGACCTCGACACGCGCTCCTGCTTCCATCTCCTCCAGCGAGCGGTTCGACAGGCGGCCATAGTCGGGCATCGAGCCGACGTCGAACAGGACGTGGTCTTCGGCGACGTAGGCATGGCCCTTGGCAACGAGCGCCTCGCACAGTGCCACCATCTCGTCGATATGGCCCGTTGCGCGCGGCTCAACCGTCGGCTCCAGAACACCGAGGGCCGCGATATCCTTGTGGAACTGCGACGTCGTCTCAGCCGTCACCCTGGCGATGGCGTCGTTGAGAGCGAGATCGGGGAAGTCTCGGGCGGCGCGCGCGTTAATCTTATCGTCGACGTCGGTGATGTTGCGAGCATAAGTAACGTGCTCGGGTCCGTAGATGTGACGCAGCAAGCGGAACAGCACGTCGAAGACGATGATGGGGCGGGCGTTGCCGATGTGGGCGTAGTCGTAAACCGTCGGTCCGCAGACGTACATGCGCACGTTCGCGGGGTCGATCGGCTGAAACGGCTCCTTGCGGCGCGTCAGCGTGTTGTAGAGCGTCAGCGGCATTCTCGCCCCTTGTTGCGACTCAATCTGTCAGCCCCGCTTTGCCTCATCCGAGACATCACCGGGCCACGACGGCGCGCGCATGCGATCCCGGCGGCTGGCGGGGCGGTCTCCGATCCGATGAGAGCAAGGGACGAGGCGCGCGCCAGCCGAGGGAGCTAGCCGGGGATAATAATGCCGCAACGAAGGTTGACAGCTTCTTTCGGCGCGCATCGTTTCATGGCGCCGTTATCGTCGTTTGCGGCTGGGCCGTCAAGCGAGGGGGATCAGGTGCTCGCATCGTTGGTAATGCCTGCCCCGTCTGGCTGGTTGACGTCCTCGCCCGCTGCCATTTGCGGGGACCAATCGAGCCCATCCGGCGACGGCCTATGCTTTACGTGTCCAACAAGCGCCTGATTTGCCACGCCATCATGGGATCGGGGAGGAACTGCGCATGCGTTTACACATTTCACTTGCGGCTGCGGCCGCGGTGCTCGCGCTTGCGACCAACACGGTTAGCGCGCCGCCCGCTCTCGCCAAGAAGCAGCATGCCGCCAAGAAACAGCATACTGCCAAGCCTGCCGCCCCGCCGGAGGAGCCGGTTCCAGGGTCGGTCCTTACCAAGTCCGAGATGGAGCTGGACTGCAAACGCATGTCGGGGCGTATGCAGATCCGCATCATGGAGCTGCGCGGCGGTGGCCCGCGAACCAAGGGCTCAGGGCTAGCCCAGGGGCTACAAGGCGCGATGGCGCCGATCTTCGGCGGCACAACGCGAGGCGTCGATCCGGCCGGTGATAATGCGCGCGACATTGCCCGCCTCAAGGCAATGAACCAGCAGCTGATTACGAAAAAGTGCCCGTACTATGATCTGGACTCGGAATTGGCGAAGGATCGCACGGCACCGACGCCACGGCTCGTCCGCGCCACGGCTCAAGGGCCCAAGACGAAGCAGAAGGGCAAGGCCACGATCAATGCGTCGAAGGCGGTCAAACCGGCAGCCAAGACGCCCTGATCCAGCAGCTCTGCATCGTCTTGGTGGTTGTTTGCTTTACGGGGCGGGGAAGAATGCGGTGGTCCGCCCTGTCAGCCAATAGGCGATGAGCCCGGCCCATTCCTTGACTGCCAGATCGCACCGCCTCAAGCCTTCGGGGATAGCCTTGAACCAGCGGCCCATGTCTTCGGGGCCACGCAGGCGGTAGTCGACGGGATAGGGTATAACGTCGAGCCCCGCCTTGCGGAAAATGCCGACGGCGCGCGGCATGTGATAGGCGGACGTGACGAGTAGCCAAGCCTCGCCCGGCTTCGCATTAATCAATGGCAGCGTCATCGACGCGTTCTCATAGGTGTTGCGCGACTTCGTCTCGACGATCAGCCGGTCGGCGGCGATGCCCAGGTCCCGCAGGAGTGCTGCCACGGCGGATGAGCCTTCGACGCCGGAGCTGACAAATGCCGCAACGCCACCAGTAACGACGACCTTGGCCTCGGGATGCCTCGTTGCCAACCGCGCCGTCTCGGTGATGCGCTCCGCCGCCTCGTTCACCGCAAGGCCGCTGCGGCCCGATGAGACCCAGCCGTCCTCCGCGCCACCCAGCACGATGATGCCGGCAAGCGGCGTCGGCACACTCGACGGCGTGGCACCTGGGAAGCGGCTTTCGAGCGGCAGCAGCAAGATGTTTCCCAGCGGCGACAGACCTGCGACCAGCAGTGCTGCAAGCCCTGCCATCAGCAGCCAAAGCCCAAAACGATGCAGGCGGCGGGAACGCTCGCGCAGCAGAAGACCAACCCCGCAGGCCAGCCAAATCAGGCTCGATGGCTGCAGCAGGAAGGTCAAGATCTTGGATAGTGCGAAAAACATATGAGTGATGGGCCGGGAACTTGCTGGCGGGAATGATAAGGCACTTATACCCCTGCCCTTGCTCTTAGTGGCAAATCTGGCGGGCACTTCTG
This sequence comes from Hyphomicrobiaceae bacterium, assembly GCA_020442165.1. GTDB lineage: Bacteria > Pseudomonadota > Alphaproteobacteria > Rhizobiales > Hyphomicrobiaceae > JAEUMD01. The sequence goes on along the minus strand of JAGRKV010000041.1, from coordinate 24,786 downwards.
TCTTAACGATGTCGGCACACTATCCGTCATTTGACCCTTTTGCGAAAACGACAAGATGCACGGCTGCGGGATAGGTGCCATGGTTGGTGGTAAGATGCGACCGTTATCCCGACGCCACGCGCCTTCGCCCCCTTGTCACCTCACCTGCCTGTTGCCCACATGATCCTTCTCCAAGCGGCTCCTCCCGCCTCAACAGCCATGAACGACTGGATCAAACTGCTGGCTGATCTGGCGGAAGCGGCACGGCTGGAGATCATCAATGCGTTGACATTCTGGACGCCGATCCAGGCTCTCATCATTGCTGGTGCCTTTGTCGCCGCCCGCTATGCGAGCCCGCGCCTGTCTCCGCACCTGAAAAAGATCCCGCAATGGGCCGGCAAGCATCCTTTCCTGCAGCGTTTCATCGGTGTGCTCATCGGCCGGCTGGATTGGATCTTGATGGCGCTGCTGCTGTGGGGCGCGGTGTTCGTCATGCGCCGGGTGGCTTGGCCGAGCCACAGCTACATCATCTACAACGCCGCCCTTCTTGCCACGGCGTGGGTCATCATCTCGTGGATGTCGCGCATCTTCCACAATAGATCGATCGGGCAATTCTTCGCGATCATAGCCTGGTCGCTGCTGGCGCTGAATTTCCTCGGTATCGACGACGAGATGGCGCTGCTTTTGGAAAAGACGGCGCTGACTGTTGGCACCACGCGCATTTCCATGCTGCTGGTGCTGAAGGCCGTCATCATGCTCGTCGCCTTCCTGTGGGCGGCTTCGACGCTGAGCAACTTCGTGGAGCGCCGCCTGCGCTCGACGCTCGATGTTTCAGCCACGGCGCACGTCCTCATATCAAAGGCCGTAAAGACCGCCGCAATCGTGCTGGCCGTCGTCTCCGCCTTGTCGCTCGTCGGCATCGACCTGACGGCCATGGCGGTGTTCTCAGGCGCCTTGGGCCTGGGCATTGGCATCGGCCTGCAGAAGCTCGCCTCCAACCTGATGAGCGGTGTCATCATCCTGCTCGACCGTTCGATCAAGCCCGGCGACGTTATCACCGTTGGCGATACGTTTGGCGCCATCAGTTCGCTCAATGCGCGCTATGTCAACGTGGTGGCGCGCAACGGGGTATCCTATCTGGTGCCCAACGAGACCTTTATTACCGAGCCGGTCATCAACTGGTCCTATTCGCAGCGACTGGTGCGTATCGACGTGCATTTCGGCGTTTCATATGACAGCGATCCGCACGAGGTGCGGCGTATCGCCGTCGAGACCGTGACCTCGGTCGCGCGTGTGCGCCGGGCCAAGGATCCGGTCTGCCACATCACAGCGTTCGGAGATTCGGCGATCGAGTTCATCTTGCGGTTCTGGATCGAAGACCCGGAGGACGGCGTCACAAACGTGCGCGGCAACGTGCTGCTGGCACTTTGGGATGCGTTCAAGGCGGCGGGTATCACGATCCCCTACCCGCATCGCGAGATCATCATCAAGCCGCAGGCAACGCCGCCGGGGAGCGGGGAAGCGGTGCAGCTTTCGCTGTTGTCCAAGGGGCCCGACGCTGGGGCTGACTGATCTCACAGCAGCGTAACGGCTCTTGCGCCGGCGCTGTTCAGGCCACGCGCGCTTCGAACAGGGCAACGACACCCTGCTGCCTGATGTCGACTGCACAAAAGCGATGATTGAGTGCCTCTACCAGATCCTCCATCGTATCAGATGCGTTGGAGAAGATGCCTTTGGCGTTGTAGACGGTCATCAGGCGGCGGGCGGCCCAGTTCATGGCGACACCAGCTCCCAGGATGGTCGCGCCGAAGACGTGCGCGCCGGGCGCGAGGTGGGGCAACAGGTGGTCGAACACGATTGCCTTTTCGGGGATGGTGCCCGGCAGGCAGTGCAGCAGGTAGGTCAATCCGGCGGAGGTGAACGGTGCACCGGGCATGCCCGGTGGCAAAGGCGCCAGAACATTGGCCTTCACCGTGCTCGGCGCATGGCGGGAAATCCGCGCGGATGCACGGGCGAGACAATGCGGATTGAGATCGACGAGCGTGATTGACGGGTTGGGCACCGGCCAATGCGCCCGCGCCAGGAAATAGCCCGTTCCAACACCGATATCGACATGCGCGGCAGAGACGTTGCGATCATAGAGGCGCTCAATCTGGTGGGTGGGGCAGCGCCAGATCCAATGGTTTGAGACTCCATGCACGACAAGGTCGTATGCGCTCAGCGATGCCGGCGCGTATACGGCCTGTCCAGCGCGGATTTCCTCGTCCGATGGGCTCATCCTACCTCCTGAGCGACAAAACTAACCCGTGTGACTGCTTCAATAAACCTGCTGCTCAATCGGGTAGGGGGAAGCAGCCTGCGCGCTGAATGGAGTGACTTGAGGCAGGCCAAGAATGCCCAAACCCTTGCCCTTCCATGCAAAGCGGTCAATTGGGGACGATCTTGCCTGTGGGAAACGGGGACGGCGCCTCGGGCGGGTTGCCGCCAGCGCCAGGATCTGGTGCGCGTGCTATATAGAATCACATGAGATTCTATGACCTTTTTGCGATCGAGAGGCCCGCGCTTTGTCCGTCAATGCCCCCGAAGACCGCCCCAGCGCCGTGCCCTGGCCGCCGATCCTGCTGCTGATAGCAGTGATCGCGGGCATTGCGCTCAATCGCCTGCATCCGCTGGCGTGGCCCGGTGAAGACGATCGGGCAGCACGGTTTGTCGGGCTTGGTTTCGGTGTGCTGGGTCTTGTCCTCATCGGCTGGGCCGCCATCACCATGTGGCGCCACAAGACCACTGTTCTGCCCAACCGGGGTGTCAGCGAACTCGTCACCGACGGGCCCTACAAGTGGCGGCGCAATCCGATCTATGTCGGCGACGCCATGGTGCTCTTGGGCGTCGCGCAGATGACCAACAACATCTGGTTTGCCATCCTAGTCCTGCCATTCGTGATGGCGGTGACATGGCTCGCCATTCTGCCCGAGGAGCGCCACCTAGAAGCGAAGTTCGGCGATCGCTGGCGGGACTATCGCGATCAGACGCGGCGCTGGATCTGACGCAAGAGCCAAACGATGAGCACCGACTGGCAAGAGAAAGAGCGGGAGTTCCTGACGAGCCTCAAGGCCGATACCGGCCGTGACCTCGCGGAATGGATGCGCGTCATCGCCGCTCAGAAGCTGCCGCACCGCAATGACATCATCGACTGGCTGCGCCAGCAGGGCTTCATGTTCGCGCGCGCCTCATGGCTTGAACGTATCCATCACAATGGCGGGCGGCCAATTTATCTCGATCCAGCCGCGCTTAATGCAGAGGTCCAAGGAGAGGACATGGTTGCGCGCCGCGTTGCCGGTGGCGGCACCGTGTTTACGCCGAGCGGACCAACCTCGCGTTCCCTGCCGGAGACGCAAACTGCGCCGGTGCGGCAGCCGCCGCCCAAGCCGCGCATCGCCGCCGATTCTCCGACGCCTCAGGAGCCTGCAACCGTCGCAGCGGAGACGACGCCTGCCCCGGTAGCCGAAACCGTTCAGCAGCAGCAGGTCAAGTCTGACGCGACAACGCCGGTCAAGGCCGACACCAGCGCCATCGTGCCTCCTGCCAGCACGCCGCCAGCCGAACGTGAGGAGGTGCTCGCCAAGGCCAAAGCCTACAGGCCGCTTGCGGTCCACCTGTTGCGGCTCGTCGAGCGCGCGGTGCCCGCTGTCTCGATTACGACCGGTCCGGCGCATCTCCTGTTATGGAAGGCAGACACTAGCGGGGGACCGTTTGGCCTGATCTCCGTTTCCGGCAAGGACATCCGCCTCGTTCTCCGGCTCGGCCCGGAGGTTGCATCAGCGCCGTTGGTCCCGGTCAAACTGCCGGTAACACTAGCACGAGCGGCGCAGGGTATGACGCATATGGCAGTGCTGACCGATGCCCGCCAGCTCGACGATCACCTGTTAACGATTGTCAGCGTGGCAGCAGGCATCTAACGCCCACTGGAGCACCTTGAGAGTGGGCGCTCCGACCACCATCTATTTGCCTTGATTGTCCCGCTTTGTCTGCGGGATCTGGAGGAGAGGCGATGGCAGTCAAGTTGCAGATGCCTACCGCCGGGAGCGGTCGCACATCCGTGGTGCTGGCGGCTCTCGTTGCTGTCACATCGTCCCTGCCCGTTCAAGCGCAGACAGCACACCGCGACGGCATCGCGGAGCTGCTCGTGCGCGCAGGCATCGTCACGACTGCCGATGCCGCCGATGCCAAGACGTCCCCGCCCTCGAACGCTGCGCCGGATGGTTCTGGTGCGCCCGCCGCCGCCCCGGTGCCTGAGCGCGATCCACGCGAGGGCGATGAGAGTTACGAGCAGGCGAAGCGATTGATGCAGGCGGTCGATGCCATCCTGCGTGACACCGCCGATCAGCGCTCGCAAGCCAACAAGCTGCCCAAGCGCGAAGACTTCCTCGTGCCGCCGATCTGGACCGAGACGCGCGAAGACCGCGAAGCGAAGATCCGCAACCTGCTCGACTCCGCTCTGGGCATCGTTACCGATGTGCCGGTCGTCGAGGTACAGAAGAAGGTCGAGACGCTTCGCGGCAACATCCGCGAGTTGGAAGACCAGATCGTCAAATACAAGGAGAAGCAGCTCACCGCGCCCAAGGATGCGATGCTGCCTGGCGTGCTGACCGACACGGTGCAAAGCCTTGGCGATAACATCAAGGATGCTGAAGCGCGGATCGAGGGCAATCGTCAGGAGATCGCCAAGGCCAAGGGCGAGATCGGTGAAGCGTTGCAAAAAGCCGGTGTGACGCTCGGCAGCGAGCAAGTCGATCTGCTGCTCGACAGTGTGTTGTCCGGCGATCTCGTGCGTCTCGTCGCAGTCTTCAATGCCGCCAAGGTGATCGATGCGCAGCTATCCAAGCTGATGGCGGCGTCCGGCGACAACATGAACGCGACGCGCAAGTATTTCGCCATGCATGCGGCGCTGTTCGCCATGCTGGTCCAGGCGCAGGATGCGACCATCGCCAGGATCGACACCAACTACAGCCCCAAGCTCGATGCCATCATGAAGGACATCGAGGCAGCGCGCGCCAAGACGAAGCAACTGCTTAAGGCGGAGAACCGTCCCGATCAGCGCCGCGCGCTGGAAGCCAACCTGGAGAGCCAGCGGGTCGCGGAAGAGGCTGCCAAGGGCTACCGCAGGTATCTTAATCAACAGCGCGAGCAGATCGCCCGGGCCAGGAGCCGCGCCGTGCATGACTTGAGGATTGCCGACAACACCTTCGAGACAGTGGAGGCGAGTTTCCAGTTGCGCAACCTGATGCGTGACAGCGCCGCCTCGTTCGAGGCGATCCAAAAACTGGAAGCGCCAACGTTCGAGCAGATCTTCAAGAACGAAGAACTGCGCCGTGAGTTCGAGAACCTGACCCGCAAGCTCGACGCGCCGACCTCGTAACGCCGAAACTCCAGAGCCATCGTCCCAGCTTTGACAATCCGGGCTGCGTCCTCGCGCCGATTGGAGCTTGCCACCTCGCTCAACCGATCGAGATGTGACGGCCTTCCTAAATCTCTAACCAATCCCACGCAACGACGTCACTTCCATTCCCAGGTGATATCGACGTCGCGAACTGAGGCGGCGTGTTCTTCAAGGGCCAGGCCATCCTGCGGCAGCACCTTGCCCAGCGCATCGCGATATTCATGGCGGCCTGAGATGACCAGTGTCCGCTTGCCGATCGGGCACTCATAAGGCGATGCCCTGCCGCCGCTGATCCGCGTCCATTGGGGGCCGAAACGGGTGGCGTCACAGATAATCTCATCGGCCTTGACGTTGGCCTCGCGCGCGGCCTTTTCGATTTCATCGATCAGCGCGGACGGGGGATCGAAATTCTGCATCGCATCAACAAACGCGATTGATCCGCCCGCGCAAGCTGGCGTGACCGACAACAACGCGAGACAAGCTGCGGCAGCAAGTCGAAGGTGGCAGCGTACGGCCATGAATGTCCTCCGTGAAGCGGGTGTGGCTGCCCCTACTTTGACGTGCGGGCGCGCAGTTGCCCAGTTCGATCGTGCATCCCTACAGCAACCACAAGGCCGCCAGACCGAGGAAGGCGAAGAAGCCGACGACATCAGTCACGGTCGTCACGAAGACGCCCGACGCCGGCGCGGGATCGAGATCAAAGTGATCCATGATGAGGGGTATCAGAATGCCCGCCAGCGCCGCCGCGATCAAGTTGATGACCATGGCGACCGCGATCACCATGCCGAGCTTGCCCGAGCCGAACCAGACGAACGCCACAGCGGCCATGATGACAGACAAAATGACGCCATTGACGATGCCGACCAGGAACTCGCGGCCGATGACGCGGGGCGCGTTGACGCGGCCGAGCTTGTTGGTGGCGAGCGCCCGAACGGTAACGGTCATGGTCTGGGTGCCGGCATTGCCGCCCATGGAGGCAACGATCGGCATCAGCACGGCGAGCGATACCATCTGCTCGATGGTGGCATCGAACATCTGGATGACAAAGGACGCGAGAATGGCGGTTCCCAGATTGACGATCAGCCATGGCACGCGCGAACGCGAGGTCCAGTAGACGCTGTCGGCGAGAGTTTCGTCGCCGACGCCGGCGAGCGCCTTCATGTCCTCTTCCGCCTCGTCCTGGATGATGTCGACGACGTCGTCGACGGTGACGACACCGACGAGGCGCTGGTTCTCATCGACGACGGGCGCCGACATCAGGTCGTAACGGCGGAACTGGCGCGCCACCTCCTCCTGGTCCTCGGTGGCCAGGACCAGATAACGGTCCTCGTTCATGAGGGTATCCACGCGGACGTCACGCTTGGTGCGCAGAAGCCGCGACAGTTCCACGGCGCCCAGCACACGGTAACTGGGGTCGACGACAAAGATCTCGGAGAAGGTGTCGGGCAGGTCCTCGGTGTCGCGCATGTAGTCGATCACCTGACCAACGGTCCAGAACGGCGCCACGGCGACGAAGTGCGCCTGCATGAGGCGGCCGGCGGTCTCTTCCGGATACTCAAGGTTGCGTTCCAGAGCCGCGCGGTCGGACGTCGGCAGCTGGGCCAGAATTTCCTGCTTGTCGGCGTCCTCAAGGTTCTCCAGCAGGTAGGCCGCGTCGTCACTGTCGAGTTCCTTGACGGCTTCGGCCAGCAGCTCGTTGGGAAGGGCCTCCGACAGCTGGTCACGGACGGTTTCATCCAGTTCGGAGAGAACTTCGAAGTCGAACTTCTTGCCTACGGCCTCGATGAGGCGGACGCGATCGTCGGCACTGAGCAGTTCGAGAAGATCGGCAAGATCGGGCGTGCTCAGTTCGCCGACGAGTTCGTCGACTCGGGTCTTATCGTCAGCCTCGAGCGCGGCGTTGACGTCGCGTACGAGCGACGCACGGGCCTGATCCTCGTCGTCGCTGTCCGCTGGAGCGGCTATGTCCAAGTGCGGCTCTGTCATCCACCGCGTCCCAAATTTTCAGGGCCTCTGATTCCACCACAATGTCATGCAGCCGTAGAGCAGCACCGCGCCAACAAGCAACACACCAGTTGTCAGCAAGTTCGGCGCAGGGACGCCACGATGCGGCCGTTCGCCATCAACCGAACACGAACTTGATGAATTATCCGGCTCTTAGCACATTCGAAATGCAAAGCGCACGATGGTACTTGTTTGCAACACTGACTGCTGGCGGTGACCGGCACCTGTCAATTTGATGTGTGCCAATGCTATGAAGTGGTACGGACGGCAGTACAATTGCGATCATTGTCGGCGATATGGGTGTTCGGCACGAGGTGCCGGGCTCGTCGCCCGAAACCGGCCGGACCGGATAAATCGATTTGGATTGATCGGATGATGCTTCGCGATTTTGCTGCTGCACTTGTATTTGGCATGACGTCGGCAAGCATTGCCGCGGCTCCTGTGCTGGCAGAGACCAATAGAACCTGCGATCCCAAGAAGACGTTGGGCGTGGAGCGGGTCGTCGAGATCGATTCGGCGAATGGTCCGCGGATCGGACAGGTCCAATACAAGGCGATCGATTTCCTGGAACCGGGCGAGGTCGTGCTGACGTTCGATGACGGCCCATCGCGTCAGACGACGCCTGCCGTGCTCGATGCGCTCTCGGCACACTGCACGAAGGCCACCTTTTTCATGGTGGGCCGGATGGCCATTTCCGATCCGGAGATGGTGCGCAAGGTCGATGCCCTCGGGCATACGGTGGCTTCTCACACCTGGTCGCACAAGAACCTGGCACGTCAGTCGTCGCAACAGGCCGAGCGCGAGGTCGAGCTTGGCATCTCCGCAATCACAGCAGCTCTCGGAAAGCCGATCGCACCGTTCTTCCGGTTCCCCTATCTCAGCGATCCGCGGCGCGTGATTTCGCATCTTGAGGAGCGCAACCAAGCCATCTTGTCTATTGATGTCGATAGCTACGACTGGCGCGCGCGTTCGCGGTCGATCATGTTCAACAACGTGCTGTCGCAGCTCAAATCACGCGGCAAGGGAATCATCCTGTTCCATGACATTCAGCGCGTCACGGCCACCAACATCAGTGCGCTGCTCGATGAGCTGAAGGAGCGCGGCTACAAGGTCGTGCATCTCGTGCCCAAGAACACCGCGGCCACCATTGCCTCGTATGACCGCATCGCCGGTGAAATGCTGGCCAAGCGCGAAGTCGCCGCGGCCGCCAAGCCGCTGACGACGCGGTCCATGGTCTGGCCCATTTCCGGCAAGGAGCCGGCGGAGACTGTTGTCAGGCCGCCCGAGCAAGAATCTCTGCCGTGGACGAAGACGGCAAATGGGCGCGAGGCCAAAGATAGTCGTCCGAATGAATCCCGCGTGACGTCGGCTGCGCCGCAGCCGGCCCGCACGCCGGCCGCCCGACCCGCTCAGCAACCGCGCCGCAGTGAACCCACGCTGATGGAACTCATGTTCGGGCCGCAATTCCGCTGACGCCAATCAGGCAGGGGCCTGTGTCTGCCATCGCACTTGGTTGTGAGGACTGACCGGAGTCGCGCTGGAGTTGTTCTGGAGCGTGGCCTTCCGAGTTGGTCCTAGTTTGTTGCAACTCATTGATTTGATTACGATAGACCGGCGCTTTTTCGATCAATCTGCGGGCGTTCAGGTGTTGCTCACAAAGCGCGGATGGGACATTGGCGGCTTGCCTGATGTGGCAAACTCAGCCGTGTGTCTTGCCCAGGAGCGCAAATTACCCGATTTTTGGTCCGTGGCTCCGGGCCCAATTGAGCTGTTGAGGATATGCGCGCCATGTGGCTGCGAGCGTTGCCGGTCATCATTCTTGCGGTCGCTTTTCTCGATAGCGCCGCGAACCTGCCTGCTGCGGCTGCCGGCGATAAGGTGGCCAGGTCCGTAACTGCCTGTGCGTCGACCAGCGGTGGCCTTCCCGTTTCCCGCGTTGTCGAGATCGATACGACGAGCGGTCCCTTGTTCGGCGACATCACGAAACAATTGAAAGAAGAAAGCTTCCTTCACGAAAAAGAGGTGGTGCTGACGTTCGACGACGGGCCGATGCCGTGGATCACCAGTTCCATTCTCGATACGCTCGATGATTTCTGCACCAAGGCGACGTTCTTCGCCGTCGGCAAGATGGCCATTGCCTATCCGGCAACGCTGCGCAAGATCGTCGCCAACGGACACACGCTTGGCGGCCATACGTGGTCGCATCCGCTCAACCTCAAGCGGCTGAAGCTCGACAAGGCGATGGACGAGATCGAACGTGGTTTTGCCGCGATCTCGCTGGCAAGCGGCGGCAATGCCGCGCCCTTTTTCCGGTTCCCCGGACTCAGTGACAATGCCGCGATGCTCGACGCGCTGCAGAAGCGGGGCATTGCCTCATTCTCCGTCGATGTGGTTTCGAACGACAGTTTCACCAACAATCCCGCCAAGGTCATCTCGACGACGCTCGCCACGCTTGAACATCGCAAGCGCGGCATCCTGCTCTTCCACGACATCAAGCCCGCCACAGCCAAGGCGTTGCCTAAGCTTCTGGCTGAGCTCAAGCAGCGCGGCTACAAGGTCGTTCACATGCGGGCCAAGAAGGCTCTGACGCCGTTACCGGAGCTTGAGAAGGACCTACAGCCTATTCTTGCGAAGAAGGACCCGCCGCAGGGCCAGGCTGTTGCCAAGGCTGCGATGATGCCGTTCTTCGGGTTCATCGGCCCGCAGCGCATGGCTGCTGCTGCTGTCTCTGACGAGCCTGCTTCGGGTGGCGGCGTTGCGGTGCAGACGCTCGCACCGCAGCCGCGTGACCGTTCGCTTGTGACATTGCCAGCAAAGAAGAGCGACAAGCCAAGCGCTGATACCGCAAAGGCAAAGGCGAAGCCGGTTACTTCGCCGGACCGCAAACATGCCGAGGTCAAGCCGCAACCCGATGCCCCAGGTTATGACGCGCGTCTGCGCCCGTCATCGCAACCTTCCGACAGCTGGTCGACGCGGGTTCGCCGGGATCGCCTCAATCGCACCTATTTCGATTGAAGATAGGCTTCGGGCTTTAGCGGCTGGGCAGCACCGTCTTAACGATGTTCTGCTGTGCCTTCAGCGCTGCGATCCTTGTGGGCGCATCCTCGGCACCTGACTTGGAGGGTGCAAAGCGGATGCGGTAGAAGCCGCCTTGAACCGGACCCTCGACAATTGTGGCGCCGACGTCCTTCAGCGCGCGCGTCATGTCGGCCAAGGTAGCGCCGTCCTGAAAGGCCACGAGTGCCGATGGCGCATTGGCTGCTTGTTCCTTGGGTCCGCCAGCCACTTCGAAGCCGCCAGTCTCGGGGCCGCCTGACCGCGTCATGAGCGTTCCGACGATCGCTGCCTGCAGCAGCACGACGGCCGCTGCCGCCATCGCCGCATAGCGAACGGCCACCGGTGAGGGTGCGGTAAAGAAATCGCGAACGGTGGCAAGCAGGCCGCGGCTCTCCTTGAGGGTGCGACTCAGCAGCGGCTGCGGCTCGCTGGCAATCTGCTCAAAAATGCGATCGGTGGCGCGTGCCGATGGAAAGCCCAGCGCTTCGTTGACCGCCGCGGTCGCGGCGCGTTCATCGCGTGCCAACTCGATGTGCTCGGCAAAGTCGGGGTTCTGCTTGAGATAGGTCTCGACGCGCAGCGCGTCCGACGTCGAGATTCGTCCCGTCACATAAAACGGAACCAGCATCTCGATCTCCTCGCGCTCGTTCAACTGCATCATCTCCTCGTTCATGGCCAACCTCGATCGACGCCCTGCACCAGCATCAGCTCCGATAGTTTCTTGCGGGCGTAGTAGAGCCGCGTCTTCACCGTGTTCTCCGGAATGCCGACGATCTCGGCAACCTCGGATACCGACCGTTCCTGGTAGTAGACGAGATCGATGATCTCGCGATGCTCAACCGTGAGGCCTTCCAGACAACGCCTGAGTGCCGCGGCCTTGTCGCGCTTCTGAGTGGTGACCTCGGGATCGTCATCCTCATCGGCGATCTCGGCGGCAGCATCCTCGTCCCAGCCCAGCTCACGGCGTTTGCGCAAGCGGCTGATCGCGCGGTTGCGCGCAATCGACAGGAGCCAGGTGCCAACCTGGGAGCGGCCCTCATATCGTCCAGCATTGCGCCAAACCTCCATGAACACTTCGTTGGCCAACTCTTCCGCCATGGCCTCGTCGCGCACCAGACGCAGGAGGAAGCGGTAGAGCCGCACATGATGGCGGCCGATCAGCGTTCGCAGTGCCAATTGGTCCTGCCTGGCAATGCGCTGCAACAGATCCGCGTCGTCGGCTGAGGACGTCATGTGTTTGGCACCTGACTCCCAGCATTCATCCGTTGGTCGCTACGATGCCGGGTTGGGTTCAATACATGGATGGGATTATTTTGGTTGATGCGCGCTGGAGGCTCGATCGCGTAGGCGCCGGTCAAGTATCTGAACATCAAAGATTTTCCATCATATTCGCCAACGGACCGCGCAACAGAAGCCAAGTGCAAAGCTACTGGGACCGAAATGCTTCAGTGCGCTTTCGCCGCATCTTGATGGCGTGAGCGGATAGAGGCAACCCGGATTAGGCACGGTCGCGTGTCGAGCTGAGGGTGTGATCTCCTATTGGAGCGGCATTCTGTGTGAGCGACGCTGCCGCAGCGAGCAGCTCAAAAGCATAACCGCGTCGCTTAGAAGGGGATCCATGCCACCACGGCGATGGCGAGCTGCTTGTATTGGGGCTGCACATGCCCGAAGGATGCAACTTCAGCTGCGAAAATGAGCGGATGGCTCAGCGTAGCGGGCCTGCACGGCTCGAACCCGGGGGCTGCGCCCAAGCATCACCGGCGGCGATTGAAGCCCATCTACGGGATGCCGTCCAGCGCACGACGAAGCCGCGCTGCCTGCAAAAATCTGGTGCGGTCGAGAGGACTCGAACCTCCACGGGTCGCCCCGCTACCACCTCAAGGTAGTGCGTCTACCAATTCCGCCACGACCGCATCGTGCTGGCGACTCAAGGCCGGATCACCGGCCATTTCGCGCCAACCGGGCACATATCGAGTGCCCAGGCAAGGCCGCTCACGTACCAGAGGCAAGCGCTGAACGCAAGCGCCAAAACCCTGGTATCGCGGGAGAACTCGATGGCCGCTCAAGTGGCGGGGCTACACCGGCCGGCGGCGTTCTGACCATTGTTCATACTGCGATGTCCTTTTGACCTTCGGCGTGCGCCGGCTATGCCCTGCACCGCGACGGTGCGGCCGATGACACCTCCCCTTGCTGCGCTGCACAGCCGCCGGACTACAGCCTGCGCATGGAGCTGCCGGGCCACCCGTCAGCGAGACTTGCCTTCCAGGAGCGAAGATTGTTTCAGCACGTTGGCTCGCCCCTCGTCCCCCCTTCGCATGATGCAGTTTCGACGGCTGGAACGATCAATCGGAAATGTCGATATGGAGGCGGCTGCCACTCTCCCGGTCATTGATCCGGGCGCATGGAGGTGGACATTGATGAGTGTGGCGAAGCGTTGCCAGTTGCGTTGTTAACTTCTGTCCACGGCACCGAAGCGATCACTTATTGTCGGGTTGTCCTCAAGCGCTCAAATGCTGATAGAAGACGCTCGCATAGCAACACTCATAGTATTCTGACAGGCATGTCCATGCAGCATCCCGTCGATGCCACAGCACCAATCGAATGGGGCATCTCCGAAGAGCGCGTCGCCTACGAGACAGTGGTCGTGTTCATGAAGGATCGCGCCGCCGCGATAGCCAATGGCGAGGCGCGCGAGCTAATCTGGCTGATCGAGCATCCGCCGCTCTATACCGCCGGCACCAGCGCCAAGTCGCAGGATCTGCTGGCGCCAGACCGCTTTCCCGTCCATGTGGCCGGGCGCGGGGGGCAATACACCTACCATGGCCCCGGCCAGCGTGTGGTCTACGTGATGCTCGATGTCCGGAAGAGATTCGGCGACGTTCGAGCGTTCGTCAGAGCGCTCGAAGCGATCGTCATTGCCACGCTTGCCGCCTTCAACATCAAGGGCGAGATCCGCGATGGCCGTGTCGGCGTGTGGGTTGCGCGTCCGGAGAAGGGAGATGGCGTGGAAGACAAGATCGCCGCCATTGGCATCCGGCTGACCCGCTGGGTGAGTTACCATGGACTTGCGATCAACGTGGATCCGGAGCTGAACCATTTCAGCGGTATCGTTCCCTGCGGCATCGCCGATCATGGCGTGACGAGCTTTGAGGATCTCGGCCGCATCATCAGCATGCCGGAACTCGACATGGCCCTGCGCGGAGCCTTCGAGGCGGTGGTGGGGGCGGTTACGCCGGTGGGAGATCCGTTGCGGCAGGGCTGACCTGTGCTGCTGTCGCGCAAGGGGAGATTCTACCGGTGTGGCATGGAATTGGCTCCCAGCCGTCTTCGCGGCCATGGGCTATGTCCAGTGTCACCGCGGCATACTTCAAACAGCGCTGAAGGCCTCCATCGGAGACGCCTTAATGAAAACAGCCCGGCTCCAGAGGGGGAGCCGGGCTGCTTTGAGATAATCCAGGGCAGGCAGTGCTTGCCCCATCTATTTACCGGGAGCTGCTGGCTCCTGGCCCTGTGGAACCACAGGTGATGTTCCCTCGGCAGCGTCATAGTAGAGGAACCCGTCCTCGACCGAGACAACGTCCGAGCCCTCGAGCTCATACTCGTCAGTCTCTTGGTCATTGAGGCGGAGAACACACCCGCTCGGGCAGACACCTGTCCAAGCCTCTTGCGGCTTGAGGACACGGGCCTCACCCTCCCTCCCGGTCACGATGGTGACCTTGTGATCCCGAGCATCGCGGTTCGTGATCGTGGCCGCTTCACCCGGCAAAGGCATCAGGAGGTGGGTCAAGAGCACAGCCGCAACCAGACGGGTCAGGTTCACGGCGGGGCTACTCCAGGACGCTGCAGTTCGAGTTCACTTCTTCTTGGCGGCCTTCTTCTTGGCGACCTTCTTCTTCACGACCTTCTTTGCAGCCTTCTTCGCCGGCTTCTTGACGCCCTTCTTCTTGGCGGCAGCGGCCTTGCGAGCGACCGGCTTCTTCTTGGCTACGGTCTTCTTGGCGGCGGCCTTCTTGGCGGGCTTCTTCTTCGCCGCCTTCTTTGCAGTCTTGGCTTTCATTGCATTCGTTCCCTTGTCTGTGGTGCCCTCATAGTCGCGACATTTGTCGATCGACATCCACGGGCGATGCACTCGACACACGTCGAGTCATGATAACTGTGGTGGCAAATGCGAGATGTCGCAAACGGATTTTTCTGCTGCGTCCTATCGAAGGTTTCGATAGATGTGTTGAAGTGTACTTGCACGATGCACATGTCGAACGGCTTCGAAGATGGACATTACGCTCGCCAAAACATTCCTGATGGTGGCTGAAACCGGCAGCTTCATCGAGGCTGCGCGCAAGCTCAACGTCACGCAATCAACGGTGTCCGCGCGCATCAAAGGCCTTGAGGAGCAACTCGGCAGACCCTTGTTTGAACGGTCGAAAAGCGGTGCCGATCTCACCGGAGCCGGGCAACAATTCCAAAAGCATGCACTGGCTCTGGTTCGCGTCTGGCAGCATGCGCAGCTTGAAGTAAGCCTCTCGGATCAGCATCGCGATCACCTTGCCGTAGGCGCGCCGATCAGCCTGTGGGATGGCTTCCTGCTCAAATGGATCTCATGGTTGAGAGGCAACATCGGCGACATCGCCGTGTCCGCCAGTGCTGGTATGTCGCATGTTTTGACGCAGCGTTTGATCGAGGGAACGCTTGATATCGCGGTTATGTACCGCCCCGTGCAGCCGCCCGGACTCACAATCGAGCATCTGTTCGACGAGGAATTCGTGATGGTCACGAGCCAACGCGGACCGGGCCGGCGCAGCGCTGCGGACTATGTGTTCATCGACTGGGGCGGTGACTTCCGCCACGATCATGCCGCAGCCTATCCGCGCCTGACCAACCCGGGCCTCAACCTCGACATCGGCTCGATGGGCCTCGACTACCTGATGGACAACGCGGCCTCGGGCTACTTTCCCGAGCGGCTCGTCTCACGGCACGTCGCGCGCGGACGCCTGCGGCGCGCGGCCCGTTCGCGGAAGTTCGTTTATCCGGTCTACATGGTCTATCCGGAGGCGCGTGACGAGGACGCATTCGAGCCGATCCTGTCGAGCCTACGCCGGCATTCGGAGAAGTTCGCCTGAAGCAGGTTAAGACCACATGCGCGGATCGCCTGAGCGGCCATTACGAAGGCGGGAACCACCCCGCCCTCACCACTTCATCGCCTCTCGCACTGAGCGACCAGTCTCACTCGAACTCCATGATGATGGCGTCAACCGCCAGGCTGTCGCCAACCTTGGCCTCGATCTTCTTGACCTTTGCATCGCGCTCGGCACGAAGCACGTTCTCCATCTTCATGGCTTCGACCACAGCCAGCGTATCGCCTGCCTTCACCTCCGCACCGACGGCTACGCTGAGCGCCTTGACCAGTCCGGGCATCGGGCAGAGCAGGTACTTGGACATGTCGGCGGCGACTTTTTCCGGCATCAGCGACACCAGTTCCGCCTCGCGAATGGTGTAGACCCGCGCCGGCACATGGATGCCGCGATAGGATAGGTCGTAGCCGTTGGCGATCGGCCGGACCTGAATGCAGACGTCCTTGTCGCGCACGACTCCGGCCCAGACCGTTTCGCCCGGCCACCAGCGCGACGCCAGCTCAAGCGTGTCGGCGACGGCGCCATCGTCGGTCAGCATCGACACCTTGAACGGCCTGTCGAGACCGCCCTCGACCACGACGTTCTGCCGGATCTTGCCCAGCTGGACGACACGCCGATTTGAGAACTTAACGGGCCGGCCGTCCATCTGCTGGCTGATCTCGCGGCGGCGCTCGTTGTTCTGGTGATCGATCGCAGCGGCAACCGCGGCCAACACCTTCAGCTCCTCGCCCGCTGGTGCGCGCGGCTTGAAGCCGTCTGGGAATTCCTCACTGATAAAACCGGTCGACAGCTCGCCCGAACGCCAACGCGGGTGCTGCATCAGGGCGGTGAGGAATGGGATGTTGTGCTGGATCCCATCAATGTAGAACGCATCGAGTGCGGTCGCCTGCACATCGATGGCCTCTGCGCGGGTGGGTGCGTGCGTCACCAGCTTGGCGATCATCGGGTCGTAGAACATGGAGATCTCGCCGCCCTCGAAGACGCCGGTATCGTTACGCACGGTGAGACCGTCAGGGGTCGAGCCCTCGTGCGGGGGGCGATAGCGGACAAGGCGGCCAATCGACGGCAGGAAGTTGCGATAGGGGTCCTCGGCATAGATGCGGCTCTCGACCGCCCAGCCGTTGAGTTTCACGTCCTGCTGACGCATCTGCAGTTTTTCGCCGGCCGCCACCCGGATCATCTGCTCGACGAGATCGACGCCGGTAATGAGTTCGGTGACGGGGTGTTCCACCTGCAGGCGGGTGTTCATTTCAAGGAAGTAGAAGCTGCGGTCCTGGCCAGCAACGAACTCCACCGTTCCCGCGCTGTCGTACTGCACGGCCTTGGCCAATGCCACGGCCTGTTCGCCCATCGCCTTGCGCGTTGCCTCGTCCAGCAGGGGTGAGGGTGCTTCCTCGATGACCTTCTGGTTGCGCCGCTGGATCGAGCACTCGCGCTCGCCCAGGTAAATGACATTGCCGTGCTTGTCGCCCAGCACCTGGATCTCGATGTGGCGCGGGTTCTCGATGAACTTCTCGATGAAGATCCGGTCATCGCCGAAGGATGACTTGGCCTCGGAGCGGGCAAGGCCGAAGCCCTCCTCGCACTCTTTGGCATTATAGGCGATGCGCATGCCCTTGCCGCCGCCGCCAGCAGAGGCCTTAATCATCACCGGGTAGCCGATTTCGGCTGCGATCTTGACGGCATCCTTGGCATTGGCGATCTCGCCCAGATGACCAGGAACCGTCGATACCTTGGCGGCTGCCGCCGCCTTCTTGCTTTCGATCTTGTCGCCCATCGCGGAGATCGCTTTGGGATTGGGGCCGATGAAAACGATGCCGGCCTTTGCAAGCGCAACGGGGAAAGCTTCGCGCTCGGACAGAAAGCCATAGCCCGGGTGAACGGCCTCGGCGCCGGTTGCCTTGCAGGCCTCGATGATCTTGTCCATCAAGAGGTAGGATTCGGCCGCCGGCGGTGGACCGATATGAACCGCCTCGTCCGCCATCTCCACATGGAGCGCATCACGATCGGCATCCGAATAAACTGCCACCGTCGTGATACCCATGCGGCGGGCCGTCTTGATGACACGGCAGGCGATTTCACCGCGGTTCGCAATCAGGATCTTCTTGAACATGTCCTGTGGTCATCCCTTAGAGGAAAAGAGCCAAGCGTTCTTGCAGCCAGCCCCGTGTTCTAGACGCGAAGCACGCGCCCGTAAACTGGCCGTTTCAGCGACAAAAGGCTTAGAGCACCGGTAATTGTGCCATTTCGTCATGTCCAGGTCAGACCCTGGAGTGGAGACGCTGGCGCACCAGATCGATTGCGGCACGCAACTCGTACTGGCGGTCTGAATAATGAAGCGGCACCGGAATCGTGCTCACGGCCTCCTCGATCCGTTCGATCTCGCCGCGCAGCTCGCCAATATTGGGCGGCGCTGCGCCGCTGCCCAGGCGCCGTTCCAGCCCTTTGAGTTGACCATACCAATAGAGCAGCCGGCTTCTGATCCGCCATTCGTAGATCATCGGACCGATCTTCACCAACGGGATCAGGATCGTGGCAATGGGCACGATCATGATAATCATGCGCTCGATCAAGGAGGCCAGCCAGAAGGGTAGGAAGCGCTGGAAGAACGGAGGGCCGTTCGTATAGATGCGTTCGGCATCTTCCGACATCGGGTATTCAGGATCGAAGGCGCGCGGGAACTCCGCCACACGCTGGAACATGCCGCCGTGGGAATGCACTGTCTTCAAGGCATCGACGAGCGGCCATGCCAGGGCTGGGTGCAACGTATTGCGCGCCAGCAGCGCTGCCTGGGCAGCAACCATGACAACATCCGTCCGGGGCAGGTTGCGCGCCAGGTCGATGGCACCTTCCGGCAGTACCACACGAGACAGGAAGGGGAAGCGGCGGGTGTAGGCTTCAGCACGCCGCAGGCTCAGAATTTTTAGCGCCTCGTTTGTCAGCAGTTGCTGCACCAGCGGGCTCTCTGGCGCCAGCGTGAAGAATGCCGCATCGGCTTCACCGCTTTCGAGCGCGCTTTGTGCCGCAGTGGAGCCGAGCGGCAGGAGGGTGGAGTTAGACCCATCGACCGAGACGGCCTTGAGCAGATCCAGGGCGAGCTTGCGTGTGCCGCTGCCTTCCGGGCCGATGGCGATGCGCTTGCCCTTCAGGTCTTCCAGGTCGCTGACGGGACCGGGGATGCGGTGAAAGATCCACAATGGTTCGAGAAAGATGCGGCCATAGGACATGACATCAGGCGCCTCCTTCCCGTCGGCAATGCCGCCCTGCATGAGTGCCAGATCGACATTCGAAGAGGCCTGCTCAATGCGCTCCAGGTTTTCCACCGAGCCTTTCGACGGCAGGATCTCCAGCTTGATGCCATTCTTGGCAAGTTCCTCGCGGTACTGCTTCGCAAACGCATAATATCCGCCACTTTGCGATCCCGTTGTTATGACGAGATTGCTTGGTGGCGCCGGCTTGACGAACTGATAGGCGAACCAGAATGCGGCGAGCACCACAAGAATCGCCGGTCCTCCGATAAGCAGGAGTTCACGCGCCTGGAGGCGCGAATGTGGTAGCGGCATGAACCTTTAGATCCCTTGAATTGCCCGGCCCGTGCGCGGCGCTGCAAGGGTGCGAAATGATCCATCGCAAAGTGCAAACGCCATCCCTGGCGATGAGTGGACCTGATGGCCATGGCAGGTCAAGTGGGGCGCGGCGCGGTGTCTCCGCCGCAATGGAGGGCACCCAAAGCCAAAACGCCGTCCCGCGGAAGCGGGACGGCGTGTGACTGAACGGCGAACAGATTTGCTCGTCTCGGGCGCGATCTGACGGGGGTCCCCCAATTAAGCTGCGGGTGCGTAGCGCTCGATCAAATCGCGCAGGCTCGGGTGAATGTCCGGGCTCTCGGAACGAAGATAAGCAAGAAGGGCTGCCTCATTGGCGTTGACGCGGCCATCGCGCAAGATGCGTTCGGCAAGCCATATCGCCTCGCCTTCCGTCACCTTCTCGTTGACGATCATTTCCACGCGCTGGCGCTCCAGGCGATCCAGGGCACTTTCCTCGCGCGTCAGCGCCCGATAGCCGCGCAACAGCGAGAACCCACCGGTTGCGAGCTGCTTGGCGACACCCAGCGGCGTCAGATCGGTGTGGCTGTCGAGCCAGGCTTCGCGGCGCAGGGCTTCTTCGCGCGTTGGAACCTTGTAGGACGACATCGACATGACGGCATTGGTGATTGCCTTGACGAAAAACTCCGTCCATGCCGGGTGTGGTTCGCGCTCGGATACCGCGTCGTTGATCTCGAAGAGTATCTCAGCCTCGGCGCGAGTGACGGCGACGCTGCCATCGCCACCGAATGCGTAGAGCATCCGCCGCAGCAACTCGACTTCGGCTTCGCTGATGAAGCCCGGTTTGAGCTCATGGCCGCTTCGCAGCACCCCCGTACCGCTGATAACAGCCGTTCGGACATGCTCCAGTGCGAACCGGATGAGGCTCTCAGGCGACCAGCGGGCGCGATCGATGACATTGATAACGAGTTCAAGCTCGTTGCGTGTTTGAATGCGGCCATCCCGGCTGACACGATCCATCAGCCATTCGGCGTTGTTTGCCGTGACATAGCCATAGGGCGCGGCCTGGTTGACCAGATAGTCGGTGATCGCTTCGATGAAGTAGTCGTCCCATGCCCGTGCAGCTGGCAGGCCGGCATCGTTGAGACGAAAGAGCGCTTCGGCTTCCGCTTCGGAAATGCGGCCATCGGCATAGGTCACACTGCGCATTTTCAGCACATCGCTTTCAGCGATGCCGCCGCGCTCTATGATGTTGTCAATCGACATTCCCTTGAAATCGGTCATCAGCACCCCATCCAGGTGTTCATATCTGCTCGCGCGACGATAAAATGTTAACCTTACGATTGTGCTAAGAGGGCGGCTGCCCCAAATCGCCAACAGGAAAGGCCGCTCCTCGTGGAGCGGCCCAGCCATTCCCTGAGTTGCAGATCAACCGAAGTTAGAACCAACCACGCTTGCCGTGATCGTGCCTGCTCCACCGGCCGAACCAGCGGCGCTTGCCGAAGCGATGGTTGCGGGCGTCATTGTCATGCTTCTCGGCATAGATCGAACGGCTGGCGCGATCCTGCGCATGCTCGATCCTGGCGCGCTCGGCGGGGGAGATCCTTCCGTCGCGCTCAGCCTTCTTTTCGAGGTGCCGGATGTGCGCCTGCTGGGCCTGGAGCTTTGCGACCTCGTAGCGGGTCAACTGGCCGGAGCGAATGCCTTGCTGGATACGCGCGGCCTGCTTGGCCTGGCGAACATCGGTGCGGTCGAACTTGTCGGCGGCAGATGCCGGCAGCGCTGCCGCTGACGCGCCGATGACGAGTGCTGTGGCGGAAAGAAGGATCTTGCGGTTCATGTGAATCATCCCTGTGTTGTCTTGCCGGTGTCATCCGGGCGTTGACGATGAAGCAACCCTAGCGATGTCGCTTTGAACCGACTCTGAATGCAGCTGACATGGTGCGTTCATCTCATGGCTGTGGGGCTGACACATTTGTTCAAGGTCTAAGTGTAGATGACGCAAACCGCAGCGCTCTAGCGGCTTCCCCTTGCACAAACCGCAGCGGGCCGCTCAGTGAAGCGGCCCGCCTCTTCGCGCTGCACCGGGTGAGCGGGGGCTAACGGCCGATGCGCGGCAGGAAGCGCGGACGACGCCAGCCATCATACTTCTCATTGATGATGTGCCAGCTCGCGGCTTCCTGGCGTTTGCGCAGATCGCGGAACTCACGGCGGGTGAGCTTTCCGTCCGCGATGTAGCCGTCACGCAGACGCGCGATCTCGCGCTGCTCGGCCCGCAGCTTCAGTCCTTCGCGCCAGGTGATCTGGCCGGTCCGGCGTCCCTGTTCGATGGTTTCTGCCTGCCGGTCCAGGCTACGGTCGATCTTGCGGACCGAGTGGGCGGAAGCGGTTGCCGTTGTGGCTGCGACAATTGCGGCGGCGGCAAAAAGGATCTTGGTGTTCATTGGTCGTCTCCTACGAAGTGTGGAAAATGCGGCTCTTTATTTCCGCTGCGTTGAAACTGTGTTCGATGGAGAGGACTATGGGCCTGCCCAATTGAACCCGCTCTGAACGGCGTTTTCATCTTCAGTTCAGGCTCTGGGCGGGAATTGGGCAGAAAAATCAGGCAAGTACGGTGAAGCCGCGAATGCTGGCGCGGCTCGCGCGACTATCGCAGCGCATGCTTGCAAGGTATTGTTATTAAGCGTGATTTTTCTGACACGGTCAGGAAATTACGGCGCAACAAGAAGCAAGAGCCCGTGGCATCGCCCGGTAGCGACCATGACCGGGCAGCCCCCCAAGAGTGGCCTTGGCCGGCCTGCCTCCTGCTCCACGCCAACATTTTTTATTTGGGCTGCGCGCGGGCGCGAACTGCAGCGAACCGCAAGACAACATTAACCACGCCCGGCAACCTGACCGAAAGGCGGCGGTTGTACCTTATGGTCCAGTTCTGGTGCCGGAGTATGTGCCCGTGTTGAAAGTGCTGCAGAGTTCGGAACGGCATGCTCCGCGCATGCGCTACCGCTGCCCTGCGTGTTCGGAGATCCATCAGGGCTTTCCGGCGCTGGCATATCAACTGCCCGATCCGATTTACGCCCTTACCGCTGATGAGCGCGACGCTCGGGCCATTATTTCCAGCGATCTTTGCATCCTCGACGACCGCCGCCATTTCGTGCGCTGCGTCCTGTCGGTCGATGTCAACGGCTATGACGAGCAACTGGAATTCGGTCCGTGGGTGGAGATCGACCGCAACGCCTTCAGCCGTTATTCCGTGTGGTTCAACTTGGCGGCTTCACCCGGGTGGAGCCAGGTCAAGGGCAAGCTGGCGAACGCCTTTCCTGCGCAGGAGCAGACCACGCTCGGCCTTTCGTGCTGCCTCATCCTGCCTGACACGGATGATGAACGGCCAACCGTGAAGATCATGGATCCCAAGCACCCGCTTTTCGACGACCAGGCGGCTGGCATCTCGATTGCCCGTGCGACCGAGCTTGTGTCGAGCCTCAAGGGCTACATGCTGATCCTCGACTGATTGCGGGGATCTGGCGCATTACGGGCGTCCGCACCGCTTTTTCGTGCCGAACCGACGGAATCCGTTTCCCGCCAGCGTTAGTGTTCATCATGAGCCGGGCTCAGCGTCACGCAGCGCCCGAGGATTTGGCGTGCGACGTTTGCGCGCCTCCATGGAGGACAAGATCATGGCACCCATTTCCACTCGACGCGGTTTCCTTCGCACGCTTGCCGTCGGTGCCGCCGCTGGCAGCCCATTCAAACTTGCGCAGGCCGCAGAAGGGACTGCGGGCAAACCCGTTGCGGCAGCGGACCAGATGCCTGGGACATGCGTCTTGTTCCCGCAAGCGGTGGAAGGTCCCTACTACTTCGATCCCAAGCTGGTGCGCGCCGACATAACAGAGGGACGGCCGGGCCTAGCACTCAAGCTCGTGCTCAAGCTCATAGACAATGTCAGTTGCGCTCCGTTGGAGAACGTGCGCGTCGACGTGTGGCATTGCGATGCGGGCGGCATCTACTCAGGCTATTCGGGCCAGGGCGATGCCCGGAACACCTCGACCGAAGGCCAGCATTACCTGCGCGGCACGCAGGCGACAGATGCAAAAGGCATGACGACCTTCAACTCGATCTATCCGGGCTGGTATCCCGGCCGGACACCGCACATCCACGTCAAGGCGTTCCTCGACACCAAGACCGTCCTTACCGGTCAGATCTACTTTCCCGACGAGATGAGTGCCCGCGTCTACAAAAGCCATGAGCCCTATACTGCGCGCCCTGTTGCCGATGTGACCAATGACCGGGACTTCATCTTCAAGGAGGGGCAGCGCGAAGGCGGCGGCATCATGCTGGCGATGGAAGAGACTGCGGATGGCGTGACGGGCACGCTGCTGATCGCGGTGGACCGCAGCGGTCAGGCCGCGCGGGGTGCCGGCGGCTTCTGGAAGCGGCTGTTCGGCCGGGGCTGATGCCACGTCTTCCGTTCAACTGCTGACGGTCTTGCGCCGTACGCGCTCCTCGAAGCGCGCGACATTGACGACGACGCGCTCGTGCGTGCCGTCGCCGATCAATTCCTTTTCATCATGGCAAGTGACGGCGAAGTGGATCGTGCGTCCCTCGACCTTCGTGACTTCGGCGACCGCCGTGATGGTCATGCCGACAGGTGTCGCCGCTATGTGGCGGACATTGAGGAGAATGCCGAGGCTCTGGTGACCTTGGGGCAGGAGATGCTCGGCGGCGGCAAGGGCCGCCGCTTCGATGACATTTATCATGACAGGGGTAGCAAGCACCGGGATCACGCCCGAGCCGACCTTTGCCGCGGTGTGCTCCGGCCCGACGGTGAGGGTGGAGGCGCCGGAGAGGCCGGGGGTGATTTGAGCGAGCAAGTCGGTAGTCGTCTTCATCTGCGACTTCTGCCGCCCCCCTGCCAGGTATTTTATAGTGGAATGTTGTCGTGCTTCTTCCAGGGGTTCTCGACGGTCTTGTTGCGCAGCATGCTCAAGGCGCGGCAGACGCGCTGGCGTGTGGTGCGCGGCAGGATCACCTCGTCGATATAGCCGCGCTCGGCCGCCACAAACGGGTTGGCGAAGCGGCGCTGGTATTCATCCGTGCGGGCCTTGATCTTTTCGGGGTCGCCCAGCTCGGAGCGGTAGATGATTTCAGCAGCGCCCTTTGCGCCCATCACCGCGATTTCGGCTGAAGGCCAGGCATAGTTGACGTCGCCGCGGATGTGTTTCGACGACATGACGTCATAGGCGCCGCCATAGGCCTTGCGCGTGATGACCGTCACCTTCGGCACGGTCGCTTCGGCGAAGGCGAACAGCAGCTTGGCGCCGTGCTTGATGAGGCCGCCGTACTCCTGCGCGGTGCCCGGCAGGAAGCCCGGCACGTCGACGAGCGTCACGATCGGGATCTCGAAGCAGTCGCAGAAGCGGACAAAGCGCGCGGCCTTGCGCGAAGCATCGCTGTCGAGCACGCCCGCCAGCACCATCGGCTGGTTGGCGACGATGCCCACCGTGTGGCCTTCCATGCGTGCGAAACCAACGACGATGTTCTTGGCGTAGGCTTCCTGGATCTCGAAGAAGTCGCCCTCGTCGACCATCTTCAGGATCAGCTCCTTGATGTCGTAGGGCTTGTTGGGGTTGTCGGGGAT
>JAGRKV010000040.1 GCA_020442165.1 Hyphomicrobiaceae bacterium | reverse complement strand
TTTTCAGTTGTTGGCTGTGTCGCCAAAATCGGTGGCAAGGTCGCGGCAACGCCACCGATTTTGGCGGCGCTGTCGCCACTTCTGTTGCGCCGCTTTCGTTCAGACATCTCGGCACGCTCGAACCACACGCTATCAACAGCAGGGATTGAGACAACTTGGCTCCCGCGCAGGCTGATTAGATCCGCGGCTTGAAGGCGCTCTAAGGTGGATCTTAGGTGTAGTTTGTCTTTGCATCGTAACCATGCCAGCCATCGAAGATCGTTTATGCCGAATTCCCGATAGTTGTGATGCTCCGCCGTCAACGTGTCGAACAGTAAGAGCCAGTGGCCAAGCGCCGGCGGTGGAATGGTTTCGCACCAACGTGTCAGAGTGCCGCGTGGAAGTGCGACGAAATCCCACGTGCGTTTCGTTTGCCGCCTGTGGCCGCTCATGGTGCTTGTCTCCCGACAGCGAGCGTGATGGGGACAGACAGCAACAGCAGGCCCGTGCGCACATAAAAGACTGTGAAGTGACGACGACGGTCGACCTGCTGGAACCGTCGGCGTATGAACAGGAGGCCATCAAGGCGCACAATGTCAGGTCGCGCCGCGCGTGGGCGCGTGCGATCGGTTTCTGCTGCCGTTATCACTTGTTCTGTTCCACTACGGCTGCCAAATGGCAGTGCCACATTGCCCGGTGAAACGCAGACGCAAGATGCTGCGCGTTGCGTTAGCGCGCCAGAATCTCGTCGATGGCATCGACGGGGATTAGCCTGGCCCAGCCTAGTTTCACGCTGCGCAGCTCGCCCGTAGCGAGCATCTTCGCGATTTTGGATGGTGATACGCCCAGCGCGTGAGCGGCCTCTCGCGGGCGAAGTGCCGCGCGAGGCGGCATGTTGTTGGTGTGTTGCGTCTCGGGGGTGAGCATGGGTGTGCCCTCGCTGTGCTGCTGTGTACGTCAGCGCCCGGCGTTATGTGGCGCTGTACATCGCAACACTGGCGGAGTCGTGGTGCCACGTGTACCCGACAAACTTACCCTGGCAGTTTTGTCCGACCGACCGTTGGTCGTGCGCGACCCAATGCTCGCGACCAGTATTCAGTCGCAGCCGCACATTCGGCATCGTAAGCGCGTAGATCTCGTTTAATGGCTTTGTCGATGCCGTCTTCGGTGTCGCTTCCTCCACGAATGAGGGCAGCATTAAGGGCTTTGGACTTCTTTCGACGCCTGATTGGCAACGAGCCATCAGGGGGCTCAATGCCGATTCGATCGAGAGGGCGGAGTACGCACACATCAAGGGCAGCAAGAAATTTCCGAAGCAACCCCTCCGAGAGCTGCTGCTCAGGCGGACTTGGATGCTTCGATAGCGCCGGCTTTAGCACCTGCTCACGCAGATCTGCCATGAATACCGCTCGGCTTAGCTGCTTCTCTCGTGCGGCCGTTGGTACGAACCGGGAATACAAATCGGCAACCGCCTGTATCACTTCGCGTGGATCCGCCCCCTTGGCCCGGCTGATGCTGTGTTCCAGGTTGCCCTTGCCACGTCCATTGGTCACCTCGTCGAAGCGATCCAATGCGGCAACAAGATCCCGAGCAATTTCGGCGACCCGCAATGCTTCTGGGCGTGCTCTCGTTGGCACGACGTTATCATTCGCGTCGGCTCCGAACGATGTGAAGCCGCACACGTTGAAAATGCGTCCCTCTACCAATCGCTCAAGGCGCACGTGCTCATCGCGTTCCAGTGTGATGCCTGACGCAACTGCGATTGCCCTGACTGCTTCGGCCGTTATGCCGACACTCGGAAATGGCACTGTAATTTTGTCATATTCAAAAGTTCGATCAACCCAGCTGAGCGTTACCAATGCTTTGTGACCGGGCTCCTTAGGCATTTGTTCGCCTTCTCGCTTCTGCCAGTCTAAGCTGCACCACATTCGTGCTCCCAGCGCTGCCACAGTACTCGGCCCAGTCGTTCACGAGCGCACGCCGCTTTGCGAGTGCATCGCCGCGGCGGTACGCCTGCTCGACCGCATCGCCAACTGCGTGCGCAAGGGCGGCTTCGCACACTTCCCGAGGGTGCGGCGTTGCCTCTCCGGCCCAATCGCGGAATGTCGATCGGAAGCCATGCGTGGTGATCCCGTCGCGTCCCATGCGCTTGAACAGCGCCTTCATCACCATGTTGGAAAGAGGCTTGCCGTGCTTTGCGCCGGGAAACACGAGATCATCGGGGCCGCCGGCGGGCATGTGCTCTAGAAGCGCCAGCGCTGCCGGCGAGAGCGGCACTCGGTGCGACTTGCCGGCCTTCATCCGTTCGGCAGGGCACTCCCACACTGCCCCATCGCGATCGATCTCACGCCAACGCGTACCCAGCGCCTCGCCGATGCGTGCTGCCGTGAGGATGCACCATTCGAGGGCTCGCGCACCGGTACCAGGTCGACTGCGCAGATCCAACATGAATGCTGGCAGGTCCTCCCAGGGCAGCGCTGCATGATGACCGCGCGCTAGGCGGGCTTGCTTCGGCAAGAGATGGTCGAGATGACCTCGCCAACGCGCTGGGTTCGCCGCTGCGGAGGCAATCAGCCCGCGAGCTCGAGCGGCATCAAGCACAGCTTCGATGCGGCCAAGTGTACGCGAGGCGGTTTCCGGCTTCGTCGGCCAGATCGGCATCAGCACCGCAAGCACGTCTTCGGTCGTGATCTCGTCGACCGGCTTCTCGTTCAATGCTCCGGCGTAGACTTTGAGTGTCATCCGCCACTGAGCGCGGTGTTTGGCATTGCGCCAGCCTGGTGACTTGGCTGCCATCAAGTCGGCAGCGACGGCGCCGAAGGTACGCGGAATCGCGGCTAGGCGCTGGGCGGTCTCTGCGCTGCGGCGCTCTTCGATCGGATCGCGGCCGGCGGCTA
>JAGRKV010000039.1 GCA_020442165.1 Hyphomicrobiaceae bacterium | reverse complement strand
TCTACTGCCTTGACGTTGAGATTGATCGAGGGTGCATAGCCGGATGGATGCCTCTACCTCCATTTTACAATGAGAATTGAGAACGAAGGGGAGGAGCGACGACATGCGTGAAATCATCAGACCATAAGGCAGGGCGATCAGGCGCGGCGTTCAAAGCCGCGCTCGATCCTATCCGCTTCGGCGAATAACTCCGAAGCCCTTTTGCTGTCCTCAACGTCTACAGCCTTCATTGCCTCATCCCGCAAGCGCTCAATTCTGCGCCGCGCGAGCCACGCCCTTATGGCGTCAATCATTCCGACTGATGGCTTAAGCCATTGATACACCAGTCCACGAACATCACACGAACTGTCGGAATGGCCCTTGAACCAATTGGGCTGCAATCGGCTTTTCAATCTGAAAAGACGGGTTCGACTCCCGTAGGGACCGCCATGTCGTTCAATGACTTGGCCGATCGTCTCCCACCACTGATGCAAATGGGGTCACAACGGGGTCACAAGCTCCGCTGGCCGGCGACCTGCGTCGATGCGCCAGCTTGGGTGCGCCGAATGACCGGCGTTTCCGGCCCCCCGCCGTGCGTCAAGATAAGTGAGCTTTTTTCTCGAAAATACATCGGCCATGACTGCCACCGACAGGCCGCTCACACGGCGGCCGATTTCTTGCGGAGGCGATCATGGAGAGCGCCAAAGGCACCAATGGCTCAGTGGCCAGCGGCCATGAGGTCGACACCTACCTCGATACCCGCCAGGCAGCCCGATACCTCGACGTGAAATCAAGCCTGCTGCGCGACCTGCGCAGCCGCGGCGGCGGCCCACGGTTTACCCGCATCGGACGCCTCGTGCGCTACCGGCGCGACTGGCTCGACGACTACG
This sequence comes from Hyphomicrobiaceae bacterium, assembly GCA_020442165.1. Lineage (GTDB taxonomy): Bacteria > Pseudomonadota > Alphaproteobacteria > Rhizobiales > Hyphomicrobiaceae > JAEUMD01. The sequence continues at coordinate 14,059 of JAGRKV010000039.1, read as the reverse complement.
CTGAGAGCCGTTCGGCAACCAACACCGCTCAGGCGCGTTTGCGTCCGTTGGCCTCCACCAATTCCGACCGCAGCTGACCTCCAATCCGGCAGGAGTGATGGTCCATGCGCAGGCTCTTGAAACGGATTCGTGCCAGATGGGCTCCGGCACCCGCCACCCGTGCGGCCGCCGGGTCCGATCCGGACTGCCAGGGAGTGGCACGCGAGCACAAGCCAACGCTGCCGCAACGTTCCATGCCGATAAACGTTCCCGCAACGTCGTCAACGGACCTGTCACCGTCGCCACAACATTCAAAGCAAGCGGATGGATCATCTTCGCCCGCAGCTGTCGCCGCTCAGTCGGAAACCAGTCCGCCGAGGGTAGAGCGGTGTCCGGCCGTCGGCCGCAAGCACCCCCCGCAGGCACGTCTGCCCGCCGATGTGCATGCCCGTGACTTGAGGGACTGGCTCATCGAACACGGCTGGTGTGGGTGCCACGATCTCTATGGTGACGAGATCGAAACCGCATATTCCGACTTCTGCACAGAGTTATGGATCGAGGCACGCCCTTGGCGCGCGGTTGCACCCCACTTCAATCGCCTGTTGCAGCGCCCCGGAGCGCCACTCAAGCCGACGGTATCGTATCGCGATCCGAAGACGGGCTTTCGACGTCGTGTGCGCGTCTACCGAATCCCAGCAGCCGGGGACCAAGAGTCCGGACCCGGTGAGGAGGGGCGGCAATGAGCGGCACCCGATCCCCCGCGAGCCCGGCACGTATCGATAGCGATACTGCGTCGCCGTCTTCAGATACGATCGCAAGCTTCATCCTTCGCGTCCACGAACATGCGACAGAGGCCATGCGGGCGGCCGGCCTCGATTCCGGCGCAGGCGTCCTCGTCCTGTCGTCATACGGCAGGACTCCGGCGGGCCATCCACTTCCAGGCCGGATCCGGTCCTTCGCGATCGGCGATCATCAGGCCATGACGGCGTACGCATTGGAACTGGCGGCAGAGCCGCACAGGAACGTGTTCTACGGACTCCAGGTGATGCGGCATGGCCTGCGCCGCGGGCAGCGGGGAGGGCTGGACGACATCATTGCCGTAATCGGGCTCGTCGCCGACATCGATGCGGACAAGGGCAATTCATTCCGCCTTGAAGACCTGCCTGTGCCGCCGACTTGCGCCGTCGTCACGTCGCATGTGCCTCACCGCAACGTGCAGCCGGTCTGGCTGTTCACGCAGGCCGTTGACGCTGCCATGGTCGCGTCGCTCGCCCGGGATATGGCCCGACTGGTCGGTGATCGCGATGGTGCGACGGCCGATGTCGCCCACGTCTGGCGCCTGCCGGGCTCGCTCAACTGGCCGACGCCGGCAAAGCTCGCGCGCGGCAGGCCGCCCGAACCGCAGCAGGCGGAAGTTGATGCCTCGCCCGTTTCGGGACAAGCCGTCGATCCGGAACGCCTGCACGAGGCGGTGCGGGCACAACTCGACAGGCGATCCAGCCCCTTGGCGGGAACCATTGATGGACGGGAAGACGCCGGTGCTGGGCCGCCGCCAACGGCTGCGGGGGACCCGGCATCGGTCCCCCATCCCGAACGCTCAGGCGACCACGATACCGGAGATCCGCGCGAGTGGAATCGTCTGATGGACGCACTCCGACACGTGCCGGCTTCGGAGGGACGCGTCTGGCGTACCGTCCACCGCGCTTGCGCCGACTGGTCGAAGGGTAGCGCGCGCATGCAGGGTGCGCTCGACGCCTGGGCACGCGGCGGCGCCTTCGAGAAGTGGACCTTTGCCGGCTCCGAGCGCCACCGCAATGACGTGAAGGATCAGATCGTCATGTGGCGCGAGGCGTGTCGCGGCCGTCGGGGCGCGAGCATCGGCTATGTGTTCAAGACGGCCGGCCGGTACGGGTGGGACAAGCGGCGGGCGCGTTGGGGCCTGTCGCCGTACTCGCCCAAGGAACGGCCGCTTTCGAAGGTCGCTTGGCACGTGATAGAGGCGGGCACTGCCATACCGAAGGACCCGATCAACTTTGCGCGCTTTGCCTGGCTCTGGCAGGTCGCGACGCGCATCTCGTCAATGGATGATTTCCCGATCTCGTTGCTGATCGCCGAGACAACGAACACGAATTCGGGGTTCGGTTTCACCTCCTACAAGCGCATGTCGCAAATCCTGGGTTGGAGGCCGCTCGGCGGCAACAGCGCGGGCGAATACCGGCGTGCGTCCCGAGCCTGCCATCGCCTGCGCGACCGCGGCCTCATCGTCCTGTCGCCGGGCAATGCGCACGGTGCACACGGGGCGCGCGGACCGTCGTATGCCATGACGCCGCCGCCGGGCATGGACTGGGATGACGTGATCAATGCATTCCGGTCGGCCTTCTGCACACCGTTGGCGGGAGCGCTGGACAGCGGCATGGAGGTGGAGAACTAGGTCGAATCTTCCGACCCGCCGGCAGGTCGGATGAATGTCCCGCACGATTTCCCGGGCGCGCTGCGGGTCGGAGCACTGATCTCCGGATAAGTACGTAGAGGGGGGAGGGGCAGACACCGATGAACAAGAAAATTTATGCATTGCATTCGTGCACGAGCGCGTCGGCTCCACGCAACGCGTCTCCGGGTACTTAGCGCTTTCCAGGGTTGCCCAACACCTGCCCGTGGCGCCGCTGCGGCTTGTTTCCGACACTTCGCGCGGGCCATACCCTGGTACGACAGCTGCGAGGTGTGCTTCAAACAAGTCGTGACCAAGTGAGTTCGTCTGAACCGAATGGATCGTAATGGTTCGGCAGGTGCTGATTGTTTTCAATTCGCTGCATCAACACGACAATAAGGTCGATGTGTACCACGTGCATGGCGTGCGCCTGCCGTTGTGCGAAATTGTAGAATGCCAAATGACAAGGAACCAAAGCTTGAAGGTTCCGTTTGTACAGAGGCTGGCTTTGACTGGCGCCCGAATGCTAACGACGAGGATTGAAGATCGTGCATACCCTTGCGACGGCCATTCGTGCCACCACGGTGATCGGCTCCGAAATCCAGCTAGCGACGGGTGAAACATTCGGTCGCGTTGCCGACGTCATTTTGGACAAGGGTAGCGATCATATATTGTTCGTTATCGTAGCGCGTAGCGGGGCTTTGACGGCAACGAATCTTTACTATCGAGTTGACTGGTCCGATTTCAATTACGATCAGGAGTTGGGAGCTTATGTTCTCTCAATGACTGCTGAAGCTCTGGAACGCACACAAGCCGATTCGTCTATTGAGTAGTTGCTGAATGACCGTTGAAGGTCGGGTGGCAAGAACCCGCCCCAATCTCTTTCGCGGGCATCCAACGACATGGCGTGCAAGGCCCGAGAGCGAGAGCTTGCCCGATCGCAATGGCCGATTGACTGATGTTGAACTGGCGCTGATGAACGTAATTTTCGTAGAGATGGGCAACGATTGCCATCAGGCTCGCCAGCGGCTGAATAGCTGAATCCGCTGAACGCATTTAAAATGCCGCTTTAAAAAATGCGAGCTAACACAACAAGCTACATTGAGGTTGCTAGGCAAATAACAAATCTTGCTGGGCCCGCCTTCTGCCTACCTGCCGTTGACAGTGCTCGCTTTGTCATCCAGCTTGCGACAATCGTTCTTAACTGTCGATGAGGCGCTGGCATCAACAGGCGGGCACGCTGATGTCCATGACTCAATAGGCTTGGCTGGCCCGGTTTCGGGATATTTCGCCCCATTTTCATCGACAACAAGCTTCTCTGGAGCTGTCATCTCCTTGATCTTTCGGGAATTGGCTTGCGCCTCGGCGTCTGAAACAGCAGGCACTTGTGGCTGGTCGGCAGCCAGGATCGGTGTCGCAGAGCCGGCAATCCCGACCAAGAAAATTGTCGCGAAGCAGGCGGGCATAGCGCGGATGGTCACGAGCATGGCAGTCCTCCTGTTCGCGCGCATAAGTTGGTTTGTAAGGCACGTGTAACGGCATAACTCCCCGATCGGTGTTTACGTTCCATGGGACAGAGCCTCAGCGTGAGTTGAAGGATTGTGGCCCAACGATTTACGACCACCGACCCAACCGGAGTGCTTCCGCTGTGCTGCAAATAGCACTCCTTCATGTTTGACAAGCTCGGACCGACTCCACTAGCGGCAGGTCTAGGTCGTCGCATCCATCACTCTGTGCAGGCGACGGTCCTGGCTCGACTTCCTTCAGCATCTACAAGGTCAGTTCTTCCGAAAAGCTGCACTCTTGCATGATGTCCATCTTCTCCTCGCTGGGCGAAAGACTGCCAAACAAACGGCTAATGTTCAGCGGTAAGGGTCATTGCCGTTTACGAACGTGAAACCCCGTCCGAAATAATCGGACGGGGCTCTTTCACGACTCACAACCGTTAAAAGTTACATCGTCTTGTAGCTATAGGTCGGAGCTGCCTCGAGTGAAGCCTTCGAACTATGCACGACAATGAAGTAGTCCGAGGGCTTGTCGCCAACTTTCTGTACGAACTTCAAAGATGGCATCTTCACAGCGACATCCTTCTCGCCGATGCCAAGGAAGCCGCCAACGCCCAGAACCACGGCCTGAACATTTCCGTCGCGACCAATGACAATGTTGTTGTTCTCTCCGATGTCATTCCACTCGGTATGGGCCTTGTCAATCGCCTTCGAAGAGTCGACTTCCGCTTCAGTAGCGTAGACGCGCGCGCCAATAAGTTTGCTGGCGAGAAAATCTGTCTTATTGGATTCCGTGTAGTATTCGCCATCAACTTTGGCTTTTGTCGTCGTTTCCTGTTCAACAGGCTTGGCAGCGTCGCTCGTGTTGGTATCGACTTTTTCGACCGCCACATTGGGAGCCTTTTCGGGCTGCATCGCAGGCTTGTCCTGCGCAGCAGCAATGCTCGACAGTGCGACCATGCTTAGTGCAATTGTGCTGAACCGTTTCATCGCATTAATCCTATCTGTTTTGATTGCTACCTGACGCGACCGGCAGCCGTTGTCCGCTTGTTAAACGGGTCAAGCCATGACAAGTTTCTCATTTTGTGCGCTCAACACGATCGAAGGCGATGCGCATTGCGCGGGGCCAGCCGAAAAAGAATTGGCTGTCGTGGCGACGGACATGTCGTGAATGACAACGAATAAATGGCAAACGCCTTTCCGTATTCGGGATGAGTTTGTCGATCAGGAGTGGTTCCTCTAAATTCGTGAAGCTAATTCACGGGAGGACTCTGGGCCTGAACAAGGCAAGTCCTCGACGGCCGGTCATGAAATCTTGAGAAGCCACTCTCTAGAAAAAATGCCAATTGGGAACGTTGCCGGCCGGGCTATGGCTGATCCGAGAACAAGAGCCATAGGGTCCGCGGTGCCCTGCAACGTCTCTCACAGCATGAGGTTGCTCAGACCGTGGCGCCCAAACGTGGCAATGAAGACTAGATCTGGGTCTTAAAAGTTTACACCGTCGTTGGCAGCAAGATTTCGCTCAGCATCGCTTCGTGCGTTCGCTAAACGATTCACCTCTTTCGCCACTTCCTCGATACGTGCCTTGTGTACGTCGGATATGAGCGCGTGATTCGACAGCTGAAGGGCGATGTCAGACATCTCCACGGCGGCCTCTGTTAGTTCTTGTTCATCAAGCCGGATCAATGCGGCCAGAGTCTTCTGAAGCTTGATCCCGACTTCGACGGCACCAGCGCCATCGCGGGCGATGGGCGTAAAGCTCTCTCGCACGATTTCGGCAGCCGTAAGCGGCGGAATATAGATACTTCCATACAGAATTTCACGCGTCTCCTCGGATCGCAAGACTTCGACCCATTTCGTGATGAGACCGAGTTGCCTTCCGAGAATGACAATTGCGGTGCCCGGATCGTTGATGGCGGAGGACAGCGCGCGATCAGCCGTCTCCGCCAGACTGACAAGACCGAAACGAATGTCCTGATCGTGTGCGCGGCTCACATCCACCGCCACGTGCTTTTGCACATCTTCCACCCGCTGCCGCACCGCCGCAGAGACAGGCGTGAGATATGCTATCGGCGACATCGTGTCGACGAAATCGCCAGGCCGTACTGTCATATAGATTGCTACGTCGAGATCCGTTGCCAGTTCCTGAAGCCCTCGCACATTCAAGCTGGTCACGTAGCCAACTTCGCCGGCAGCGACGACAGCTGCCGCTGCGGGGGGGCTTCCTGCATAGATGTGCGCTCCCCATGAACCGACGTTGGTTGGGATTAGTGCAACCGATGCGGCATGCGAAATCTTATCAACCGCTGTCTCTACGCGGCCAAGTTTGGTCACGTGATCAATCCAATGCACGAAGGCCGCCAGCACCCATCCGACAATGATCGCAAGACCGGAGAAGATGATGAAGCGACCGACGCGGTCGAACGGAAACGCTTCGAGTGCCAAAATACCGACAATTGAATAGATGAACGCTGCAATGAAGCTGGAGAGAACGTTCTGTGTGGTGTGGTCACTCAATATCAAGCGCGCGGCGCGTGGCGTCGCGGAGTTGGACACCGAAGCAACGGATGTCACGACAGCGGAAACGGAAAACGTCGCAACCGCCAGCATGCTTGAAGCGAAAATCGACAATAGATCCTTTAGTGCCTCGCTGGAAAGCTCAATTGGCAGTGGCCCTTCGTAAAGCCTGCCCATGTACAGAGCCGCGGCCGCCAGAGCTATCGATATGAGGCTGGCAAGTGCCGGCCGCATCCAGAGCTGTTCGCCGAGATACGCGCGAATCTTGATCCAAAGTCGCCACATTGCTTGCTCCAGATCGCGGGCTGCCGTTCCAAGTGCTGCTCGGATTGAGCGATGGTCCGGAGACACATCTTATAGTGATTGAGGTGATGCGAGACCAATGCAATCCAGGCACTCTTTTATTGATGCCACAGTTGTTGCGAATTGGAAGTCTGAGGCCGCTCTCCAACGGGCCGATCATAAGCGGCTGTGATCGATTGAGCGCGCGAGCAAATTCGTCGGAACGTAACTGCGCGGCAATCCATTTCGGCAAAATATAGATCGAGCAGTGCGTTCCCGGCCATCATTCACGCCGCTGGAGAACGTAAACTGAAAGGTTTTGCCCAACCTATAAGGATCGGGTCAGATCTGCGGGACGATGAGTCCTGATATGAAACGCTTGATGAAGTCACATCGTTAGCCGCTACACCCTTTTTCCGTGCGTCAAACAGGCATCCGCCAAGCCATTTCGGATGGCGTCTCCGGTGTAAGGTTTGCGAACAATCGGAACCGCTTTCAGGTGCTGCGGTATCATAACCGAATCTCCGTATCCCGTGGCGAAGATGAACGGCACGCCGCGGGTCTTCAACTCGTCAGCAACAGTAAGAGAGTTGTGTGATCCCAAATTGACGTCGAGCACTGCAAAATCGAATTTACCCTTCGCGATGAGCTGCAACGCGCGGGCCGCCGACGATACGGTCGAGATGTCCTGCACGCCGATGTCTCGTAGCATATCCTCCGCTTCCAGCGCGATGACGAGCTGGTCCTCTACGAGTAGACCATTGAGGCCAGTGAGAGAAAAAGATGGTTTAGTCGGAGACTTTTCTTCCGGAGCAGCTGGATGATTTGTCTGCACGGCGGCATCACTGGCAGTCGCAGAAGTAATTGCCGACGCGAATTTTGACGGGATCTCTATGGTGGCAACGACGCCGGTAATCGGATACTCAACTTCGCTCGAGCCCTGGAGATCGAACGGCACGCTGCGACTCAAGAGAACCGAACCGAAGCCTTGCCTAGTCGGTTCGCGCACAGGCGGTCCGCCGCTCTCTTCCCAACGCAGCCACAATCCCCTGTCGGTAAAGGCCCAGTTGACTTCGAGCGTTCCCTCGGGTGTGGAGAGCGCCCCGTATTTTGCTGCATTGGTTGCAAGTTCGTGGATCACCAATGCCATCACGGAATAGGCGCGCGAGTCGAGACTAGCGCCCGGGCCGTTCAGGCGGATTTGTTGGCTCGGGTATGGAGAGAGTTCGGCCCTGACGAGTTCCAGCAGTGTGCCGCCACCTTCTGAGCGGACGACTTGGTCGTGCGCGTGGGCCAACGCCAGTATCCGCCCCTTGAGTGCCTCAACAAATGCCGAAACGCTTTCGACATTGTTGGTCGGCTGCTTCACGAGCGACTTCATGAGTGACAATATGTTTTTGACCCGGTGATTGAGCTCGTCGTTGAGCACCTTCATTCGCACTTCAGCCTTGCGTCGCTCCTTTGCCATGATTTCGCTGTGCCGCATGACGACTTCGCGCAAACCAATGAGGACCGAAGTGGCCGCAGCACGGTCATCTTCCGTCCACGGGTCCGAGTGTCTCTCGACAGTCTGCTTCCATACGGAAAAACTCGCGCGCGGCGTCAATCTTTCTCCGTTTGGGCCCGTTGAATAGGTCTTTTTGGGATCGCCGGCCCAATCCAGTGTCTGCAGCTTTTCCTTCCGGAAGAAGAAGAGGAAGTCCGGTTGCGTCATGGACAGCGGTACGGCAAGTAGTCCGGATGCCTCTGCTGCGTAGTTCGAACCATCCGGAAGCGTTTCAGAGATGGAATGACACGCCCAAATATCATTGTCGCACTGCTCCGCAGCAAGCCGCGCGAGGCGTGGCACGGCGCTGCTCGGTGGCGCCGCACCGCTCGCAGACCAGGTTCCGCGCATCCACAGACCAACGCCATCACATGGAACGACAAGTGAGAGGTCGCCCAGTGAATCGCGGAGGAAATCGTCTACGGCTTCGTGGAACGTATTGCCAGTAAGAATTCGATCGAGCGTCGATCTGGCGCGCAATGTGGCTTCGGCGCGTACGCGTTGACCCAACGATGTGAGATGTAATGACAGGAAGTCCCCGAATAACTCGGCAGCGACACGCTGCGACATCGTGAGAACTTTCGGCGAATAATGATGGCAGGCCACGAGACCCCACAGGCGCCCGCTGACGATGATCGATATGGACATCGACGCGGCCACGCCCATGTTGCGAAGGTATTCCAGGTGAATGGGAGACACACTTCTGAGATGGGCAAAAGAAAGATCAAGGGGGGTGCCCGAGGCATCTAATTCCGGCACGATCTCGCTCTTGTTGCCGCGGGCATCACCGATAATGCGGATCGTATTTTCCATGTACAAAATACGGGCCTGCCGCGGAATATCCGCCGCAGGGAAATGCTGGCCAAGGAAGGATTCTAGGTGTTGGGACTTCGCTTCGCCGACCACCTTACCCGAGCCGTCTTCGGCGAATTGGTAGAGCATCACCCGGTCATAGCCGAGCAGCGCGTGTAGAAAACGTGGGAGTTGCTTGAAAACTGAACCGAGGTCTTCGAGCGCCTGTGTTTTCGAAATCAGTGTGCGCGCGATATCGAGCGGGTCGCCTGGACCATCGCTATCGGATATCGGCTCGAATTCGAACAGCGACATTCCTTTGTGGGAATGGCACGCGACATTGAACGATCGCGATCCAATGTTGAGGTCAAACAAAAGTCCAGCACGCCGCGGTTCTGTCGATTTCGACAGAGTATTCATCAGGTCATGAACCACGGACGGCGCAAAAACATCGGATAGGAGAAGCGAAAGTGGCTCTTTGGAAAGACCCAGAACATCCTTTGCATTCGCCGAGTGACGAAGAATGCGGCCTGCCCGGAAGTCGCAAACCAACAAACACCCGTGAGCCTGGATACTTCCAGGCGTATGGATTGGTTCAGAGTCACACGTCGAGAGATTAACAGTGTTCGACATGAATCGCACCCGAAGCGACTTCTAAAGCGAACGAGAACGTTTTGCGCGCGCCAGCGATGAGGGCTTCCTCGTCCATGCTAGTTGCGGTCTCCAGATAACTCAGAAAATTCGGCCAAGAACAGCCATCAGTAAGAATGTCCAGATGTCGGGCGCCGAAGTCGCCTGATAGTTGCAGCCTGTGCGCCTTCTCCCGAATGACCGCAGCACCAAGTCGGGAACCTTCCAAGACGTAGAGAGCGCCGAGGTATTCATCCTCGTGGTCACTCAGATCAAGGATGCCGCACGGCGAAGGTATTGCGAGCCCTAGATCTCTGCAGTCTGCCGCGAGAGCATCTTGCAGCGGCAGATAAGGTACCGGATGGAACCGGAACATTTGATGCAACTTGGTTTCCACCTCGCTACGAAATGCTGTCAGAAACAGGAGATAGCGGCCGTAGTCCGACAGTGTCTCGATCGGACCAAAGATCGATTCCAAAGTTTCATGCTGCGCCGCTGTCGCACAGCGCAATGCCGCTCGTCTCGGGCCCATTCCTGTTCTCTCTGCAACCAAACCCGCCTTATCACAGCCGGGCATACTACATGCGCCCCCCGGAAAGCGTCCACAAGCAACGCTCGGGCCCGAGTGCGGGAACTAAAATAGCCCTGCTGCAGTTCTACCGTCTGTCCACTTGTGAACACTGCTGACTCGTCGCAAATCGAGCGAGGTTCCTATGGCAAGCGACATTGACAGACCACCAAGCAACCTGCTCCGCGCACTGAAAGAAGACGACTTCAGATTGATAGCGTCAGGCCTGTCTGCTGAAGATCGAGAGACAGGTGATCTGCTCTACAAGCCTGGTGACAATGTCGGGAAAGTCTATTTTCCCCTTGGACCTAGTCTGGTCTCGTACCTCGTCCTCACCCCTCATGGGAAATGTGTGGAAACAATCCTCGTGGGCCGGGAGGGCGCCGTCGGCGGAATTGTCAGCAGTGGCTTCCTGCCCGCGTATTGCCTTATTACCGTCAAGTATGGAGGGGCGTTCGTGACGGCACCGGTTGCAGCGATCCAAGATGCAAAAGACAGGTCTGCCACGTTCCGCCGCCTCTTCACGCGCTATGCGGACTGCCTCATGGCGCAGATGTTCCAAGCCACCGCTTGCAACGCCGTACACTCTATCGAGCAGCGGACCGCGAAGTGGATTCTTGCTGCGATGGATCGCACGGGCACACGGTCCGTGCCAATGACACACGAACAGCTGGCCACCCTCATGGGAGTGGGCCGCAGCTACACCAGCCGCGTGCTCCAGTCGTTCAAGACCGAGGGCGTTTTGCAGACGGCCAGAGGAGAATTGATCGTTAAAGACGAAGAAGCTCTCATGAAGAAATCATGCGATTGCAATGAGAGCGTAAAGGCACACTTCGATTCAGTCCTGAAGGGGGTGTATCCGGATTGAAGGAATGCTCATCACAAACGGGGCCTACGCGCTGTATTAGCGGAATCTGCGCAAAAGAGCGAGACGAAAAAGCCGTCTAACGATTACTGCTTGAGCGCTCGATAGGCCTTGCTCTTATAATTACCCCGCGATGCATTGTTCGCAGGACATTTGGGCAACGACTTCAGCGGGGACAGGTCCGCGCCGTGATGGCGCGGACCTGCATACACCCTAACCGAGGCGTTATTTCTTGTTTGCTTCCGTCACGGCCAGATTGGTCAGCTTGCTGTTCGCAGCCTTCTCCATATCGAGGATTTGCGTCAGCATGTCATGCGCTTCATCGTGACCGAGAACCTTAGCCCACTCACGAAGGGTGCCATACCGTGAGATTTCATAGTGCTCGATCGCTTGGCATGCACCGATCAATGCGATGTCACGGGCCTTTTGCGTTCTGGCCTCTTCGATGATTCCCTCAGTCTCTTTGATGAGCCCTTCAATGGCGTCGCACTTCTCGCCTTTGGCTTCCTTCCCGATACTCTTGAAAACCTGTTTAAGGATCTTGATCTGTTCCTTCGTTTCCAGAAGGTGTTCTTCCAGTCCGCTCTTCAGATCCTTGTTCGACGCGGCTTCCGCCGCCTTGGGAATGGCCTTTGTCAGTGCGTTTTCCGCGTAGTAGATATCCTGCAGGGTGTGCTCGAACACATCTTCCATGGTTTTCATTTGGCTTGCTCCCGAGGTTGGACTCACGCTCTTTCCTCGTCAATTGCTGAGCCCCCTGAGCGGTTCCCTCGTGGTGCTCGAGCTTCAGCTTTTTATCGATCAACGAGACCTGGAGCCGCGACGCACAACCTCAGACCATGGCCTTTTGTGAAGGATTCGCAAACGCCCTTCAGTCTCGGTCCCCGATAAACATCGCTTCGTTACCGGCCTATCTCCTGATCACGCAAAATCGAAAAACGCGTGCTGACAGTGACGATCTGGCTGAATCACATCTAGAAAATCGGGAACGAAAATTATACTGCCGTGTTTGGCATAATGCATGGATGCGGGCTGGCTCCCGGCCTCAGCGCAATTTTCAATAGAATGGCTTGAAAACAGATCACAGGGGACTCGGCAATGCATCCGGGGATGGGGGCTATACTTCACAAGGAAGGCTGCACGTTTCGGGTATGGGCTCCCCACGCAAACGCCGTCAAAGTCCGCATAGCGGCCTATTGCAACGGCGAAGCCTCCCTGACGGATCTCGCGCCCGAGGAAAACGGATATTGGGCCATTGACGTTGCGGGTGTGAACGTAGGTGACGCGTACAAGTTCGTTCTTGATGCAGCAGGCACCACCTTTGAGCACAAAGATCCCTATGCCCGACAAGTCACAAACTCAGCCGGCGTCTGTATTGTCGTCGACCCGCAAGCCTTCGATTGGCAGGGTGTTTCGTTCGAGATGCCGCCACACAATGAACTGGTGATTTACGAAATGCACATCGGTTCATTCGTTGTTGCCGATGGAGAGACGGGACATTTCGACGTCGCTCTTGATCGTCTTGCGCATCTTAAGCAGCTGGGCGTCAATGCCATCCAGATCATGCCGGTCGCCGAGTTCGCTGGGGATCGCTCGTGGGGATACAACCCGGCAGATATTTTTGCTGTCGAGAGTGCTTACGGGGGGGGCGACGGTTTTAAGACCTTCGTTCGCGAAGCTCACAGGCAGGGCTTCGCCGTCATTCTCGACGTCGTCTTCAATCATTTCGGCCCCAGTGATCTCGACCTGTGGTGTTTCGATGGGTGGAAGGAGAACGACGGAGGCGGCATCTACTTCTACAACGATCACCGTGCAGACACACCATGGGGTCGAACCCGACCCGATTATGGTCGCGGTGAGGTGCGGCAGTTCATACGCGACAACTTGATGATGTGGCTCACCGAGTATCACGTCGACGGACTTCGCTTCGATATGACGCTATATATCCGTTCCATCAATGGCGCAGGCGGTGATGACATCTCCGAAGGTTGGTCACTCATGCAGTGGCTTACCGATGAACTGCGATCCGTCCCCGGCCGGCACATCGCGATTGCGGAGGACTTGCGTACGCTCGATGCGCTCACGTCGCCAGTCGAACTCGGTGGCGCCGGCTATCATGCACAGTGGGACGCGAACTTCGTCCATCCCGTCCGCGAAGCGGTGGTCAACTCTGATGATGCCGCTCGGTCGATGGGTGGCGTGTGCGCGGCCATTGCCTTCAACTATGGCGGCGATGCGTTCCGCCGGGTCATCTATTCCGAATCTCACGACGAAGTGGCCAACGGTCGTGCCCGCGTACCGCACGAAATCGCGCCGGACGAATTAAAGGGCTGGTTCGCCCAGAAGCGCTCCACCCTGGCGGCCGCACTCGTCTTCACCTCGCCCGGCATTCCCATGCTGTTCCAGGGCCAGGAATTCCTACAGGGGGAGTGGTTTCGTGACGATGTGCCTCTCGATTGGGACCTCACGGATGCGTTTAGCGGTATTGTGCGCCTGTACCGCGATCTCATCTCGCTTCGTCTCAACAAAAAAGGCGTAACCGCCGGGCTGGGTGGTCAATACGTCAACATCTACCACGTCAATGATGCTGCCAACCTCATTGCGTTTCAGCGATGGGATCGGCACGGGCCGGGCGATGACGTCGTTGTCATTATGAACTTCAGCAATGAAGCGCTGAACGGATATCGCACTGGTTTGCCCTCTCCTGGCGCGTGGCGCTTGAGACTGAACAGCGACTCGCATTTTTACAGCGCCGATTTTGGTAATGAAGGATCGGGTGACTGGAAGCTTCTGGCGACGGTTGCCACGGCTTGCCCGCTTCTGTCCAGCCCCCTCAGTCTAGGCCACTGATTTGGGGCTTCTCTAATATCGTTTCGGGGACCGGCGGGCGCATGCCGAGTGCGTGATGCGGGCGGACGTGATTGTACTGGCGGAGCCAGGTGTTGAT
>JAGRKV010000038.1 GCA_020442165.1 Hyphomicrobiaceae bacterium | reverse complement strand
CGACAGCGACAGGACCTGCCCGTCGTGAAGTGACGCAACCGCCCCGACAGGATCGTGGGGGTCAGCCAGTACCCGACCCATTGCGACCGAGATCGCAATGATCGAGCCGCCGCCCAGCAATCGGCCGAGCGGATTCGGTTGCCGTTGCATACGCATGGCATCGCCTCTCCGTTCTCGTTGCGTTGGTTCAGGATGGGCGGGGCGGCTTCGGCCGCCCCGCCCTGTTTGGTGCAGGCTTACTTGCCTTGCTTTCCGGCATTCACAGCGGCGTCGATCCGCTGTTTGTCTTGGTACGTCATGCCGTTGGTATTGACAGTGCCACCGGACTTGCCGATGTCATTGGCCTGTTGAGTACTGACAGTCATAGCGATCTCAGAGGTGGTTCGGTTGATCTGAACAGGTTCCGGGCGTTTTTTAAGTGGTTTTCCGCCTCGGTTATGCCGCCACCGCTTCTGGCATCGGCTGGTTGAAGTAGGCCTGATCGGGGGTTTTCCCGTCAAGCGACGAATGTGGCCGTCGGCTGTTGTAGAAGCTCAGATACCGGCCAATCCCGGCGCGGGCTTCCGAGACGCTGGCGTAAGCCCGCAGATAGACCTCCTCGTATTTGATGGTCCGCCACAGACGCTCGACAAAGACGTTGTCGCGCCAGGCGCCCTTGCCATCCATGCTGATCTTGATCTCGCGGGCGGCCAGCACCTTGATGAAGTCGGTCGATGTGAACTGACCGCCTTGATCCGTGTTGAAGATTTCGGGCGTGCCGTGTCGCGCCAGCGCCTCTTCGACGGCTTCCACGCAGAAGTCAGCCTCCAGCGTGATCGATACCCGCCAGGCCAGGACGCGCCGGGTGAACCAGTCGAGCACGGCAGCCAGATAGATGAACCCACGCGCCATGGGGATGTAGGTGATGTCCATCGCCCAGACCTGATTGGGCCGGGTGATCGGCAGCTTGCGCAGCAGATAGGGGTAGATCTTGTGCCCCGGGGCCGGTTTCGAGGTGTTTGGCCGGCGATAGAGGGCCTCGATCCCCATCCGGTTCATCAACGTGGCAACGTGCAGCCGCCCGACCTTGAACCCTTCCTGCACCAGCAGCCCCTGCAGCATCCGGCTGCCCGCGAACGGGAACTCCATGTGCAGCTTGTCGATCCGATGCATCAGCTTCAGATCTGCGTCCGACACCGGGCGGGGCTTGTAATACACGCTGCCCCGGCTGATCCCCAGCACGATGGCCTGGCGGCTGACGCTCAGCTTGGCGGCGGGATCGATCATCTTTTTGCGCTCGGCAACAGACCCGCCTTGCCGAGCGCGCCGGACAAAAAATCGTTCTCCAGCGTCAGCTCTCCGATCTTCGCATGCAGGGTCTTCACATCGAACGTCGGTTCAGGCTCGGCTCCCGGGGCTTCGCCGAACACCCCCGTCGCACCCTCAAGCAGCTGGTCTCGCCACTGCTTGATCTGGTTCGGATGGACGTCGAACTCCTGCGCCAACTCGATCAGCGTCTTCTCGCCCTTGATCGCGGCTACAGCCACTTTCGCCTTGAATGCCGGGCTCTGGTTCCGGAGCGGTCGTCTTGCCATGGTGTTCTCCTCGCTCGCAGCATCATGCCGTTGTTGCGCAGAGAATCCACTTATCCCGGCTGT
>JAGRKV010000037.1 GCA_020442165.1 Hyphomicrobiaceae bacterium | reverse complement strand
GCTCTCAGCCGGTCGGTCTGACCTGTTTTGTCTATCGCTGCTGTGCAGTCATTTTCCGTATCGGTTCCCGGTGATTCCGTCAGGCCGCCGCTTTCTCGGCCACTTCACCCCATTGGCGCCATGCCTCGGGGTTGTACGCCTCGCCCTTGGCGAGCACCGCCCACAATTGGCGGGCGTGCTTGTTGGCTATCGCCACCAGGGTCTTGTGGTAACCCACGCGCACATTCAGGCTCACGATCCACTGCTGCAGACGGGTGAGCGTGTCGGGCGTGGCGCGGGCCTTGCGCAAGGTGGCCGCGAGCACGCTCCTCGCGCCCTGCACCAGCAAGGTTCGCAGATAGTCGTCGCCGCGCCGGGTGATCCGTCCGAGTTTGGGTTTGCCGCCGCTGGAGTACTGGCTCGGGGTGAGCCCGAGCCAGGCGGCAAACTGGCGCCCATTGTGGAACAGCTGCGCATTGCCCACGCTGGCAGTGACCGCGTCGGCGGTGAGCACCCCGACGCCGGGCAGGTCGCGGACACGTCGGGCGGCAGGATCTTCGGCCTGTTGGACGGCAATCTGCCGATCGCATTCGGCGATGCGAAGATCGAGTGCGTCGAGTTGATCGCGCACGTTCTGGATCAGGAGACGAATCGGGGCAGGCTGTGCGGTGTCGAACTCGTGCTCGGCGAGCCAGCGCCGCAGACGGGCCGCTCCGGCCTCGACTACCATGCCGAACTCGGCGAGCACGCCGCGGATGCGATTCAGGAGCGCGGTGCGCTCCTCGATCCAGCCGAGGCGCAGGCTGTGCCAGGCGAGCCGCTGCTGTTGCACCTCGGTCTTGATTGGAATGAAGCGCATGCCCGGCGCGCGCAGCGCGGCCACGATCGCCGCCGCATCGGCGCGGTCGTTCTTGACCGCTTGGCGCTTGCGATAGGCACGAACAAACTCGGCCGCCATCAAGCGGGGCTCGAGCCCCAGCGCCTGCATCGTTCGTCCCCAGCAGTGTGCCCCACCACAGGCTTCCATGCCCACCATCGTGCCCTGCGGCAACGTCGACAGCCACGCCAAGAAGCCCGCGCGATTGAACTCTCGCGTCTCCATCACTCGACCCACCGCGTCGGCCACGCAGGCCACGAATACGTTCTTTGCCAGATCCACCCCGACCGTCGTAGCATTCATTTGGACTTCCCCTTTCGCTTCTCCAGATTGAACTTCAGCAATTCAATCTTGGCACTTCGATGCCGGGCCGAACAGGCCACCGGCGGAAGTGGGAAGTCCCTTTGTAGTCATTCCACCGGACCTGCGCGAAAAGCCGCGCAGGCCGGTGAATTCAAACGTTAGGGCAGAAAAGGTAACTTTACGATGCTTGGAGCCCCGGTAGAAACAATCACAGGACGATTGGGCGTTGGCTCAATCTGCTTTCTTGCATTTTTCCTTGCCGTTGATGGAATGCAGATCGGCGTATTTAATATAGTAGAAACATACGGTAATTCGGTAACGTTTGGCATAGTAGCCACTCTTCCAACCGCCGTAGTTGCATATATTTTAGGGGTCTTCTGTTTCGGAACAGCTGATTTGGTTTTGTCAAAATTTACCGCATTCCAAGAACCGGATCCAGATAAACTCTTAACTCTTTCGAATTCTGGCGGCGATCTCTTAAAACAAAGTTACTCTGAGACAATCCGCAATTTAGAGCTATTAAAAGGTTCTTTTGTCGCGTTTATACTACTCGCAGTAGGCACGGTTCTCGATGCTTCCAATATGCCAGGGTTCGAACTCATTGTTGTATTAGCATGCATTTCTTCTATTGGCCTTTCAGCGCTATCACTTTTGTTTGCCCGAAGGGCTATTGTAAAGGCAGTACGCATTTCGGAAGTAACGTTCGTTGAATAGCCCTAACCAAAACATAAACCGGACCTTCGCTACGCTCAGTCCGGTTATGTTGGCGTTGAGCGGCAGCTTTCGCTAAACCCGACTGACCGCAAGGGGTCGGTTCCTGCTGTCCGCGTCAGGGCACCGCGCGAGTCGGCCAGCTTCATCTGCGCGCAGTGCAGCATTCACCACTGGCGATCCGTTCCCTCGATGTGCGCACTGCTCTCCGAAAAGCAGTGC
>JAGRKV010000036.1 GCA_020442165.1 Hyphomicrobiaceae bacterium | reverse complement strand
TGGTGGTCGACCGGATAGCAACAAAGTTTCCCCGCGCCGCCGAAGCGACGCGGGGGCGTCTTGCGTTAGTCTTGCGGGTTCCAGATCAGAGCGAAGACATCCGGGTCGGTCTGGCCGGCGGCGCGGCCGAGGTTGGCGTAGAGCGTGCGCGAACCGAGTTCAGGCGCCGCGATCGATAGCGCGACGTACTCCTTGCCGGATATCTGACCGACACGGAGCCAGCCGGCGCCGATTTCGATGCCTTGGCTCAGCACGCGATAGTCGGGCTGCGTGGCGCTCGACTTGTCGTGAACCGGTACGATCTGGATCTCGGCGCGGACCGAGAGGGTCTTCAGTTCGCCCTCGTAGTGGCCGTCGTCTCGCTTGGTGACGGAACCGATGGTTGCCATGGTCGTGCTCCTTCAGTTGACCGGCGCGGGACCATCCCCGCCGGTGTGCGTGAAAGGCCGACGGCGGCGACTGAAGCACCTGAAGGGCCGCAACGCAGTGGAGGACCCGGCCTCCCTTGGACGCGCTTTGCGTGACGAGGCCGGGTTGCTTCGAAGGCGGCGACGGCGGCATGGTCGCACATTGTTTCGGCGGGGTGTGTCCGTGCGAGCGACAGATGCCAGCATTGAGCATCGTCGAGATGCACCGCGGAGACACCGGCACTGGGCAAGTGGCGGAGCCCGATCACCCGAGGAAAGCGATTGCAGCACTGCGAATGACTATGTGGATCCGCCGACATCAAATCGTACATGCCGCAAGTCACCGAAGCGAGGCGGCAGCCATCGCGCCAGGGATCGCGACCCGAACGGGCCGAGACGCAATAGCGGCTCGGTCGCGCGGCGCCCCTGCAATCAACAGCAATCGCGACGGTGATCGCCGCGCGATAGAGCCCGGTCCGTCGCCCAGCTTCGGCTCGGGCACGGAGGCGCCCAAGCGTTTCGATTGA
The DNA here is from genome assembly GCA_020442165.1 of Hyphomicrobiaceae bacterium. Lineage (GTDB taxonomy): Bacteria > Pseudomonadota > Alphaproteobacteria > Rhizobiales > Hyphomicrobiaceae > JAEUMD01. Next base: position 7,926 of record JAGRKV010000036.1, on the reverse strand, counting down.
TGGAGTATTTTTGGGATGATCGTGCATCTTGTTTATCTTGCAATCAGCGCAGTTCGGCGCAGTTCAGCTTTCCGAACCTGATTGGAGGACGCGAATGCTACGGTCGCCAAGTCCAGAGCGGGATGGCTTGGCCGACAACCACATCAGGGGGGAGCACGCCGAAATAGCGGCCGTCAAAGCTTTCGGGCACGTTGCTGAGGAGGAAGAGATCGCCGTAAGCGAGCGTGAAGCACCCGCGCCAAACGGGAAGCGGGCGTCCGGCGCCGTCGTGCGATCGGGCAAGAACCACGACACGACTATCGACGCTGACGATCGGTCCTGATCGGCAGACACGGCTGCCTTTGGCTGCGCGAACTGGTTTCAACAGCAGTGCATGATGGTCGAGATAGCGACGAACATGGGCCTGCGCCGCGATTTGCGGGGGCAAGCGCACAGCAACGAGTGAACCGATCTCGAACTCGCCGCCGGCAATCGAGTAGAATCCCACAGGAACGCTAGGGCTGGCGTTCCAGACGAACCGAGGCTCCTGCTCGAATGTCGATGCTGTGAGCGCGGCAGTGCCGATTGCTGTCAAGCAAAGCAGGCGAGGGCTAGGGCGCACGTGAGATCGTCGTTGACAACTCCGATGTACCGGGTCGCGGAACAAGTTCAGTCGTCGTACGTCGGCGTGTGGCGTTGACCCAAGCGAGCACGTCGTCGCGATGATAGCGGACGCGACCGCCATGCTTGCTGTAGAGAGGGCCGGTGCCACGCTGCCGCATGTTGTCAAGCGTTCGCGTATTGAGGCGCAGGTAAGCGGCGGTCTCCTGTAGCGTGAGATAGGGCGAGGTTAAGTCGTTGGTCGGCATGTCTGAGCTCCAATTTGAACCAGCGCCCAAACATTGCCAATTCAGGGCATCTCTGGGAAGAGTCGTTCAGATCGGCGCTGAATTCGTCCCCCCCGCAACCAATTGACGATAGCCGCCGGCAACGAGTCGCCTGCCGCGCAACACATCGCGTTTGATGACGGCTTTGAGTCGGCCATTGGGCTCATTCCATTCGTTAGTGACGCGGTCGGCACCGTATATGACGGTGGCAATCTCGCGGCGTGTGGCGCCAGCGTGCTCGCCGTCCAATGCGATAAGCGCATCACGCAATTTGGCGCGTTCAACAGGGCCAGGACGGTCGAGAACCGCGCTTCGGCTGGTCCCATGAAGAAGATGCGAAAATGCCAACAGCGAACTGATGTCGTGATCGAAATGACGAAGACCATCGACAACAAGGCGGATGTGGACGGATCCGATCGAGACCAGCGGTCCGGAGATAAGAAGAACAACATGCGAGTTTGCCCCCTTTAGGATGAGATGTTGGCGTCCGAGGGCGTCAAGGTGCAGATGAGCCGTGAGTGACAAATGGCGCACGTCGAATTCAAGATCTGGCGACGCGGCAGTGCGGTGCACTTCTGCAGAAAGCCTGTAGCGGACCGCATGTTCGGCCCAAACGACTGGAGCATACGGCGCTTCCTGGTCGGGAGCTGCGAAAGGATAACAATCCCCAGGCTTCCGCCTGAAGTTGGCGGCGGCGCGTGCGCGTGACGCGGAGGGTAGCTACGCCAGGCACGGGCCGTGGCGTCAGGCAGCCGAATCTACGGGCCTCGAGATTGTACTTTGGCGATCTGCGCAGGAATTCCCATGCCCAATCCGGGTTGGGAAGGGTGGAGAGATACGCGTACGACGCCATTGATGCGGGCCAGCATGGACCCACAGTGAAGCCATAGATCGACATAGGCGACCTGCCGTATTGGATATAAGTTCAGGCAGCGCCATCGACTGCATTCGAAGATGGTATGTGGAGAGCCACCCGGACAAGAACATACCATCGGAGCTTGCGCCAGATGATTCAATCCGGAGATTATCGTGAATTATGTCAGCTGCGCTGAAGGCAGGCAGCAAGCTCGGCGGATTGTTCAGCGCTTTCCTGCAGCGCTGCCCACTCGCGGATGACCTGTTCGGTTGAAGTCGGAACCGCACCGGCCTGGGTCAGACGGGCTTGCGCAGCGGTTTCAGAAGCCGTGTCGATCATCGCAGTTGCGTCACCTGCCACATAGGTATCGAAACCAACGGCCAAGCAGTTGAGAGCGAGCAGCGTCACGGCCTCCTCGAGCCATAGTCCGGCGATGATGATTTGATTGCGCCCCGTGGCTGCAATAGCGCGCCCGAGAGGACTGTAAGACCAATCCAAAGGAGAGGGACGAAACGGGAGCCGTGGTAAATCGGCATCTAGCACAGCCGTGGTGGCAAGAGTTCCAATTTCCACGGAGGGAGGATAAAGGGCGACGATGACAGGCACGCTGACGATCGCCGCGGCATCGACCAACCGCTTGATTTGGCGAACTCCAGAGGCAACGTAAGTCTCGCCAACGGACTGAAACGAGATATCTGCAATTAATACATTACAAGATCCGGGAATGAGCATTTACTGGACTCCATTGCGACGTATCGTTTCCAGCTCCTCCCATGTCGGATGATTTTTCCAAGGTCAATAATCCAGGTATTTGGTGAATTGTAGGCAGGCACGAGGTCGACCGGCTTTTACGAAGTTATAATGATCAGTTGACACCGCCTCATAAGCCTTGCAGTCGAAGCTCCTCGTTAGTCCGTTGCTAGGTCAGCCGCTCGCGCTTCGGCTTCTTTGCATTGGCCTCCAACGTCGCTTCCAGCGTCGCGACAAACGGACCAAGCCGCTGTGCCGGCCCCTTGCGCCGCACGTGGTCACGCTCCGCTCTTCCGCCGCACGTCTGATCGAGCCAATCGTGTTCTGCGAGGACCGCTGCTCGCGAGGGATCGCCTTGAACTTCCTGCCCTGGACGAAAAACGCGCGCCCAACCTTCGCCATCGTGTCCTCCGTTACCGCCCCCCTGCTGCCCCCCGTGCCGACGCACGCACAGGGGACCAGGTTCGTCGCGGCTGGAGTGGCATCGAAAATAGCATGCTGAGGCACACCGCACCGGTGGTGCCGCCGAGATCAAACCGAGAAGCACAGTTGCGCCACTACAAGTTGCTCTATCGAGAACGCAACCGCATCGAGCGCCGCTTTGGGCGGCTCAAAGACTTCCGCCGCATCGCTAAACGCTTCGACCACATAGTGTCACACGTTGTCCTCGGCGCGCCAGCCGAAGGCGAGGTTTTAGATAGCGGTATTGGGAGATGTTATAGGGAGCGCTCAAAATGAGATTGACCGAGTGGTCGGGCAGCGCACGCATCGCCTCGAAGCAATCTTTGTCAAAAGCATGGACAGCATGCGCTGCTGGCTTCGGCTTGTCCGATGATCAGATTTCTGCGTCAGGTAGTTGAATTGTCGATAATCTGGTCCACGTTGGCAGACTGCGCCAATGCTGCAGGATCACTGATCCTGACGCGCTCTGCTTTGACCGAAACACCGATCGCCCGGAGATCATGAAACGCGCGAGACAAACTCTCGGATCTGATACCGAGGTATGAGGCGATCAATTGCTTCCGTACAGGTAGCACCACCTCGTATTCGTTATCTTGCTCAAGGCTCAGACGCAAAAGGTAGGCGGCCAACCGCTGATCCGCTGAGCGCAACTTTTGATCGCGCAAATTTCGGACCATTCCACGAAATCCGCTACCCAACTCCATCGAGACGTTCAGAAGCAGCCTTCGATCAGACTGCAGCGCGCTGCGAAACACGCCGGCATGAACATGTAGCAGCGTGCTCTGCCCCAACGTTCGTGCCGACATCAGTGCTACAGCACGATGGACCACCGCAGCAAGGATGAAACAATCACCCGGCTTCAGAAGCGCAATCGTCGTTCGGCTTCTTGGTGAGCAGGCGAAAAGTTCAATCCGGCCCTGCCGAATAATGTGCAGGTGGTCCAGAAGATCGCCTTCGGCAACGATCATCGCCTCTGCAAAAGTCTCCTCTCTTTCCGACTTTGCCCCCAACCGAAGCAACGTGTCCCTTTCCACGCCGTGGAAAAGGCGCACATCACGAACATCGCTCGCTAGATCGATGGGCATCCGAATCGCTCCCACACCCAGGTGTCAACCTTAGGGGTGCGTCAAAACGCGCCACTTGACCTATGTTAACTGGGATCGCGTGTGCGACGGCACCGACCCACTTCAACCCAAGTGCCCGATTACGCCTCCAACCGTCCATCACGCAGGTGATAGATCCGGTCGAATCGATCGAAGATCTTCTCATCATGGGTCACCGCAATAATCGCGGCGTCCTGCTCAGCCGCCACTTTTCGAAGCAAATCCATGACGATCTGGGCGCGCTTTGAATCGAGTGCCGCGGTTGGTTCGTCGGCCAGGATGATCCGTGGACGGTTGGACAGAGCGCGCGCGATCGCAACACGCTGTGCTTCACCACCAGAGAGTTTCGCCGGCATGGCGCCCGCCCGATGGCCCACGTCGAGATAGTCGAGCAGCTCACTGGCACGTCCGCGTGCCTCCGCAGGGCTCGATCCTGCAAGTTCCAGAACGAGCGATACGTTATCGGTCGCATCCAGAAAGGGGATCAGATTGTGAAACTGAAAGATGAAGCCGATCTTCTCCAGCCGCAGTCTTCGCAAATCGGAGCGAAGCCATCGGCCATCTTCAATCACGCGGTCTCCAACAAGGTCCATGGCGCCAGATGACGGATCAAGGATGCAGCCGATAACATTCAGCAGTGTGGTCTTTCCCGAGCCCGAGGGGCCAAGCAGGGCTACCACCTGTCGTGCATGCACATCGAGGCTGACATCCCTTAGCGCATCCACCCTAGCCTCGCCTTCGCCGAAGTGCTTGGAGATGCGGTCGATACGCACGAGCGGCTGATCGGTAATTTCGCCTTCCATGTCGTCAGCCTCCAAGTGCGGTCGCGGGATCGACCTTAAGCGCGGCGCGCACACCAAGACCGCTGGAAACGAGGCAGACCACGAATACGATCAAACCGAGTATGAGTACGTTGTCAGGTTCGAGGACGACCCGACGCGGAAAGTAATCCTTGACGTTGATGATCAGCGTAGCGCCGATGGCAAAACCGATCAGCCCCAGTGCCAGAGATTGTTGAACGATCATCCCGATGATGGCGCGGTCGGGCGCGCCAATGAGCTTGAGCGTCGCGATTTGTTTGAGCTTCTCCATGGTCATCGTATAGATGATCAACGCAATGATCACTGCCGATACAATCAACAGAAGCGTCGTGAACAGACCGATCTGGCGTCGCGCACGATCAACGAGCGATCGCGTCAGAATGAGTTCCTGAGCCTCCTGCGAAATCGCGGACAGGTGCTTCCAGCGATGTATGGTTGCTGCGGCCACATCGACGGATGCATTGGGTTGCAGGCGCGCCACGATGGCATTGACCGTGTCCCGGCTAGCCCCCCCAGTACCGCGCGCCATTGCTATACGCGCTGCCGGAGGGGCAAGATCGAACTGAAGCCTCTGCGCATCGGCGAGTGTGATGTAGACGGCCGGATCCCCGCCCGAGTTGACCTGATCGCGCGTCAAGCCTACGACTGTGAAATTGTTGCGGCCAAGTCGGATACGATCACCCAAATTGAGACCCGTGCTGCGATCCGCCACGATCTCGTAGTGACTCCTCGCTATGGGGCGGCCGCGCCAGATTTCTGGGGGAGCACCAGGTCGCGTCAACTCGTATCCAATGACATAAAGCCTGAGCTTGGCATTGCGGTACTCGGCCTCAACCGTCTGATAGGTAATACTGCCTGCAGAGGACACGCCCGCAATGCGAGCAACGGCTTCACGCAAGTCGCCCGGTATACGCGAAGCCTCGGCAAACGGACCGCGCGTGTTGGCCTCCACGACCCACAGATCGACGGAGGGCGCCCGAGCGATTGTCAGCGCGTCGACAATCAAGCCCCGATAGATGCCTATCATGGCAAGCACGACGCCAAGCAGCAGACCAAGCCCCAGGCACGTCAGGACAAAGCGAAACAGATTGTGACGTATGTCGCGATAGGCGAGGTTCATCTTGTCCCAACCTTTGCGACGCTCACGCTGCGCCCCTCACGAAGGCCGCTGGCTAGGCGCGTAACGACTTGGGCACCCTCAGGCAGACCGCCAACAATTTCGAGACGAGCATCTTCGGTCCGGTGCTGGAAACGCGCGGACCGCCGCTGCAAACGGCCATCTTCCACTGTCCACACGGTCCCCTGACTGCCGTCGTAACCGTGGACGGCAGCCTCCGGCACGAGCAACGCCTTCTCAAGCGTCGACACGGTGACCCAGAACTCGACCTGTTCGCCTAGGAAGATTCGCGGCGGCGGATTCTCACCCTTGACGAAGACGCGGCGCTCCTCGGTGACACGATCGCTCTCCAACCCGATTCGAACCACCCGGCCCCGAAACGTCTCCCGCGGCCGCGACCGCAAACGTGCTTCGACCGGCTGTCCTTCTTGGATGAACCCGGCACGCGCCTCGTCAACGTAGGCGAGCCCCCAGTAGGACCCTACTTCGATAAGCGTGAAGATCGGATCACCAACCTTCACCACTGTGCCGAGTTCCTTGTGACGCTCGATGACGATTGCGTCAAAGGGCGCGGCCAGCGTGCGGTGCCCCAGCAGCGTTTCTTCCAGTGTCAGCTGGGCGCGCGCATCGTCGAGCAAGGCTCGACTGGTCGCCAGCTCACTCTGCGCCACGGTGACATCGGCCTGTGCAACGGCCTCGTCGCGAGCAGCTTCCTCGGCAACCTGCTCCGATACGATATTGCGACCAACCAGCGAGGACTTGCGGCGGTTGGCCTCTTGACGCTGCGCCAGTACCGCCTTGGCCTTTGCGACGTTGGCCTCGGCGCGCGAGATGCCGACTTCGGCAATCTCAACAGCCGCCTTGGCTTTCGCCAATCGCGCTTCCTGCTCCACAGAGGCCAAACGGGCAAGCACGGCCCCCTTGGCCACGCGATCTCCATGGTCGGCATTGAGCTCGACCAGAGTTGCGCCCACCTCGAACCCAATCTTGGACAGAACGCGCGCCTCAACGGTGCCAAGTCCGAAAACGCGTACAGGAACATTATTCTCGATAGAGGCGATCTCGACCGCAATGGGCCGGTTCGTCGAGAAATATGCTACTGCACCAATCATGAGCATAACGCCCGCAACTGCCGATATGTAAGCTGGCCAGGATCGCTTCATCATCGGGCTCCTAATGGTCGGACATTGATTGCGATATCCCAAAATCAAGGACTGAATTTCATCCGCCGGGTGCAAGACCGTCGAGCCAATCATTGAACAATCGATTCCCGGCGGCGGCTGCGCGTGGCCCATTTATCTTGCTGGCCTCACGCAGCGACAAGATGTCTGTCCCTGTGTTACTCAGTTCGCATGCGTGCCCGATAAGCCAGTGTTCGATGTCGCTACCGTTCGCTTCGGGGTGGAATTGCAGGGCAAGTGCGTACTTGCCGATGCCGAACGCCTGGTTCGCCGTCGGGGCCGTCGATGCCAGTCGCACAGCTCCGGCCGGTAGATCGAATGTGTCTCCGTGCCAATGAAGCACGGCTACGTCCGGTGTGAGGGCACGCAATGGAGAGGCCAACCCTTCAGGCGTAAGCGAAATCGCGGACCAGCCGATCTCCTTGGAGGGACTAGGGAACACGCGCGCTCGCAAGGCTACCGCCATTAGCTGCGCTCCCAGACAAATGCCAAGCGTGGGGCGACGTTCCGACAAGCGCCGCCTCAGCACCTCGATCTCGTCGCAAAGAAACGGATATTCGATCTGTTGATACACACCGATTGGCCCACCGAGAACGACCAGGAGATCCACATTTGTCAACCGCTCAAACGCTTCGGGAACGTAAATGGCATCTATGATTTCTATGTTCCATCCACGTCTTTTCAGAATGGTATCCAGAATGCCCAATCCTTCGAATGCTACGTGACGGATGGCGATCAGCGATCGAAGTGAAGTAAGCGCACTCATCGTA
>JAGRKV010000035.1 GCA_020442165.1 Hyphomicrobiaceae bacterium | reverse complement strand
GCTGCTCCTGTCGGGTGCCGTCGGTGGTGGCATCGGCGGTCTGCTGGCCCACACCATTGCGAAGCACCACACTCGTTCCATCGCCGGACAGATCGCATCCGGAGGTCTGCTTGTCTGGGTCAATCCAAGGACAAGGGCTCAAGAAGAAGCTGCGATCGACGTGCTTCGCAGGAACGGCGGCCGCGACGTGCATGTCCATGAGGTCAACCGCCGATGGGGCGTGGAATCCGTCCCCTTCCATGACGCCCAGCCCGACCCGTTCCTTGAGAACGAGCATCGCCGCTCGCCGGCCAACTGAGCCAGGCACACAACAAGAAGGACGTTAGAAATGAGAACCAGGATTGCACTGATGGCTGCCGTGGTCGTCGCTACAGCCACCGCCATACCGATGCGCGCACAGGCTCAGGACGGGTGGTACACAAGTGCGCAAGCCGAACAGGGTCACGAGCTCTTCAATAACCATTGCGCCGAGTGCCACCGTCCGGATCTGACCGGAGCCATGGGACCTGCACTCGTCGGCACCCCGTTCTGGCAGCATTGGGGCGGCCAAACGGTCGAGGCACTGTACAACTTCGAGCACACCAAGATGCCGGCAACCAACCCGGGATCGCTGCCCGCTGATCAGGTCATGGCGATCACCGCCTACATCCTGAAGCGCAATCAGCTGCCTGCCGGCTCGAAAGCGCTCAGTCAGGCCAGCGCCAAGTCGCTCGTGATTCACAAGCCGAAATAGCATCACATGCGCCACACTTTGACAGCCAGACAAGAAGGACTGCAACAATGACACCTATAACCCAACACACGCCCGAAGAGCTCTTCGACAGGTTCCAACAACGCATGCAAAAGCACATGCGCGAGCATTGGAAGGCCTACTTGCTTGAAGGATTAGTCCTCACCGCCATCGGCTCGGCGGCCGTCGTAATGCCCAACATCGCCACGCTTGCCGCCGATGAAATGATTGGCTGGTTGCTCATGGTTGCCGGGCTGTCCGTGATCATTGCGCGGCTGACGAGGCACGAGTCGCCCGATGTCTGGCAGGGCGTCCTGTTTGGTGGCCTGACGGCGATCCTGGGCGGCCTCATCGCCTTTTACCCCGCCTCTGGCGTCGTCACGCTGACCATGCTTCTCACCGCCTATTTCATCGCACATGGGATCGGCATGCTGTCGATGTATTTCTCTGCTAGCTTTGGGCGCACTTGGATGATTATGGGTGCAGTTTTCGATTTCGCGCTGGCAGCACTTGTGCTGGCCCGTTGGCCGAGCACTGCCACATGGATTCTTGGCCTCTATCTCGGGATGAACTTGATCTTCTCCGGACTGGGCCTCGCCGTCGCTGCACTCGGAACGAGATACGGGAGGAACTGAGGCCACGAATGTCGAGCAGAACAGCGCCCCCGTCGCACGCTCCCCGTCATCTCAACTTCCTTAATCGATTTTGGGCCATAGGCGGTGGAGCTCGATTGAGGAGTCTTCGCGGAGCAACAACTCACTCGGCCGCCTCCCAAAACAACGAAACCTCAGTGCGTTGCTCTGGACATTGAGACCTGCCAAGCTGTTGAACTCACCCAACTACCGGACGTAGTCGGCTGCCCTAATCGTGTTGCAGATCTCAAGAGTGGGACGTCTACAATGAGATCTCGCTACCTTATGCGTTGCGCCGCCAGTAAAGATTCGTTTGTCGGTAATTGGCCCATTGCTGCCGTCATGCCGCTGGCAGGAAAATCCCAGTAGCAGGCATCGGCCGGCCACCAATCGAAGCCACAGATGTCATCGACTATGAGTCTGCTCTTGGGGTTAGACCGGAATAGCCTGAAGGGCAGCCGACGCGTGCTAGTGGATACGTTCGATCCTCGCAGTAGTTTTTTATCCAACCACCGTCTTGGACATTCGTGCGCGTAAGCCGAACGCAATTGCCTCAACCATCAGTTCTGGAAACTCTTTGTTTCGAGTTTCGATCAACTAGTGATGAAAAGGCCCCTCCGAAGGGAGGGGCTCGAGGTAGGGAGAGACGCTGCGAGCATGGTCAGAAGTTGATTACTGCGCCGGCTTTCACGAACCTGAAGGTATCCAGGTCGCCAGAACTCGATCCACCCTCGATTTCGCCGTCGATGCTCCGGTACACGAGCCATAGCGACATCGCCGCAGCATCTATGTTCTGCACGACACCAACTCCCCATCGAGTGATACGGGAACCAGTCGCATCTGGAGCCAAGATTGAGAGCATGTCGTTATGCTGACCATACTCGCCATATGGAATTGTCTCGCCCATCGCGAATGGTTTCAGCTTGATGCCGGCCTTCACGTACCAATGATTATCACTGTTCGTGACTCGTGCGTCGTTTTGGTTGTCCTCGTAACCATAACTCGCAAGCAGCCAAATCTTCGAGGGAGCATGTTCGATGTAGCCGCCCAGCTGGTAATACTCTACATCGCGCCGGCCGGTGCCGGGTATCGGGACGACGAAACTTTCATCAGTGTTATGCGAGTATGCTCCACCAAACGCGATCTTGAAATCATGCCACTCTCCAGCGTATCGGGCAGCAACGTCCCACAAATCATCCTCGCCCCACGTGGTCGAGAATGAGAAGCCGCCGAGCACCGGGGAATCGTAGCGCACGAAATTTCCGTGTGTCGCGGTGCAGTCCCCGCCGATTCCCGAACCAGCGACGCCAATCTGCGTGCAATTGCCGATATCACCCCACGTTAGTGTTGCTCCCGAGACGCCATTCACGATTGGCGCGCCATTTCGGCGAAGCTGGAACCCGCGGATCGGATCAAATAGCACGACGTTGGCTGGAAACAGGGTTCCCGAAGCGTCATACGGCAACAAAGAAGCATTGTCGGATGCTGGTGAAAGTTTGCCAACCGACAGCTTGCCGAAACGCTCGCTCTTCACGAACCAATAGGTTTCGTAAGGGTACACACCAAACGCGAAATCGGGCAATCCAGGATCGCTATGGTCGTCGCTGTTTTGGCTGAGTGTAAACGGGTCGTTAGGGTTGGTCTCGATTCTTATGACGAACCCCGCCGTCACATCGTTCGAAATCGCCGCGCTACCGGTTAGGGTCACGTTTGATGACAACGATGTGCCGACACCGCCCTGGTAGACGTTACGTTCGACGCCATCGTCCCACGCGACGATCTGCTCGGCGACCCAGCCGCTGACAGTTAGCGCAACCTTGCGATTGCCCTTTCGCACCGTTGTCGCCTCGAGTTCGGCAATTCGTTCCTCCAGATCGGCACAGCAATTTCCCCCCAGGTCGGCCGCCACAGCCGGCGTTGTCGTAAGCAGAATTGAAACTAACGAAACTAGATACGCACCTCCTGCCAATTTAAGTTTCATCTGGCATCCTCCGAATCAATCGTGGCTTTCACTGCTTCCCGCTACGGTCAGACTTTGCCGCAACCTTTTCCGAGCCGCGTTCCGGCCGAAACTGGGCGGTGATGTTGCCAATAGGTCACCATTTTCCATGATTGAGGGAAGCGGCCATCGTTACTGGGACGGTTCGGAATCGTTGGTCCCATCGCTTTCCTGCGTTGGCTGGACGTTCCAGAGAACCTCGCAGTCGAAGAGGTATCCAGCTCCGTATATGGTTTTAATCAGCGCAGGCGCCCGTGGATCGGCTTCTATTTTTTTTCTGATCCTGGAGACGAGCGTATCGATGCTTCTTTCGAACGCTGAAGGCTCTTGCCAAAGCTCTCTGAGCTGAAGTTGCTCGCGGGAAAAAATGCGATTTGGAGAGTGCAGAAATCTCGACAGAATATGGGCTTCCGCAGTTGTGAGGCGCTCGATTCGATCGGCCGAGGTGAGTTGCAGGGAACGAGCATCGAAGTGCCAGCGATCAAATTGCGCTCTGTCGCGGCCCAAGCCGAGTGGCAGACGTTGTTGGTCCCCGCAAAACCTAGCAATCCGAATTTCGAATTCCGCGACGCTGAAAGGTTTCGACAAATAGTCGTCGGCAATTACGTCGTGGAATTGGGCCTTTTGGTAGAGATCGTCTTTTCCGCTGACGATGATGTTGGTGCCTTGCTCACGCAAACGCCTTGTGAATGATCCGCCGTCGGCGAGACTGAGATCGACATCTATGACGACAGCATTGGCAGCAAACTTGAGAAGTAGCCTCTTCGCCGCACCAATGCTCGACGCGAAAACGATGTCTGTCCCAGTCGCAGGAAGATTGGCCTGCGCCCAGGTCAGTAACACGGGATCATTGTCGACGATGAGGACGCTCAGGCCCGATCGGCGATTGGGCATCCGTAATCACCTCGTTGACTCGTAGTGTCTCGTGGACGCTCCAGCGGCGTGATACTCATCGCCGCTGGAGCGGGGCGGCGCCTACTGCTGTCCACGCGGAGGGGGGAGTCCAGGGGGGGGCGACGTGGGCCGAGCCAGCAGGTGGGCGTTATACGCTTGCGTCGAGCAACTCTTTCAGCGTGGCATCGATCTGAGCCAAAGCTGCGGCGTCCGTACCAAACAAGGCAAGGTGCCCGTCGACGCTACGAACCGGACGGAATTCGCTTGCGGGGATGAGCTTCTGTTCCGGCTCACAATCGCTCGGCGGGAAGAACATGTCGTGACTGATGGGCATCACGAACGTCTTGGCTGTGATTCGTCCCAATGCTTTGGACAGATCGCCACCAGTCATACGGCTGACATCGCCATGCTGCCACTTCCACGCCATGCAAAGCAGATCGTTGGGATCCATCGGAGCGAAATAGCCGGTCATGAATTGGTCGACGAAGCTTACCATGTCGGCGAAACCAAGGTCCTTGTGACGGCCTAGACGGAAGAATTCCGTGCTCCAACCCATGACCGTCCAGATCTTCGCGTGCCGCTTGAGGCCATCAGCGACGTCCTGCGCGTTGGAATATTTTCCGCCGGCGAATTTCGGGTCAGTGACGATCGCATCGATCAGCGTTTCCGTATAAACGAAGTCATGTTCCGTATTTTTTGCCGTTCCGGCGATCGGAGCGGCGCGCTTGACCATGTCCGGATATCGCACGGCCCATTCGTATGTTTGCTGAGCACCCATCGAGCCGCCGGTGACGAGAGCGAGTTCCTTGATGCCGAGCGTCTCAGTGACGAACCGGTGTTGCGCACGCACGTCGTCGCCGATCCGAATCCTTGGGAAGTTCGGACCGCTCTGCAGGCCGCTCGTATTGTGCGGTGAAGTCGATAGGCCACTGCCGATTTGATTAATGACAACAATGAAATATTTGGACGGGTCGAGCGCGCGACCTTTACCGATGTAGACCTGTTCCCAAATCTTGCTGGTGCCCGAATACCAGGTCGGGATCAGAATCACGTTGTCACCGCGCTCGTTCAACTGGCCATGCGTGGCGACGGCAAGCTTGCAGCTGTCGAGTATCCCACCTTCCTCAAGATCGAGCCGTCCGATGTCATGGACTTCGTAGGGGCCATGGGCTTCATTCCCATAGTATGGATTTTCCATCTAGGTAATCCTCTCGTGATCTGAGCGAGATTCCGCGCCCGCGCGTTCGCGCTTCGGATATGATCGGGAAAATGCTTCCGAAGGGGCCCGACGCGCAGCAACGGCGCGCCGGACGATGAATAAGGATGCCAGAAGAGGTTGCAGGCTATCGCTTGGCGAAGCCGGCGTAACCGCTTTCCGTAACCTCGTCGCACTTCTTTTTGTAAGGCCCGACACCGCCAATGTATGAGAGCAGTCGGCGAGGTTTCCCGTCGACGTTGGAACCCATGTACCAGGAGTTGGTCTTGACGACGAGCGTACCGTTAGCGATCTCGTCGTGATGCGCCACCCACTCGTCTTCTTTTTCCTTCGTCACCTCGATCACGTTCATTCCACTTTGTTCGACGTGGTCGATGCAGTTAGTGATCCAGTCAACCTGCTGCTGCAGGCATGTGGTCATGTTGCACAACGCGGCGGATGGCGCTAAAGGCGCGCCAGTCGTGAACATGTTCGGATAGCCGTGGACCTGCATGCCGAGTGCAGTGCGGATGTCTCGCCCCCAGTCCTCCTTCAGCGAGCGACCGCCACGACCGCGGATGTCGATGCGCGTGAGGGCACCCGACCCAGCGTCGAAACCAGTTGCCATGATGATGACGTCAAGTTCATGAACGTCGCCATTGGCGAGCTGAATTCCTTCAGGCGTCATGCACTGGATTGGATTGTCCCTGACGCTGATAGCTTCGACATTCGCGCGATGGTAAACTTCTAGGTAGCCGGATTCGAGCGGGACACGGTGCGTTCCGAAGCCGTAGTCCTTTGGAATGAGCAGGTCGCAAAGGCGCGGATCCTTAAGGCGTTCCTGCATCTTCTCGCGAACGAAATCGGAAATTTCGTCGCTCGCCTTCTCGTCTGAGAAAATTTCGCCGTAGGAAGCGAGCCACAGGCGCAGCGAACCCTCGTTCCAGATCCGCTCCATGACCTCTCGACGTTGTTCGGGCGAGTGGTCTTCCCACGCGCCGACGAAATCGTACTCGAAACCGGTGAAGGTGTTGGGCACCGTCTCCTTCAATTCGTCGAACCGCCCTTTGTACCAGGCGGCCTCGGCTGGACCGTACTTGGGATTCTTCATCGGGATGATGTACTGCGGTGTGCGCACGAAGATCTTGAGATGCTTGCACTGGCTGGCGATTGTCTGGATAACCTGGATGCCGGTCGCACCGATGCCGATGACGCCAACGCGCTTGCCGTTGAGATCAATCGACTCCTTCGGCCAACGACTAGTGTGCACCAACTTGCCCTTGAATGAGCTTTGTCCCGGGAAAATTTCGGACAGAGGCGCGGACAACATTCCGCAGCAGGTTACCAGATACTTCGCGTCGAACGTCGATCCCCTGTCGGTGGTGACGACCCAACGCGATTTGGTTTCGTCGTAAACCGCTGACTTCACCGTCGTGTTGAAATTGAATTCCTTCCGAAGATCGCAGCGATCGGCGACGAAGTTCATCCAACGCTCGATTTCCGGCTGGGCGGGGAACCGTTCGCTCCACGTCCAGCTTTCGTAGACATCCTGGGAGAACCAATACTGGTAGATGTAGCTTTCGGAGTCGAAGCGGCAGCCGGGATAGCGATTCCAATACCATGTGCCGCCGACACCAGAACCAGTCTCGAGACCTATGACATTCAGGCCCAAGTCTCTCAGTCGATGCACTTGATAAAGGCCAGCGACACCGGCGCCAATTACGATTGCATCATAGCTACCGGAGGGCTTATTCACTACGCTGGGCGACGCATATGCGGTGGCGGTCATATTAGAGGCTCCCTAGGACGTTTGATTTGGAAGAGCAATGCGGAGTCATGCTCGGGAAAATTCGATGAGAGCAGCGGTCCAGACCGCACACTCGTGACGAAAGCTAGCTGCCAAGAAGCAGTCCGGTCTTGAATGTGCCTGCGGCACGCTTTGAACGTTCTGGCGCAAATCTGTGCAGGTGGATGATGGCCCCAAGCGTTCTATGTCGACCGACGGGGGCTTGGTCGGCGCATTCAAATTTTTCGACGCAATCGCGTGCAACCGAAATGCATCGAGTCGGCTTGGCCAAACCTTCAAGGGTTCGGGCGAAGTCCTGAAGTATGTTCCAGCTCAGGCACTTAAGGTGAGAACGTCTGGCGGGATGGCGGTCGCCTGGATGATTTTGATGCAATTCGGTGCAAGATCAGGCAAATTTCATTCAAGATTATGCGCTAGCTGCGTTCTACGGTGCAGAGTCTACGCGGAACTGTTGGAGACCCCAAATTAGGCGTCGTAGAGACGCTTCTGTAGAGACGGACGCCTGAAGGCGTCGACCAAAAAATGCCCACAGACCGCAATGGAGGAACGAACGAGGACACAATATGCTCATTACACCTGAGCAGTTACCTATTTGGGTACCGGGTGAGCTCACAGTCGACAGCGGACATGACGCCTGGGACGGACTGAGGCTTCGAGGATATCATTATAAAAACCTCGATGTCCCGATACCTCCTCTCCAGGACTACATGATAGTCGTTTACCGCGGTGGAGAAACTCCCATGAACCGGCGATGCAGCGGTCCGTGGAGAGCAGAAAGCGTTCAACCAGGCGCCGTGTCAATACTCACGCAGGCAGAGGAATCGCACTGGCACTGGAAAGTGCCGATCGAAGTTCTCCACATTTACATCACTCCCGCGAAGTTGGCCCATATTGCTTCCGATACCCTCAATAAGCATGTTGCACACGTCGAGCTTCTAGACGTGCTGAGAGCTGATGATCCCCTTCTAAGGTGTGTGGCTGAGGCGCTGTTCAACGAGGCAAACTCGCCGGGATTGGGCGAGAAACTATTCGTTGAAGCCGTGACCAATCATGTCTGCGTCCATATCCTTAGAAAATATGCTGGCGATTTCAGGTTCAAATCAGTCCCCGCGCGCGGATTGTCTCGCGAAAAGATGAATCGGATCGACGCATACATAGATAGCCGATTATCCGAAAATATCAGCCTTTCCGACCTCGCTGAAGTGGCCGGATCCAGCATCTATTATTTTATTCGACAGTTTCAGATCAGTTACGGTTGCCCGCCGCACGCGCATCTCATGAAACGCAGGTTGGACCGAGCCAAGGATATGATAGGCAGAGGCGGAGTTCCGTTGAAGCTGGTGGCAGCCAGTTGCGGCTTTTCCGATCAGAGCCACATGACGAGATTGTTCAAACGAGCTTTCGACGTCACGCCCGGTGTACACAGGCGTCGCTCGTGCGTTTCCGATTAGAGTAACGCGAGCTGGATGCTCCCTCATCGGCTGGACGCTCCATCTCTCAATTGGATGAAGCGTGCAATTTTGACGCTTCATTCAAGGGCGCTGTCTTTGATTTGAAGGTCGGAAGATTTCGCGGGCATCAATGAGAACTTCGCCATGTCGCAAAAGTAAATACTTGAGCATGCTGGGTTACTCGATAGCGAAGCGGCACTGATTCTTGACGGCAGGCAAAGCACATCGGTCCGAGACCAACCGGTATCACCGTGGTTCTCAATGTCTCTTTATTTGGCCCTGAACGTCAAGCATCCGACGGTCGGTATCTGACCACTTCAACAGCCAGGGCACGACAATCGTCTCGCCTAGTTTCGCGCACAGGGCAAAGAGCTTCCGCTTGCCGATGTGATGCGGACGTACCGACCCGCCGATCCCTCGACCGGCTAAGAGGAGCCGCCGACGTCAGCTTTCTCTGCAATGCTGTCCAGAAGTGCTCGATTGCTTTGCTGATGCTCCATCGGGTTGGTCGCGAATTGTGTCCGCGACCTTGTACATATCGGCCGCAAAATCGAGATCGCACTTGCGTTCGCTTGGCGCCGCCATGGTCTATCCTATTCGCGCCTGGAGTACACGCCACGAGCAGAGTTTGCCGACTAAGGCGTGAGCGTTCGCCGAGCACAACCTGTCCGTGTGGACACGGCCCGGGAGCGGGACTCGCCGGCGACGAATCACTTATTTTAGGGTGCAAGTCAGTTGTTCTCGCGATGTCAGGCAATGGCAAACGACTTCGATATTCGCCACTTTTTTCGGAGGGCGCCGCGAGATTGGCTGCAACGCTATTTCGCGGAAAGAAAGCTGATCCTGGATTTCGATTGGGCTTCGTTAGGCAAGCACAACATCGATCCGCTCCTTCGGCGCTGGCAAGAAATCGCACAGGACCAGCGCATACGCGCAGTTGAGGAGTTCCGGAAGATCAGGCTTCTCGCGACGCCTGCCTGCAAGGTCCAGATCATCGACGAAGCCGCATTCCACGGGCTCGACGATGAAGTCGGAGCCAAGCTTGCCGAGCTGGGCGACTTCTATGCCTGCGCGTTCTGGGTCCTGCTGGAACAGCCAAATCTATGGGAAGGCGCTCTCCGGTTCGCCGACGCTGACGGTAAATCAGGGCGATATCTGCGTAAGCGTATCAACATGCCGAAGCTTGGCCGGGCAATCACGGACAACGACGCAGACATGCTGGCAAAGGCTCTCTCGGCACTGTTCGTCACCAGCGAAGGTCGCGGCACTCGTTGCGTAGTACATGCCTACCGACGCGGAGCAGATGCGAGACGGGAGTATTTCTTTGCGTATCCTGAGGACCACAAACACACACCACTCGTTTTCGAGGAGGAAGGACTCGTCGCCAAGCCACACAATCCGGCATTCGAGGTAATATTCATTCATGACGACGACGCGCAAACGCTGACCATTTGGCACGAGGGGAATAAGAAGCGAATTCAGGAACTACAAACTGCGTTTGCGCAAGCTGTTCTCGGTCGCAAGATCCCTCGAAACAGTCCGAAAGACGATCGGGCCTACGACTTGCAGATGTTTCTCGATCCTGACTTCGCATTCAGTCCAGACCCCGTCCTGGGGATGGAACGCGTCAACATCCGCAAACTGCGGGTCCACGCATCCGGGCAGCATGGGCTGACGGTTCGAGTCGACCTGGACCAGGAAACGCCCAGCCACGCGCTCCATGAAACCGTCAAACGCGCTTTTTCTGGCGTTCGGGAAAGTCAACTCGAAGTAACGTTCGTCGGGCTGCAGGTTATTTTTTATCTCTTGCCCGGAGAGGAAAAAAAACGAACACGTAGCTTCCAGATCGCGACGCCGAACTCCTGCAACCTGAAGCCCGATCAGCTCAGCCCATTGATCGAGAAGCTGCTTGTAGATCATGGCATCGAGCCCCGTAGGCCGAGGGAGAACGGCGATGCCGGGCTTCGTTGATCCGGTCCTTTTTCTCGTCGATCGTATTGCTGACGTGCATCCCGCACCCGCGTATTTCGCAGGTTTCGAACTGGAGGAGTGGGACGATGGTGCGGAGGGGATACTCGTCTCCCAGGGCGTTTTCATTGAGACGACGCACGCGCGGTCGGCAAGGTGTGGCGGCTGTGAATTCCAGTGCAACAAATCGGTCGTTGTACGACTGAGTAAGAGCACTGGCCTGTGGGCTGCTTACATCGAATGCGATGAAGAACCTAGCCACGGCAGGGTGCCTGCCGAACTTGAGCAGTTGCGCCGTTATCAAGCTTCAGTGCGCACCCTGGCGCAGCCCATCCTCAAATGTCTTAAGTTGGCTGCCGCGCACGTTATGGAGGTTGGCAACGGCCTGCAACTCGGCCACATCAACGGGCGATTTGGCGAACGCAATGTTGACCTTGTCGTGCGCGATCGCCGCGTTCTTTTGCTGGTTGGAGATCAGGAGATGGACTTGGGGGAGCTTATGTCTCTGAAGGGTGGCAAGCTCGCTATAGACAAGATTTCGATCAAGCGTCTCTCCAATCGCAAGCCGCGCAGGCCGCGGCGTGAAGATGTAGATGATACAGAGATACAGTCACCAACGCGCAGGCAGGCGCAGATTCGCGCCGAGAGAAATCGGCAAATTCGTCAGCACGGCAAACGCCTGAGAAAAGCCGGTAGGAGCTGGCCACAAATCTCGGAAGAAATCGCAGGCATGCTATTCATCGCTTCGCCTAGCAATGGCCTGAAAGCGATTACGGCCGAAACCATACGGCGAATACTCGCCACGTCGACAGGCCGTTGAGCGAATTGAGCGAGGACGCTTGCAGAACCTGCAAGCCATTGAATCCAATAAGTCATCCGAAAATCGATGCTGGTATGGGCGGGCGAGAGCTATCCAATCCGCATAGCGGTTGGTCCGCTTGCCGCGGCTGATACCTGCTCATCGAAAAGCAGCCTTTGCGCTCGATCTGCTCAATTCGCTCAGACAACCTTTCGGCATGTACTGAGAAGGCAAGCGTATGAGTGACACGATAGCCCCCCCCGATGATGATGATGACAAGAACGACAAACCGACAAACCCGTTCGACCCCACAAGGCTGCGAATCGCGGGTAGTTTCTCGCAAGGTCCACCCGCGCGAAGAATCCTGACAAACGTGCAGGTCCGGAAGCCGAACAGGCAGGAATGGTTCCGTGTCCATTGCGATCCAGAAATGCGGTTGGACACGTTGCTGCTTGAAATGCGCGACGACCGTCAAACCTACCTCGTGGCCCTGGACATCGCGCCAGCCATCCCCAGCGAGGCGGTTGCCAAGACGCTCTACACGGCGATCACGCGTCAAGGAGTTGTTCTTCTTTGGCCGGTGCGATTGCCCGACGAGCAAGGGCGTCTCGATGAGTGGAATATCGTTGCTCATCAAGCAGCCCAACGCGCTGAGACGCATTGGATCCGTCTGGCCGCCAACATGGGGGCTGGAACCTATGAAGTCTATGAAGCGATGGATCAGATCGGTGAGCCTGGCTGGCCCGATCTGACGTTCGAGCGCATCCTGGAGATGGCGTTCAAGGACCGCTACATCGACAACCTCGATCACGTGGTGATCCGACGCCTCATGGGGGAGTTTTGATGCTCTCCCAGCCCCGCTTTGACAGCATCTATCTCATTGTCTGCCGAGTAAACCGCAGAGGCGACGGCCCGCCAACGCCCGTATACGTCGCGGTGCTCGGCCTATATGCCGCCGAGGAAATCCAGATCGGCATGCCGGAGCTCAGGCGCCAGCGGCAGCCGCCCTATCCAACCGGCCCGCAGGCGCTTCTTGTCACGATCCAGGCTCAGGATTTGGCACATGTTCATCATGCACTCGGCTGGCGCATGCCCGAGCGCGTGCTCGATCTCACCGTCGAGTTCTTGAACATGATCAACGGCCGCAATGTGCCGGGTGGGCCAGTTCTCGCCGGTGCCCTAATCTGGTTCGGTTTACCGGCCGCCCCGGCCATTGCTCGCGGAGACGAACCAGACCACGTGCGCCGGCTTCTTCGCCTCCTGGCGGACCTTTTCGAGCGGATGAAACCACATTTGGACTGGGGGCGGGCGCTTTTGCGTGGCCGCTATTTGATGGCGGTGGCACGGATCGAAAACACGGGTATTCCCGTCGATGCGTCCACGCTGGCGTGGCTATCGAACAATTGGCGGGATTTTCGCGCCAGCCTGATTTCTGAAATCAACTCTTCGTTTGGCTGTTATCGCGCCGGTCAGTTCCAGATCGAAGCGTTCGAAGCATGGCTTGCAATGCGTGGAATCGATTGGCCGCGTAATGCGTTCGGGCGTCTCGACCTTGGCGACGAAATCTTCAAGGAGCGGGGGCGCGTGCACCCGGACCTGCGCCCCCTGAGGGAACTCCGCGCCACTCTCAACGCCTTTCAAGCAAGCCAAGTCTTGGTTGGCCGCGACGGCCGCAGCAGGACGCCCTTGCGTCCCTTCGCGTCACGCACAGGGCGTAATCAGCCCCGCACCAAGGCTTCGATCTTTGGCGGTCCTGCTTGGACACACTTTCTCGTACGTCCTGCTCCTGGTAAGGGCCTGGCCCTGATCGATTGGTGCCAGCAGGAATTCGGCATCGCAGCCGCCTTGTCGGGCGATGCAGCGATGCAGGCGGCATATAAAGCCGGCGATCCCTATATCGGCTTCGCTGTTGCCGCTAGAGCTGCACCCGAAGGTGCAACGGCACAAACACATCCGGATGTTCGGGCCCAGTTCAAGGCCTGCGCGCTCGGTGTTCAGTACGGCATGGGCGCTCCAACCCTTGCACGCATGCTCAACACGCCCATTGGAGACGCAGAGCGCCTCCTGGAGCGGCACAGGCGGATCTTTCCCAGCTTCTGGCACTGGTCTGATGCAATCGAGGCAGAAGGGCTCTTACGTGGCCGGCTGCAATCGGTTTTCGGCTGGCAGGTCGCAGTTGGTGCCGGCGCCAACCCGCGTTTTCTCCGAAACTTCCCGATGCAGGCCAACGGCGCTGAGATGTTGCGACTGGCCTGCTGCCTCACCACAGAAGCAGGCATCCGCGTCTGCGCGACATTGCATGACGCCTTGCTGATCGAAGCCGACTTGGAAGATCTCGAAAAGACGATTGCCGATACCCAGCGGCTGATGGCCGAAGCCAGCGCGATCGTGCTCAACGGCTTCGAACTGCGCACCGAGGTGCGCTGTGTGCGTTACCCGGAACGCTTGGGCGACGAACGCGGACGCGTCATTTGGTCGATCATCGAGAAGCTGATGGCGGAGGGCAGGTCATGACGGCAAGATCCCTGCAAACCGCAAAGCCACCTGTGCATCAGCGCGACGCGAGCTGTTCACCGGCGAACGCCCGTACAGTCTTATTATATGTACTTATTAGAGAGGGTAGTGGTCATGGCTATTGATCCCTCTCGCATACGTCTACGTACCCACCCAAAGGTTGGCACGTCCCGGCGTCTTCCTCGGCCCAAAGCCGGTGAGAAATTCCTCAAGGGTCCGATCCCGCTGAACTGGGTTTCGATCGCAGCGAGACTGCCTGGAAAATCCCTTCACGTCGGCATCGCTATCTGGTTCACGGCCAGCCTCGCGAAATCAGCCACAGTACCGTTGAGTAATATCGCGAGCCTGACGTTCGGTCTCGACCGTAATGCGAAGTACCGCGCACTGCAGTGGCTCGAAGAGGCTGGTCTGATTGCCGTCGAGCGAAAACTGGGGCGATCGCCCCTGGTGACGTTGTTGGAGGCGCCAGAGGCACCCGAAGGCGATGACCAAGGTCTTTAATGGGCCGCCAAGTTGGCCCCGGTTGATGCGGGCCGAAACAGCAGCGGCATACGTGGATGAGCGCTCGGTTGATGCGTTCCGCCGAGCAATAGGTAAACTGTGGCCCAAACCACTGCGTGTTCGTGGGAAGGGTGAACGATGGCTCAAAGAGGACCTCGACGCAGCGATCGAAAAGCTGACCAATCGGAGCAGCCACGTTCGCGACGCGTCCGACGTGTTGTGAAGCCGGTGGACTGGCCGCGCTACATGATCGCCAAGAGTCTGAGCTGCGGTGGCGTGGCCTATTACTGGAACGCCAGGAAAGCCGACATCGCTGCGGGCTTCCCGCTCCACAGGGAGGCACTGGGCGCAAACTACGGCAGCGCAATCGCCCGCGCGGCCTTGCTAAACAGTCACCTCGATGCTTGGCGGAAGGATCGTGACGGTGAACGCTCTCTCCACGCCGGGCCTCGCTATGGGACAGTGGATTGGTGGCTAGAAGCCTACATGCGCTCGCCAGCTTTTGAAAAGCTCAAGGAGCGCACGAAGCCGTCGTATCAATATCAGTTGCGTGCCTTGGCGGATATCGAGACAAAAACGGGGGTTCGGCTTGGGGAACTATCTTCGAGATCCATTACTCCGGCCGCCGTGGACAAGATCTACGAGAAGCTTCGTGGCGGCAAAGACGGCACCCGGCTGCGGCATGCGAACCACACGATCGATATCGCCAAGAAGGCCTGGACAGTTGTCCAAAGGACTCATCCGCACCAGTTTCAGCTTTCCAATCCATTTGTTGGCCTGACACGGTTCCGCAAGACGACGACAATCAAGCATGCGACCCGGGCCGAAGCATACGCGTTGAGTGCAGCGATCAGAGATTTTGGTCATCCTCATCTGGCCGCCGTGCCCCTTATTTGCTTCGAGTGGCTCCAGCGGCCGGAGAACGTTCTGGCAGGTCATCTGTGCTGGACGGACTATCGACCACCTGAGCGCCCCGATTTTGTGAGGATCGTTCATCACAAGACCGGGGAGATCGTGTGGCACCCGCTTTCAACCGAGGGAGAGCGTCTCTATCCCGAGCTGGAAGAGTACCTGGGAACGCTTACTCGCGAGACGTTCCCGATCGTTGTTAGCCCCGGCCAGAGGGGAGCGGCGCGTCCCTACTCCTTTTCATTTGCGAAGCGCATTGTTCGAGAGGCGCGCCGGGCGGCGGGGTTGCCGGAACATGTGACGATGACGGCCTGTCGACATGGCGGGATGACGGAGCTTGGCGACGCTGAACTGACCGAGCAGGGGGTGATGAGCTTGTCGGGTCACCGGACCCCAGATGCGGCTCGCGGGTACATCAAGAAAACGGATGCCCAGCGCCTCGCGGCAGCCCGTAAACGACGCGCATGGGTGCAGGGATTAGAACACCCGAAGTACAAGAGTCAGAATGAACATCGGATTAGCGAGTCAGAATGAGCAGCAAGAGAACATTTGTTCTCCCTCTAACATTCTGAATTTACTTGGAAGAATGTGGTGACCCCGACAGGATTCGAACCTGTGACCCTCAGATTAGGAATCTGATGCTCTATCCTGCTGAGCTACGGGGCCTTGAGACGTCAGGCCAGGAGTTCAGCCAACGCAATCGTTGCCGACGGCGTCAACCGGCCCGTCTACTTCGCCGAACTGGCAGCCGCCGCAAGTGCAAGTACCCTTGCGCGATCCGACCGCATCGCGAACCCCCGGTTATTGCGGTTGGCTCCAACCGGCGTCAAGCCTGCTGACACCCCCCGCGCGAAAATCAACGAGGTAACGCAATGGCCACTGATGATAGCCAGTCAAACCTCCCATCATCCGGACGAAACGCACACCCAGAAAATTCCTTGATATATCAGGACAGTAGTCGCATTCGAGCATGACCACCGCCCGGACGGGCCCTAATATCATCAATGAAGGTCCAAACGTATCGCGGGCGCAATTTCTTCCGATCAACCCAGCAACGGCTAATCACCACCCCCAAAAAGGGCCATACCGCCAGGAGTGCAGGCGTGCCGCGCTTACCATCAGATCAGATAAATCGACCAACTTGCGGGACCTATCCTCATCGCTACATTGCACGTCGGCGAATAAACTCTCATTATACATAAGATTTCGCGTGTCGTCTGACGATGCAAGCGTAACACCCTGGCTTCTCGCACCATGTCGTCCCGAGTACCCGACGAGGCAGGCCCGCATCACCGCCAACAAAGCAGCGGTTGTCGCGATCGTGCGTCAAGCGACAAACAACGACCGGATGCCCAGTACATCGCAACCAGCCACCTCGCATCCGAAACAGGTCCTGCGGCTGGTCTTGGTGGCGAAACGCCCAAGCGGCCACCGGAAGTTGGCCATCATTGTGCAATCACCACGTCCCTGATCTGGTGTCCGGAAGTTCCGGAAAGAACGCACTACACCCTTTATCGCCGCTATGACGAGAGAACACGCGACAAGCTCGACAGTGGCACACTGAACTCACACACACCCTCACTCAATCTGGCCTGGCTTCGACACAAGGGCGCCACCCTTGGCGCCAATGAGGTGGTCCTGATCCTGCCGCATGGCTGTGATGCAACGGATGGTACATAGGCTTGCGCAAAGCGCAAACCGTTATGGCAACAGCTTGCAAACCAGAGCGCCAGACCAACCGGATGACGTGCCGCCCACAGCCCGCTTTTATCGCCGCCGCTCCAATGCAGGCTCGGCATGCGCGGCCGTATGCTGGGCAGTCCGCCACCCTGGCCTTGATGTGCCTCATGGCCTTGCCGTGTGTTTCGCTACTGATCGCTAGTATCCCACCGGCAAACGCCCAGACCAAAGCCCTGACTCAAGGCGAGATCCGGATTGTTCCGCCATTCCCGATGCCTCATCCCCACCGGGCGAGCCGCGCTCGCAAGGCTGCATTTGCTGCCATGAAGGTGCAGAACGGCCAGGCGTCGGCGCCAGAACCCCGCAACAATTTTGTGAATGCGGGATCACCCGGCAAGGCCGGCACGGTTGAAAAAGCCGCGCCGCAAATCGAGCGTGATGACACTGCCACGCAATCGCCAGCCGAAGCGCCACCAACGGCGTGGAGTATGGAGGAAATCCGGGCGGCAGAAGTCAGCTGCGATACACAGCTGCAAGCGGTAACGGCCCGGTCTGAACGCCTGGAGCCCATCCGCCATGGTCAGTGCGGAACGCCCGTGCCTTTGAAACTGGAAGCCGTGGGCGTTGGAGCACCGGTCACAATATCTCCACCGGCGACAGCGAATTGCGCGCTGACTGCGAGGCTCTATAACTGGCTGGAAACGGTTGCGCGCCCTGCGGCGCGTGCAACGCTGGGCAGCGATATCGTGGCGATCAGGAACGCATCCTCTTATATTTGCCGCAACCGCTACAGCGACCCGGCGCAAAAAATTTCCGAACACGCATTCGCCAACGCGCTCGATATTTCTTCTTTCAAACTGGCGGACGGCCGCGAAATCGATGTGAAAAGGTATTGGGGCAAGGTCGTCGAGAGTGAATTGGCGGCACGTAAACTTGTGTCCTTGCCTGCGCCCGAAACAAGGCCCGCCAACCTGAGCACAACTAAAGCGACTGCATCAGGCAAAGCGGAGCAGGCGCGTACCCTGGCAAGTTCCGAACCGCAGCCGCCAGCTGCCAGCGCCGTCACGACGCCCGAACTGACGTTCCTTCGCGACATCCACTCTGGCGCATGCGGCATCTTCACGACCGTCCTCGGGCCGAACGCAAATGCGGCTCACCACGACCATATCCACTTGGATTTGAAGGGGCGACGTTCGTCAGCCTATTGCGAATAACAAAATCCTGCTTACACTAACTATCCGCGCGCTGCTCATATCCCGAGCAACAACTCCGTCCGCGCCTAGGTCACATCATCAGATAGCTGCTGATACGCATCCGCAATCTTAGATTGCGGACATTACATATTTATGGTTGCATAAAAAACATCCCTCACATTGCTCGATTTCGCTTTCCCCCACGCATTCTTGGTCGCCCCCAGACCCAGCCAATCCTGGAGTTTTTCCGATGGCCAACATTCGTATCGAACGCCTGCCAGTCCAGTCGTTCTACCTGGGTTATTTCGGTTTCGACCACCTGCAGCTTGCCCTTGAACAAGACAGCCTGACCTCCGTCCCGATCCCTCAGGACGAGTGGTTCGTCATGGAGGGAACCCGCCAGACAACGAGCGATGGCGTCAAACTCGGCACGATTGGAGAGGGCGGCCGGCTGCCGATGCGCATTACGGCCGGCGGATATACCGGCAGCGAATTGATCGACGTGGTGGGCACACCCGAATCCCGCGGCAGCAGCATCATCGCATCGGGAGAAGTCCTCTCGACGTGGGACATAATGGCGGCATGGGCAAGAGACATCGCCGATGGTCAGTTCAACTATCAGGCATACGGCAGCCCGCGTGATCTGCGCCCAACGCTGAATTCGACCAGCTTCATTGCTTCGCTGCTCTTCGCAGCCGGTCTCGACGTCGCATCGAACATGCCGCGTGGCTTGCGCTTCTCGCCAGGCACGGAAACCCTGCTCGGCAGCTTCTCCGACGATCATCTGAAGATCGAGGGCAACTTCACAGCCATATTCGGCAATCTTGGCGCCGACCTGCTCGAAGGCACGAACGACGCCTCACGCATCGATCGCCTCTACGGCGGCGGCGGCAACGATCTGCTCGGCTGGTCCCAGGGCCTCAACTATCTGCATGGCGGCGACAGTTCCTGGTCCTATGCCGACGATGGCTTCGACACCGTCGATTACACAGGCGCAGGCAACGTCTCTATCGAGATCGTCCGCGGCTCCGTCGAACATCTCACACCGCAATACAAGGCCACCTCTGGGACCGGGCAGGACTACCTGATGTCCATCGAGCGGCTGCTGTGGAGTTCCGATTCCAGTGAGACGATAACAACCGGTCCAGGCGTCGAGCTGATGCTGACCCCGCTCTCCCTTTACTTGGGCGGTCAGGCCTCGGGGGATCGCGGCGACGTTGTGGATTTCAGTTCGCAAACCGCCGATCTCCTCATCAAGCGCGGTGCGAGCGATGCGCAATTCGTCTCGGCGGGCAATGAAGGTGACGGCGGGTTATGGGTGCAATCGGCGGAATGGATCATCGGTGGCGCCGGCAACGATTCAATATACGCCAACAACGGTCTGCGCGGCATTGAAGGGGGAGCGGGCAACGACTTCATCGACGCCCACCTCGTCGATGGCTTCACCGGTTCGAGTCCCCAGGGCTATGACATGGAGATCATGGGCGGTGCCGGAGACGACACGCTCATTGGCAATTCCGGCCGCGTATATCTGGACGGAGGTGATGGGGCGGACCGCTACGTTCTTGCATCGTTGACCGATGGCACGAGCCCGATCGAACTCATCATCGCCGACGCCGATGCACTGGACAGCCTCTATGTTCCCTACAACTACTTCAATATGACCGGCGACGGCTACGACGGCTCCCAGTTGATGCGCATTGCCGGCGCCATAGGCAACTTCACCGACATGACCAATAACGGATGGGAACTCTATCATGAGTTCCGGCTCCAGGAGGACATCTGGACCAATACCGACGAGACCGATGGCGTCATCGACTTCGCGGGCGCCATCAGCTTCCGCATGGAAGGCGCGGACCTCATCATCTCGCTCTACAAGGGCGAGCGCGTTGCCGACACGCTTGTAATCGACGACCAGGGCACAACCATAGACGTCTTCTACAACGTCATCCTGCCCGACACCGAAACGATCATCCGGGTATCGAACTATCAGGAAGGCGACCTGGGCCTGCAGTTCATAGATCCCGGAACAATCTATTCGGAGTTCTACCAGGGCCAGTATTTTACCGCCTACACCAACTGGAATGCCGCAGTCGACGCGCTCAATCAGCCGATGCTGATGCCCTTCGATGCTCCGCCCGTACCGTTGGCATCCGACCCCAATGATCCAAGCCAGAGCCAGACACCGCCCACCCGCCTGCAAGGCACCGATCAGGACGACACGATTGCCCTCAATTCTCCATCCGATGTCGATGCAGGCGCGGGCAACGACACCATAACAGCCCAGGGCCGCAACAACGACACAATCGATGGAGGCAGCGGCGCCGACTACATGGCCGGCGGAGATGGCAGCGATCACTACATTGTCGACGATCCGGGCGACACCGTTGTCGAACTGGCGAGCCAGGGCTCCGATACAGTCACCGCCAGCATTGACTACATGTTACCCGACAACGTCGAGAATCTGACACTGGTCGGAACCGCAATCGTCGGCACAGGCAACGCCGCCGACAATCGAATCCTCGGCAACGAACTCGCCAACATACTGTCCGGTGGCGACGGCGCCGATATGCTTTTTGGCGACCTGGGCGACGACCTGCTCTCAGGCGGCAACGGCGGCGACACCTATTCCTATGTCGTCGGCGGAGGTTGGGACACCATCGACGACGGCGGCACCTTCGCCAGCGATATCGATATCCTCGCCATGCAAATTGGCATCGACCCCGCTGATGTTTCGGCCATCAGGCTCGCCAATGCCCCTGACAACCTCACGCTGGTGATCGAGGGTGGCGGACACATCACCATTGCAGGCGCCTATCTGTCTGCAACCAGCGGCATTGAAGCAATCGAGTTCGACGACGGCACGGTCTGGACCGTGGACGACATCGCCCTGCTCATGCAATCGGCGGCCATGCTGGATGAGGCGCCGCCTGAAGCCAACGACGACGGCGGCTACGTTTATGGCCTGACAGATGGCATCCTTCTCACTGCTCCCCTGCTTGCCAACGACTTCGATTATGCAGGCGGCAGTCTGACACTCATCGCCGTCGACAACTTGAGCATCGGCAGCGCAACCGTCACCGCGGACGGCAACATCGCACTCTCCCTGCCGCCCGGCTACGAAGGACCACTGAGCTTCCGCTACACCATCGCTAACGAAGCCGGGTTGACGGCGCACGCCACCGCCGAAATCGTCATCGTCCCCAACACCGTACCACTATTGAGCGCACCACCCTCCAGCCAATCCGCCAACGCTGGTGAAGCTTGGTCCTGGACGATTGCATCGGACCTTTTCACCGACGCTGACGGTGACGGGTTGTCCTACGCCGTGACAGGTGCCAATGGCACGGCGCTGCCCGCTTGGCTCACCTATGATGCCGCGTCCCAGACCATCGGCGGCACGCCACCTGCTGGACTTGCTGGTGACATGACCTTGCGCATCGTCGCCTATGATGGCTTCACAACCTCCGAAACCTCCTTCGTGCTGACGATCGCGGACGCTTCGACGCCAGGCCAGACGATCGCCGGCACCTCCGGCGACGATAATCTGGTCGGCGGTGGCGGCAACGACGTCTTCACAATCCTCGGTAACAGCACCGGCTTTGATACCTATGACGGCGCTGGAGGATACGACACGATTTCAGGCAGCCCGTGGAACGACACCATTGGCCTTGCCAACGCGCCCGATAAACTCCTAGGCATTGAAGCAATCGACGGCGGCACCGGAACGGACAAGATCCTTCTCACCACGGGCAACGATACGCTGGACCTTTCGGCAATCGCAGTCTCAAGCATAGAGCTGATCGATGCTGGCGGCGGCAGCGATTGGGTCATCGGCTCGGCAGGCGCCGACACCATTCGCGGCAACGCCGGCAATGACGCTCTCGAAGGTGGCGGCGGCGACGATACATTCACGATTGTCGGCAATGCGGAAGGTTTCGACTTCTTCCTCGGCGGTGACGGCTTCGACACCATTCTCGGCAGCCCGTGGAACGACACCATCGCACTCGATAATGTCGCCGGAAACCTCGATGGCATTGAAGCAATCGACGGCGGCACCGGAACGGACAAGATCCTTCTCACCACGGGCAACGATACGCTTAACCTTTCCGCAATCGCGGTCTCAAGCATCGAGCTGATCGATGCTGGCGGCGGCAGCGACTGGGTTATCGGATCGGCAGGCGCCGACACCATTCGCGGCAACGCCGGAAATGACACTCTCGAAGGCGGCGGCGGCGACGATACGTTCACGATTGTCGGCAACGCGGAAGGCTTCGACGTCTTCCTCGGTGGCGACGGCTTCGACACCATTCTCGGCAGCCCGTGGAACGACACCATCGCACTCGATAATGTCGCCGGAAACCTTCTTGGGATCGAGCGGATAGACGGCGGAGAAGGCACCGACAAAATCTTGGGCACGTCAGGCGACGACGTCCTCGACTTCTCGACGATCGAACTCCTGGCCATCGAATTGATCGATGCAGGCGGTGGAAACGACACGATAACCGGATCTGAGGGCAGCGACATCATGCGCGGTGGCACCGGTTCGGACACATTTATTTCTGGCCTCGGCAACGACCGGATTCTCGACTTCACCTTGCAAACGCTTTCCAGTACGACCCATGATCTCATCGACTTCTCCAGCCCCGGCCATCCCGCTGACTTCGATGCCGTGCTGGCCGCCTCCACCATGGTGGGCTCAGATACCGTCATCGATCTAGGCGGCTCCAACTCGCTGACCCTCGTCGGCACCAACCTGCAGGCGCTGACGGCCGATTACTTTGTTTTTGCTTGACCATGCTGGTCTCACCGGCGCGAATGCCTCGTCACGGCGTTGCGGCGTCCGCGCCATTGCGCATTGAGGTTATGCATTCATCTCGCGATGGGTATGAAAGACGTTTGAGCATGCCAGCCCCCGCGCACGGACGTCCACAATGGCGAATTGTACGCTCAAGACATGTTGCCCACTCAAGATTCGTTGCGACCTCAAGAATTGCATCCACGAGGGCCCTTGCCTTGGCACTCCTGGCAGCCTCGGGCAGCGCCGCCATCGCCGGAACGAGCAGCGGTGGTGAAGCTCGCTGTGAACTCCCACGGCATACGCCAGAGCGCGTCGTCGTCGAAATTATCGATGGTGAAACACTACTGCTCGACGATGCCACTAAAGTCCGCCTGATCGGCGCTCTGGCCCCCAGCGCGTTTGACATTCCGACAGCAACCGGATTTGCACCCAGTACCGACTGGCCGCCCGCGCAAGAAGCACAAGCGGCACTGAAAAGGCTCGCCAAGGGACGCAACGTCAAGCTCGCCTTCGCAAAGCGGCGCACTGACCGCTACGGACGGTTGCTCGCCCACGTCTTTGTTGAGGACAAGAACGGCTCCACCTGGTTGCAGGGTGCGATGCTCTCGTACGGACAGGCGCGTGCCTACGGCATCCCCGAAAGCTATGACTGCATCGATGGGTTGAAGGCGGCGGAAGCATCAGCCAGGACAACACGGCAGGGTCTGTGGGCCAGCCCCGCCTACCAGGTTCACAGCGCTAGACGTAATTACGAACTCCTGCGCCTTCGCAATACCTATCAGCTTGTCGACGGCACGGTCATCAAGGCCCAGCGTACCAGGAGTGGCCGTATCTACCTCAACTTCGGCACCAACTGGAGAACCGATTTTTCGGCATCGATCCCCACCAGCCTGTCACGCGCACAACCGGCGTGGGCCGCATCGCTTCTCGACCTGCAAGGCAAGCGCGTGCGCATTCGCGGCTGGATCACGCGCCGCAATGGACCCATGATCGAAATCGAGGACCCAAGTCAGATTGAACAGCAAGTGTCATCAGACGGTCCCCTTCAGTCGGCACCACAGCAGTAGCAGTTGCAGCATCCACCTTTCGCCAAGTCCGGCAACGGCGACAGCAAGTGTCAGGCTACACGTCCATAACAAAAGGCGATTCCGGCTCGCACTCACGCTCCACACTTAGAAAGTTTGGACTCGCGCCTGTTGTGTTCCTTCATGACCTTCGAATTGCTGGCGACGCGGCACCAAGTGTAATGCGCATCACGCCAGTTGTGCCAACGAGCGCCGATGTAGCCGCAGCCAGCCGACGCATTGCGGTCCTGCTGCGAGGAGGCTTCGCTCGCATACCAGTCGCAAGTACCATGATCGGCCGCGTTGGCGTTTGAGGCGGTGAAAATCAGGCTGCCACAAATGGCGGCGAGCAGTGCGCAGCTGTATTGGGCAGCGATGGCATTGAACTGAAGCTTGGACATTGCAGCATAACTCCTTGCGAACGCGGTTGCGGTATCCCGAAGGCCGTCGACGGCCCACTTGGCTATTGGTCGCTGCTGGAACAATTTGCGTTCAAGGAGTGCAAAGAAAAACGCCCGGAGCTGTTTGCTCCGGGCGTCTTCGCATTCAGTGGTCGATCGCCTTGTCGGCGTGACCTCTTCAAGCAGCTTCGGCCTCTTCCTCGGCTTCAGCCTCGCTCTCGGCTTCCGCAGCCGCACGCCGCCCACGGGCGCTCTTGGACAACACCTCGGTGATCCGCTGAACCGCGCCGCGTTCGTCGAGCTTTTCGACTGCCGCCAGCTCACGCGCCATCCGATCGAGAGCGTCCTCGTAAAGCTGCCGCTCCGAATAGGACTGCTCGGGCTGCGCCTCGGAGCGATAAAGATCGCGGACGACCTCGGCAATCGAGATCAGGCTGCCCGAATTGATCTTCGCAACATACTCCTGCGCCCGGCGGCTCCACATCGTCCGCTTGACGCGCGCGCGTCCCTTGAGTGTGTCCATCGCCTTGCGCAGCGTGTCTGCCTCCGCAAGCTTCCGCATGCCAACGCTCTCGAGCTTACCGGTCGGCACCCGCAAGGTCAGCTTCTCCTTGTCGAAGGTGATGACGAAAAGCTCCAGCTTGTGACCGGCGATTTCCTGCTCTTCGATGCCGACGATCCGGCCAACACCGTGCGCCGGATAGACGATGTACTCGTTGAGCTTGAAGCCGTGACGCTGCCCGGCGATCTTTTTCTCCTGCGGCTTGGCCGCGGCAGAAGGCGCCGGCGCCGAGATCTTCTCAGCAGCAGGTGCCGTCACGGCAGCAGCAACCGCACGCTGGGGCTGTACCTTGCCGGCCTTTGCCTTCGCGGCGGTGGCTTGGACGGCGCCAGCAGGTGCAGCAACCGGCTTCACTGCCTTCTTGGCAACCGGCTTGGCGGGCGCAGCAGCTTTTGCCTCCGGCTTCTTCACCGTTGCTGGCGCAGCCTTGACCGCAGCAGGCTTCTTGGCAGACGGAGCGGCTTTCGCCATGTCCTTGGCCGCAGGCTTGACCGCCGCAGGCTTCGCAGCCGGGGCCGCCTTGGCCGCAGAGGCCTTCGCAGCCGCCGGCTTAGACGCCTTGGCAGCTGCCGGCGATTTCGCTGTTACTGTCTTGACGGCCGCCGGTTTCGTAGCCTTGGCCGGCGCCTTTTTCGCCGCGGCGGAAGCAGCGGCTTTAGGCTTACGAACCTTCGACTGTGTTTTGTTCTTCTGGGCCATCAGCGTCATCTCACTCTTTCAACACTTGCCTGCATGCCGGCCCACCCGGCAGCTCAGGCGCGCCGCCCCTGGAACCTCGAAAAATGCTCCAGGCGCGACCAAACCGCGATGCAGGCGTTGCTCCATCGCGGCAACTCTTCACCACCGCATGCAAACAGGCTCGTTACACGGGGCAACGAGCACGCGCGGCGACCTATGGCTAAACTGCTCAAATCATCCAGTCCCGCCCCATCCCTCGATGGCGATTGACGGCGGCACCAGTTCCTGGTTGTATGGGTCTGCGTCTATTGAGCAACGCATGCTCCCCGAATTGCGTCAGCTACGCCACATTCGGTAAGACTGTAACACAAAATTCACAGAAAAAGAAGGGCTGTCGCGCCGCAGCGCATTCAAGCTCTTAATTCAAACGGTCAAGTTTATGAGATTTTCGCGCTGCAACAATCATCTGTGAGCGCGCGGCGGGCCCGAAATGCGGTTCGGACACCTGTTGCGGGCCGCGATTCTACAGCCACCAGGCATCAAAACTCGTCCGATGGGCCACACCGGCCATCCCGACAACGCGCACGAGCTATGCACCTGGCGGGTCGATCAAACTGTTTCTGCGGCTTACCCGCTATCAAGAAAAGCGCCTACTGACCGGCGTCAGTCCCCAGTGCCCGGCTTCTCAGAGAAGTACTTTTCGAACTTGCCCTCGACGTCCTTGAAGTCGTCCGCATCCGGCGGAGATTCCTTCTTGGCCGTGATGTTCGGCCACTTGTCCGCGTAGTCGCGGTTGACCTCCAGCCACTTCTCCAGGCCCGGCTCAGTGTCGGGCTTGATGGCCTCCGCCGGACATTCCGGTTCGCAAACGCCGCAGTCGATGCATTCGTCGGGATGGATGACCAGCATGTTCTCACCCTCGTAGAAGCAATCCACGGGGCAGACCTCGACGCAATCGGTGTACTTGCACTTAATGCACTTGTCGTTGACGATGTAGGTCATCTGCTCATGTTCCGTTCGAATTCGGCGTGACGCCTATATAACCGGCTGCGGCGCGACGGCAAACCCTGCGATACGGCGTGGTTGCCACACTGCCATGCAAGCAAACCTTACTCAGTGACGCGAAGCACATCCCCTCATCGGTCTGGGCATGATCGGCAAGACCGGGAGGACGGGCAAACGCACGGAAAAATGGACCAGGCGAGCGCAACGTCAGCGGCGGCCGCGAAACTGATCGATCAGCCTCCGGTCCCGCTTGGTGGGCCGCCCCGCGCCCGCCACACGCATCCCAGCCAGCTTGTTGCCGGCGTCTCTGCCTGCGGCGTCTCCAGGAAGCGCTGCCGAGCCACCAGAAATTGAGGAGGCGACAGATTCTGTCAATTCCTCAAATAGTCCCTGCGCCTCTGTCGCGGGGCCTCGCCGCACCCCCATGGCGACGACCCGCAGCACCCGGACCTTGCGGCCGACATTGACCGTGACGACGTCGCCGAACTTCAATGCATGGCTGGGCTTGTCGACCTTGACCCGATTGACGCGCACCTTGCCCGAGGTGACGAGACCACTTGCCATAGTTCGGGATTTCACCACACGCGCGAACCAAAGCCATTTGTCGAGGCGCTGCGCCGAGGGCGCACCCGCTACCTGCGGCTCGTCCGCCCCATGCTCCATCAGGGAGCCTTTTCCTTGGATTGCTTGGCCATAGCCTCTTTCAAGGCTCCAAGGGCCGCAAATGGTGAATCCGGATCGACACCGGCCTTCTTTTGCGATCGCGGAGCAGCGGACGCCACCTGCGGCGCGCGCGGTTCGTCCCGCCTGCGACCACCCGGCCGGCGATCTCCTCGGTCACGGTCGCGATCGCGGTTTCGGTCGCGGCCACCTTCACGGCCGCGTTCACGCCCGTGCTGCCGCTCTCCCTCCTTGGAGCGCCGGTCACGGTCGCGATCCCTGTCACGTCCGCGCTGGTCGCGGCCCTCAGACTCTCCAACACCGCCGCCGACGGCTGCCTCGGTTGGCGCAGGCGTTAGGGCTGCTGTGGCAGGGCCTTCACCCGGAACATTCCGCGAGCCATGCTGGCCGCCGCCCGCTCCGCCGCGCCGGCCACGGCGCCGGTCTCGCTGCGGCCCGCCGCGCTCCGCGCGATGACGGCGCGGACGCCAGATCTCAACCACCACTTCAGTGTCATCCGCTGGTGCCTCGGCCGAAACCGATTCCGCGCCGGTTACCTCAGAAGTCTCGACCGGCCCTGAAACTTCAGCGCCGCTAATTGTTGCACCAGCTCCGTCACTGGCTTCCTGAGCATCGGGTACAGTCCCGGCTGTTGCCTCGTCCATCACAGCAGGATCGGATGCAACAGCCGCAACCTCAGCATCGCCGCGCTCGCCGCTGTCGCTTTCGCCGCCTGCTACCACCGCTTGCGAGGTCGCTTCGGCTTCCGCACCCTCAACCTGTTCTGGCGCACGACCATTATCCGGCGCCGCAACTGATGTGGGCTCGCCCGCAACCGGCGCCTTGACGGTCTTGCGCTCGACCCAGAAGCCCAAGGATTTCAGCACGGCACCGAGTTCGTCACCCGAACAGCCCAGGATCGACATCATGTCGGGAACGATGGTGAAGCCGCCATCGCCAGTCGCGCCCGCCGGCACCTTGTCGCCAGGCGTCTCCGGCCGCCAAGCCAGCAAGGGCCGGATCAGATCGGCAAGCCGTTCGAGAATGTCGATTCGTACCGCGCGCGGACCGCACACATGAAACCCACATGCGCGATAGAATGCTTCCGGAATCTGCGGATCGGTCGCCAGAGACGTCAGCCCGGCGCGTGGCGGCTCAGGCAGTGCGTCCAGCGCCAGACCATGATCCTGCGCGCTCTTGAGCGACCACAACGTCAACAGCAATTCGGCAGCCGCCGGCTTCAGCAGCAGCGGAACGAAAATGTTGAATGCACCAAAGCGCACGCCATAACGGCGCAGGCTGGCGCGCGCCGGCTGATCGAGCGTCCGGATCTCATCCGACACCGTATCGCGCCTCAGCACACCGAACCCTTCAACCAGCCGGAACGCAATGCCGCGCGCCAGCCCGGACAAGTCCTCGGCCTTCGCCAACGCAACCAGCGGCTTCAGTTTATCGCCGACCAGTTCGACGATCCATTGATCGAGACGCGCCTGCACCTTTTCGCGATCTGGCCCTGAAAGGTGTTCATCAACCAGCAAGATCACGTTGGGCTTCAACGGATCGGCCGTCGGCTCAAGGCGCGCGATTTCCTCGTCCCGCCACAACACCTGCCCCGTTCGCCCCACCTTGAAGGCATCGGCCTTGGCGGCAGCGACACGGCGTGCGCGCATGCCTAGTTCGCGTGACAACACCTGCGCTGCTGCATGCCGTGTGGCTTTGCCATGCACATCCTCGGCGTTGGTGTCGGGCCAGAATCGGAAGCCCTGCAAACGGCCGACGAAATGGTTCTCGACCTCGATCGCGCCATCCTCGCGGATCTCAGCCGTCAGTTCTTCCTTGTCGCGCATGCCCCTCATCAATGCCGAAGTTCGCCTATCAACGAAGCGCTGTGTCAGACACTCGTGCAAGGCATCGGACAACTGGTCCTCGATCTCGCGCGTGCGGCCTTGCCAGTGCGCCGGATCCTTGAGCCAGTCGCTGCGGTTGGAAACAAAGGTCCAGGTACGGATGTGCGCAATACGGTTGGCCAGCGTGTCGATGTCGCCATCCGTACGATCGGAAAAGGCGACATGCTTGGCAAACCAATCTTCCGGAATCCGCCCCTCTGGCCCCATCAGGAACTTGTAGAGATTACCGATCAGCTCG
Organism: Hyphomicrobiaceae bacterium; assembly: GCA_020442165.1. GTDB lineage: Bacteria > Pseudomonadota > Alphaproteobacteria > Rhizobiales > Hyphomicrobiaceae > JAEUMD01. The sequence continues at coordinate 41,974 of JAGRKV010000035.1, read as the reverse complement.
GCATGCGAGTTGATCGAGATCTTTCTGTAGTCAGGCACCTGGCAGACGTCCCAAAGCCGCTCGACCGCCGCGCGCCCGTGCGCCTTGGCCGTAACATCGGGATCGCGGCTGACAATCTCCAGCGCCTCGACATCGTCGGCCGTGCGTGCCCGCTGAAGCCGCTGCTCATTGGGTGTAGCGCGCAGGCTCTCCTGCAAGGCTTCGAGCGAAGAAAATTCCAGATCACGGTTGCGCCACTGCAGGACCTTGACGCTATCGAACGTGTGGTTCTCAAGCCGCTCGATGATATCCGGCTCGAAGGCAGGCACGCCGCCCGTCACCCCGAAGGTGCCATCGTTCATGTGACGCCCGGCGCGGCCAGCGATCTGTCCCAGCTCCGACGGCGTCAGGTTGCGATGGTTCTGCCCGTCGAATTTGCGCACGGCCGCAAAAGCCACATGGTCGACATCGAGGTTGAGGCCCATGCCAACGGCATCGGTGGCGACAAGGAAATCAACGTCACCGGACTGGTAGAGCGCAACCTGCGCGTTGCGCGTTCGCGGGCTGAGCGCACCCAACACCACGGCCGCGCCGCCGCGCTGCCGCCGGATCAACTCCGCGATTGAATAAACATCGTTGGCCGAAAAGGCGACAACGGCAGACCGCGTGGGCAGCCGGGTGATCTTCTTCTCGCCAGAGTATGTGAGCTTGGACAGGCGCGGGCGCGAAACGAAATTGGCCCCTGGAATGATGTCGGAGATCGCCTCGCGCATGGTCTGCGCGCCGAGCAGCAGCGTCTCCTCGCGCCCTCGCGCATTGAGCAACCGGTCCGTGAACACATGCCCGCGTTCAGGATCGGCGCAAAGCTGGATCTCGTCGATGGCGAGAAAGTCGACGTCGATATCGCGCGGCATGGCCTCGACAGTGGCCACCCAGTAGCGCGCGCGCTCGGGCCGGATTTTCTCTTCCCCGGTAATCAGAGCCACCTTGTCGGCGCCCACGCGCGCGGCGATCTTGTCATAGACCTCCCGTGCGAGAAGCCGCAGGGGTAGGCCGATCATGCCACTCTGATGCGATAGCATCCGCTCGATGGCCAGATGCGTCTTTCCGGTATTGGTCGGGCCGAGCACCGCCGTCACATGACGGATGCGCGCCTCGAAATCATTGCCCATGCGTGCAGGCTCCTGGTCTCTCTGGCCCTTGGCATTGCATTGGGCTCAACTGAGATCAAGGCTTTCGTGGGGCAACGAGCAAGAGAAAGAGCCTGATTGCTCCGGCAAGGGGGCAAATGCCACGCTTAGCGCACCTTCATCGAGGCACAAATAGCAGCCGGAATAGGTGAGGGGGCAGACGCGGCACGCCTGCCCCAACTTTGTGCATGCTCAATTGGCGAGCGCGATTTGATCGCTGTTGGCGGTCAGAATGTCGATCCGCTCCAGGCTGAGGCTTGCCGAGCCGACCAGCGTTGGAATCTTGATCTCCTGTGGCACAAGGATGTTGGCGCCAGGCACTGGCCGCAGCACCACCTCGATTTTCATGGTCCGCGCCAGATCCTCGGTTTCCTTGCCGCGCTTGTAGCCAGCTATGGGCCGGTACTGCATCTGGCATACATGCGCGATCTCCGGCTGCCCTGAAGACTGGCGCGAGACGAGCTGCCGCCGGCCAAGCGGTGTAACCACGAGGTCAAACCGTTGTTTGCCATCGAACACAGGCAGCCGCTGGCTGCACGGATCGCCCGACGTCTGCCGGGTAAGTGCCAGGACCGCTGAGAGCGGATCGAGCACGTTCGAAAGGTGCTTCTTTTCTAAGGGAACCAGATCGTCCGACGGCAGTGTCGGCGGACTGGCCCCGATTGACGTGACCTTGCCGTCGCGGAAGGCCAGCTTGATTGCCCCGGACTTGGAGTTTGACTGATAATCAAAGGTATAGGCTGCAGGTTCGGCGGTGGTGGTTGAAACCGCGCCCGATGACCGTGTCAGGCCCTGCCACTTGAAGGCACCTAGCAACGCGGAAAGTTCGACCTTGCTCCCGGCCGAATATTGCCCTCCGCGCACGGCTGCCTCAAAAGAAAAGCGGCCGATGTCGAAGCCGTTGAATTCCACCTTGTAGGAGGCGTTCACACGGGCGGGCCAGCCTTGATCGGCAGCCTGCAGGCGCGTGGAGGAACCAGAAAGACCGAGCAGCGCCAGCGCACCGGCTGCGGCGAGCCCGAACCGCGCGGCGCGCGGCACAAACGCAACGAACATCACAAACTCACTTCCCCTGACGTACGCGGCCCCAACATTGGGAACTTTCGCGGGGTTTACGTCGAATATTTGTCCGTCAAACCTAGCCCCACATGGTTAAGGAAGAATGAGGCAACGTCGCTAAAAGAGGCACGCGAGCAGCAATGGCAGGAACACCGGCACCTGGACATCAATGCCGCCAGCCACGGCCGCGCCAGCGCACACCGACTTGACGTCCCCCGGCCAAAACCCTTATAGAGGCCGCGACCTGCCCGCTGGCTCCGCCTGCGGGCGTTGCGTCTTTTCCGAAGACGGACAGATTATTCCGCGCGCGCGGCGATTGAAGCCGCAGCGGCTGCGACTGAGGAGCGTTGACCCATGACCCGTAAATGCGAGCTGACCGGCAAGCTGCCGCTCTCTGGCAACAACCGCAGCCATGCCGAGAACAAGACACGCCGCAAGTTCCGCCCGAACCTGTGCAACGTCACGCTGATGTCCGACGTTCTGGGCCAGAGCTACCGCCTTCGCATCACCGCGCATGCCCTGAAGACGGTCGAGCATCGCGGCGGCCTTGATGCATTCCTGGCCAAGGCCCGCGACGAGGAACTCTCCGAGCGTTGCCTCAAGATCAAGCGCGACCTTGCCAAGGCCCGCAAGTCGGCACAGGCCGCCGCCTGACGGGCACTGCACCGCCAGCACGCACAGCAAATTGCAACGCCGTTTCATCCCGAAGCGGCGTTTTCATTTCAAATGATTGCTCACCGCGATCGGCGCTGCCACGCACCCCGAGCGTTGTGGTACCGTCGACATTTCCGCCTCACATACCCCGCTCCTTGCCTGCGACATCATGGTCCGCATGGCCTGTCCCAATTGCCTGCTCTATAGATGGCCTGCCCGTGGCTGCCTCATTTCGGCGGCACCGGCCATCAACGAGGGGAACAGGACATGCGCGCCATCCTAGCGAGGGCAATTGCACTCATGCGTGCATGGCCCGATCGAAGGGTACACTCCGGCACTGTTGGCGTTGCGATAGCCAGCTGCGCAATGGGGCTCGGACTGCTCGCAGCACAACCAGCCCGCGCCGTTGAACAGGCAGAAGCCGCCAAGGGCCCGCCACTGACGGTTGCCGTTTTCGTCTCCTCGCGAAACGACATCTGCTACGACAACGGCTATGTCGCCGCGACGGAACGCCTTGTCATGGAAGCCCGCGATCACATCAACGCACATGGCGGCATCGCCGGACGGCCTGTTGACGTCAGGGTGTTGGATGATGCTCGTGACGAAAAGCGCTCTGTTGAAAACGTCCGCGCCGCACTCGCCGACCCCACCACCATCGCCATGATCGGCCTTACGAGTTCCAACCGCGGCAAGGCGGTCTTCGATCAGCTCGGTAAGGACATCAGCGCCAGCGGCATCCCTTTCCTGTCGGATCTATCGGTGAGTGCATTGTTCACCGGGTACCCCAACGTCTTCACCACACGCGCATCTCAAGACGAAATACGCGCGCCAGTGATGTCGGAGTTCACCCGTAGGATCGGCTACATTCGCCCAGCCTACCTCGGACTTGCCGACGCCGTCTTCAGCATAGCTCTGGGTGACGCGCTAAAGAAGCTGCAGGGTGATCCCGGCCTGATTACCGACCTCCGATTGAGCGCCAACGACGGCAAGATCAACCCGGCGGAACTGTCCGCCGCGGTTTTGGAACTCAAGAACAAGGACCCCGATATCATCTTTCTGGGGGCTGGCTCGCGCTCCACGCCGGACGTCATCAAGGAGTTGACCACGAGCGGATTCACGCCGGCCTTGTTCATCACCGGCCGCATCAGCTCAATTCCGCAGGAGCTCATAAACGTCTACCCCAACGCCATCTATCAGCTCGCCTGGGACGACCTGCCGGACATTTACAGCAATCGCATTCGCCGCCGCATCGCCACCGGTGATCCTGCATCATGGGTCTTCGAAGGCGCCAAGATTGCTGCCGCGCCGGGCTGGGCCAAAGGCGAATGCCAACCGCGGCCTGAGACTGATGAGCCCAATCCGCTCACCAGTGACAATCTCCGCGCCATCGAGATGGGCGCGCAGAGCGCCGACATGCTTGGCCTTCTCGCGCAATCGTCGCGCGATATGCCGCGCGGCACCGACATGCCTCACCTGCGTCGCGCAATCGTAACTGCGATTTCCCGCAACTTCGCCGCCGGCAAGGGCGCCTACAAGGGGTCATTTGAGAACTGGTCCTTCGATACCGGTTCCCGCACCGCCGCGCGCATGCCGTTCGTCGTTATCCAGCCCCAAGGACTGGGCCGCACGCAGCTGGCACCCATCCAGTTTCTCCGCGCCCGCGACGGCAGCCTCATTCAGACCGCCACCCTCTATGCAGACATCGATCTCATCAAGGCGCACCGGATCGACGACAATGAGAAATCATTCTTTGCGGAATTCTACCTATCGCTGCGCGCCAACGAGATTGCATCGATCGACCGGATCGAGTTCTCCAATGCCTACATCGATCCAGCTTCCGGCAAGCGTCAACTCACCATCGAGACGATTCATCCAGGCGGCGCCAGCCCGGCTTATCCCCCAGGCATGAAGATCTACAAGATAGCAGGTCGCTTCCTGTTCGAGCCGAGCCTTGCCGAATATCCCATCGATACGCAGCTTTTCACGATTGATATCCAGCCCCGCAGTGGTGAAACGCAGTTCATCGTACAGCCACCGCCCTTGGCCTTGCGCGACCAGATCGCCAACACGGATGGCTGGGACCAGGTCGAGCAGTACGTGGGCACCGATGAAGATTTCGTGCCGGTTGTCGACGCCTTCACCCACGAGCCGAGTGTCGTGCCCTTCTACCGGGCGAGCTTCGCGTGGCTGATGAAACGGGAGACGACCGACTACGTCCTGCGCGTCGTCGTACCTCTGGGCTTCATCATGATCGTCGCCTACCTGTCGATCTTCATTCCGAAATCGAACTTCGAGGCAATCGTCACAATTCAAGTCACGGCACTCTTGTCGGCGGTTGCGCTCTACCTCGCATTACCCGCGATTTCGAGCGATTCAGCGACCCTTTCCGATCGCATGTTCGTGTTCGTCTACATGATCGTCGCGGCGATGATCGCCATTTCGATCCTGCGAGTGAACAAGATCGTCGCCGCACGCAATTGGCTCGTATGGACGCTCGACATCGTTCACGTCATAGGCATCCCCATCCTCGTGGCGATGGCAAGCCTCTACGTTTACAACCTGAGCATCGCGGCAAGGTAATCGCGGCGAACTGATAACGGGCGCGCACACCAAGGTTGCGCGCCCATTCCACCGGCTCCAGAAACACCCGCTAGTCGCCCTGCTATTGCAGGCGTTGCGCCATCACAGCAATTGTGCGCGCGTAGACTTCAGCGCGGTTCCACTCCTTGATGACACCATAGTTGTGCGTGCCAGGCCCCCACGGCGCTCCGCGTTTCCAGCCATGTGCCCGCAGGAAGTTTGCGACCGATGCCAGTGCATCGGCGACCGAATGCACAAGGTCGCGCCTGCCGTTGCCATCATAATCGACCGCATAACGGTCATAGGAGCCTGGCAGGAATTGCACCTGCCCGATTTCGCCCGCCCAGCCGCCGCGCAGTTGCGATGGGCTCATGTCACCCTTCTGGACGATGCGCAATGCCGACAGCAGGTGATCCGTAAAGAACTGCGAGCGCCGGCAATCGTAGGCGAGTGTCGCAATCGAACGGATGATGGAATATTTGCCTGAGCCGTCCTTGCCGAAATTGGTCTCCAGCCCCCAGATCGAGACAAGGATCTCCGCCGGCACGCCGTAGCGCTTTTCAATTCCGCCCAACAGCGCCCCGTGCGACTTGAGCTTGCCGCGCGCCTGGTTCATCAGATAGGAGCCGACGCGGCGGGCATAGAAAGTTTCAAACGACAGTTTGAAGGAATGTTGTGACCGGTCGCGCCGGATCACGTTGCTATCGTAGGTAACACCACTGAGTGCGCGATCGATTGTGGATTGCGAGATGCCCTTGGCCCGCGCGTATTTCTCAAAGTCCCCGAGCCATGTCGAGAAACCCGCAGCCGAACGGCCGCATGACAGTGCGCTCGCTGGTGTTGCCACGAAAACTGCCACCAACGCGGCCGCAACAGCTGCAACGGCTGCCGATCCAAAAAATCCTGCTCTCATGAACATCGTCGCCTTGGGTTGCATGTCACCCATCCTCTTCTTGCCATTCAACCCCGCTCGACGAGCCAGTTTGGCAGGAGACGAAGCAAGATGCAAAGCGACCGGAAATATGAGGCGGAAACCCAAATACTTCACGCTTCTGGCGCGCTTTGCCGGCACACGATGAGGGAGGCAGCCCCTCCTCAATTTGCAGTCTCGCCCACCACTTCACGCACGGCCTGAGACGAAACGGCAATCTCCAACAAGCCATATGCGCAACCAGAAAACGCATGCGCTCCAGATCTGCACACGACGATGCCGACCAGTACGTTTCTACCCGCCCCACAGGTCCATCGCAGGTGCAAACAAGCATTCTGCGCGTCCGCATCTGTGTGCATTGCACCTAACCTCGATTAGCGACACGGCGCTGCGAGGGTGCTTCCCTGCCGATGTCCGACTTTCGGGCATCGGATCCAACCGCTCACCTCTTTACCAATTCAACCCCTGGTCCGCGTCTTGTGATGGAGTGAATAGATGAAAATCCTACGCCTTGTTGCCACCCTCTCTGCCGTGCTGATGCTCGGCTCGCTCACGCTCCAGCCTGCCAGTGCAGACAGCGTCCCAGCCGGCATAGCCAAGATGCCCTTCATCATGGAACAGCCAAGCCCATTGTCGGTTGACGCAACGGTGGCTGTAATCAAAGCCAATGTGGAGAAGATGGGTCCTTGGACGGTCAACGGCGTGAAACCACTGCACCAGTCCATCAAGAAGCACGGCGGCCCAGATGTCCGCCCCGTCTATCTTCTCGAGATCTGCAACCCCATGCACGCAGGCGCCATGCTTCAGGACGACAAGGACATGTGGGCTTCCGTGATGATGCCGTGCACCGTATCCGTTTATGAAAAATCGGACGGCAAGGCCTACATCGGCTTCATGAACGCGCGGATGGTCGGGATGATGTTCGGCGGCAAGATCGCCGAGGTCATGTCGGGCCCCGTCGCCGAGGCACAGGACAAATTCCTCAACGTCGGCAAGTGAGCCATTGAACTTTGCGAGGGCCGGTTAGCACCCTGAGCGCAAACCGGCCCTTGTCTCATCAATTCGCGCCTTCCAGGAGACGTCGCGCAATGACCTGGGCCTGGATCTCGGCAGCACCCTCGAAAATATTGAGAATGCGCGCGTCACACAGCACGCGGCTCACCGGATATTCCAGGGCAAACCCGTTGCCGCCGTGGATCTGCAGCGCATTATCAGCGCATGCCCACGCAACGCGCGCGCCTAGCAGCTTCGCCATGCCGGCTTCCAGATCGCAACGCCGCCCCTCGTCCTTCTCACGCGCGGCAAAGTAGGTGAGCTGACGCGCCACCATGATCTCCACCGCCATCATCACGATCTTGTTCGATACACGCGGGAACGAGTAGATCGGCTTTCCGAACTGGTTACGTTCCAACGCATAGCGCAGGCCGAGATCCATTGCACACTGCGCCACGCCCACGGCACGCGCCGCCGTCTGGATGCGTGCCGCTTCGAACGTATTCATGAGCTGCTTGAAACCCTGGCCTTCCTCGCCGCCGAGCAGGTTCTCGGCCGGAACCGTGAAGCCGTCGAAGGAGATGTCGTATTCCTTCATGCCGCGATAGCCGAGCACCTCGATCTCGCCACCCGTCATGCCTTCAGCCGGAAACGGATTGGCATCGTCCCCGCGCGGCTTCTCCGCCAGCAGCATGGAAAGACCCTTGTAACCCTTCTCGTTGGGGTTGGTGCGAACCAAGAGCGTCATCAGGTCGGCGCGAACCGGATGCGTGATCCAGGTCTTCTGTCCCGTCACCTTGTAGGCATCACCATCCTTCACCGCGCGCGTCTTGAGCGAAGCAAGGTCCGAACCCGTGTTGGGTTCTGTGAACACAGCCGTCGGGAGGATCTCACCCGACGCAATCTTTGGCAGGTACTTCTGCTTCTGCTCTTCGGTGCCATTGTTGAGGATCAGCTCGCCTGCGATCTCCGAGCGCGTACCTAAAGACCCGACTCCGATGTAGCCGCGCGAAAGTTCCTCCGAGACGATGCACATGGACTCCTTGCCCAGCGCCAATCCGCCGTACTCCTCCGGCAGCGTCAGCCCGAACACGCCAAGCTCGGCAACGTGCTGGACGATTTCCATCGGAATATAGTCATTCTTCAAGTGCCACTCGTGTGCGTGCGGCACCACCTCGGCTTCCGCGAACTTGCGCATCTGCTCGTGAATTTCCGCATGCACCTCATCGAGACCACTATCGCCATAGGTGGTGGCACCCTGCATGTCCTTGATGAGTTCTGCGATCCGCGCTTTCACACTCTCCGCGCTGCCCGCCGCGATCATATCGGCGGCGGCATCCTCGAAGCGGCGTACGTCCTCGCGAGCGACCCCCAGCGCTTCCGGCCGGATGATCTCGCCCTGGCTCATCGGAATGCCGCCGGCAATCTGCGCGGCATACTCAGCCGCTGCCGCCAACAGCAACAGCTTCTCAATTTCTCCCAACCGGCCTTCGTCCTTGAGCTTGGCCGCCCAATGCTGCATCTGGCGGATGCCTTCGACCGTCGTCGCCAGCCATGCAAGACCGTGCGCGACGTGCTGGGCCGCGTCGACGCCGCCTGCTTCCTGGATCTTGACGCGCACGCCAGCCTTGGCTGCCGCAAGAACACGCTCAGCTTCCGTGACGACGCCACCCACGCGCTCGATAAGACTGTCCGCGCCCTCGGCCAGCACATCCGGGTTGGACTTCATCTGCGCCAACGTCATCGTCGAAACCTCCACTTGAGAAAAGCGATGCCGGACAACCTGGGTGCCGGCTCGGTCGCGCGCACCATAATCACCTGCGCGGCGAAGGCAAACCGCTTTTAGAGCATACTTTTGAGCATGCCCTAAAAGCGTGCCGTAAGCCTAAAGGGACGCGCTTGCATGCCACCCAAACCGGCAGGATTTGCCTGCCTGCGCGGGTGGTCATTCACCTTTCAGCGCCTTGAGGAAGCGCCGCACTTGGCCAGCGGCCTTGGGACGGTCGGAGCCTGCATCCCCGGCTTCTTGATCCCCTGAAACTTGGGCTTGATCGTCCGGCAGTGCTGTGATGATTTCGACAGCAGCCTCCTCGACGCGATCCCGATAGGCCGCGTAATCGTCCTTGTCGAAATCGCGGCCAGACGCACCAGGATTTTCGCGGCGTCGTTCCCTCATGGGTTCAAGACCCGCCGCGTGCATTTCGCGCATGTAGATGCGGACGTCAGCTTCATCCGAGCGAGACAGCGGAACAGCTGCCATCTCATCGGCGGCAGGCAATGCTGGTGGCAGCGTCACCACATTTGGCGGCTGGCTTGAAGCCGGAGACGGCACGGAAACAACCGAGCGCGATGACATCACTGGCAATTCCGCAGCATCGCGTTCGATTGCGGTAATGCGGTCGACGATGCTGCGAGCGTGACCTTCCACTCCAGCACCACCAGGCTCAGCTCCTTCTTCATGCAGTGACGCGCTGACCAGTTCGGCTTGCTGTACCAAGCCTGCCTCCGGCACCAGATCCGGAAGCAATTCGGATTGGTCTGCATCTTCGTCGAAAACAACTCGAGCGCCGGCATCTGGCTCAACGGCCACAACGTGCATGTCTGCCGCAGCAGCGTCGGTAGAATAGGACACAAGATCCCCACCCTCACCTTGCGCGGCAGCTTGCGCCACATCGTCTGAGCTGACCGCAAACTCCTCGGCCAATTCGGGCACTGCGGCAGGAGCAAGCACTTCTCCCTCAAGCACGCCCGAAGCGTGACTGCTGGCACGTTCCAATAGCCATTGCGCAAAATCGGGATCGCGCCGCGGCGGATGTGCCGGATAGTCGACCAGCGCATCATAATCGCCCTGAATCATACGCCAGCTGTGCGCGGTCCCATGGCCGCGATCAAGAAGCGCTGCCTGCTCGATCCATCCATGGCGGCTGATTTGCGCGCGCACCCCAAGCTCATTGCGGATACCTGCAACACCCGCCGCGTCGATCTCCGCCAAGTGGTGATAGCGCGTGACGCCAAGCGACCTCAGCTGATCCGCAATGCCATGATCGATGCCGTAGATGAGCGTCATGTCATCTGGCAGCGGCTCCTGCAGAATGGCACCAGCCGCCGGAGCATCGACATGATCGACGGCCGCTACCTCGCCTGCCGGCCCCGCAGTCTCGGCTAGCTCATCCGCGCGCAAGTCGGCCACATCCACACGGTCACTTTCCGCAACCGCCGAAGGAGACAACAGTACCGCGCCACCGGCAATGCGAAGCGCCGCATCCCGGACGACGCTGGCAACCCTGTTTGCATCTCCTTGTAAGATCGCACCAGTACCCAGCGCATCACCGCCAGCTTCCATCGGCTCGCCCTGCGTTTCCGCAATTTCCATCAAGGGCGGCAATGCAGGTGCGGGAACGATCGCCGCTGCAATCTGATTGGCAACGATGGTCACGAGCGGAGGTGAATCGGACTTACCGGCAACCGGCGAGGCCGCGTCCGGCAAATCACGCCTTGCGCCCTCGCTCGGACTGTCCTGCTGCCCTGCCTTCGCCTTGGCTCTCATCACCAGAAGCGCGGCCTGCTCGATCCAGTTCTCCTGGTTGATACGCCGCCCAAGTCCCAACGCCGCAGCAAGCGACCGCACGTCGGCAGGCCCGAACGCGGCAATGTCAGAAAAATGGCGTACGCCGCGAGCCACGAGATCGCGAGCCAAGGCTCTATTGATCCGGCGGATGCGCGTCAGGTCGTCAGGTTCATTGTCTGTCGGGGTGCGCGCGGAACCTTCCGCCCTTTGCCCGGGCAGCACATCATGGATCATCGCCGCGCGGGTTGAGATTCCGCCTCGCCCCGATCGCGAAAGCGAAAGCAGTTCCAGCTGCCTGGGCTGGCCGTCATCCTCATCGAATAATTCACCGGCTTGCTCAGCCACCTTCTCGGCAGCGACGTCAGCCACTTCGGCCTGCGGTGCAGACGCGGGCAAATCGCCGCCCGCATCTTGAGCCTCCATCGGCGGATCGAGCAACTCCGCAATGACGCCAATCGCTGCAACCACACTGCGGTGGGCTTCAAACACGGGATTGCCGTCAAGCATACGCTCCAGCTCGGCGCGCTGGCGGCCACGCATCGCGGCCTCCGCCGCATCCGCCGCTGGCCGCAGGCGATCGAGCCCGGCGATCCCCTGCCATGCGGTATGCCGCGCCAACAGCTCTTCCAGCCGCTGCCGCTCGCGGTCGAGACGTTCCAACTGCTGGGCAAGAGCGCGCGTCATGATGAAAGACACTATCCGCAATTGGCGCGGCGTTGAAGTGGATCAAAGCTCATATGTGACTGTACTATCAGCAGAAAGTAAAGTTTCTTCAATGCGATGGAGTGCCGGGGCTTTATCCCGCCGGGTTAGCGGACTAAACATCGCATTCCCCGCCCGCTGATTGATCTAGCGAAGGAAACGCCATGCACCGCGACACGCCGCTCGTTCAGGCCATTTACCGGCTCTACGAGCATTCCGGCTTCTCGATGGCCGGTGCGGTTGCCTACGGGTTCGTCGTCTCCCTGTTTCCCTTCTGCATCTTCCTGGGAGCTGTTGCCGGCCTCTTCGGCGGCCGTGAGCTGGCCCAGCACGCCATCGCCGGTCTGTTCAAGGTGATGCCTCCGGCTGTTGCCGGCACCCTCGCCCCGCAGGTGGAATCGCTGATGGGCGCGACCCGCATCGATCTCCTGACCGTCGGCGGCGCAATCGCTCTGTTTTTCGCCACCAGCGCAGTGGAGACGTTACGCGCCGCCTTGAATGGAGCCTACCGGGTCAAGGAGACCCGCTCCTACCCCTACTCGCTGTTTCTGTCGATGCTGTTCGTGCTCGTCTCGGCCATCTCGACGCTCGTGCTGACATGGGCCGTCGTCGTCGGCCCCGCTATCGCGCAGCGCTTTGAGCCAGCATGGGTCAAGGACCTGTTCGATGCGACATGGATCGAGGAGACATGGCTCACCGCAACGTCGCGCTACCTGATTGCGGCAGTCGTGCTCGTTGCCCAGCTGCTCGTACTGCATTTGTGGATTGCTGCCGGAAAGCGGCGCTTTGCTGACGTGTGGCCTGGCGTCGCGCTGTCGACGCTGCTGTGGCTGACCGCCGGCGCGCTTTATTCGTATTACCTGACGTTCTCCGACTACACGCGCTTTTACGCAGGACTATCGCAGGTGATGATCGCGCTGTTGTTCTTCCAGCTGACCGCGATAATCATCCTTTTGGGAGCGGAGCTTAACCGCGGCATTATCGAGATCCGGAAAATGCGGAATGGCCACGCCATGGCACCGCTACCCGAAGAAAGTGCCTAGAGCAATTCCGTCCATGCCCGGGAGCGATGCAAAAGCAGCCCCTGCTGATTGAAGATCCCCGCCGCGCACCAATTCTATGGCGAAGACGATTCTATCGCCGCGGTCGCCGCATGCTCCTCCATCGTATCGAGGTCGGTGTTTTTGGTCTCATGACCAGCCACAAGCGAGATGAGCGTCGTCGAGGCGAGGAATGCAAGATAGTAGCCGACTGCCGCCACCCCGTGATTGAGCACCAGCCACGTTGCGACGAACGGCGTCAACGCCGCTCCGATGATTGACGAAAGGTTGTATGAAACCCCAGATCCAGTGTAGCGCGCGTTGGTTGCGAAGAGTTCGGGAAGCAATGCTGACATCGGCCCGAACGTAAGACCCATCAGGATCATGCCGATGCTGAGGAAGACAAGCATCAGCCCCTGGTTGAAGTTCTCGCCTGCCCCCATGACGGCAGGCGACAAGAACCAGCCGAACGACAGCCCGAACGCGATGATCGCCGCCGTCACCGCGATCAGGAACGGCCGCCGGCCGAAGCGGTCGGCAAGGTACCCTGAAATCGGAATGAAGGCGGCAAACCAGAAAACAGAGATAAGCTGCAGGACCAGGAAATCCCGATAGCCGACACCCAGGAAACCGAGTTCGCGCTTGCCGATGGAGTAGGACAGCACCCACGTCGTCATCAGATAGAAAAGCCCATACGTGGCCACCATCGCAAAAGTGCCGAGGACAAGCTCGCGACGGTTGTTGCGCAGCACATGGGCGAGTGGTGACTTCAAGCGCTCACCACGCTCCACCGCGCGCACAAACAGCGGCGTCTCGTTGAGCTTCATGCGCACATAAAGGCCGATGAGCACCAGCGCGATCGAGGCGACGAAAGGAACCCGCCATCCCCACATCACGAACGGATCGTCGAGCTGCGCAGCCGTCGAATTGAACCCGAACACGGATGTGATGAAAAGGAAGAACCCGTTGGCGATCAGGAAGCCGAAGGGTGCGCCAAGCTGCGGCCACATCGCCGCACGCGCACGCTTGCCCGGCTCCGCCGTCTCCAGCGCAAGCAGCGCCGCGCCCGACCATTCGCCGCCAAGACCAAGACCCTGGCAGAACCGTAATATCGTCAGCAGCAGCGGCGCGAACAGGCCGATCTGATGATAGGTGGGCAGCAGGCCGATCGCGAACGTGGCAATCCCCATCATCAGCAGCGACCCGACAAGTGTCGCCTTGCGTCCGGCACGGTCCCCGAAATGGCCAAACAGCATCGAACCGATCGGACGCGCGACGAATGCCACGCCGAACGTCGCCATCGACGCCAGCAGCGCGGCCGTGCCCTCTCCTTTCGGGAAGAACAGCAACGGGAATACCGAAACCGCCGCCGTCGCGTAGATATAGAAATCGTAGAATTCGATCGTCGTGCCAACGACGCTGGCAAATATGATCCGCCGCCGCTCAGCAGGCGAAATTTCCAAGCCGTCCCCGCGCAGCCCCATCATTGCACCTACTCCCCAGGTCCTACCGCATGCGCGGTGGAAATCCTTTCGCGCGCCCTTCGGCCCCGGTCAACCCGCCCGGCATGCAATGTTGCTCACCCCACGCATTGCGGGCACAGTCGCATTCCTTCAAGTGCCCGCCGCAGTGATAGTGCTGCTGCAAGCAAACGGAAGCTGCCGCATGGACGGATACATCGACCCCACAAAGGATGCCTTTTCCACCTTCCGCGCCAACGACCGCCCAGGCCCGGTCCAGATGCTCAACCTCGTCCGCTTCCGCGAACATGCCATTTATCCCGATGGCCGCAATGCAAAGGGCGCGGAAGCCTACGCCGACTACGCTCGTGAAAGCCAGCCGGTCTTCCAGCGCGTCGGCGGCCAAATTATCTGGCGAGGCCGGTTTGAATTGACCCTTATTGGACCGCAAAGCGAAGTCTGGGACGAGTGCTTCATCGCCGAATATCCATCGGTGGCAGCATTCGTCGAAATGATCCGCGACCCCGATTATAGAATTGCTGTCGTCCATAGACAGGCAGCCGTCCTCGATTCGCGATTGATCCGGTTGGAGCAGGCGGTGGCCGGGGCGGCTTTCGGCGGTTCCGTCTGAGCCCACATACACCGGTCCTTAATTGGACAGGGCACCAAGCAGGCATGACCTGGCGGCCGCAAACAAAACAGGGCGGCCGTTTATGGCCGCCCCGCTGCAATCTTTGGCAATCGAAGAGCTTGTGTCCCTAACTCAGGCCACGCCTCAGGCTTTGCCGAAGCGCTGCTCGGAAGCCTCCAGCACGTCCTCGAAGGTGCGCAAGCCCGTCGTTGGCGCGCTCACCAGCACCGCCATATTACCTGGCTTGTGCTGGTTCTTCAGCATGCGCATGTGCGCCTTCGGAATCTGCTGCCAGGGGAACACCTCTGACATGCACGGATCGATGCGCCGCTCGACAACGAGCTTGTTGGCCTGCGATGCCTGCATGAGATTGGCGAAGTGCGAACCCTGTACACGCTTCTGATGCATCCACAGGTACCGCGCGTCCATCGTCAAGTTGTAGCCCGTCGTGCCCGCGCAGATGACGACCATGCCACCGCGCTTCACGACATTGACCGAAACCGGGAATGTCGCCTCGCCGGGATGTTCGAACACGCAATCGACGTTGACGCCCTTGCCGGTGACGTCCCAGATCGCCTTGCCGAACTTGCGCATCTCCTTCATCCAGTCGCCGAATTCCTTGGTATTCACCTTCGGCAACTGGCCCCAGCACTTGAAGTCGTTGCGGTTGAGCACGCCCTTGGCGCCCAGCTGCATCACGAAGTCGCGCTTATCTTCATCCGAAACGATACCGACGGCGTTGGCACCCGACGTCGCGCAAAGCTGCACCGCGAACGAGCCGAGACCTCCCGAGGCGCCCCACACGAGCACATTGTGCCCCGGCCGCAGAACATGCGGACGATGACCGAAAAGCATGCGGTAAGCGGTAGCAAGCGTCAGCGTGTAACAGGCGCTCTCTTCCCAGGTGAGATGCTTCGGACGCTCCAGGCACTGGCGGTCCTGCACGCGCGCAAACTGGGCGAAAGAACCGTCCGGTGTCTCGTAGCCCCAGATCCGCTGCGACGTCGAGAACATCGGATCGCCGCCGTTGCACTCCTCGTCGTCGCCATCGTCCTGGTTGCAGTGGATGACGACTTCATCGCCGACTTTCCAGCGCTTCACCTTGGAACCAACCGCCCAGACGATGCCCGATGCATCTGAACCAGCGATGTGGAACGGGTTCTTATGCACGTCACGAATAGGCGATATGGGTGTCCCCAGAGCCGCCCACACGCCGTTGTAGTTGACACCCGCAGCCATCACCAGAACGAGAACCTCGTGGCTATCGAGTTCCCAGGTCGGCAACACCTCGACCTGCATCGCAGTATCGGGTTCGCCATGCCGCTCTTCGCGGATAGCCCAGGCGTACATGTTCTTGGGCACATGCCCAAGCGGCGGAATCTCGCCGATTTCGTAGAGGTCTTTTTTGGCCTCCACCACGGCTGGGGCACTGACCCCGCTTGCGTCGTCGGTCTTCTTGGCGGCGCTTTGGCTCGACATTATGATTGGTCTCCCGGCACGGTCTTCTGGCGCTTTCCGGTATTGCTCCGGAATGGTCAAGAGGCCGCCGCGCGCGCACTCCCCCGTCGGTCGACGCAGCGCAACATGGCCAGCCTGGGCGGCGAATGAAGCATGTTTTTGCGCTGCAATAAAGCCCCAATGCTGTCGCAGTCCACCACTTGCACCAATTATTAAGCCGCCGGCCCTAAGCTGAGCGTCGGAAGGCTTGCCGGCCCCCCTCAAGATAGCCGGCGAAATGCCCGTTGAGGAACCCGCGTCCATGCACGATCTATGGCTTGAATTCAGCAGCTACGTCAGCCATTTGAACGCCTCCACGCTGTTCACGATCGGTGTTCTCATTGCCGGCTCCAGCTACGTGCTGAAGCAAAATGTGGACTCCGGCATTTTGACCACGATGTTTGTCCTGGCATTCCAGGCGGGTGCATTCGTGCTTAATTTCGTGTTCATGAAGTTGAACCTGACCATATTCGCAAGCCCTGACGCCAACATCATTGCGATCAGCACGATCGGCATGATGATCGCGCTCCTCTTCATGATCTTTGTGATGCGCACCAGCAGTGCGGTGGCTGACGTGTTCAGGCCGACGGTCACCCGCGAAGGCAATTCCACTCTGCCATCAACGATTCCCCGCCGCTAGACCGCTACCCGCGCACGGATTTCATCGCCGATCCGCCGGCCGCAGCCAATGCAGCGGCCAGATGCGCCGCCACGCGACAGGGCAGCCATAAGGGGCTGTCGCCACAAGCCTGGCGGAAGCAGCCCCAACAGGGGCGCTCACCCACCGCCTTTCCCCAAAAAGACGATTTTGCTTTGCAGCAATTGCTCTTGTAGCTTACGCGGAAGTGGATCCGCCGCACCTGCGCACGCTCTTCTGGGCTCGATGTCCGGAACCGTCCGCCAGGTGGAGGGTACGGCAGGCTTTTTTGCAGGAAACCGGAATGGCTGAGACAACAAAACAAAAGACCGGGAAAACCTTGGACTCCGCAGCGGGCACCCGCGACAAACCCTGGCTGTTCCGCACCTATGCGGGCCACTCCACCGCCGCCAAATCGAACGCGCTCTACAAGACCAATCTCGCGAAAGGCCAGACCGGCCTTTCCATCGCCTTCGACCTGCCAACCCAGACCGGCTACGATTCCGACCACGAGCTTGCCCGCGGCGAGGTTGGCAAGGTAGGCGTGCCCGTCTCGCACCTGGGCGACATGCGCACGCTGCTCGACGGCATCCCGCTCGAGCAGATGAACACGTCCATGACCATCAACGCCACGGCGGCATGGCTGCTCTCTCTCTACGTCGCCGTTGCCGACGAGCAGGGCGCTGACCGTACGAAGCTCACCGGCACCATCCAGAACGACATCATCAAGGAATATCTCTCGCGCGGCACCTACGTGTTCCCGCCCGAACCATCCTTGAAGCTCATCAAGGACACGATCGTCTTCTCCACCGCCAACGTGCCAAAGTGGAACCCGACCAACGTGTGCTCCTACCACCTGCAGGAAGCGGGCGCGACACCGGTGCAGGAATTGGCTTATGCACTGGCGACTGCTATCGCGGTTCTGGATACAGTCAAGGCTTCTGGCGAGGTCCCCGCCGAGCGCTTCGGCAATGTCGTCGGTCGCGTTTCGTTTTTCGTCAATGCAGGCCTGAAGTTCGTCACCGAAGTCTGCAAGATGCGCGCCTTCACCGAGTTGTGGGACGAGATCGCGCGTGAGCGCTACGGCGTGAGCGAACCCAAGAACCGCATGTTCCGGTATGGCGTGCAGGTCAACTCCCTGGGCCTTACCGAGCCGCAGCCCGAAAACAACGTCTATCGCATTCTGATCGCAGCCCTCGGCGTCACGCTGTCAAAGAATGCACGCTGCCGCGCCCTTCAGCTCCCCGCATGGAACGAGGCGCTCGGCCTGCCGCGCCCCTGGGATCAGCAGTGGTCGCTGCGCATGCAGCAGATCCTGGCCTATGAAACCGACCTGCTCGAATATGCCGACATCTTCGATGGCTCCAAGGCAGTGACGGCAAAGGTCGAGGCACTGAAGGAAGAGGCCCGCACCGAACTCGCCACCATTTCGAAAATGGGCGGCGCCGTTGCCTCGATCGACTACATGAAGCGCAAGCTCGTGGAGAGCAACACCGCACGCCTCGCAGCCATCGAGTCGGGCGAACAGATCGTCGTCGGCGTCAACAAGTGGACCGAGACAGAACCCTCACCGCTTTCAGGCGGCGAAGATGCCATCCAGGTCATCGATCCAGCCGTTGAAGCCGAGCAGATCGAACGTCTCAAGGCCTGGCGGGAAGAACGCGACGCCAAGGCTGTGACGGCAGCACTTGCCGAACTCGAACGCGCTGCCAAGGAAGGCGGCAACGTCATGGAACCGTCGATTGCCTGCGCCAAGGCCGGTGTTACGTCGGGCGAATGGGGCGGTCTGCTTCGCCAGATCTTTGGTGAGTATCGCGCGCCAACGGGAGTTGCCGCCGCCGCAGCCCAGCGTGAGAGCACCGCGCTCGATGCGGTGCGCGCTTCCGTCGAAACCGTCTCCGACAAGCTTGGCCGCCGCATCAAGTTCCTGGTCGGCAAACCGGGCCTCGACGGCCACTCCAACGGCGCTGAACAGATCGCGGTCCGCGCACGCGACAGCGGCATGGAGGTGGTCTACGAAGGCATCCGCCTCACCCCCGCGCAGATCGTCCGCGCCGCCGTCGATGAAAGCGTCCACGTCGTCGGTCTTTCGATCCTGTCGGGCAGTCACGTACCGTTGGTCAAGGAAGTCATGGAACGCATGCGCGCCGAGGGCCTCGACGACATCCCCGTCGTCGTCGGCGGCATCATTCCTCCCGAGGACGCAAAAACATTGAAGGCGTTCGGCGTCGCCGCCGTCTACACCCCGAAGGACTTCCAGCTGAACGACATCATGGCCGACATCGTCCGCCTTGTGGCGGGCGAAGCCAAGGCGGCGTGACACAAGAGCCGGACCCTGAAAAAATGAGACACGAAACCCGCGTCAAACTCGACCGCGCCATGCGCATGCGGCGGCTGAAGATCGCCGGCATCGGATTGGCCATACTGGCAACGGTCGTCGCCGGCTTCCTGCTGGTCGACCTTGACACCCACGAGACCAAGACCAAGCTCGCCGGCACCATCGACGATGTCCACACGTTCGCGGGCAAGGGCGCGTTGGACGGGTTGGAAGTAGGCGTCAAGCTTGAGGATGGACGCCACGTCAAGGTCTTGACCCACAAGTCGCGCGATCCCCACGTCGGCGACCACATCGAGATCACCGAGCACCATCATATGAGCGGCCGGACGACGTTCACGCTGCGATAACCGCCGCGCGTCTGCGTGGAATGCCGTTGGCGGTTTGCGGACTGCGGATTGCGGATTGCGGATTGCACCCCAATCGGCGGCGAACTTGAATTGCATCAGCCTTTGAACCTGCGATTGTCTCCGCTAGGTTCGACCTGGATCGCAATCGGTCACCCGGACATGAACGCAAGAGTGACATCATCGGGGCGGATATGGGCTGCGGCGGGGGCTGTACTCCTCGTTGCGGCGGCACTGTCCGCTTGGATCGCGCGCCAGTCGACAGAACCCGCGCCCCCCGATTGCTCGCTTACCCCTTCGGGCCACCACACCGGCACGTTCCTGCACTGGCGCCTCTCCATGGCGCCCGGCGAGGGCATGTCAGGCGAAGTCTCCGCCGCGGTCCGGCTGGACGACGGGCACGAGGTCATTGCCTACAATGTCACCAACGCCGTCGGCCTGAGCGCGGGCGACAAGGTCTCGGTTTCGGAGATCCAATGTATCAATCGCCGCGTCTATCTGATTCAGGCCGGAGGCGGCTGATCGGCCCTATCGCGCGGCATCTCCACCCTGTCGGCTGAACGGTACGGTATTCGCGTTGACGGCGGTCGCGCCCTGGCTATTATGCGCGCCTTCGAGCCAAGGCTCGGAAGCCTCTGTGGCGGAATCGGTAGACGCGGCAGACTCAAAATCTGTTGTCAGTAATGACGTGCCCGTTCGAGTCGGGCCAGGGGCACCAGCTACACTTTTGCAAGGGCCTGGCGATAACCAGCCGCTGGCACCTCCATGCTGCCGCCACCCTTTCTGGACAAACTGAAAGTTCACCGGTTCAGGGCGAAACGCCACCAGTTCCCGAAAACCCGATCCAAATGCTGGATTGAGAGCCGCATTCTCACACCCTGCCAACGCGTTTGAATTGTCATCTCGATAGATGAGTTGCCTGCAGGGCAATAGCGCGAACCTCTTGGCGGCCCCAGTTCCGCGTGACCGGCGGCAGCTTCTGCACGCACTGCAGCGCCCAGCACTATCCCCACCCCAAAGCCATTTCGGACCAGTGCGGCTGAGCACGCAAACGCTTCGGCGAGCGGCCGTAAGCGTGCGTAGCGCGAGAAAACCATTTGCCGATCAGAGACATCGCGAAAGCTCCGCCGCATAGCCCAGCGAGCGTGCACGCACATGCATTTCAGAAACAATCTGAAATTTTCTTCACGAATGCCAACGCGGCAGGCCTCATCCACAAGTCGGAAAAAACAGAGTATGAACAATAAAATATGTATTTTATCTTTTCATGAAGGTTTGGCCGAGATATTGGTCTGGACACTGTGTTTGAGGGGCAGCCCGCGTCAGCGGCGCGTCAAACGCCGGAAGGCGGTTCCTGAAATGCAGGCAAAGCGTCGGAGCGCGGGGAGCAGCAACGAAGGTTGCTTGGTTTCGTCTCGCTCAACTACGGGGGAGTTCGACGCGCGGGTGAGGGAAATTGGTCCTGCATCCGCCCCCAGTGTCGGCGGGATGCGTCATGAACCTCGTACTGACTCTGCTGGTGAAGAACGAGGCTGACGTAATCGATGCCAACATTCGGTATCACTTGTCGTCGGGCGTTTCCCACATCATCGCCACGGACAACGGTTCAGACGACGGCACACGCGAGATCCTCGAGGAGTATGCCAACGACGGCGTACTCACCCTCATCGACGAGCCAGGCAAGGACTATTCGCAGTGGAAATGGGTGACGCGGATGGCGGCCCTCGCTAGGGACCGCCTCAAAGCGACCTGGATTATCAACGGCGATGCCGATGAATTCTGGTGGCATCCCGAGCATGACCTCGCCAAAGCATTGTCCCGTGCCAGGTCTCATGTGCTCGACTGCGAACGCGACAATCTCGTATTCGCAGCCACAGATCGCTCGCAAGAGCCCTGGCCTGAATGGATTGTCTATCGGTCCGATAATCGAACGAGGATAAGCCCTCCTGCCGACCGCATGTCCGGCGCACTGCAGCTTCCCTACTTCCTCCATCGCCTCCCAACGAAGGCTATCGTGCGGGCGGAGGGACTTGTGAGCGTCAGCCAGGGCAATCACGACGCGAGATATTCGCGCCCTGTACGGCGCACCACATCAAAAATTCGCGTGCTGCATGTGCCTATCCGTTCACCTGCGCAATTGGCATCGAAGGTGATGTCCGGTGGGGCTGCCTATGACCGCAACACCGAACTCCCCGTGGAAGCTGGCTGGCATTGGCGACGTTGGTATCGGATGCTTCGGGAAGCCGGCATCGAAACGGTGCTGCACGATGCCCTGCCGACCGCACAGATGATTGCCGATGGCTTGCAGGAGGGCAGCATCATCCGCGACCTCACATTGAAGCACGCGCTGGAAAGCATCGAACCGATCATCGGCCAGCCCGGCGAAATTCCGTCAACCAGAAGACTCCCCACTCCTGGGCAGGTGTGGACGCGCCAACGGCCGGCGCCGATCTAGCACTGCCAAATATTCCGGCGCCGCACACTCTGAGGCCAAAGCTGCGAACTTCCCGTGGACGGGCCTGCAGCTCCTTCCCCACTTCGGTGCGCAATGGCGGCCGTCTCAAACATGTCCAGGCAACTGGCGGAATCAGCCTTCAGGATAGCCCGACGGCATTCGCATGAGCCCGAGTTCGACGAGCTGTAGGCTGTCGCGATATTTCGTAGCTCCTGCATGATATGCGGACAGATCGGGATCACCTGACATGGCTTGCCAATAAGCCGCATACTGGCGCGCGCCGGCAAAATGCTCCTTCCGCGCCGTTTCAATCTGGGCTCGCTCGGCGAAATCCTGCAGAAATTTGAAGTGCAGCAAGACGCCCGTAGCCTCGGACATGCGGGCATCCCGCAGGATATGCGTCGACGCCTCCAATGCCCGTCCGGACTTCCAGAATATCAACGGTATCTTTGTCAGGAACGGTGCGGGATGATCGACCTCGGCTGCATCCCAGAACAGACGGCGCCGCGGCCCTCCTCGAATGCGTGTTTGCGAACCGCCGGGGCCGATTGATGCATATTCATAGGTATTGCAATCGAAATACGGACACGCCTCCGTGAAAGGCGCACCCGATACGTATCCCGTCGCCATTATTGGCCCATCGGAATACATGTCAAGAAGCGGCGCCATGAAAGCATCCGCCCCGGTGTGTTCCAAATAGTTGATGAGAGCACGCATAGGGAGACTCTCGCAGCGCGGATAAACGAGCACCTCGTCGGCATCCAGGATCAGGGCCCACCGCCCTTGCACATAGGCGTCCAACACCGCATTTTGCCACAACACGCCGCATTTGCTTTCCGCATAGCTCATCGGCGTCTCAAACAGCGTGACGTCCGGCTGTTGCCGCAGGAACTCTATGGTGCCGTCTTCAGAGTCGTTGTCGATGATGAGAAAGTGGGCCACACCCAGCTTGCGATGATGTGCCAGGAACCACGGCAGACGCAGCATCTCGTTCCTGACACAGGCAACGACTACGATGCCGCCAGGCGGAATATCCGGTTCACGCCCCAGGCGACTCATCGGAAAGGCGAACCCCAAATCGCTCAAGCATCAGCCTCCTCTCTTCATTTGCATCACGTAACCAGACCTCGCCGACAAGTCCAGTTATCGGTCACAACTGCTTGCGACGCATGACTGGCGCAAAACTAAAAGATCTTGTCAGGAGCTGTTTAGACCGCATCGAATAAGATGCGACGGTGCGCCAATGTTTGCATCGAGGCCAATTTCTGTTCAACTCTGTTTCAGCGCGTCAAAACGCGACAAATCTCGCATGCAAGGTTCAGCACTTTTGGCGAGATCTGACAATTTCTTTTCTCAAAATTCTGTCTGCCGTCTCCTCGATGGCGACCAAAACAACTCATGTTTTGCAATTTCCCACCTGCCTCTCGCGCACGCCAAGATTGCCATGGGGTGGCCGATAGATGAGGGCTCGCACGCGACGATCGCCGAACCAGCACGGGGTTCGATCCGGCCAAAAGTTGGTTTCAACGCTGGATCGCATTTTGCCGCTTGGATTTATCAACCAATACGTAACATCGCTGTGTGTTTTGCCCAGCGCGTGAATATCAACATGCTTCCACGACAACCGTGTCGGCTCACCGTTTCGTGAGATCCCTGCAAATTCCAGAGTCCGCTTTGCGCCCTGGCGGCGCCACTCGTAGTCCATCTCCTGAAAACTGTGCAACGACGCCACCACGAGCACCACATTTTCTGGCGCATGCTCAACCGCTGCCAGCAAAGGCCGCCAATCCGCCCGGCGCGTACCGCCTTGCAGATCCGCAAGTTGAAGAATAGCCAGACCAGCAATCAGGAACACGATAACGCGCCCCTTTCCGTGCGCCCAAGCTGCGGCGAGCCCTGACGCCAGAAGCAACGAAAACGCTGGCGTCGAAATCTGAAAATAACGGCTCACCCAGATCGGCGTGTGAAGCGAAATCAAGACGATCACGGCGATTGGAACAAACGCGGAAGCGATCACAATTGCCAATGCATCAGCACGCTTGCGCAGCTTCAACACGCCGGCCACCGCCGCAAGCAACAGAAGCGCCACCAGAAACCAATTCACCCAACCACCGACGAACGTGTCGGGGTCTCCATCGAACTGGAACAGAAGTGAATTACCCAGCGCCTGCCAAATCCTCTGCCAGCCTGGAACCTTGACCCAATAGTTTCCGGCGCGAGCCTGGATCTCTGGGACCAGCGCTAAAGCAAGTGGAACGCAGAAGGCTATACAAACAGCGCGATGCGCAACCCAAGGGCGCACGAGCCTGCGCCACCGGCTTTGAGGCAGCATAGCAAGATAGACAACCACGAGATCTAGCGCAGGCCAAAGAAAGAGACCGAGTGGCAGCATGTAGACACTCCAGACGCTGCCACCGACAAGAAGCAGCCATGCACTACGCAAGGCACGCACTTGCCGTCGCCTGACAGTCGAACGCTGCGACCGCCTGAGTGCCACACACGCCAATCGGGGATAGCGTACGATCAGCGCCGCCCCCCAAAGGGCGGCGACAACTCCCAAAGACAGCGCGCTATAGGGCCGCGCTTCTTGTCCGTAATCGACCAGGACCGGTGTAATGGCCAAAATCAGACCGGCAAACCAGCCCACCACCCAAGAGCCCGTTAGGGCCCGTCCCGCGAAAATACCTGCAATCGCCGCCAACGTCCCAAAGAGGGCTGAAGGGAGCCTCAGCACGAGGATCGAGTCGTATGATACGCCAAGTGCCTTCAGAAGCAGAAAGAAGGCCGGAGAGTGCGATTGCGAAAGCCTTTCCTGGATCAAATCGCCGAAAGGAAGCGCTATAGTTTGCGCCGTCATCACCTCATCGACCCAAAGGGTCGCCCGCTCGATTCCGACGAGCCGGCAGGCCAACGCAACGAACGCTACGACAATTATCCATAACCAGATGCGCATATCGTGCGGCCCATCTAAGGTCATTTATCTGCTTCCCGAGATACAGGACAAATAGGTTATCAGAGGAGTAGACTGCGTACCCGGAACGCGCCCATGCTGCCAATTCTAGTTAACTCAAGTGCGCTAAGCTCGATCCGTCTCGTCTGATCGATGCTCGGCCGCAGTCAGACCATTAGCGCAATCCCGGTCGACACTCTCCAAGACGCCCCGAATCCAATTGGCACAATTCCGCTTCAAAAAAGCGATCTGTGTTGCAGGAAAAATGCAAGGGCTGTCTCCACGCAAAGAAACTCCCAGGAACTCAAGCAGACTAAAACGGCTTCGGCCATAGCTCGGCGCAAAGAATCTGACCCTGATTCCTTGAGCAAGGGCCGGGAGAGCGGCATGGAGCCGGCCGGTATAGACACACGTTACCCCCTCGAAAAGATCCTCTTCGCAAATGTCACGCCCCGGCAAGCCTGCCACATGAGAAATGAGTTCGACATTCTCGACACGATCTGCAGCAAGATGAGAAATATCAAGCGGCGGCGTGGAGGACACAAGTATCCTCTGTCGTGTCCCATTGAGCCAATCGAGCAAATCCGGCCCATTCAACAAGGTTGGACAGCCTATCAACTCCGCCTTGATCCCATGCCGCGAGAGATAGTCATGTGTCCATGGATCCCGGGCCCCAATTGGCAGATCGAACATCTCGGCCACTCTAAGTGAGGGCCGGGCAGTCGTTGGCCCACAGAATGCGGCACCAAAGTTGATCTTAGGGATCGTAATCTTTCGGAATAGATCGTCGAAACAAATTTGATGATCGGGATTGTCCTGCAATGTTGTGCAGCCCGTGATTAACAGCAAATCGAAACTGTTAATATGATCGACCAATTCCTCCGTTAGCCGCTCGAATATTGAAAATTTCGGGATGTCCGCACCGACCCCGAGCAGTCGCAAGGTTTCCCGCTCAATCAAGGCATTTCCGCGATTGCCAAATGGCCCGCAGCCTACCGACCCCACCACCAGTTTCTTAGCTCGGAAGCTGTCCGGAAATATAGCCGACATTCCACTGATTCCCGCTCGACTTAGCCCCGTACCAGAGACGAATTTCTCCATCTTCTATCAGAAACGTGCTTCGGTAGATTTCTTGGTCATCCCATCCATGACCGGACGGCGCGAGCAGCGGCAACCAGGATGAACCAGCACGACCTGAAACAGCTTCAGCGGGCCGGGCAAAGCGGCGCCAACCATCCGCGGATAAAATCTCCCATGTTTCCAGGTCCAGGCTGCGGAGAAGAAAGAGCGCCTTCGACGCATTGAGCAACAAATAAATCCGTCCTTCCCAGCTTATGGCATCAAGATGCCATGCACCCGGAAATTGCAAAACTTCACTTTCCTCAAACCAGCGCCGTCCGTCAGGACTATGCCTCACCCTCACTGTACGCGCGATGGTGTCCACGAAAAACATGGAGTAGCGGCTGCCGCGTTCAATGACTGCCGGAGAAGCGAAGCGTCCTGAAACCTGAAACTGAAATAAGGGTTCAGGTTGGGTCCAGCGAATTCCGTCCTCCGACCTCGTCAACAGGCATGTCGTCTCTCCTGCGCCGCTATTGAAGCGATAGTAGAGATATAATGCGGAATCACCATGAAGTATTAAGTCGCCATCGGAATGCCAGCTACCGCGTCGCTCAGGCTCAGCCACAATAGGATTGCTTACCCCTGTAGGTACTGCCCAGGACACACCGTCGGAACTGACAAACAGCGATGGATTTTCTAAATAGTCGTCCGCAAATGGATATGGCTCAGCAACCATCAGAAATTCCGCATCCAGATACCGCCGTCGAACGCGCAGAATATCCGGATGAACGCACTGTCCACTCCCGTCGTAGGTTGGAAATATTAGAGGCTTGTCGACACCGTTCAGAAGGCTACGTTTTGACGGCATGAACCACCGTTATAAGAGGAAAGTTCGAATCCACATATTCCAGCTTGTCGGCATCTATTTGCTCTGCAGGAATGCCGTAAAGATAGGCGCAGAGCACATAGACATTACCAAATGTCTGGACTTCTACGGATGAATACCGTTCCACAAGCCGCCTTAATCCCCAAGGCGTAAAGCGCCAAAAATCTGATTCATTAGCACTCGGGTCCATCCGGCTTGCAGCCTGCTGCGCCAAAACTAAATGGCCACCAGATCGAAGCATCCGATACATGTTGTCGACCGCGACAAAGGGATCTTTTGCACAATGCAGGACCGCCGTGCAAATAATCCAATCATAGCGGTCTTTGTATCTTTCCGCCAAATTTGTATCGCAAATGTCTCCAACAATATGCGCACGCGGATTTGATGGATTGATGTCAATAAGCTCGTAGGTGCAGGAGGCCTTCGCAGCATACGTGGGCCAACCAAATTCCAGCACTCGCCCGGTAATCTGATTGCACAAAGAATGCATGCATCGATTCAAATAGAAGCGACCGATTGGCGTCCCTTCTTCGTACCCATAATCCGGATTTTTTGGAGAGATATCAGAAAAGACGAGAACCATGGCCGATCTTACGGGGTTCGTTGCGTTGTCGGAAGCGAAGAAGCACGGCAGCATCAAAAACACGGTAGCATCTATGCGCCAAGACCTCAATGGCGAACAATCCGACGTATGATCCCTTCAAGGTCCATCAGCGTCTCCGCCAATCGATTGGCTCGAGTGATGCAGGCACCAAAGACTTCCAGATTTACGGATGAGATGCGTGATAGCGACCATGGCGCATCAAGAGCGCTATCCGTCAAAACCGACAGCCAAGTTCACCTATAAGTTGGAGGTTCCATTTTGACAGTGGACATGGTTGCGTACAGGTCCGAAATTGATAGGCGATTCCGCAACCAGAAAAAGAATGCCCATGTCGCTGACATTTGTCCTGACGTTAGCCCTCGGCGGCACTGGCAGACCGGGCAATGATCTCATTCGCGCCGGCATGCTGCTCGATTCAGCAGTGAAGTTCATAAACTCGAGCGATATCACAAGCTTCCTCGTCATCACGAGGCGTTCGGATGTCCTTGAGGTCAGCAAAGCACTCGACAGATATCGTGGGCTCCTGCCAATCGAGATTGTTGACGAGATCCAGCTATGTCCTCTGCTGGAAAGCGAACCGGAAACGACGAACAAATGGCCCTCTCCCAATGTAGGATGGGTGCGGCAGCAATTGTTAAAATTTGCCGTGCAACGATTGGTAACCACGCCCTTCTATATGACACTTGATTCAGATGTTATCTTCACAAGGCCGCTCGAACTTGAATTTCTCCTGGCCGACGGAAAAGCAATCGTCAATTCTGAAAAGTTCGCGGACTACATGTCTCTCTATGAGAGCGCGACAGCCGAACACGAGCGGTCTGTAAAGAGCCACCGCTACAAGGACGCAAGTCGTCTGCTTGGCCACAAGGCGTTAACATCGAGATTGAACTTCTGGTACGGCGAAACACCCGTGATAATGTCATGCGCCATCACGGAGGCCGTAACGTCGCGCATAGAGCGCATTTGGAACATGAGTTGGGAAGAAGCTCTCGTAAAAAATTTGCCCTGGACTGAATATGCACTTTATTTTGTCCACGCGGAAGAGAGCGGGCTTTTCGATCGCTACCACAGAATAGGAACCTTCGACAGCCTGCTCAACATGTCGCACAGCATCTGGTGGCAGCCCGAGCGCTATCGCGATCAAAGGAAACTCGATGACTGGCCTGTCGAAAAAATATTTGGCGGGTCAGGGCCTGGCTACGCAGTCGTAGTCCAGTCCTATCTGGGTTACGATCCAGTGAGCATCCGCCAGCGCATCCAAGATTTCATTTCTGTCTAGCTGGACACTCCAGAATACGCGCGGGCATTCCACATAGGAAATTGGCAGCGGAGAAGACTCACGTCCAATTGTTGGAGATCTGCGCTTGCACGAAGGCAATAGCCTTTGCGTCGTTGGCAAACTTGCTCATGAATAAATCGATCGCCGACGCTCTAAATCTTGTGCTGGTATCAAAGCAGCGCTGCTCAAACTCGCGAACGTGAACCAGTTCGATCTGGTTTCTCAACCATCGCAGCACCCAGTTCTGGAACCAGATAAAATTCGCCCAGATGACATCACTGGCGTTGCAACGCTCAAGCTGATCGATAACCTCGTTCATGATATCGAAGACTTGAAATAGAGTTCTGTCTTTCTTCGCGGTGATCCGTCCAGGGCGATTGGTTCTGTAATAGTAATGCTTGCGATCGAGCATCGCTACCGCATCGGAATTCAAAAGCAGCGTGTAATGCATCGCGACGTCCTCGAATATCTTGCCAGGAAGAAACTGGCAGCCGAGACGGCTGAGGTAGTCGCGCCTGTAGAGCCGCTTGCAGGCAGAGGTATCGAGCCGGAACATCTCAGGTTCGCGCCGCGGAGCGATGGCGAGATTGTGCGCCCTGTCCCTCAGGCCCGCCCAGACACGATGGTCCTGGATCGGCTGTAACTTTTTTTGCATGTCGTCATACAGATAGCCGTTTGTAATGACGAGGTCGGCCCCGGTCAGTTCAGCTAGGTCGTACATCTCGCGATACATCGACGAATGCACCCAGTCGTCGCCATCCACGAAACCCAGATACCTCCCTCTCGCCTTGCTCATGCCGGCATTGCGCGCCGCCGACAGCCCCTGGTTGTTCTGATTGACAAGGCTGAAATTTGGATTGGCAGCGTATCGGGCAGCGATCTCTTCAGTGCCATCGGTCGAGCCATCATTGACCATGATGACCTCGATGCTCTCGAGATCCTGGACGAGAAGCGAATCGAGACACTGAACAACATAGCTCTCCACATTGTAGAGCGGCACAATGACACTCACACTTGGGCTGGTCACAGGCTGACCTTCATGTGTTGAAGCTTGTTGACTGCGTACACCTGCTCAAGCCCTCGGGTGAAAGCTGACAACACGGCGACGGTCCCTACCTAACCTACAGAATGGGCCTTGGCTTCCGGTCATATTCCACGATTGCACAATCGATAAGAAGTCTCATCGGCACAACCACAACCTGACGCCAATTTCAACAGGAAGATACCCCGGCATTGGCCCGGATGAACCCTCTCATCCGTGCATATCGATCTCAAGCCCTAATGGCCCCGCCAAATCGATCAAGTCGGGCTCGATACCACTGCCCGCAAGGACAGCACCCATCGCCTTGTCTTCGTACAGCTCAATGCCAAACTCATCCTTGAACTTGAAGTACGTTCTCAAAGCCTGATCCACGGCATTTGAACTCAAGTAATATAGAGCACCACTCGCATATTTCGTGCGGTATTGCCCGCTATAGGGGGTCAATCGCCTCTCCCCTTTTCCAATGTGCCAGCAGCGATCCATGCATCGACCTCGGGGATCGTTCACATAACCACAATACTGCGTGGCCCGGATCAGCTCAGACAGCAAATCCCAACGCGTTCTTTCAACAACCTTTGCATCGTCATCTATCTTGAACACGCTGGCGTTCTTCCAATTCCGCCGGACATAAAGAAGTGATTCCATTACTTTCGATGGCAGATCCTCATAGGCGTCACCAGCCGGTACAATCAGCCTGGAGCCATCGCGGACCGCGCTGGATTGAAGCCTGTCACCGGTAACGACCAACGTATTGGGATTATCGCGCGATAAGCCGCTGCAGAGCGCCGCTGCCTTTTCATAATATTTCTCGCACGAGATTATCAGAAAGATCGGCCTTTCCGGCTGTGGCTTGTCGTTGTCGTGATCGTCGAAAAGTATCTCAAATAGACGGTCTGCAAATTCTGATTCCGGTTGAAGTGCAATGGCCTCTTCCGTCAAAGACCGGACCTGATCCTTCGTTAGCCGGAAATGGTGTGCCTGGTCGATCAACCCGACCCATGCCCGGCAAAGCTGCAAGGATGATGGCCGGTGATTGAAGCTCCTCAACCTTCCGAGAACGAAGCTGATGCGGCTTGCAAAATCGCCCTGGAGAAATTCTGCGATGGGAACTTCGACCGCTTTCGCCGGACCAATTTGCAGCAATGCTACGTCACCCTGCGGCTGATTGCGGTCGATCGGGCTGGGCATCGCTTCTCTACTCACTCCAAAAGCACAAGTGCCGATCATGTCTTGAGTTGAACACTAGCCTGGATTGCGCGTAACGCGGCAGTGTGTGACCCCGCCGCGCCCCGAGATCATCGCGCAGCAGCGCTCACTTTTCCAGGCAGACATATCGGCGGCTTCGACCGGCTCCCCCACACTGCACTCAGGTTCAACGATCTCAAGCGCCATGGCGCATTCAGTCGCGGCTTCGAGGGCACTGCGGAAGGCAACCGCCACCTCAAACGGGTTCCTGCTGCGTAATGCAGTGGAACGAGCCCCCGCCCGCTTCGCCCGCACCAAGCACACCCTTGGAAGGCACGCCGATGACCTTCCGGTCGGGAAACACAGCTTGCAGCGCGTCGAGCGCCGCCTGCTGGGTTGCTGTCCCATAGACCGGCACGACGACCACCCCGTTCGCAATGATGAAGTTCATGTGCGATGCGGGTGAAACCTCGCCCAGCGCATTATGATAAAGTCCGGCACCTGGAATGCGGATCACTTCGAGCCGTCGCCCGGCTGCGTCCGTCGCGCAGGCAAGTGTCGCCGCGATCTGATCGAGCGTGGCGGCATTGGGATCATCCGGACCCGCTGCCGCCTGACAGACGACCCGCCCCGGAGCAACAAAGCGCGCGATGTTGTCGATGTGCCCGTCCGTATGATCGTTCTTCAGCCCCTCATCAATCCAGATCACCGCCTGCGCGCCAAATGCCTCCCGAAGAGCGCGTTCCGCTTCCTGTTTCGTCCAGCCGTTTCGATTGGAATTCAGCAGAGTCTGCCGCGTCGTCATCACCGTGCCTTCGCCGTCGTGCTCGACGGCACCACCCTCCAGCACGAACGTAAAGCGACGCACCTGTGCTCCCGCCTTCTCTGCAATCACATCGCCCACCGTCGCGTCGTCCGGCAGGTCGTACTTGCCCCCCCAGCTGTTGGTTGCAAACCGTAACGCGATCCGCTCACCCTTATGGCGTGCGAAAATCGGCCCGGTGTCACGCAGCCAGATGTCGCCATAGCGCGCGGGCACGAGCTCCGCCGCATCCCCCAAGGCAGCACGCGCAGTCGTCTCGGCTTCCGCCCCGTTCACCAGCACGCACACGCGGTTGCCTGCCGCATGTAGGGCTTTGACGAGTTCGGCTATGTCGGCACGCGGCGGCGTAAGATCGCCGTTCCATTCGTCTGGATCCGCAGGCCACGCCGTCCAGATCGCCCGTTGCGGAGACCATTCGGCTGGAACCACGACGGCACTCATGATCCTGTAATCCTTCTTTCTAGGTCATAGAGCTGGCAGGCAGAGCGAGCCGCCCGTCAGCGCCGGGCAAACGCGCGCAACCCGCTCCAGATAAGTGGACCGGAGCGCCTTGAACAGCCCCAGCTCAAAACATCCGTTAAACACCGCAAACCGCCTGACACAAGGCCGGATCTCGCCCTCCCGCCTGTCACCGGCCCCAAAAGCACGGGCAGAAGATTGTGCAACTGCGAACAGCGCACCCGCATCACCGGAAAACCAACAATTCTCAATATGCATCATATGCATGCCACCTATGCCTATAGGATACTCCCTTGAAAATCCGTCTTGGCATACCAGATAAATATTGCGCCGCACAACGCTGCGGTCACATCGGAGTTGTCCGATGATCGTGAGCATGAAAGGACACCGACCATGACCACCCATCTGATCGGAAGAGGCGTCGACATCGGCCCGGCCCATCAGCCGGCGTCGGCAGCTACATCAAACTTCTGGTCGTTCTTCAAAGCAATTGGCGGTGCGTTTGATGGCGCGGTCGCCGCCCAACATGTCTACGAAGGGCTGCTGGCTCAGGACGTTCCCAGCGATCAAGCCGCGCGGCGCACGTTCGAGACACTTTACGGCACCTCGTCTCGATAGCGGCCGGCCTTGAGCACGTTTAGCTGAAGTGTGCAGCGGTTCAGCGTGAAAAACTTGCTCAAGACAAGAAGATTGAGCGTGTTCCCGAGTCTATCGAAAGTGATAGCGCTCTAGAAGCCCCGCGAGCCGCACAACAATTCCCCCCTCGACTGGCCTCGCCCCTTTTCATCAAGGGCGGGGCCTTTCCGCGTTACGGGCATCGGCGGACAAATGCCGGTCGACACATTCATCAAAGAGTGACACGAAGCCTCAAACGCCAGAGGCCATCCGCACCGTCCGTCGCAATCTCCGTCCAATCGGATAGCTCCTGACCTTGGGCACGTAACCCTTCTCCAGCGCCCGCTGCATGCCCTGCCAGTAGTCGATCGACGTCAGTTCGGGGTGATACTCCTGGAAGACACGCCGCAAATCGCGGTCGTCAATCCGCAGTCCAACCATCATCTCTTCCGGCAGGAAGATCGTGCCATCCTCGAAGAACCAGTCGGGCACATCCTCTTCGCCGTCCTCGCGCCCCTCGTTCGTACGCACCTTGACGCTCGTCAGCGGCTCTACCGCATCGTAGTCGAACAGGTAGACCTTGCGGATCGGACTGACACCGTAGTTGCGTCCGTCGAGATCCTTGTTGAACACATTGGCTGCCGCATTGTTCTTGATGCAATAGCCCAGGTTGATGACCGCAAGACGCGCCTCCTCGGGGCCTGCCGTCTCCAGGAACACCGGCAGAGGGATCATCTTCGGCTGCACGATCAAGTGCCGGAAAAAGATGTTGTCACCGACGAGCTTCACATTGGTGTGCGCTGCTTCGATGAGTTCATCGACGAGTTCGTCGGCGAATGCCTCCCGTTGAAGCGCAATGTTGTAGTAGATGATGTTATCGAGCATCGAGCCGGCCCGATCGGCATTGTGAACGAAGCGGTATTTCTCGAGTACCGCGGGCACGCCGTCGAACGTACCCCACTTGTAGCCGGACGTTGGCGTGTCGCGGATGATCTTGAGCACGTATTTCGAGGATGGCATGGAAAACCCGATCGCCACCGTGCCGCGAAATCCAACCGCCGTATTGAACCGCTCCCCCATCCGCCGCTGTTCGCGCACGATCTCGTTGATGACCGCAACCTTGCCGATGTGGTTGAACCCGATCGTCGAGTAGTGGAGGCCAAGCGGACGTTTTGGCATCAGCGAGAACAGGAACTGTGCCAGCTCGTGATAGCTCGAACAGGTGACGTGCAGGTTCGCCAGCGTGGAGGAGAACACGTACTGCAAATCGTCGCTCTCCGTCAGCACGGCGTCGACGAATATGCCCTTCACCTCGTTGAGCAGCGCGATCGTGAGCGGATGAATGCCCCGCCCCGGAACCGCGATCCGGCCAACGAGATAGCAGCCACGGTTGCGATAGAAGCCGGCATGGACCATGACGAAGCGGACCTCATCGCCCGCCATGCCGCCCCATGACTCGATAACCCGTGTCAATGCCTGCGCGGTAAGCTCGGCATCCTCCTCGACATCGCGCCAGAAAGCCTTGAGCCGCGGCACCTCCAGAATCTTGCGAACCGTCTCGGCCTTGACCGGAAGCGTCTCCACGAACGTTACGGTCACAGGCTCAGCTGGCGGCGGTCGCCTCAGCGGACCGGACGTCGGCGCATATTCGACGGGGCGCCAATCATCCGCATAGATCTTGCGGCGCACGGAATGGATGAAGGCAAAGGCAATGTCAGCCTCGTATTTGTCGCGTATCAACTCTAGATAGTGCGCTTCGACATCGCCCCAGAACGTGTCATCGGCTTTCAGCTCCGGACAGCCTGCATCGAGCACCGGCGCAAGCTTGCTGATCGTCTGCGAATAAATCGAAAGCCTGAGCCGCGACGCCCGGAACGTCGTCGGCCAGTCACGCGCCTCGAAAGCCGCCTTCACTTCCAGCGGAATGTGCCTGGAACGCTGGTAATAGTCCTCAAACACCCAGTAAACGATCTTGGCGATGATCCGGGCGCGTTCGTCGCGCTCGCGCGTGGCATCGAGTTCCCCGAGCGCGGCATAGGTAATCTGCTCGGTCGAGAGCCGATCGCGCAAAACCGCACTATCCATGCCCATTTTCTCGGCCCTCCCTGCGGCCTTTGCTTGGCGGGGCGATCCGTCTGTTAGCGGGCCAAATCAGGGCCGCCGCCAACTCGCCTCTTGACGCGGCCTGCACAGCCAGCTTTTAAGCTGGTATACCAACAAACAAGAACCGGGAGGGAGAGAAATTCCGATGAAGGTCTGCATTTACGGCGCTGGCGCCATCGGCGCTCATATAGGCGTTCTGCTCAAACTCGCCGGCGTGGACGTGTCGGTCGTCGCCCGCGGCGCCACACTGGACGCCATCAACACCAACGGCTGGAAGCTGATTATCGGCGGCGAGGAAAAGGTCGCCCGCCTGCAAGCCGCTGCGAACCCCGCAGACCTCGGCCACCAGGACTACGTGATCGTGGCCCTGAAATCCCATCAGGCTTGGGAGACAGCGGAAAATCTGAAGCCCCTGCTCGGCCCTGACACAGCTGTTGTCACCGCGCAGAATGGTATTCCTTGGTGGTACTTCTACGGTTTCGAAGGCCAGTACGCCAATCTCCAGCTTGAAAGCGTCGATCCGCGCGGCCGCCAGTGGAAAACCGTTGGCCCTGAGCGTGCTATCGGCTGCACCGTCTACCCGGCGGCCGAAATCGTCTCTCCTGGCGTCATCAAGCACACCTACGGCGACCGCTACGGATTTGGCGAACCGACACGAAAGGAAACACCCCGGATCAAGAAGCTCGCCGAAGCCTTTGAGGCCGCCGGCCTGAAGCCCAAAATCTACCCCGAGATCCGCAACGATATCTGGTTGAAGCTGTGGGGCAATCTCTGCTTCAACCCGATTTCGGCTCTGACCCACGCAACCCTTGACGTTGTTGCAACCGATCCCGGCACACGCGCCGTGGCGCGCAAGATGATGGAAGAGGCTGAAATCATTGCCCGGCGCATCGGCGCGCATTTCCGCGTCGACATTGAGCGCCGGATCAATGGCGCTGCTTCCGTCGGCGCCCACCGCACCAGCATGCTGCAAGATCTTGAAAAAGGCCGCCAGATCGAACTCGACGCCTTGCTGACCGTCGTGCAGGAAATTGGCCGTCTGGTCGATGTCGCCACGCCCACCATCGACACCGTGCTCGCATTGACCCAGCAGATGGGCCGCGTTGCAGGCGTCTATCCGGTATTTCCCGACAACGCCTACGATGACGACTCCGAGCAGAACGTCGTCGATTGAACGCACAAAAACGTCGATAGAACAGTGCAATTGCGGGTACGCGCATCACACCGCACCCGCAATTCGCAACGCGTAATCTGGTCGAGCGGAATACCGTTGCCGCTGAATTTTCCAGCTCTGTTGCGATCACACAACAAACAGGTGAGCGGCCTGACGAAGGTCACAGCCGTTGAACGAAAAGCTCACCGGCGAAGAGCGCGCTTACACCACTCGCCCCAACCCCATTCTGCCCCGCAATTTCAAAGCCCAACAAAGCTTTCCGGAAAGCTCAATCGCGAGCCCTATGATATCTTGAATCGTGCGGGCCAATCGGCGCGCACTGCCACCCCAAATTTAATCCCGCGACAATCGACACGACACAACCTTTGGGCACTTGTACTCGTCCGCTTATGGGAGCAGTTTCACCGCCGCTCGAACCCAAAGCGGGGGCTACTTGGGATCTTCGCAGCGCCAGACTTTGAAGTGCGACGCGGTCGAGCCAAGAACTAGATCCGATGGCCGTTAAGAGCGGCCGAATGCCGGGCCTCAAGCCGAGTCTTGTCATTCCAACGGGCGTCAGAGAGGGCAAAAAATTTGCTGGTCCATAGTGACCAGCATTTTTTTTGGGCAACTGATTTGCAGGCCGAATTTCCACCGCGCCGTGCCGCCACACCGGACGGTTGAAAACGCGGCAAACCTCTCAGTCGCGCTCCTGCCGGCCAGCCACATGCGCTTGACCCCGGCTAGTCTTGGCGAGCGCCTCGCGCCGCGCGATATAGATGGCGACGGTGAAAATGATGACGGCACCGGCCCACGTCGTTGCCGCGATCGTTTCATCGAAGAAGACAAAGCCCAGAAACACCGCGAATGGCAGGCGTGAGAACTTGAACGTCATGACCAGTGATGCATCAGTCGCGACGTAGCCTCGCACGAGCGTCATGTGCCCGAGAACCGCAAACAGGCCGAGCAACACCAGTAACGGCCACTGCTGAGGGTTCGGCCA
Organism: Hyphomicrobiaceae bacterium; assembly: GCA_020442165.1. Lineage (GTDB taxonomy): Bacteria > Pseudomonadota > Alphaproteobacteria > Rhizobiales > Hyphomicrobiaceae > JAEUMD01. Next base: position 4,752 of record JAGRKV010000035.1, on the reverse strand, counting down.
CGACCATGCCAGCAATGCCGGAACGAGTGAAACCGGTGTCATCAGCGCCGACGTGATGAAGACGATGCGGTCTGCGTCATCGGCACTGGTGAGTTGCTTGACGAGCGGCCCGATCATGCCCACGCACATCGCCGAGATGACGGCAGCACCTTCGCCCCAGCCGATCCCGCCAGCCTCGCCGCCACCAAACCCCGCCCACGGGCGGAGCATGACCATGGCTCCAGCGAAACCAATCAGCAGCGCCATCCAGCGCCGCATTCCGACCACTTCGCCCAGCACCATGATCGCAATGAGCGTCCCAAACAGCGGCGACAGGAAACTGATGGCCGTGGCTTCCCCGATCGGAATGCGCGACAAGGCATAGAAGAACGCCGACATCGAAACGAAACTCAGCGCAACACGCAAAACATAAAGTCTCGGCTGCCGGGTCGTCACCAGTGAGCGGCCACGCACCGCGAGCAGCGGCAGCAACCAGACCACGCAGAAGAGGTTGCGCCAGAAAAAGGCGACCTGCGAGTCCAGTCCCGTCAGCGCCAATTGGCGCACGAGCGCGGCAATTCCTGCCAGCAACGCCATCGAGACCGTCACCCAGAATATCGCCGACAGGGGATCATCACCCGATGTGTTCGAACCGCTGCGCGCGAGCCATGCGCCAAACCGCTTTTTGCCGGTATCAGCGCGATCTGGCGCAGCGCAGCCATCACCACTCCGTTCCAGATCGTGGCGGCGCAGGGTCGCATCTTCACCGGTATCGCGGGTTTCCAACTTGTCCTCCGGTCTGCCGCGCTGCAAAAACCGTGTCGCTCGCGAGCCAGATCCGATGTCATGTCATCTGCGCCAGCGAACCGCAATCGGGCAGGCCATCTGGCACCTGCGATTGGTCGCGGCTCACGCCACCGCCGCCAGCACCGGAACACCGGCAACTTGCGTGCTACTTGCCCAAAAGCCCTCCGGTATGGCATTGGCCCAAGCATTCTGCGACAAACCGGATGGCAACGCTGAACAAGGGTGGAGACGAGAACTTGATCGATAACTCGTCAGGCAAATTTCGGGCCGCGCATCCCAACCATGGCGCACATCCGCTGCGCCGCCGCGTCTACGAGATCATCGAGATGGGCCGCGGCGAAGATCGCGCGTCGAAACTCTTCGACACGTTCATCGTCACGTTGATCGTTCTCAACATCTTGGTGTTCATGGCCGAAACGGTGCCGGCACTGGAGGCGCGCTACGCCCGCGAATTTTTTGCCTTCGAGATCGTGTCCGTGGCCGTCTTCACGCTTGAATATCTCGCGCGCCTCTGGGTCGCCGTCGAGGTTCCCTTCTTGTCGCGGCACACTCCAGTGCAGGCACGCATCGCGATGGCGACGAGGCCAGCACTTATTATCGATCTACTGGCCATTCTTCCATTCTATCTATCGCACATCTTCGCCATCGATCTGAGGGTGCTGCGAATCCTGCGACTCCTGCGCTTCTTGAAGCTGTCGCGTTACTCACCCGCCATGCACACGTTGATCCGCGTGCTCTCCAACGAGCGGCGGGCGCTGATGGGTGCTGGACTGCTTCTCGTCGCGGCCGTGCTGTTTGCTGCATCGGGCATGTACTACATCGAACATCGCGTGCAGCCCGACAAGTTCGGGACAGTGCCGGATGCGGCATGGTGGGCAATCGCCACACTGACCACGGTTGGTTACGGCGACGTCACGCCGATAACGCCGTTCGGCCGCTTCTTCGGCGGTATCGTCATGGTGGTGGGCTTGTGCATCCTGGCCCTGCCGGTGGCCATCATCTCGACCGGTTTCGCACAGGAGATGAATCGCCGGGACTTTGTCGTCAACTGGTCGCTGATGTCGCGCATACCGATGCTGGCGGACCTGGATGCCTCAGCAGTTGCCGCGATGATCCCCATGCTCCAGGCTCACAACTATCCCCCCAACATGCAGGTGCTGGAACCGGGAAGCCCGGGCAACGCCGTCTATTTCGTCGCTTCAGGTCGCATCGTCCGCCGGTCGGCCAACGACACGCGCGCCTTTCACACCGGCGACGTGTTCGGCACCGTCGCCATGGTCCAGGGCGCTCAGCACGGCGCAACCTACTTGACCGAGTCCAAGTGCCGTCTGCTCAAGTTGCATCGCGAAGATTTCCTGCGCCTTGAAATGACGCACCCCGGCATCACAAACCACATCCGGAAGCTGGCGGATGAACGCCACGATGACATGGACTGAGCCGCTTTTGAGTTGCGCGAAGCCCCGGATTCCAGGAATGCGTCGTCCCCCGGTATGAACACCCAAGTCACCCTGTCCGATGACACCGCTTGACCCGCACACCTATCCCGGCAATGACCTATGCGAACGTGATTAACGGCGGTGATTCACCTGCCCAATCTGGAGACCCTGGTGGCCGGAGCCTTTATCAACTCACTGAGGCTTGTGCGCGCTGGACTGGTGCTCGCCCAGCACGGCGTGAGTTTCGTACCCAAGGGCATGGCCGTTCCGCCAGCACTCACCGCCGCCCGCATCCTCACCGCGCCGATCCGCTGGATCTCGGCACCGTTCCGTATAGGCCAGCCCAAGCAGAAGCGTATTTCCGGCGCTATCGCGGCACTCGGTCCTTCCTACATCAAGCTCGGTCAGTTCCTGGCGACCCGCGCCGACGTCATCGGCCCCGAACTGGCGAACGACCTCGCCCACTTGCAGGACCGCATGCCGCCATTCTCCATGTCGGAGGCACGCAAGGCTGTGGAGCAGTCGCTCGGCGGGCGTCTTGAGGATCACTTCGCGACCTTCGGCCCGCCTGTCGCCGCCGCATCGATCGCCCAGGTGCATAAGGCCGAGGTCATCGGCGCCACTGGAGAGCGCCGTGCCGTCGCCGTCAAGATCTTGCGGCCGGGCGTCGAGCGCCGCTTCAAGGCCGATCTCGACAGCTATTATTTCGCGGCAAGCCAGATCGAGCGCTTCCATCCGCCGTCCCGCCGCCTGCAGCCTGTCGCGGTCGTCGATACCTTGAAGCGGACCACCGAGCTGGAGATGGACCTGCGCCTGGAGGCGGCAGCCATTTCCGAGATGGCTGAAAACATCGTGGGCGAACCCGAGTTCCGTGTCCCGACCGTGGATTGGAAGCGGACGTCTCGCCGCGTCCTGACGCTCGAATGGATCGACGGAACACCAATCTCCGATCATGCCGCCCTTGACGCGCGTGGCCTCGACAAGAGGGCACTGGGACTGACCGTCATCCGCTCTTTCCTGCGCCAGGCGATGCGCGACGGCTTCTTCCATGCCGATATGCATCAGGGCAATTTGTTCATCGACCAGGAAGGCCGCGTCACCGCCGTAGATTTCGGCATCATGGGACGGCTCGGACCAAAGGAGCGCAGGTTCCTCGCCGAGATTCTGCATGGCCTCATCACCCGCGATTACCGCCGCGCAGCCTGGGTGCATTTTTGGGCGGGCTATGTCCCCCCGCACCATCCCGTGGAAGTCTTCGCACAGGCGCTCCGCGCGATCGGCGAACCCATCCATGGGCGCACCGCCAACGAGATCTCGATGGCAGACCTGCTGGGACAGCTGTTCGCCTATACCGAAGTCTTCGATATGAAGACGAGGCCGGAACTCATCATGCTGCAAAAGAGCATGGTCATTGTCGAAGGCGTGGCGCGCTCACTCAATCCCGAACTGAACATATGGACCGCCGCGGAGCCGATCGCCAAGGAATGGATGGAGGATAATCTGGGTGTAGGCGGCCGCCTGCGTGAAGCCGGTGAGGGAGCCACCACCATTGGCCGCGTGCTGGCGGAAGTCCCCAGCTTGATGACCGAGGCGCAGACGACCCTGCACCTTCTGTCCGGCATGACGCGTGATGGGCTTCGCCTTGCCCCCGAGACGGTCGCGGACATCGGCAAGGCGGAAAACCGTGGCGTGATCTGGTCGCGCCTGCCGCTGTGGATCGCAGCAGTAAGTCTCGCAGCTTTGGCTGCACATCAGCTGGGCTGGCTCTAGTACACCACCGCCGGGCGTTTATGCCTCCGCGCTCGATGCCGCGTCTTTTCCCAGTGGAAGGGCGCAACAAATATCTCCGCCAGCGCGCGATAGGCCGCGAAGGAAATGAGCAGCCAATAGAGTGGCAACAACACGAGATGCGGAATGAGCCAAGCGCGCCGCCGCTTCCAAACCGCAATGGCGCCAATCAATACCGCCGAAGCATAGCCGAGCGCCAGATTGCCAACCGCGATCCACCAAATTGCAAGCTCAAGGCCCGCTTCCGGACGCGGCCAGAAGTTACCCGAAACGGCACCATCTGCCAGCAGCACATAAAACCACGGATGCACGAGCGCAGAAGCGAACATCGCGCTCATCATCAGCTGGAAGCCGATGAAAGGCCAGGCTCCAAGTTCCTTGAATAACCGCCACGGCTGGCGCATGTGAACCAGATAGGTCTGCATCCAGCCCTTGAGCCAGCGCGTTCGCTGCCCCAACCAGATCTTGAGTGTTGGTGGCCCCTCTTCCCACGTCGTTGATTTAAGCACGCCAACCCGCATGCCGAACCGGGCCAGCCTGATCCCCAGATCTGCATCCTCGGTGACGTTGTAGGGATCCCATCCGAGCGCCGCTTCCAACGCCTGCCGCCGGAAATGCGGCATTGCGTAGCAAACGCAGGATGATCTTGATGGCGCATCCTACCTGATTTGCTCATCTTTGGGCATGCCCAGAACGATACGCCCAGCCCGAACCGACACTTATGAACACACGATCACCGGAT
>JAGRKV010000034.1 GCA_020442165.1 Hyphomicrobiaceae bacterium | reverse complement strand
GGGCAAACTGGCGGATGGCTTCGAAGAAGGGCAGGCCTTCGATGTCGCCGACCGTGCCGCCAATCTCGCAGAGCATGAAATCAACCTCGTCATCGCCGACCGCGATGAAGTCCTTGATCTCGTTGGTGACGTGCGGGATCACCTGCACCGTACCGCCCAGGTAATCGCCGCGCCGCTCCTTGGCGATGATGTTCTGGTAGATGCGGCCCGTGGTGATGTTATCGGACTGCTTGGCGGGAACGCCGGTGAAGCGCTCATAGTGGCCAAGGTCGAGATCCGTTTCAGCCCCGTCGTCGGTGACGAACACCTCGCCGTGCTGGTAGGGGCTCATCGTTCCGGGATCGACATTCAGATAGGGGTCGAGTTTGCGGAGACGAACAGAATACCCACGCGCTTGCAGAAGCGCGCCGAGTGCGGCCGATGCGAGGCCCTTGCCAAGGGAGGAGACCACGCCGCCGGTGATGAAGATGTACCGTTGCATGGGCCTGCAGAATACATACGCCTCAACCGATTCGAAGAGGCAATTTCGCTTGTTCCACCATCTGGCTCATGACGGGGCTCGGGTTGCCGGGCAAACCCGGCGCCGCGCCTCACAATTTCGAGCCCTGGAAGGGGGCATGGAAGGTGAAGTGTCCGTAGACGCGACGCGCCTCCGGGCCGATTAGTTCGAGCGCGGAACCTGCGGACCGCCGCCCTGCAGCTTGTCGAGAATGCCGCCGCGTCCAGCCGCCGGAGCTTCCGCCGGCTTGTCGCCGCTTCCCGTTGCCGGAGCGGTGGTGCCAGCGGCCGGCTTGGTCGAATCGAGCAGTGACGGCGCTCCGGAGCGCTGATTGGCCATGATGGTCAGCGTGATGCTGGTCAGAAAGAACGCCGCCGCCAGTCCCGCCGTCGTCCGCGTCAGCAGGTTGGCCGTGCCGCGGCCGGTAAGGAAGCCGCCGCCGCCACCGCTACCCATGCCCAGCGCGCCGCCCTCAGATTTCTGAAGCAGAACAACGCCAACAAGTGCTGCGGCGATCATGAGGTGAATGACGAGAACAACCGTGGCCATGCAAAGGCTCCCGAAACATCGGCATATTGTGAGGTTGGCGCCTTCTACACGATGAAGCCGGCAATGGCCAGCCTTCGCAGCTCAACTGTCCAGCGCCTGACTGCGGCCTGACAGCGCGCAACGAAATGTTCCGCTCCCCGCCAGGAGAATCTGAGCGTGCGAACCCAAAAATACGGCTAGTTCAACGTCGGACGCGGAAACGTCGACGTCGTACCGGGCGGTGGAACATAGGCGTCGTTGACTTTGGCCGCTCCGGAAGGCGCCTTGACGGTCTTGCGTTTCACCGCAGGTTTGTCGCTGGCTTGCCCCGCATCCTTTGGCCCGCTGGCACTCTTGCTGGCACCTCCTTTGTCGGGCCTGGACTGCGGTGGCAGCGGACCCGCAGCCTGCTTTGAGGCTTCGCCCGCGGCTTCCCGAGGACGGCGCATGGGCAGCGGCATCCCATCAGACGCCGGCTTGGCCGCGATGGTCTTGGCCAGAGCTTCGGGCTTGCGGCCCGGCGACGGCGCGGTTTCCGGCGCGACACTGGGAGGTGGCGGGTCACGCACCACGGTGAATGACCGGCAGCGAAAGGCGATATCTTCCCGCACCGAAATCAACCGCTTCACATACGCAATTTGTTCTTGGGTTAGATGCTCCTTTGCCCACGCGGGCCCGCGCGCCAGATTCTCCGCCGCACCGCCTGCTTCGAGCAGCGATTGCTCCGAAACCAGGGTAGTGCACGTCTCAGGCGCCAGCGTCTCTGCTATTGCCCCACCCGCTCCGAGCGCGGCAAAGAAGCCCGTGGCGGCAATGGCGGCACGCATCGCTCGTGCAGATAAAGTCCGGCGACCGATAGAAGGCCGCAGCCCGTGCCGCCAAACGAGGCCGGAAAACACCCAAGACACCTGACGAGAAATCTGCATGCGCGAGCAAACCGGCTGTCATTGAATCGCAAGCGGCCCAGGCAGGCGAATTGGCGCCTGCCCGCTCCTGTGCTTCAAGCCAATATCACGGCCAGCATGCTCGTGCACCGGTCAACCGGCTGAAGCCTTAGGACGAATATGCCCCGATAATTCCCAAGAAATCGTCGGCTTTGAGGCTTGCACCGCCCACCAGCGCCCCATTTACGTTGGCAATGCTCATCAGCTCGTGCGCATTTCCGGGCTTGACCGATCCGCCATAAAGAATGCGCATGCCAGCCCCGTCTTCGCCAAAACGCTGCACCAGGGCGACACGGATGGCACCGTGAACGGCCTCCACGTCGTCAGGTGTAGGCGTAAGCCCGGTTCCAATGGCCCAGACCGGCTCATAGGCAATGATTGTATTGGCAGCCGTCGCACCATCGGGCACGGAACCTTCGAGTTGCCGGCGCACCACTTCGAGCGTCAGGTCGGCGGCACGCTGGCCAGCGGTTTCGCCAATACAGATGATCGCCGTCAGCCCCGCGCGATGCGCAGCGACCGCCTTGGTCTGCACATCCCGATCGAGTTCGCCGTGATCGGCGCGCCGTTCCGAATGCCCGACGATAACCGCCGCGGCACCCGCATCCTTCAGCATTTCAGCCGAAACGTCGCCGGTATGGGCACCGCTCGCCGCTGCGTGGCAATCCTGGCCGCCAACCAGAAGCCGGCTGCCCCCACTCAACTCCCCCAACACCATGACGAGAGTTGCTGGCGGGCAGATCATCACATCCGTATTGGCAGAAAATCCCTCAGCGGAGACCGTATCGCGCACCTGCAGCGCCTGCTCCAGCGCGGCCTTAAGCCCGAACATCTTCCAGTTTCCGGCAACCAGCGGTCGTACTTCCTTGTCAAACTCGCTCATATTCTGGGGTCTCCTCTCCGAGGTTGGCGGCCTGTACGCAGCCTAATCCGGGTGCAGCTCCCGTTTCGACCGGGCAAAATATCCCGCCCTCGCACAAAATGCCGAGCGGGGGGTGGACGGTCAGGGCGTCCCGCGCAACCAGCTGCGGCCTGAGCGAATAGGGAAAAGAACCAAGGGACTTATCCCGCCGCCCTTGCTTTCGCCTTCCGGCTGCGCTTCATATGGCGCGTCATAACATGACCCCCGCCCGGCAAGCCGGGTTTTCGACGAAATCTCAGTGCGGCGAATTGGAGCGGTCGGGAGGTTCAGCCCCCCTTAACCCTTGTTCTGCCGGAAGCAGAGGAAAACGATCTGTCATGCTCGAAGCCTTGCGGCGCGGTTCCCAGGGAATTGTCGTCAAGCTCCTGATGGCCATCCTGATCCTGTCCTTTGCCGTTTGGGGTGTCGCTGACGTCGTCACCCGGATCGGACATACGGCCCTGGCAGAGGTGGGCGACACGGAGATCACGCCCGACGAATACCAGCGCGCCTTCCAGACTGAACTCAATGCCATCTCCTACCGCGCCGGCCGCCGCATCACCGCCGAGCAGGCCCGCGCCTTCGGCCTCGATCGCCAAGTCATGAACCGGCTTATCGGCTGGGCCGCGGTGGACGCCGAAGCCAACAAGCTGAAGCTCGCCTTGTCCAATGAGAAACTCGTTGAGGGCCTGCAGCGCGACCCAGCCTTCCATGGCAGCGACGGCAAGTATTCGCGCGCCGCTCTGGATGAAATTATCCGCCAGCTCGGCCTCTCCGAAGCAGGCTTCCTGGCACTGCGCCGCAAGGAAGAATTGCGGCGTCAGTTGACGACGGCGCTGACCCAGGCGGTCGTCGTGCCTGAAGCGATGGTCGAGACAACCAATGCGTGGCGAGAAGAGTCGCGCACGATTGCACACTTCGACATCGACGCCGACAAGATCGTCAAGGTCGAGGCAGCCGACGAGGCAAAGCTCAAGGCCACCTACGAGTCCCACAAGACCGAGCTGATGACGCCGCCGCTCCGCAAGCTCGCCGTGATGGTCCTATCGATGGAAGAAATGAAGAAGCGCATGTCGATCTCCGACGAAGAGGCCAAGGCGGCCTACGAGGCGGAGAAGGCAAGCTACGACGTGCCGGAGAAGCGGCGCGTGCAACAGATCTCATTCCCAGACAAGGCCACGGCGGAGGCTGCGCTGAAGGCGATCGAGGGCGGCAAGAGCTTTGAGGATGTTGCCAAGGAGGCCGGGGCTAAGGATACAGACATCGACCTTGGCCTCATCACCAAGGCACAGCTGATCGACCCCAAGATCGCGGAAGCGGCATACGCGCTCGCCAAGGATGGCGTTTCGCAGCCCGTCGAGGGCCGCTTCACAACGGCATTATTGCGCGTCACCGCAATCGAACCCGGCACGGCAAGCACCTTCGATCAGGTGCGCACCAAGGTGCTGGACAAATTGGCAGGCGAACGCGCCAAGATCGAAATCCGAAAGGTTCATGGCGAGGTTGATGACGGCCGCGCCGCCGGTCTGCCTTTGAAGGACATCGCCGCGCAGTCCAAGCTTCAATTCCTCGAAGTCGCCGCGACCGATCGCGACGGCAAGGCCCCCGACGGCAAAGCAGCACTCGAAATTCCTGACGCCCAGCGCATTGTCACGGCGGCTTTTGCCGGCCAGATGGGCGTCGAGCAGGATCCGGTCGATCTGTCTGACGGCGGCCTTGCCTGGGTCGACGTGATCGGCATCACACCCGCAGCCGAACAAGCCTTCGATCAAGTCAAGGAGAAGGTGGTCACAATCTACGAAAAGACCGAACGCGACCGCCAGATCAAGGAGCTTGCCGACAAGCTTGTCGCGCGTTTGGCCAAGGGGGAAACCATGGAACAGGTGGCAGCCGACGCTGGCAGCGCCAAGGTTTCCACCACCCAGCCGATCAAGCGGACCACGACACCGCAAGGCCTGTCGCGTACAGCCGTCGCGCAGGCGTTCGCGCTCACCAAGGGCGCCGCCGCGTCCGCGGAAAGCGCCAATGGTTCGACGCGGACGGTGCTGCATGTGAAAGATGTCATTGCCGCGCCTGCCCCGAGCAAGGAGCAGGTCGCCAGGATTTCCAAGGAAATCGAAGGAAACCTGGAAAACGATGCAGTCGCGGCCTACGTCACCGCACTCCAGCAACAGATGGGCGTCAGCATCAACCAGGCAGAGTTCGACAAGCTGCGTGGTGCCAACACGCCCTGAACGCGCGGACGCAACGTGACGCGCTCTAAAGGGCGCGTTGCGTTGGATGTTGAAACCGGCAACCGATCCTCCATTCCGAAGGTCTAAACCCAGTGACGAAGCCGCTGACAACAAAGACCAGCATGGTCCTCACGCCAGGGTTCGAAATCTTCCGTGAAACCTATGAAGCAGGACGCCCGCAGGTCGTCTCGACCAAGCTGATCGCAGACCTCGAGACACCCGTTTCAGCATATCTCAAACTGTCCAAGGGACGCGCGCCAGCCTTCCTTCTGGAATCTGTCGAAGGCGGCGCGGTGCGCGGCCGCTACTCCATCATCGGCCTGCAGCCTGACCTCATCTGGCGGGCAACCGGCGATACCGCCGAGGTCAATCGCGATCCGGCAGGCACGCCCTCAAACTTCACACCCGATGAACGCCCGACACTGCAATCGCTGCGCGCACTCCTCGATGAAAGCCGGATAGAACTGTCAGAAACGCTGCCGCCCATGGCCGCCGGTGTTTTCGGATATATGGGTTACGACACGATCCGTCTGATCGAGCGACTTCCCAATGTGCCGCCCGACGCACTCGGCGTGCCCGATGCAATCCTCATTCGCCCAACCATCATGGTCATCTTCGACGCGGTCCGCGACGAGATGACGGTTGTCACGCCCGTCCGCCCTGACACCAGAACTTCTGCCGCCGAGGCTTATGAAGCCGCCGAGCAGCGGCTGGCTTCGGTCGTGAAGGACCTCGACGCTTCGATGGCGCATGCTGCAGCCGCGCCTGATGCGGAGGTCAATCTGGGCGAGCCGGTGTCGAACACCACGCCGGCCCAGTACATGGGCATGGTCGGCAAAGCCAAGGAGTACATCAAGGCCGGCGACATCTTCCAGGTCGTACTCTCGCAGCGTTTTTCCACGCCATTCCAGCTGCCACCATTCGCGCTTTATCGCGCGCTGCGGCGCCTCAACCCTTCACCATTTCTGTTTCACCTCGACTTCGGCGACTTTGCCCTAGTCGGCTCCAGCCCCGAGATCCTCGTCCGCGTGCGAAATGGCGAAGTGACCATCCGCCCGATTGCGGGCACGGCACGCCGCGGCGCGACCAGCGCCGAGGACAGGCTGCTGGCAGATGCGCTGCTGAAGGACCCCAAGGAACGCGCTGAACATCTTATGCTGCTGGACCTGGGACGTAACGACGTCGGCCGCGTCGCGGAAGTCGGCACAGTGCGCGTCACCGACCAGTTCGTCATCGAGCGCTATAGCCATGTCATGCACATCGTCTCCAACGTCGTGGGCAGGCTGGCGTCCAACAGCGATACCGTCGATGCGCTGATGGCTGGCTTCCCAGCCGGCACCGTTTCCGGAGCGCCAAAAGTCCGGTCGATGGAGATCATCGACGAACTGGAGCAATCAAAGCGCGGCCCTTATGCCGGGTGTGTCGGATACTTCGCCGCCGATGGCGAGATGGATACCTGCATCGTCCTGCGCACCGCCTTGATAAAGGATGGCATCCTGCACGTTCAAGCAGGCGCCGGCGTCGTCTATGACTCCGTGCCGGAAAACGAACAGCAGGAGTGCATCAACAAGGCCAAGGCCGTCGTGCATGCCGCCGAGGAAGCGGTGCGGTTCGCGTCAGGAACCGTGGCATCGCGTTCCGACAACAAGGGACCGTGGGGCTGACGGTCTGCAAACCGTAGCCCTTGCCTCGGTCTGCCGGTCCGGGTGATCGTTGCGACGCCAGCCTTGTGGTCTATCACCCCATCAGATGATGAAGTCGTATTGCGAGATCACCCCGGATGCCCCGGCAATCGTGATCTCGATACCATTCACCTCGACGTGAGCATCCACACCGTCAGAAGTAATGATGACGTCGGCAAAATCGTGCACCTCGTCCGGCTGCCACACATCCGAAATGTCGAGTTTGTCGGTGTACTTCTGCCAGTCGTGAATGGTGTCGGAACCGCCATTGTAGATGAACTTGAACGTATCGACGCCCAGACCACCCCACAAATCGTCGTCACCGAAACCGCCGGCAAGAATATTGTCGAGCCCATTACCGATAATGAAATCATCGCCATGACCGCCAACGGCGTTTTCGATTGAATAGAGAGCATCAATTCCGATTTCGCTCGACGCTCCGGCGCCGTTGAATACACCGAACAAGGTGCTGCCCTGCTCCGCGCGGCCTGCGGTAAGATCGATCTTGAGATCGCCAACAGCATCGAATGCGACATAGGTATCATTGCCGCTGTCGCCATAGATCCTGTCGTTGCCGGCTGTCGCAACGAACGTATCGTCGTCGCCCTGCCCGTACAGCAAATCCTTGTACGAGCTGCCAGCGAGATAGTCGTTGCCAAGATTTCCATAAAGCTTGAGACCATTGGCTGAATCGCGACCATCGATGACATCGTTGGCCCGGTTGGCGCGCACGACCTCCACACCAGTGTTCTTGAGCGCAAGGTAGGTGGTTCCCGTACCAGCAGCATAGATGACAGTATCGGTGCCGCCACCGGCATCAAGCCACTCGTAGCCGATGCCCTGGGCAAGATCCGCCGCATCGACGTAGATCGTATCGTTGCCGCCGTTACCGACATAGTGGTCCGCGCCACCGCCTCCGACCAGTGTATTGGCAAGATCGTTGCCGATAAGTCCATCGTCACCGGAACCGCCGCGCGCGTTCTCGATCTCGACACCATTGGCAATCGTGTAACCGCCTTCGATGGTATCAGCGGAACTGATGTTGCCGCCGCCGAGCGGACCTTCGAGTGTCGCCGCGCGCAGATCGATGACTGCATCTTGGGTTCCGCGATACTCGATGCTGTCCGTGCCGCCGGTATCCCAGATCGACATCCAGCCGGTGCCATTCGTATTCGCATCCGGCAACAGGTAGACGTCGTTACCCGAGTTGTGATCCGTATTCGCGCCGTAGAGAAGCTGCAGCGCTGCGATGTCAAACGCCATCGGACTCATGGCATGGCCGAAATCGGTCGAAAACTTGCCCCACAAGTCGCCCGACATCAGAGTCGTTTGGAACGTCGTCGGTGGTGCATTAGGGTCGGAGGGCCAGATACCCGAGCCCATCAGTTGATCGAAGGGATGGTCGAGACCGACCGCGTGCAGGATCTCGTGCAGGATCATCTGCCCGGCGGCACCACCCTGGGCCATGCTCGGCAGGGTCCAAAGCGGTACCATTGCATTCTCTGAAGTCGTGTACTTGTATTCGACGTTGTAGTAGCCGCCCAGTTCGTCGACCATTCCGTCATGAAACGGACCGTAGTGCGCCGCCGGATTTGGTGTCGGCAACGGCGATGTTCCGGTTAGCACCTTGTACTCGATTAGGTCGGCTTCTTCCCTATACGTGGCAACCTGGAAGTCGATGTTGGCAACAGCCTCGATCGATTCCAGCTGCTGCATGAAGAGATTGACTTCCTGGTCGGTCCAGTAGCCACCTGCACCTGTCTTGTCGAAGAAGATCTTGACGACTGTCGTACCTTTGCCGCCTCCAGAGCCGTCGTCGTTCTGCCAAATCGTCGTCGAGGTGAGCGCATTGACGTAGGGATTGTCCGTTTTGTGTTTGTGCAAGAATGGCTTCGCCATGAGGAACTCCTGGAGATGGGCGGCAATGATTTTCCGGGGTGCTGAACCCGGTTTGAATCTTGGTCGCCGCGATGCCGAGGATGGTTCAATCGATCTGCTGAGCAGCTGCTGCCGCTCCTCTTGCCAAAGCCGCCAAATCCCACCATCTTCCCCGCCATGCTGACGCTACTTCTCCTCCGTCATGCCAAATCGAGCTGGGACGACCCTACGCAGGGCGATTTCGATCGCCCGCTCGCCAAACGCGGTACGAAGGCAGCCGCACTGATCGGCAAGCACCTCGTAAAGAACGCGCTCGTACCCGACTTCGTGCTGTGCTCGACGGCAGTACGGACCAGGGCGACACTGACCCTTGTCATGAATGAGATCACCGAGGATCGGCCGAAAGTTCTCTACGAGGATGCGCTCTATCTCGCGGACCCAGAAACCCTGCTGCAACGGATCAAGACCCTAGCCCAGCACCCAACCGTCCTCATGGTCGTTGGCCATAATCCAGGCCTGCACGCCCTAGCCCTCGAATTGACCGGTGGCGGGCACAAAGCCGCCGTGCAGTCGCTCGCCATGCAGTTCCCGACCGCGGCACTCGCCCATCTGACATTCGATGTCGACGGCTGGCGGCGCATTGAGCCGGCAACTGGAACGCTAGTTGATTTCGTCCTGCCGCGCCGGCTGGGCTGAATTCCGGGGCGGAGCGCCCACTTCCAACCAGCCTTCCGATCACGCGCTTGACGCCCCCGGCGGGCATCCCTACACCCTGACAGGAAGTCCAAGCGCTCATGCCAAAGGCCCACCGCCATGCTGATCCTGATCGATAACTACGACAGTTTTACCTATAATCTCGTCCACTTCCTGGGCGAGCTGGGTGCGCAATCGATCGTCATCCGCAACGACAAAGTGACGGCTGAGGAAGTCATCGCGCAGAAGCCCAAGGCGATCGTCCTTTCGCCCGGCCCCTGCACACCCAACGAGGCCGGCGTCTGCCTCGATCTCATCGCCAAGGCGGGCGCAACCATCCCGCTGCTCGGCGTTTGCCTCGGTCACCAGTCGATCGGCCAGTCCTACGGCGGCAAGGTCATCCGCGCCGAAGTGCCGATGCACGGCAAGCTCTCCACGATCCACCATGCCGGCAAGGGCATCTTCAAGGGTTTGCCGCAGAAATTCGAGATCACGCGCTACCATTCGTTGATTGTCGAACGCGCGACCCTCCCCGATTGCCTGGAGATCACCGCCGAGACGGATGACGGGCTCATCATGGGCCTGCAGCACAAGACCCATCCCGTGCATGGTGTGCAGTTCCACCCTGAAAGCATCGCCTCCGAATATGGTCACGCGCTGTTGGCCAATTTTCTCGAACTGGCGGGCATCACGCCAAAGCGCGAAGTCATTCCGGCAGGCCGCCCCAAGAGTGCCGCCTGACGGTTGGATGCACGGACGATAGAGAGCAAGCATGACCGCGCCGGAACTGAAGCGCATCATCCAGAAGGTTTCGACCGGCGCCACGCTTGGCGAGGACGAAATAGAGACCGCGCTCGACATGATGTCGTCGGGTGCCGCAACACCTGTGCAGATGGGCGCCTTCCTGATGGCGCTGCGCGTGCGCGGCGAAACGGTCGAGGAAATCACTGGCGCTGCCCGCCTGCTGCGCGCGCGGATGTTGACCGTCAATGCCCCGGCCGATGCGGTCGACATCGTCGGCACGGGCGGAGATAGTCACGGCACCTATAACGTATCAACCTGCGCTGCGATTGTCACAGCCGGAGCCGGCGTGAAAGTCGCCAAGCACGGCAACCGCTCCGTCTCCTCACTCTCTGGGGCATCCGACGTTCTGACCGCACTGGGCGTCAAGGTCGACGTCGGTCCCGATGTCGTGGCCCGTTCCATCGCCAGCGCTGGCGTTGGATTCATGTGGGCGCCGATCCATCATCCCGCCATGAGGCAATGGGCACCGGTGCGTGCAGAACTGGGGATCCGCACCATCTTCAATCTGCTGGGACCGCTGTGCAATCCCGGCGGCGTCAAGCGCCAGGTTATCGGTGTCTTCGACAAGAAGTGGGTCGAGCCGGTCGCTGATGTCATGAAGAACCTTGGCGCCGAACACGTCTGGATCGTGCATGGCTCCGACGGCATGGATGAACTGACGACCACGGGCGTGAGCACGGTGGCGGAACTGGCCAATGGCGAAGTCGCGGTGTTCGAAGTTATGCCGGAGGACGCGGGGCTTTCGCGCGCGAAGCTTGCCGACCTGAAGGGCGGCGATGCCAAGGCCAATGCCGAGGCCATCCGCGTGGTTCTCCAGGGCGAGCCCGGACCCTTCCGCGACATTGTTCTGCTGAATGCGGCGGCAGCCCTCATCGTCGCGGGCAAGGCGGCAAACCTCGCCGACGGCGTCGAACGCGCCGCACGCGCCATCGATAGCGGCGCGGCGATGACCGCGCTTGACAGGCTCATTGCCGCGACCAACGAGGGAGCCTGACGAAAGCACCCATGAGCGACATCCTGGACAAGATCACCGCCTACAAGCGCGAGGAAGTGGCGCGCGCCAAGGACGCCAACCCTTTGCAGGTAATGGCGGAGTATGCACGCTCCGCACCCAAGGTCCGGCCGTTCGCCGGCGCCATCGCAGCAAAACTCGCCAACGGTGAGACCGCGCTTATTGCCGAAATCAAGAAGGCTTCACCGTCGAAGGGCCTGATCCGCGCCGACTTCGATCCACCCGCGCTTGCAAAGGCCTATGAGTCGGGCGGCGCGACGTGCCTGTCGATCCTCACCGACACGCCATCCTTCCAGGGCGCGCCCGAGTATCTCAAGGCCGCGCGCAAGGCAGTATCCCTGCCGGTGTTGCGCAAGGACTTCATGATCGACACCTATCAGGTCGTGGAGGCCCGCGCCTGGGGTGCCGACTGCATCCTCATCATCATGGCAGAGGTGGATGATGCCACAGCCCGCGATCTCGCGAGTGCCGCCGCCGACTGGGGCATGGATGCTATTGTCGAGGTCCACGACGATGCAGAGCTGGACCGTGCATTGGCCCTGCCCTGCCGCCTCATCGGCATCAACAACCGCAATCTGAAGACGTTCGAGACGACGCTGGAGACGACCGAGCGACTGGCCCCGCGCGTGCCCAAGGACCGCATCGTCATCGGCGAGAGCGGCATCTTCACGCCCGCCCACATCGCGCAGCTGAACAAGGTCGGCGTCAACACCTTCTTGGTCGGCGAAAGCCTGATGCGCCAGCAGGACGTGACGGCAGCGACGCAGGTGCTGCTGGCGAAGGGATGAACGCTCACCCCGGCGCAGGCGCCTGCGCTCAATTCACTTCACCAGCCCGCACGCCTTCATGAAGGCGAAGGTCTTGTCGACGATCTCGTCCTCCTCCTTCTCGCTGAGCCCGGAGTCGGTATTGACGAGTTCGCCGATGGGTTGCGACAGCGACTGGTAGGCGAACCCGAGAGCCTTGTCCTTGAAGGCGCCATCCACCTTGTCGGCAACGCACGCACACTTCGATTTCGCTTCCGCACCACGCTCCTTCTCGCATGCCGCAAGGTAGCCCGCACGGTCGGCTGCGTTGGCGGGAGATGCCACGAGAATACAGGCACCCGCAACGCAGACCGAAGCGGCGGCAAGAATGGAGCAACGGGCGATCGCAGTCATGACAACCTCGCAAGCACACTAGGGCATGTTTAGCTGAAGTGAGCATCGGTTCAGCGTGAAAAACATGCCCATAACGAAAGGATTGAGCGCGTTCCCGATTCCATCGAAGATGAACGCGCTCTAGAAGACGGGTGCCGCCTCATGGACACGCATGAGACAATGCCCGGATACACAATAGCGCAAAAATGCCGGCATTGAGACCGGGAGCCGGCTGGGCAGCGGCGCCGTTTGAAATCTTGGTTTCCGTCAAATTGTTATCGCTTCCGCTGGGTTGAAGGCGCCTGCCTCTGCTGCCTTTCAGTCAGGCCGATTTCGTTCAGCGAAGCATTGATGTTCTTCTTCCAGGCCCGCCCCCGGTTGCGGGCCGCTGCGAGTTCATCCTCCAGCTCTTCGGGATTATCGTCTTGATAGGCGCCGATGATATCCTTGGCCTGCAGCAGATCCTTCGCCTTCTTGGGCACATGCCTGCCCGACCGTTCTTGTGCGATCAGGAGCTTGTGGATGGCGTAGCGAAGTGGCCGCGGCACCTTGACCGGAACGCCTGTGCCATAGAGTGCCACCGCGTCGATTGGATCCTCCGCAAGATACTCCATGAACGTCAAGGCTTCAGCCGCACACCCGAGCCCCTTGATCGGAACCGGGCTTGTTCGCCCGCGACCGTACCTCGTCAACACATCGACCTGGAATGCGTTGCTGGCCCTGAAAACCTTCGGCAGCGTATCGTTTCTGCTCATCTGAGCTTTGAATGTCGGATCGGCGCGTTGCAGGATTTCCTCCAGATCCAACGCATCCTCACCGGCAACGAACGACGCCGCCAGAAGGTCGGCATCGTTCGTCATGATTGCCGATCCGGGAAGATAGTAACCCAGGATGCAGGAGTAGGTCTGATAGGCGGCCGTGCCGACCAGAATGATGCCTCTGTTGAACAGCCCAGCCGATGCAATAGCCTGCAGAACCCGCCCGAGAGGCAGGGAGGGAGCTGGAATTTTCGCATTCTTGAGCGCCGTAACGGTCGCGCGCAGCGATTTTGAAGCTTCCGTCTTGTGCCGGATGACTTCGGCCCGTTCCATGACGTCCGGGTTGTCGGCGCGGCCTAGGTTGATCTGCCGGCGCGTGACCTTCTCCGTCAGGTAGACGTACTTGATCGTCTTCACCGTCCGGATCGTGATCGAGCCTTCCGGAATTTCGTCAAGACCGACGTTTTGCAGCAGATCCGCATAAAGCGTCAGCAGGTTGAGCGGGATCTTTCTCATGGTTATATACACATTCCATATTATGTATCTAACCGCACAGCCATCTTGCGGCTGGAGGCCCGACAGCCTCGGCATCTATTAGCAGAGTTGCCAGTTAGATACACTTTCATGATTTTGTATCTAACCCAGCAGTATGTCAAACGAATTGCCATCCTGCCGCATCGATGGATGCCGTCCGTCGTGACATGGACCAAATCCACTTTCAAACCAGGATACGCCCCGCCCCCCATGTCAAATTGCCAAGCGCATTAACGCCCCTGCCCTCCCAATCCTTTGCCTGTGAGCCGCCAAGCTTGATATAGTCCCCCTCGAAGACGCCAGAAAAGCAGGCTGGCAACCAGCTACGGCAATCGAAAGAAGCCCGCCACCCTATGCCCAAATCCACTTCCCTCACCCAGCGCCTTTCGCACATCAACGAAAAGGGCGAGGCCAACATGGTCGACGTCTCGGCTAAGGACGTGACCCATCGGGTGGCGCGCGCTGAAGGCTTCGTTTCAATGGCCGGAGAAACGCTGGCGCTGATCGAAACCGGAACGGCGAAAAAGGGCGATGTACTCGCCACCGCTCGCATCGCCGGCATCATGGCGGCCAAGAAGACATCCGATCTCATTCCGCTGTGCCACCCCTTGCCCATCACCAAGGCGACCGTCGATTTCGAGAAGAGCAGCAACCCTTCCGGGTTGCATGTCACCGCCGAGGTAAAGGTGTCCGGCCAGACCGGCGTCGAGATGGAAGCATTGACTGCGGTCTCGGTCGCCTGCCTGACGATCTATGACATGCTGAAGGCCGTCGACAAGGCAATGACGTTCCAGAACATCCGGCTGGTCGAAAAACAGGGTGGCCGCTCGGGCCACTGGCTGGCGGCGGAAGGCAGTGCCACCCCAACGCCTGCCAAGAAGGCAAAAAGCTGAGATGGCCCTGCTCCCCGTCGAAGACGCCCTGGAGCGGATCCTTGCCGCCGCGCAGCCGATGTCCGGCGAAGATGTTCCACTCCTTCAAGCAGCGGCAAGAGTGCTGGCATCCGATGTCATCGCTCAACTGACCCAACCGCCGTTCGATGCCTCCGCCATGGATGGCTACGCAGTCCGCCCAGCCGACGTCGCAACCCTACCCGCGACATTGAAACTGATCGGCGAGTCCGCTGCCGGGCATGCTTTCAGCGGCACCATCGGCAAAGGCGAAACGGTGCGGATCTTCACTGGCGCCCCGGTCCCTGCGGGCGCTGGCGCAATCGTCATCCAGGAAAACGTCAAAGCCGACGGAGAACACATCACCGTTGTCGAGGGCTCACCCGACCCTGAACACATCCGGCCAAAGGGAAGGGATTTTCGCAAGGGCGAAGCAGCCCTCACCCGAGGCATGCGTCTTACGTCCCGCGACATCCTGCTCGCCGCCGCAATGGGCCATGCCACTGTGCCATGCGCTCGCCGGCCCAAGGTCGCAATACTTGCCACCGGCGATGAACTCGTCATGCCGGGAGACAAGCCGCGCCCCGACCAGATCATCTCATCCAATCCCTACGGTCTCGCCACCATGCTGGCCGCATTCGGCGCCGAGCCCGTCCTTCTCGGCATAGCCCGCGACACCCTCGCCGACCTCGACGAAAAGATTGCAACCGCCGCCGATGCCGACATCCTGCTCACGATTGGCGGCGCCTCCGTTGGCGACCACGATTTGGTCATCCCGGCACTGAAGGCACGCGGCGTCGAACTCGACTTCTGGAAAATCGCTATGCGCCCGGGAAAGCCGATGATCTTTGGCCATCGCGACAGCCAGCTTGTCCTTGGACTGCCCGGCAACCCGGTCTCGTCCATGATCTGCACCAGGGTCTTCGCCGTGCCACTGATCGCCAGAATGCTCGGCCACACGGACGCCAGCGCCCATTCAGGGACAGCACCGGTCGCCCACGCCCTATCGGCCAACGGACCGCGCACGCACTACATGCGCGCCAGAATCGGTGGTGATGGCCGGGTCACACCCATCGAGAACCAAGACAGCTCACTCATTGCGCCGCTGGCACGCGCCGACTGCCTGATCGTCCGGCCGGCAGGCTCACCTGCTCTGGCAGAGGGCACACAGGTCCAAGTCCTGCCACTCGACTTTTAGCAATTTCCGCACAGTTGCAGATTACACTTGCGGAACACCTCGCGAACGGTTAGCGTACGTTCATGATTTGTCCTGGCTGATGAATTGCCGTGACGCCCGAATTGGCGGCGGCAGCGGTGCGGCGAGGAGCAATTCGAGGGAACATTTGGAGGCGCTCGTGCTCACCCTGAAACAGAAAGAGCTGCTGCTGTTCATTCACGAACGCATGCAGGCAGATGGCGTGCCGCCGTCCTTCGACGAGATGAAGGACGCGCTCGATCTGAAATCGAAGTCCGGCATCCACCGTCTCATCACTGCTCTTGTGGAGCGCGGGTTCATCCGCCGTCTGCCTCACCGGGCCCGTGCCATAGAGGTCATCAAGCTGCCGGAGGGAGGCGACAGCGCACCGCGCAAGGTTGGTTTCCAGCCGAGCGTCATCGAAGGTGCCGGCCGGCGGCAACCAGAACTTTCGATGCCAAGTTCCGTGGCCATCGACAGCCGCACGGTTTCGGTTCCTGTCATGGGCCGCATCGCCGCCGGTACACCGATCAGCGCCATCCAGAACCACACCCACGACATCGCCTGTCCGCCCGACCTGCTCACGAATGGCGAGCATTTCGCACTTGAGGTGAAGGGCGACTCGATGATCGAAGCCGGCATTCACGACGGCGACACCGTCATCATCAGGCGCTGCGATTCCGCTGAGAATGGCGACATCGTCGTCGCCCTGGTGGAAAAGGAAGAAGCCACGCTGAAACGCCTTCGCAAGAAGGGTACGACCGTTGCGCTGGAGGCCGCCAACCCCGAATTCAAGACACGCATATTCGGCCCCGATCAAGTCGACATTCAGGGCCGGCTCGTGGGCCTCATCCGCCGCTATTGATCGCTCCACCGGGTCGCAGCGTCTCGGCCAATCCAAAATGGATTGCAGGGTTGTAAAGTTTCAGTACTGCGTTGACCCAGCACGTCCCTCACGGCAAGGCACCGGCTTAAATGAACCTCGGAGCGCCTGCGCGACATTGGCCTCTAAACCGGGCCTAGTCAGCTGCGCCCCCCGGATTGGGTGGATCTTCCTCTTCAACGTCTGGACGGGGCTTCCGACCGCCATCGAGCAACCCAGCCGGCGCGGCAAACTGGCTGATGCGTGAGCCATACCCCGCTTGCGCCGAGTGGCCACGGCGGCGCTCACTGGAACCGTGCAGCGGCATTGGGCCGCCGTCGCTGGCGCTGGCGGTTTCCTGATGGTTGCGGGTCTGACCTTCGGCCGTCCAGGGATGCGGCGGCGACCAAGGTCGCTGGCCGCGCGCCTCGGCAACGGTTTCCGTCCGCACCTGCCGAGGCCCCGCGATATAGACCGCATGTGTCCCGGCCGTGCGTGTCGCGAAAAAATCGATCACAGCAGCCGGTCGGGAACACGCCACTGGCGCGGGAACATCGAGAATCACCAGATCGGCGGTCCTGCAGTCATCCGCGATCCCGGCAGGGTGACGCGAAACAGCAATTGTTGCTCCGTTGACCCGCCCGGTGCAGCCCAGCGCGTCACAGGTAAGCCCCGGCGTGCCAACCACGTCAGCAGCGGAACGGGAATCGCCGTCGCTCTCCAGCCATCGTGTCAGCTCGAATTTTGATTGCGGCGCTGGCAGAGCTGCCAGATGGCCGTCCGGCGCGCGCAAGGCCACCAGTTGTCCGTCCCGTCCCACAAGCAAGTCTGGCCGCGCCTTGAGTGGCGCCATCGCCAGCCCGCCAGCAATCGCGGCAAGCCCGAAGAATCGCCACCGCCCATGCCACAGCAGCAGCCACAGCCCGCCCAATATCAAAACGCAGAATGCAGCTGTTGGAATCGCAGGCAGCACGCCAACAGCGCCAGGGAGCCCCGCAACCCAGCGCGCGGTTTCACTCATCGCTTCGACGCCCAGCCCCATCACCAGCAAGGGTGCTGCGTCAAGCCCGAATGGCATCATCACGAACGCAGCTAGCGCCGCCGGCATGACGACGATGTTGCAGATCGGGACCGCCACCAGATTGGCCAGCACCGCATACTGCTGCGTCTTGTGGAAATGATAGATCGCAAGCGGCGTCACCGCCGCCGAGGCGACGAGCGTCGAAAGCACGATGCCGCCGAAGAACAGCACCACCTTCATCAGGAGTCCAAAGTCCCTGGCATGCTGCCCCGCATAGTGATCCCGCACACCCTCATAGGCCGCAACGAGCGCCACGACGGCTGCAAACGACATCTGGAACCCGACGTCGAGCAGGCTTTCGGGAAACAGGATGAGGATCACAAGCGCGGAGAGCGCCACATTGCGCAGCGCGATCGCGGGGCGGTTGAGCAGGATTGCCCCAAACATGATCGAGATCATGATGAAAGAACGCACTGTGGCGAACGAGGTGCCAGAAATCGCAAGATAGCCAAGCGAACCTGCGGCGGCAGCCAGCGCCGCCCACTTCTTCACCGGATAGCGCAGCGCGATTGAGGGAAACAACGCCAGCAGCAGCCGCACGCTCGCAAACACCGCGCCACCCATGATGGCCATGTGCAGTCCCGAGATCGAAAGGATGTGGAAGAGGCCGGAGTCGCGATAGGCCCGGTTCGTCGCCTCGCTGATCCCCCCACGCTCTCCCGTAAGCAGCGCCTTGGAGATCGCAGCGCTTTCGCCGCCAAGAACACGGTCCACCCGCGCACCAATGGCCGCACGGGCGCGCTGGAACCAGGCGCCGATCCGCAGCGACAGCGGCGGCGGGCCAGCATCAGGATCCAGCACCGGTCGCGACACGCCATAACCCACCGCGCCAAGTCCCTCGAAGTAGGCATGCCGCGCAAAATCAAATCCACCCGGCAGAACAGGAGCACCGGGAGGCGCAAGCCTGGCGCGCAACATCACCGCGTCACCCGGTGCAAAGTCATCGCGCCTTGCTGTCACACGTACCCTGACCCGCCCGGGCCTTTCGCTTTCAACAAGGTTGCCGATTTCGCGCACCTGGAGCGTCAACCGCACACCGGGGCCATCTCGCGGTTCGATCTGCTCGATATACCCCTTGAGGTCCACGGCACCCGTCGGCTGGGCAAGGATAGGCGCGGCAACCACCATCGCTCGCAGCGTGATGAGCGCAAAACCCGTCGAAGCAAGCAGCAGTGCCCGCGTCAACACCGTCGCAATCGTCGCACCCGAAAATGCAAACGAAAGTGCGGAACTGAACATCAATGCGAGCAATGCGGCCTGCGGCCGGGGTTCGAACGGAAGTGAGAAATAGAAGGCAATTCCCGCACCGAGAGCAACTGGCGCCCAATAAAACCACCGGGCTCGCTCCGCCTCCAGCAGCAGTGTCAGCCGCGAAGGAGCTGCGGCATTGCCCGCGCGCGCAGCCCGCTCAGGGTAATCGGCGAACCTGTCCCCTGCATCGCTGCCCAAGTCCATGCCGGCACCAGGCGACGTCATGTCCGCTCTCAGCCCTTACCCCCAGCCGCCCCCTGTGGTAAAGGCGCAAGCCAACGCCGCGCAAAGCCGCGCTGCACCAAAGATCATGGCACGCTCGATGACAGAAAAACAGACCACAACCAACCATCCCAAACCCGTTGTGCGGTTCGCTCCGTCTCCGACCGGTTTTCTGCATATCGGCGGCGCCCGCACCGCCCTTTTCAACTGGCTTTATGCAAAGGCCAAGGGCGGCACATTCCTGCTTCGGATCGAGGATACCGATCGCGCTCGCAACAACGATGAGGCGGTTGCCGCCATCATCGACGGTCTCAAGTGGCTGGAACTCGATTGGACCGGCGAGCCGGTATCGCAGTTCTCGCGCGTCGCGAGGCACAAGCAAGAGGCGGAGCGGCTCCTGGCGGAAGGCCACGCCTATCGCTGCTTCCTGACACAGGCGGAACTGGAGGAGATGCGCGCCAAGGCCGAGGCCGAAAAACAGCCGCTGACCATCCGCTCGCCTTGGCGCGACAAGCCGGCTTCCGAAGCGCCGTCCGGTGCGCCATTCACCATCCGCCTGAAAGCTCCGCGCCAGGGCAAAACGGCGATCGAGGATCACGTACAGGGCAACGTCATCTTCCCCAACAAGGATCTCGACGACTTGATCCTGCTGCGCTCCGACGGCACCCCCACCTACAATCTCGCCGTCGTCGTCGACGACCATGACATGGGCGTAACCCATGTCATCCGCGGCGTCGATCACCTCACCAATACCGCGCGCCAGACTCAGATCTACCAGGGCCTCGGCTGGAGCGTCCCGGAATTCTCCCACGTTCCGCTCATCCACGGCCCCGACGGCGCCAAGCTTTCCAAACGTCACGGTGCGCTCGGTGTCGAAGCCTATCGCGCGATGGGCTATCTGCCGGAAGCCTTGCGCAACTACCTCGTGCGCCTCGGCTGGAGCCACGGCGATGATGAAATAATTCCCACAGCGCAGCTCATCGAATGGTTCGATGTCACTGGCATTGGCAAAAGTGCAGCGCGCTTCGACTTCGCCAAGCTGGAGGCACTCAATGCCCACTACATTCGGCAAAGCGACGATCACGAGCTGTTCGAAAGAGCGATTGCGATCCTGCCGGAGATCGAAGGTGGTGATGAGATCGCACAAGCACTCGCCGGCGGCGCCAGCACGCAGTTTCGCGCCGCGATTCCCAGCCTCAAGGAACGCTCAAAGACACTGCTCGATCTGATCCACGGAGCCGGGTACATTTTCGCCAGAAGGCCGCTCGTATTGGATGACAAGGCGTCAAAGCAGATCGATGCAGATAGTCGTCGTATGCTTGCCGAGCTGCTTCCCCGCCTCCACACCGTGAAGTCCTGGGATGCCCAGTCGATCGAAAGCGAGGTGCGGGCTTTTGCCGAAGCTGCCGGATTGAAACTCGGCAAGGTCGCGCAGCCATTGCGCGCCGCGCTCACCGGTTCGACTGTGTCGCCTCCGGTGTTCGACGTCATGACCGTGCTCGGCGATGAAGAGAGCCTGGCACGTATTGCCGATCACGCCGGCCATTCGTGAGCATCTGTCATTCGTTAGAGCGATTCCGACCAAGGCGGAATCGTTAAGGCCGCGACTACGGCCCGGCGCCTTGCGCCGCCCCCGCTGAGCAACCCGAGCGATAGCGAAGATAAGCTGCGTGAGCGAAGAAATTTGGATCGTTTCAACGCAGGTCTGAAACGATCAAGTGCCGACCACGCCTGAGGGATGCTGAAGCGTAACCCAATCACCCGGCCACCCTATGCCCAACCATTGGGCACTATTTTGCACTGCCGAAGCTCAGGCGCCGGTAGCGTCGAAGCAATTCCTGCACTCTCGTTAGGCACGAACTGTAAGATGTTGTATTTCTGACTGAAATTCGAGGCGACGCCGGGCTATATCGTCGAAGGGTTATGTTGTCGCAGGGCGGAATGTAAGGTACCAGGATTGCTGCATCTAATGCGAGCCTCCTTGCCACCCGGAGGCACCCGAGCCGCCGACCGTTTGTGCGCCGCCCGTTGACTCGAGGAAAATGAATGACCGTGCAGGACAGCCAAATGCCCCCCACAAATCCGACCGAGAACGCCAAGCTCAACATCAATGGCAAGTCGGCCGAGATGCCGATCCGCTCCGGCACCCATGGCCCCGATGTGATCGACATCGGCCGTCTTTACCGCGACACAGGTTGCTTCACCTACGATCCGGGTTTCACATCGACTGCCAACTGCTCGTCCCGGATCACATTCATCGATGGTGACGAAGGCATCCTGCTCCACCGCGGCTATCCGATCGACCAGCTCGCCGAGAAGTCGAACTTCCTTGAAGTCTGCCACCTGCTCTTGAACGGAGAACTGCCCACCAAGGCGCAGTACTATGCGTTCGACAAGGCGATTACGCGCCACACGATGGTGCATGAGCAGATGACGAGGTTCTTCACCGGCTTCCGTCGTGACGCGCATCCAATGGCGGTGGTCTGCGGTATCGTTGGCGCGCTGTCGGCATTTTATCACGACTCCACTGACATCAACGATCCAGAGCAGCGCCGTATCGCCGCCAACCGCATGATCGCCAAGATGCCGACCATCGCGGCGATGGCCTACAAGTATTCTATCGGACAGCCCTTCATCTATCCGCGTAACGATCTCGACTACACGTCGAACTTCCTGCAGATGTGCTTCGCGGTGCCGTGCGAGCCTTATGTGGTCAATCCCGTCGTTGCCCGCGCGCTCGACAAGATTTTCATCCTGCACGCCGACCACGAGCAGAACGCATCAACGTCTACGGTGCGTCTTGCTGGTTCTTCTGGCGCCAACCCGTTCGCATGCATCGCCGCCGGCGTCGCATGCCTGTGGGGCCCTGCGCACGGTGGCGCGAACGAAGCCGCTCTCAATATGCTTCAGGAAATCGGTTCGGTGGATCGCATTCCCGAATACATCAAGATGGCGAAGGACAAGAACTCCGGCTTCCGCCTCATGGGCTTCGGCCACCGCGTTTATAAGAACTACGATCCACGCGCCAAAGTGATGCAAAAGACCTGTCACGAGGTGCTCGACTCGCTCGGCATCCGCGACGAACCCTTGTTGAAGGTGGCAATGGAGCTGGAGCGGATCGCCCTGGAGGACGACTACTTCGTCGAAAAGAAGCTCTATCCCAACATCGACTTCTACTCAGGCATCACGCTGCGCGCGATGGGTTTCCCCGTCTCGCTGTTCACCGTCCTGTTCGCCGTTGCCCGGACCGTCGGCTGGATCGCGCAGTGGAAGGAAATGATCGAGGATCCCGAGCAGCGCATTGGCCGTCCGCGCCAGCTCTACATCGGTGCTGCCGTGCGCGATTATGTGCCGATGAACGAGCGCGGCTAAGTCTCAGCTGCATCGCTCCGGTAAGAACATCCATAAGAACCAGCGACAAGGGCCGGACCTGCAGTCCGGCCCTTATTGTTGTTCCTGAAGCAAAGGATCATGCAGCCGCGGCAATTACCACTTAAGGAAGCGCCGCCCCAGAACTGCGCCAAGCGTGGCAACGATCAACGATGCCAGCAGATACCAGGTGGCGACAAACAGCGGTGAATCGTCGGCGCAGTGCAGGCCGTAAAAAGCGGCCGCCATCATGGAAGCAAAGAGCCCGGCAAATGCACCGGCGGTTCCAGGCGAAGCTGGCGCTCCCGCTCGCAGCGCATAAAGAGTTGCCGCCAACGGCGCCAGTGCGAGCACGGGAATCGCCGTGAGGCAGATCAGTGCGTTCGAACCGACAAGCCGCGTGCCCCAAGCGCTCGCTGGTACACTCGACAACTCGACCGCGACGGCCAGTACCATCGCGGCAGGAACCAGCAAAATGGGTTTCGCCGAGGCCAGCCTGGACAATGGACTTGCCAGACGCCAAACCACCAGCAGGCTCATGGCAACGGCCAGCCAGACGATCGCCAGCTTGACGTCGAACCGCCATGTCTCCAGGGCAGCCGCGATGTCCGGACGCACACCCATCGCCACCTGCATGCCCGCCGCCGCGATGATGCCGCCACCAAACGCCGCAAGCATCAGGCCACGACCCACTGAAGCCCGTTGTGGCGGGTTGTCGGCGGCGAGCGCTTCTATGAGATCGTCTGTTCTCATGCCTCGCTCCGCCGGTAAGCCTCAGCCAGGAGCTTGAGCGCTCTATGCAGTGCGACCCGCACCGCGCCTTCGCTCATTCCAAGGCGTTCGCCCATCTCGCGTGCGCTGAGGCCCTCGATCGACACGCCCGACACGATCTCCTTCTGGCGCGGCGCCAGACAAGCCATAAGATCATCGCGCTCGAACGCGGCCAGGGTAGGCTGCTCTGCCTCCGCACTCAGCGTCTCAGAAAACACGTCGATGTCGAGATGATCGTGAACACCCTTCCGCCGTAGATGGTCGATCAGCTTGTGCCGCGCGATGGCTCGCAGCCAAGGCTCTATGGGCTTTTCCGCATCCCACGTCTGCCGCTTCAGGTGGATTGAAAGCAATGTCTCCTGCACGATATCCTCGGCGTCATCGATACTCCGGCCTGCACCGGCAAGCCCCCGCCTCACGATGGGCCTCAGCCACCCGGCTATCCGGGTGAGGGCATGACGGTACGCCTGTGCGTCGCCGCCGTTGGCAGCGCGCATGATTTCCGAAAGATCTGAAGCCGGCTCACTCAACTGCCTGCTCTAATCCTGTCCATCCATTCGCGTGATACGAGCATTTCGTTACACCCTGATTGCGCCGGGCGAAAGTGGCCAGGGCAGTGGATCAACCCAAGAAGCCCCATCACGAGGGCAATGAGCTAACACATTTTGTTGAGCGCGGGCGGGCGTAACGAAGACATGGCAAAGCCCGTACTGGGTTGCAGGTGCCAATCGGAAGGGGAACACGGCACCCACGGACGTTCCCCAACACTTTCAGGCAAATCCAAGAGGAAACTCTCCCATGAAAATGTCGATGCGCTCGGGCGCTACCCTCGCTGCCGCCACCGCAACGCTGCTTCTCGCAGGCACCGCCGCTACCACAACGTCGATCGCCGCTGACGCTGCAAAGGGTCATTGCGTTGGCGCAAATGCGTGCAAGGGACATGGCGCGTGCAAAGGCGCCAGCAACGCTTGCAAGGGCCATAACGGCTGCAAGGGCCAGGGCTTCCTTGAAATGACCAAGGAAGAGTGCGCAAAGGTTAAGGGCGCCAAATTCGAAGAGGCGATGGCGCCGAAGGGTTAAGCTTTTCCGGTCAGGAAAAGTACTTCCGATCCTGAACACGAGGGCAAGCCCCACGCAGATGATAGCGGCGCGGCAGATCATGGTTCTGCCACGCCGCGCCTTGCCGCGATTGCCTCCGCTAGCAACGAGCAAGATCAAGCTTCATGCTAACCCGGCGCGAACGGCGCCAGCTCCAACGAAACGATGAGGCCCTGATGTCCTCAGCCTATGTGTCGAGCGAAAGCGCCGGTTCAAAGCCGCAGGCGCATGAGATCGACAACCGCCCGCGCTATCTGGGATTCGGACTGGGGCTCAGACCCCAGCACTACGCCGATATCCTGAGCGGTGATCCTCCGATCGACTGGTTTGAGATCATCTCGGAGAACTACATGCACACGGGCGGACAGCCGCTCGCCGCACTTGACCAGATCAGAGCGCGATACCCAATCGTCATGCACGGCGTTTCGATGTCGATTGCCTCAACAGCGCCGCTCGACTTGACCTATCTGCAAGGGCTGAAGGAACTGGCAAAGCGTTATCAGCCCGAATTCATTTCCGATCATCTATGCTGGACCGGCGTGCATGGCATCAACCTGCATGACCTGCTGCCCGTCCCCTACACACGCGAGGCACTGGACCACGTCGCATCGCGCGTTGCCACGGTTCAGGAAATCCTGCAGCGGCCGCTCGCCATCGAGAATGTCTCTTCCTATGTCGAGTTCGGCACATCCGAAATGACCGAATGGGACTTCATCGCCGAATTGACCAGACGCACCGGCTGCTGGCTCGTGCTCGACGTCAACAACGTGTTCGTTAACGCATTCAATCACGACTTCGATGGCAAGGCATTTATCGACGCCATCCCGCGTGACCGCGTTGTCCAGTTCCACCTCGCCGGGCACGAGCACAACATGACCCATATCATCGACACACATGATGCGCTGGTCCCACCCGAGGTTTGGGATTTGTATCGCTATGCCGTCGAGCGCTTCGGACCCATATCGACGATCATCGAGCGGGACGACCACATCCCGCCCTTGAGCGAAATGGTGAGCGAATTGCAGATTGCCCGCTATATCGCCGAACAGATGTTGCCGGAACTCAAGTCCGCGCAGCGCCAACGGCTGAGGGCCTAGCGGATGGCCACATTGAATAAGGAGCGATCTTCGCGCAACACCACACACACGAGTGCGCCGACCGGCCTCGCCGACCTTCAGGATGCATTCCAGCAGGCGATCCTTGCTGGCGACGACGGTATTCTTGATTATCTCCGCGATAGCACGCGGACGAGCCGCGACGTGCTGCTTGGCGTCTATCGTCACGCTTACACTGCACGCCTCATCGAGATTGTTGCTGCGGATTACCCTGTCCTGCACCGCTTCATTGGCGACGAGGCCTTCGACGATATGGCCCGCCACTATATCGCTGACCGGCCATCGCATCAGCCAAACGCCAGCCTTGTATCGCGCGCGCTTCCCGACTTTCTCCGGCAAACGAAACCCTATACCGGCTACCCTGCAGTCGCGGAGCTGGCCGAGATCGAGTGCGCGTTGAACACAGCCTTCGCAGCGCCAGACGCTGCGGTCTTGGGTCTGGGCCATCTTTCGCGCATCCAGCCGGACGACTGGCCTCGCCTCGTGCTGACAAGCCACCCCTCGGCAAGACAGCTGGTGTGCTCAACAAACGCCTATGACATCTGGCACGCAATCAATGCTGAAGAGGCCCCACCCCAGACAACGACGGGCGCGACGCCAAGCCCGCTTCTGGTTTGGCGCGAAGACCTGGTGCCAAGGATAAGACCGATCGCGGCAGAAGAAGCGATGCTGTGGAACGAGATGGAAAACGGCACAACATTTGGCCGGCTGTGCGAAATGGCTGCTCTGTATGACGATCCCGACAATGCCCCTATGCGGGTCGCCGCATATGTTCAGTCTTGGATAACCGGCGGTCTGCTGAGTGCCGCAGAAGGCAACCCCACGGATGTTGCAGTGTCATGATTTGTCGGCACATCA
This sequence comes from Hyphomicrobiaceae bacterium, assembly GCA_020442165.1. Lineage (GTDB taxonomy): Bacteria > Pseudomonadota > Alphaproteobacteria > Rhizobiales > Hyphomicrobiaceae > JAEUMD01. The sequence continues at coordinate 171,509 of JAGRKV010000034.1, read as the reverse complement.
ATCAAGATGCATCCAAGCGGTCAACGCTCTACTCCACCGCGCACGAACTCGATTACCCCCCCCGGCAGCGGACAAAAAATATGGGGCAGGGTATTCCCCTGCCCCATATTCGATCAAAGGTTCGTTTTGCCTTGTCGCGATAATCTAGTCGCAGTGACGGCGATGCTTGCGGCAAGCCCAGCGGCTACCATCTTCGCAACGGTAGCGCAGCCGACGGCATTCACGGCGATGCTCGCGGGCTTCCGCACTGCTGGCAGCCGCGATGGCAGCCGCCGCACCGATGATCGCAATCGCACCTCCAACGCCCTTATTGCCATGATGCTTGCCGCCGTGTTTCGGGCCCTTCGGACCGCCGCCGCCACCGCCGCCGCCGCCGCCATTTTGGACCGGCTTTTGAACTACCTGCCCTTGTTGACCGTTTCCGCCTTGGGGCTTCTTCGCATAAGCCGATGATGCCATCGGCGCCGCAACCAGCGCCGCACTGAGAAGCAACACAGTGAGTTTCTTCATAGCCTGACCTTTTCGCATTGAACGGCTGAACAGACGTGTGTGACGATCAAACAGCCTCCAGACCCGCACCGCGGGCGGGCACAACGCAAGCCTCTCTCGATTGTGATGAAGTGCAAAGAAACCGAGAACACCCGCGTCAATTGGATCGCGAGATGCGCCCCTCGGTCGAGGAGGTAAACGGATGTCGCGGGATTAAATCTAGCACGAACTAGACACCGAGCAGCAGACAAAAGCCTAGCGTCGCGCTGACGAACCGCAACCCGCCAGATGTTGCCAAACGATGCCGGCCGCCCGTTCGCTGGGCGTACCCTCTGCCAGCAAGAGCCGATCCGGAATCCTGGACAAAGCGGCCAGTTGATCCCGGCGCTGCTGTGTATCGGCCAAGAGAGGCAAAAGAGCATCTGCGAGCCGGGCGGCCGTGCATTGCTCCTGCAGATACTCCGGGAACGCATTCTCGCCCAGGACCAGATTGGCAAGCACCACCGAATGAACTTTGAGCAGAAAACGCAGCCGCGCGGCGACCGCATCAACCTTGTAGGCCACGACCATCGGTGTACCGGAAAGAGCCAGTTCCAGGGTCACGGTGCCCGAAGCGGCAAGGGCGGCGTCCGCGAGTTTGAAGGCTGCAAACTTGTCATCATCCCCGGAGACGAGATGCGGCTTGAACGGCCAGCTTGAAAGCTGCGCCTCGATCAGCGGGCGCACACTTTCAACGACCGGCACGATCACTTCAGGGACGACGCCTCGCGCGTTCATCAGTGCCAGTGTTTTGCCGAATGGCTGCATCATGCGCGAAACTTCCGACGCCCTGCTGCCAGGCAGGACCACCACAACCGGTCGCCCGTCACCAATGCCAAGTCTCCGGGCGAGCGCGTGACCGTCTCGGGTATTGATCCAGTCGTAGCGCTCGATCAGCGGATGGCCGACATACGAACACAGCGGTCCGCCAAGACGTTCATGAGCACCAGGCTCGAAAGGCAGCAGCGCCATGACATGATCTACATAGGCCCGCATACGGCGCGCCCTTCCAGGCCGCCACGCCCAAACGCTTGGTGAAACATAATCAATGATGGGAATGTCCGGACGCCGCTTCCTGATCCGCTTCGCGATCGGGTGCGTGAACTCTGGACTGTCGATGATGACGACGCAGTCCGGATCAGCAGCGATCGCCGCATCGACGGCTTGATAAACGCGGCTGACGATACGCGGCAGGCGTGGCAGGATCGACATCGGCCCCATCACGGCTACGTCTGCAAGCGGGAACAAGGACGGCAGACCCTCTGCTGCCATGCCCGCACCACCGACGCCGGAATAGCTGATTTGTCCGGCTGCCTGCGCGTTGAGAGCAGCCATCAACTTGGCGCCTAGAGCGTCACCCGAATGCTCGCCCGCCACCACAAAAAGTTTGTAGCTGCGTTGAGCGCCCCGTGTCCCGCGTCCCGTTCCCGGTTCAACCATGCCGCCCCTCGTCATCGGCCATCAGCCCGGCAATGAATAGTCCGGCCTTGTCGGCGGCCTCAATCGTTTCCGGTGGCACCCCGGCCGTGAACCGGCGCAGCGTAACGACAAGCCCGGCAAAGCGCGCACGTCCGACCATCTCTACGAGGTCGACTGCACAGTCGCGCCCCGCATCGATAACAGCGACACCGGCCCGCCGCCGCAGCCGCCGGTCTCCCCATTGCCGAAGCCCGCTGGCGCGCTCCAGCGCGGCAAGAACGCCCTCGCCCGTCTCAACGGCCAGCACATGGCCTCTGACGACGGCGACGCAACGGCTGCCGCCATAGGCTCGCATCGCCTCGACGACATCATACCCCTTGAGGATATCGCGCGCGCTGCGTGGCGGCACGTTGTGGCGGCCTAGTTTCTGCAATGGCATCGCACGCGCCTCGCGACGCAACTTCGCGGCCGCCAGCATGCGCGCAGTCCAAGAGCGCCTGGAAGACACTGGTTCTTTACCGGCTGCCCTGGTCCGATCGATGTCGATACCGACGACCGCAACCCCCGCCGACCGCGAGCGTTCGAAAAGTTCAGCACGATTGGCCGCCAGCGCCCGATGCGCCTCGACCGCTACACCCTTTAGCCCTGCTTCCAGCGCCCGAGTCACCGTTTCCGGCCCAATGACAGGCAGATCGATCCTGCGATCCTGATGCGGCTTTGACCGCTTCACAAGGATGCCGGCACCCGATGCCAGGGACTGACCATGCGCGCGCCGCTGCATCGCAAGCCGTACGAGCATTCCATCGGTACCCTCGGCGGCCTCCAGCGCATCCAAATGGCCGTTCGTGATGACCGCCGCCTGCCCGATGTCGAAACGACCCAACGCCCCGATGATCTCGAAGCCTAGCCGTGCATCATCCGTCAGGCGATCCTCCTCGCCCAACCCCGAAAGATCGCCCGGTCCGATCACCAGTTCCGGTGCCAGCTCCGCCGGTCCGACAACCCGAAAGCCATGGCCCTCGAAAAAGCCGATGACACCGCGCAGAACGGCATCGTCGCCGCCCGCCATGACAAGGCCGAGCACCATGCCAGCAGCGCGGAAAAATCCAAGGTCGGGCTTTATTGCGGCCAGATCGGGCCGCTTCACCGAACCGATGATGATAAGATCGGTAGTCCGGTTTTCCTTGAAGGTATCGACCATCCGGCCGATCTCGCCCCAGTTGACCCGCGTGACCGGATAGGGGCCGAAGTCCGCATCGGCCTCGCTGTCGAGCGCTACGATGTGCAAAGGCAGCCCGCGCGCCGCAACGCTATCGGCAATCTCGCGCGGCAGGCTTCCACCGCCTGCCAGGATACCTATCCGGCGCGCGGCCCCCGCCATCGCCAAACCGCCTCAGCTCTCGCTCGTATCACGCGGCGTGCACAGCGACCGCTTGCCGCCAGCACGGATGAACGCCACGATCTCCGCCACGATCGGGTGCTCCTTGAATTCGGCAGCGACATCTTCCACCCGTTCCATCAGCGTGCCCTCAGCCGCAAACAGCAGCCGGTAGGCCCGCCTCAGGTTATGGATGTCGTTGCGGGAAAAACCGCGCCGCTGCAGACCCACGATATTGAGACCGGACAAGTATGCGCGGTTGCCCAGCGCCATGCCATAGGGAATGAGATCGTTCTCAAGTCCCGACATGCCGCCGACGAAAGAGTGAGCGCCGACACGGGCAAACTGGATGACGGCTGCACCGCCGCCGATGATTGCGAAATCACCGACGTTGCAGTGTCCCGCAAGCATGACGTTGTTGGAGAAGATCACGTTGTTGCCGACGATGCAGTCATGCCCGACATGACTGTTGGCAAGGAATGCGCAGCGGTCGCCGACGACGGTCTTGAAACCACCGCCAGCCGTTCCCGGATTCATCGTCACGCCTTCGCGGATGAGACACTCAGCTCCAACACTGAGCGTCGTCTCTTCACCTTGATATTTGAGGTCCTGTGGCTGATGGCCGATCGACGCGAACGGAAAAATGCGCGTGCGCGGCCCAATCGTCGTCCGCCCGGCAACCACAACATGAGAAATGAGTTCGACGCCATCGCCCAATGAGACGTTGGCGCCGACCATGGAATAAGGGCCAATCTTCACACCTTCGCCAAGCACCGCTCCGGGCTCGACGATTGCGGTTGGATGGATGGAATTTTCAGCCATTTTTGCTCGCGAAGGCCCGCGCTTCTGCGGTGTCGGCGAGCATTGCACTCACCTCAGCCTCGGCGGCAACCTGCCCATCGACCTTGGCCTCGCCAAAGAACTTCCAGACCCGGCCACGGTTGCGCACCTTGCGCACATGATAGTGGATCTGATCGCCAGGCACCACGGGGCGGCGGAACTTGGCGCGGTCGATCCCCATGAAATAGACGAGTTCCGCCTTGTAGTCCTCTTTGAGGCTCGACACACACAGCGCGCCGGCCGTCTGCGCCAGCCCCTCGATGATGAGGACGCCGGGCATCACCGGGAACTGCGGAAAGTGTCCGTTGAAGAACGGCTCGTTGATCGTCACGTTCTTGACACCGACACAGCTCTCGTCGCCATTCATGTCGTAGATGCGATCGACCAGCAGCATCGGGAACCGGTGCGGCAGCAGCTGAAGCACGCGCATGATGTCTGCGGTGCCAAGAACGGGCTTGTCGGATGCGTCGTTCATCGATGTTCTCTTTTCGTCGTCGTATCGCGTTTCACACCGCAGGCACGCCGACCGAAACGATCGCCGAGCCTTAACTGCTCTTATCGTCGCCATCGGTGGAGTGGCCACCGCCGCTTGCGTCTTTGCCAGACCGTTCGGCCAGTCGCGAGACCGCAGCCAGTTCCCGCGCCCACTGCCTCAATGGTCTTGCCGGAGTGCCGCCATACCGCGCGCCGGCCGGAACGTCGTCCTTGGGATGAGAGGCACCCGCAATCTGCGCCCCTGTCCCGACCTTGATATGTCCGACTGTTCCGGACTGGCCGCCCATGACAACGTAATCGCCAAGTTCGGTAGATCCCGAAATGCCGGTTTGGGCGACAATGACACAATGTCGCCCGATCAACACGTTGTGCCCGATTTGCACGAGATTATCAATTTTGGTGCCTTCACCGATGACGGTATCCTTAAGGGCTCCACGATCAATGGTTGTATTGGCCCCGATCTCGACGTCGTCCTGAACGATGACTCGCCCGATTTGCGGCACTTTCAGGTGCCCACCCGGCCCCATTGCGAAGCCGAAGCCGTCCTGGCCAATGCGGGCACCTGCATGGATGATGACCCGGTCGCCCACCAGGGTATGAGCCAGCGTCGCGCCGCTGCCGATGTAGCAGTCCCGGCCAACATGCACCCGGTAGCCGACAACCGCCCCGGCGGCGATTCTGGAACCACGGCCGATCGCGGCCTCCGCACCGATTACCGCGCCTGGCTCGATCTCAACTCCCTCCTCGATCTCCGCCGTGGGATCGACCAGCGTCGCGCAGTCGGACCGCCCGACACGCGGCCACAGCGCACCTGGATAGAAAGCACGCAGAGCCAGCGCGAACCCCCGATAAGGAGTCTTGGTCGTCAGCGTCGCCGTGCCCTCCGGCGCCCGTGCAGCCAGCGCCGGCAGGATCAGGCACGCCCCCGCGTTTGTTGCGGCAAGCTGTGGCAGGTACTTGCGATTGTCGAGAAACGAAATGTCTTCTGGACCAGCATCCGACAGCGGTTTGACGTCCTTGATGAGACGATCGCCGTCAACACCCGCGCCGAGTTCAGCACCACAGCGCTGCGCCACCTCAGCTATGCTGAAAGGACCTGCCCTATCGAAAAAGCCCGGATGCTGCATGTCCCAACTCCCCCCGGAGCAAACTGAATACAAAACCGACGCGTTCATCGCGCTGCGTCGTGTTTCATGCGCTGGCGCCAGCATGTGCCGCAAACCGGCCCATCAGCCATAGCGCTGCGCAATCATCCAGGTCCAGAGCATGTCTAGCTGAAATCTCTACTGCTTCAGCGCGAAAAACACGATCAAAACAAGACGATAGAGCGCGCTCCTGTTGCCAACAAAAATAGACGCGCATCCAATGTCCTGGCGCGCGGGCCAAAACCTAACACAAAGCGCTCCGTAAGCCACCAGCTTCGCCTGTCGCCAACAGCGAACTTTGGCACCCTGAACGAAAGAAGCGCCGGCCTGCGCCAGCGCTTCCTAAATCGTGACCAATCGGCTGCTCAAACCAGCAACCCGCACCTCGGATCAGAACTTCGTCTGCGCACCGAAGCGGAAGAATTGCGTTTCGTCGTAGCTCGCCTTGGACAGAACCTTCGCGAAATCGAGACGCAGCGGACCGACCGGCGAATTCCAGAGGATAGATGCACCGACCGACGAACGGACTGTCGAGTCGTCAGCCAGATCGGCACCCACCGCATTCTTCGCCCGATCAGACGCTCCGAACAGCGAACCCGCGTCGGCGAACACCGCACCGCTCATGCCCAGATCGTCGGGAACCAGCGGCAGCGGGAAGCGAACTTCAGCGGTCGCGGCCCAGTAGGTCTTGCCACCCACGGCATCGCGCGTATCCAAGTCGCGTGGACCGATACCAGCACGCTCGAAGCCGCGCACCGTCTCACCACCACGGAAGAACAGGTCGAGGATACGAACATCGTCTCCACCCCAGCCTTCGATGTGGCCCGCCACAGCACGGCCAACGAATGTGATCTTCTCGGTGATGGGATAGTAAGCGCGCGCTTCAGCAGAGAGCCTGACGTACTGGGCATCGCCACCAAGGCCGGCAACATCAACCGAACCCTGCAGGAAATATCCCGATGTTGGGTTCTTGGGGTGATTTCGGCGATCGAAGGTGACCGACGTACCGACAAGCGACGTATAATAGACTTCCTGAGCGCAATTTGGCTCCTGATCCGCCAGCATGACCGTGTCGCCGCAAGCATCCTTGATGGCGAGCGACGCGCCGCTGGCCACGTCGAAGATCTCATCGCGCGAGAACGTATAGTAGTTCTGCATCCAAAGGTCTTCAGCGAGGGGATACCCAAGCCGCAGCGTGCCGCCGGTCTTGCGGCTCTTGAACCCGGATTCACTGGTTTGATCGACTTCCTTGTGGAAGAGGTCGAAACCAGCCGACAGGTTCATGTCAAGGAAACGCGGCTCGGTGAATGACAGCTCGATCTGGTAACGCTCCAGCGAACCCGCCAGCTTGAGGCGGAGGAACTGGCCGTTTCCGAGCAGGTTGCGCTCAGAGATCGAAACGTCGCCGATCACACCTTCACTCGTCGAATAACCAGCACCGAACGACAGCTCACCCGTCGACTGCTCAGTCACTTCGACATCGAGATTGACACGATCCGAACCAGTGCCAGGCGAGCGGTTGACTTTCACCGCCTTGAAGATGCCTAGCGATTCAAGGCGCTTCTTGGCGCGATCAACCAGCAGCGGATTGTAGGCATCACCCTCGGCCAGCCTGAACTCACGCCGGATTACATGATCCTTCGTGCGCGTGTTGCCCACGACATTGATGCGCTCGATGTAGATGCGCGGGCCCTCATCGACAGTATAAATGAGGCTGATCGTCCGCGAATTGAAGTCTGGCTGCGCACGCGGCCGGACACGAGCGAAGGCATAGCCCTGCTCAGCAATCGCCAGTGTCAGCTTCTCGACCGTCTTGTCGATCTGAGCGCCATTGTAGATTTCGCCGGTCTGCGTGAGCAAATCCGAATAAAGCGGCTCAACGCGAACTTCCTGCAGCGAGTTTTCGATCGTCACCTGACCGAAGTGATAGATCTCACCCTCTTCCACCGCGAAAGTGATGTAAAAGCCCGTGCCGTCCGGCGCCAGTTCAGCATTGCCCGAAATGATGCGCGCATCAGCGTAACCGTTCTTGAGATAGTACTGGCGCAGCAGCTCACGATCGAGATTGAGTCGGTCGGGGTCATAAACCGCCGTACCCTTGAGGAAGTCGAACCAACCCGATTCCGTCGTCGTCACGATGTCGCGCAACTGCGAATCGGAGAAGGCGTGGTTACCGACGAAGTTGATGCCCTTGACCTTGGTTGTGCCGCCTTCGGCGATCTCGAACACCACGTTGACGCGGTTCTCGTCGAGCTCGATAAGCTTGGGCTCGACAGCAGCGGCAAACCGGCCCTGCCGCCGATAAACGTCGAGGATGCGCTGAACGTCGGCCTGCGCCTTGGCGCGGGTAAACACGGCGCGCGGCTTCAGCTGCACTTCGTTCTGCAGAGTGGCGGTATCGACCTCGCTGTTGCCCTCAAAGGCAACCTGCGAAACGACGGGGTTTTCAACCACCGTCACGACCACCGCCGCCCCCTCACGGTCGATCCGCACATCGGCAAACAGGCCGGTAGCGAACAACGCCCTGAGCGAGCGATCGGCAGCCCCCGAAGAATAGGCCTGGCCAACCGAAATCTTCATGTAGGACCGAACCGTTTCCGGTTCGAGGCGCCGATTTCCGACGACACGAATCTCCCGCACGACGCCCTGCGCATGCGCAGGCGCCGTCATGGCGACCATTTCTACGGAAATCGCAAGAAAGCCCGTGGCCAGCAGCCAAACCGCCAGCGCCACGCCCCCGAGCGACCAAGTCCGATGCAGCGGCATTCGCAAGGTATGCCCTCGTAGCTGCCGACCCCCAAAATTAAGTAACAGACCCCGTCGGCATCGGTTGGCCCGCACTCGAGTTGCCGTCGTTATTGTCTTTCGGCACTCGCGATGATGGCATCCCGTCTACGTCCCTGTTTCAGCACCCCCTGAAGTGCTGAATCGCGGACGGAATACCCCCTCGTTGACCTGATGGTTTTAACGATTCAGTAAGGCCTGGGGAAGTGGCAAGAATACGCCACCGGGGGACAAAATAAGAAGGCTCAGAAGAACCATTTCTTGAGGATCGGCAAGTCGTTGAGCGTGGCGAAAAACATCAGCATCAGAACGATCGCCAAGCCAATGCGAAAGCCGATTTCCTGGGTGCGCTCCGATAGCGGACGACGACGGACAGCCTCGACCGCGTAAAACAACAGATGACCACCGTCCAGCAGCGGAATTGGGAACAGATTGAGCAGCCCGATGCTGACCGAGATCACGCCAATCAATTGCAGCAGCGGCTGAAAACCGAACTTTGCCACCTGACCGGACACCTCGGCGATTCGGATTGGCCCACCCAGCTGGTCAGCACTCTGCCGGCCGCGCGCAAGGTCGACGAAAAACCCCAAAGTGCCAGTCACAATGTTGGATGTCTGCGCAACCGCAAGTTTCACTGCCTCGACCGGTCCCACATCACGATGCGCACTCTCCGCATCCGGCGAGATTTGAATGCCGATGATCGGTGTTTTCACCTTCCCTGAAATCGGATCGTCATGCTCGGTCAGGCGCGGCCTGATGGTAAGCGTCAGCTGCGTGCCACCCCTGTCGACCAGGAATTTGAGATCCTGCTCAGGATGCGTCGAAACGATACGCTGCAGGTCCCTGAAGCCCTCGATCTTTTCGCCTTCGATTTCAAGAACCATGTCGCCGGACTTCGCGCCGCCAATTTCTGCCGGCGACCCCGCCAGCACCGCCCCGACCCGTGGTTCGAGCGTTTTGACGCCATAAGTTGAGATGCTGGCAGAGAAAATCACTATGGCGAGAATGAAATTGGCAATCGGGCCCGCCGCGACGACCGCCGCGCGCTGCCAAACCGGCTTGAGATGGAACGAACCGGAACGCTCTTCGTCCGTCATGTTGCGCAAGGCATCGGCTGAAGGCGTGCTCGCGGCGCTGTCGTCGTCGAGGAACTTGACGTAGCCGCCAAGTGGCAGCCAGGCCACCCGCCAGCGCGTCCCGTGGCTATCGTTGAAGCCCCAGATTTCCTTGCCAAATCCGATAGAGAAGGCCTTGACCTTTACACCGCACCAGCGCGCGACGAGGAAGTGCCCGAGCTCATGAAAGAACACCACCACACTGAGGACGAATATGAAGGCCGCAGCAATCGTGAAAGCGTTCTGTAAGCTGCCGAGAATTGCCGTCATGCCTGTTTAACCCTTGTCCTTACCGCCCATTCATGGCGCTGTTTGGCGTGGTCTGACCGGCCGCCGGCACATCCCGCTGGGATTGTGTGCTTCGAAATGAGCCTTAACACCGGTCACGTCAATAGCTGCCTGTCACAGAGCGCTACGAACCGCACCGAATCGCGCGGCTGCTCGCCTCCGTTACCCTTCAGAAAGCAGCGATCGTGCCAACCCGCGCGCCTCGCGATCGATCGAAAGCACCTCGTCGATCGAGCCGGCCGCCCGCAAAAGCCCTTTCCCGTGCGCCGCATCGAGACACTCGGCAACCGTGCGGGCAATTTCAAGAAACCCGATTCGCCGCTCCAGAAAGGCGGCGACCGCGACCTCATTGGCCGCATTGAGCACCGCTGGCGCGGCTCCCCCCGCCGCAAGTACGCCACGCGCCAGACCCAGCGCCGGAAAGCGGGTTTCGTCCGGGGCATCGAAGGTAAGCTGGCCGATGGCGGCGAGGTCGAGCCGCTTGGTCGGCGCATCTATCCGGCGCGGCCAGGACAGTGCCAGCGCAATCGGTGTGCGCATGTCAGGTGAAGACAGCTGCGCCAGCACGGACCCGTCGCGGTAGGAGACAAGGCAATGCACGATCGACTGCGGATGCACCACGCAGGACAATTGATGCGCCTCGACCGGAAACAGGTGATAGGCCTCGATCAGCTCCAGCCCCTTGTTCATGAGCGTCGCGGAATCGATCGTGATCTTCGCACCCATCGACCAGTTGGGATGGCGCAGCGCCTGCTCGGGCGTGGCAGCCTTGAGCTGCTCAAGCGACCACGCGCGGAAAGGCCCGCCAGAGGCCGTCAGCGTGATCTGCTCTATCGCGTCGGGCTCGGCCATCCCGATGGCCTGAAACGCGGCTGAGTGCTCAGAATCGACCGGCAGCAACTCTGCGCCGGACGAAGCAACCTCCGCCATGAACAGCGTGCCGGCGGTGACGAGACACTCCTTGTTGGCAAGCGCTATGCGCCGACCCTGGCGGACCGCCGCAAGCGTCGGCACCAGGCCGGCTGCCCCCACAATCGCCGCCACCACGCAATCCGCTGGCCGCGAAGCAGCCTCCTCCAGCCCCTGCGGACCGGCCGCCGCGGTAATCCCGGTGCCAGCCAAGGCACTGGTAAGCGCTTCATAGGCCGACGGATCAGCGACAACTGCCAATCGCGCGTTGTGTCGGATCGCTAGGTCAGCAAGCTTTGCGGCGTCTGCGTTCGCTGTCAGTGCCTCAACCTGGAAGCGGTCACGGTGGCGTGCCACCAGATCAAGCGTACTCTGGCCGATCGATCCTGTCGCGCCGAGCACGCTGATACGGCGAATGGGAGAACCAGGGTCAACGCCGGATCGATCCGGTGCCGTCTCCGCTTCCCGCCCGGCGCGTGCCACCTGTTCGCGTGCCGCCATTGAACTTGCCGCCTCGCTTGTCTGCACTGCTGTCGCCCGTCAGCGGACGACACCGGGGCGCTATACGCCAAGCAGCGCTCTCGCCGGCGAGCCCGCCTTGACAATGAGCGCCATGATCGCCACAGCCACGGAGACTGCAACGATACTATCGGCGCGGTCCATCACGCCACCGTGCCCTGGGATGATTTGACTGGAGTCCTTCACGCCGAATCCACGCTTTAGTGCTGATTCAGCAAGGTCTCCCGCCTGAGCGACAATAGCCAGAACCAATCCGGTGAGACCCAATGTCACGCTCGAACCGCCTGGAACCAGCAGCGAGAACAGCGCGCCACCTGCGAATGCCGCAGCCAATCCACCAACAAACCCCGACCAGGTCTTGTTGGGCGAAACACGCGGCCACAACTTCGGGCCACCAATTCCCCGGCCGGCCGCGAATGCGCCGATGTCAGACCCCCAGACGATGACGAACATGAACAGCACGGCCAACAAACCAAGTGGCTCGTCACCGCGCAGCCACAGCATGGCGATAGTCGGCAACCCGACGTAGAGTACACCTGCAGCAGACATGAGCCGCCGCTGACCGAGCGGCATCACCAGCAGAACGATTGTGCCAACGATAACGGCAGCTACACCGAGCACGGCATGGCCCATCGCCGTCAGCACCCCGGCCGCCGCGACCGCCAAGACATGAATGACAAGTGCGGTGCCGTACTCTTCGCCGCGCACGACCTTTCCCCACTCCCAACACATGATGAGCGCCACAGCCAGAACCAGCACGGCGAACGGCTTCGGCCCGGCATAGGCAAGCGCCAGCGCAACCACCGCCATGACCGCGCCCGCGATGAGGCGCGGTCTCAAATCTGATGATGATTTCGCGCGAACCGGACTGCCGGCGGCTTCTGTTGGCTCATTGACACTCATGCGCCCATCCTCAGCCCGTCGATCGGCGCGTCAAACCGCCAAAGCGCCGGTCGCGTCCGCGAAAGGCTGAGATGGCGGCCTCGAGATCTGCCTGTCCGAAATCTGGCCAATAGGTGTCGAGGAATACGAACTCGGTATAGGCACACTGCCACAAGAGAAAATTCGATAGCCGCATCTCGCCGCTGGTCCTGATGAGAAGATCCGGATCGGGAATGCCGGCGGTATCAAGCCGCGACGACAGCAGATCCACGTCAATCGCATCTGCGCTGAGGCGACCGGCCAGCACGTCCTCGACGATGCCCCGCGTGGCATGGGCAATTTCAACGCGCGAGCCGTAGTTGAAAGCGATGACCAGGTTGAGCGCAGTGTTATGGCGCGTCAACTCCACGGCTTCGTCGATCAACGCCATCAGCTCAGGATCGACCCCGTGCCGTTCGCCGATCACCAGGATACGTGCACCAGCCTTGTGAAGTTCCGCCAGATCGCGACGGATGAAGCGCTTCATCAGCCCCATCAGGTCGTCGATCTCCTCGGCCGGGCGCGACCAGTTCTCCGAAGAGAACGAATAGATCGTCAGATAGGGAATACCGAGCGTGATGGCCGCCTCGACGGTCCGGCGCACCGCCTCCACCCCTTTGCGATGACCGACCGATCGCGGCAGGCCGCGCGCCTTGGCCCAGCGCCCGTTACCGTCCATGATGATCGCGACGTGCCGAACGTCACCCGTCGAGCCGATGGCACAACCCGCAGGCGAGATAGTCGGTTGGGGATGTTCGGTCACCGCGGACAGCCTCTCTGGCGGTTCAGTCACATCGACGGGCGCATCGGGCGCCAGGACATCACACCTTCTGGATCTCGGCTTCCTTGCCGTGGAGCGTCTGATCCACTTCCTTCACATAGGCGTCGGTCAGTTCCTGAACCTTGGTCGAGTTCTTTTTATGCTCGTCCTGGCTCATCTCGCCATCTTTCTCGAGTTTCTTGAGCAGGTCCATGCCTTCGCGGCGGACATTCCGCACCGCCACGCGGCTCTGCTCAGCATACTTGTGCGCAACCTTGATGAGTTCCTGGCGGCGCTCCGCTGTCAAAGCAGGGATCGGCAACCGCATCATGGTGCCGTCGATCACCGGGTTGAGCCCGAGATTGGATTCGCGGATACCCTTTTCGACGGCGGAGACGTTGGACCGGTCCCAGACCTGAACCGTAATCATCCGTGGCTCCGGCACCGATACGGTGGCGACCTGGTTAAGCGGCATCTTGGAGCCGTAAACCGTTACCTGGATTGGATCCAGCAGATGCGCGCTCGCACGTCCGGTACGCAGGCCAGAGAACTCGCGTTTCAGCGCGTCAATAGACGCTCGCATCCGCTCTTCGAGTTCCTTGAGGTCGAAGTTGCCCGACGACATCATCACTCCTTTCACTCAATGCCACGCCGCCTGATGATCCGCGCGCCTATCGCGTCGCGCTTCTCGGCAGCGAGGACTGGAGACGGCGGCATCCCATCGACCGCCAAATACATGAATGCCACCGGCGGCGCCCCTCTCAGGACACCACCGTGGCGCGTGCCTCTCCCCGCAAGACCTTGAGGAGATTTCCCGATTCCGCAATCGAGAACACAATTACCGGAAGTTGATTGTCGCGGGCAAGCGCGATTGCGGCACCATCCATAACCTGCAGGTTGCGGGCAAGCACGTCTGAATAACCCAGCGTGTCATAGCGCGTCGCCGACGGATCCTTGCGTGGATCAGCGGAATAGACGCCATCGACTTGCGTCGCTTTCGCAACCGCATCGCAGTTGGTCTCAATGGCCCGCAGTGTCGCCGCCGTATCCGTGGTGAAAAACGGATTGCCGGTTCCTGCCGCGAAAATGACAACCCGGCCTTTCCTCAAGTGATGCAAGGCTTTAGGCCGAACATAACTCTCGCAGACCGTCGGCATCGGAATGGCAGATTGTACCCGCGAAGGCACCTTCAGCTTCTCAAGCGCGCCCTGGAAGGCCAGCGAATTCATGACCGTTGCCAGCATGCCCATATAGTCCGCCGTTGCCCGCTCCATGCCCTTGGCGGCACCTTGCAGACCGCGGAAGATATTGCCGCCGCCAATCACGACCGCGATTTCCGCGCCCGCCGCGACAGCCTGCTGAACGTCGGCGGCAAGCCGATCCACGACCGCCATGTCGATGCCGTAGCCGGACTGGCCCATCAGCGCCTCGCCAGAGAGCTTCAGCAACAGGCGCTTGTATTTGAGCGGTCCATGTGATGCGGCCATCATTCCCCTCCCTGGGCACACTGCAGGCACCGCAGAAGATCATTGTTCTGCGTCGCCCGCCCGCTGCCATACCCCAAATCGCGCAGGTTTGGCACTCCCAGTTCCGCTGAAACTGCACCGTCAATAACGACACCAAACGGAAGGCCACGAAAAACGGCCGGTCAATATTGACCGGCCGTTTAAAGATCCACAGCGTTGACAGAGCCTAGCCGCCCGACATCTTGGCCACTTCGGCGGCGAAATCATCACCCTCGCCCTTGTCGATTCCTTCGCCCAGAACATAGAACGCGAAGCCCTTGAGCGTGATCGCGCCGCCAGCATCCTTTTCCGCCTCTTTCACCATCTGCGCGACGGTCTTGGACGTATCGAAGATGCTCGGCTGATCGACGAGGCAGTTCTCCTTGGCAAAGCTCTTGAGGCTCGACTGGAAGATCTTCTCCAGAACCTCCGGCTTCTTGCCCTGGTTCTTTTCAGCGAGGATACCCTTCTCACGCTCCAGAACATCGGCGGGAACGCCCTCGATGTTGAGCGCGATGGGCTTGGTCGCGGCGACATGCATGGCGACCTGACGACCGATCGCGGCCAGAGCATCAGCCTTGCCATCGCTCTCCAGCGCCACCAGCACGCCGATCTTGCCAAGGCCATCGGCAACCGGATTGTGCATGTAACTTGAAACCACACCCTTCGGCACGGACAGCGCGGCCGTCCGGCGCAGCGTCATGTTCTCGCCGATGGTGGCGATCATGTCGGTGATGTAGGCCTCGACCGTCTGCGACGAACCTGGGAAGGTCATTGCATTGAGCTTGGCGACATCCCCGTCGGCCTCGGATGCAAGCGTGGCGATCCCAGCGACCATCTTCTGGAACTGTTCGTTGCGGGCGACAAAGTCGGTTTCCGAGTTGACCTCGACAAGCGCACCCGCCGCGCCTTTCGTGACGATACCGACAAGCCCTTCGGCCGCAACGCGACCGGCCTTTTTCGCAGCCTTCGACAAGCCCTTGGCGCGCAGCCAGTCGATTGCAGCTTCGATGTCGCCGTTGTTTTCAGTCAGAGCTTTCTTGCAGTCCATCATGCCGGCGCCGGTGCGCTCGCGCAGCTCTTTGACGAGGGATGCGGAAATCTGGGTCATGGGAATTCCATCTGTTGGCGGTCGCATGCATAGCGGCGATCCGCGACGTGTATGCGACACTACAGCAGGGACCGGATTGCCCCTGCCGTCGTCGTCATGGTCCAGGAGCGCAAACAATCGCTCGCGCTTGCGGCGGCCCGATATCAGGCCGCGGTGGCGTCGACCAGCTTCTTGGCCTCAACCTGCCAGTTCTCTGCTGCGATCTGTCCCTTCAGCCGCAACCGCGCATCGAGCGCTGCCGTCTGCTCGGCATCCAGATCCGCGATCTGCCAGTAGTGGAACACGCCGGCATCGTTGAGCTTCTGCTCGATCTTGCCGGTGATGCCCGGGATACGCTTCAGGTCGTCGGCCTCGCCGCGCGGCGCCTCGATGCCACGGAACGAAGGCAGCGCCTCGGCGATCGGCTTTTCAGCAGCACCCAGATCCACGCCAGCGGACTGCTGGCTGCGCTCAAGACCGTCGATTGCGGCACGCGCGATAAGGTCACAATAGAGCGTGATGGCGCGGCCGGCATCGTCGTTGCCCGGGATCGGGAAATCGATGCCATCGGGATCGCAGTTGGTGTCGACGATGGCGACGATCGGAATACCAAGCTTCTTGGCATCGCGGATCGCATTGCCCTCGCGATTGGTGTCAATCACGAACAACAGGTCGGGCGTGCCACCCATGTCCTTGATGCCGCCCAGCGCCTTGTTGAGCTTGTCGCGCTCGCGCGTCAGGTTGAGGATCTCCTTCTTCGGGCGCCCCTGCGGATCGGCAAGGATGTCGTCGAGCTGGCGCAGATAACGAATGCGCTGCGAGATCGTCTTCCAGTTGGTCAGCATGCCGCCGAGCCAGCGGTGATTGATGTAGTACTGCGCCGAGCGCTTGGCGGCATCCGCAATCGAGTCGGAAGCAGCGCGCTTGGTTGCGACGAACAGCACCCGGCCGCCACCGGCGACGGTATCGGAAATCTTGACCAGCGCCTGATGCAGCATCGGCGTCGTCTGGGTCAGATCGATGATGTGGATGTTGTTGCGGGCACCGAAGATGAACGACGCCATCTTGGGGTTCCAGCGGTGAGCCTGGTGGCCAAAGTGAACGCCAGCTTCCAGCAGCTGGCGCATATTGAACGTGGGCAGAGCCATCGTTTTGGTTTCCTTTTCCGGTTGAACCTCCGTGGCCCTGAGAGAGCGAAGGCATTGATCTGGCTTGTTAAAATCCAGAAATACCAAACGCCCACCGGAGCGACCGGCCGGGGCTTTCAATCCGGCAGGCGCGAAGAACCACGTGTGGGATGCGCGCCTTATGGCCGAAGTTGGCGGGGAAAGCAAGGCGCCAGCTCAAATCCGCCGCGCGCGACGGCCATAGTGGGCTCGGTACGGCGCTGCCAGGAGCCCCGGCACCAGACCGCCAGTTCGGCAGTACCATTATCATCTCGGAATGACCTGAACGCTGCTGCCTGATCCGGATTGAAACACCTCCCAACGGAATGGAAGCATCTTTGATAACTCCGGACATAAGTGTTTCGCGAGAATTTGTGCGCCCGGCTTTACCGAACCATCACGGTCTTCGCAGCAAATTGGACGCCCTCGAATTCCGATCTCCAGCGGGCAAATTCCATGAAGTCATCCTCCGAGGCCGTGCGCCTGCCACAAGCTGCTGTGTCGACCGACCCGAACCACACAGCAACTTTCTCAACGCGCCTGTTCGCCCCCCTTCTCGACAGCCGTGGCAATGTCTCCCGCCCCAAGCTTCTGCTGGCCGTGGCGCTGTCGGATTTCGCGGCCGTCACACTCACCGGCATCGCCGCGTTCCGCGCCCATGGCGCCACGACTCTCAGCGTAGCGCCACTGGTTGCCATCGCCGTCGCCCTGCTGGTGGGGATCGCGTTGAAGGCGCAATGGTCCTACTCGGTCGCCTCACTCAATCGTCTGGCACCGCAGATTGCCAAAGTCTGCTTGTCCGCGGCTGGCGTTCTTCTGATTGTGGGCGGCGCCTTCTACCTGTCAGGCAGTGCCCTGCTCCCGCGCCTGACACTCGCGCAATGGCTGGCAACGTCCACCGCTACACTCGTTGTTATCCGCTGGGCCGCATCCGCTGTTGTCGACGACCTCACCCAGGCGGGCCGTCTCGTCCGCCGCACGGTGATCGTCGGTGGCGGCAAGGACGCTGATGATCTGATCGAAGCTTTCCGGCGCGAAGGCAACAGCGCCCTGCAGATCCTGGGCGTCTTCGATGATCGCTCTGGCGATCGCGCCGTCTCTGCCTCCGGCCAGCTGACACACCTTGGCACGTTTGCGCAGCTTGCGCAGTTCTGCCGCAACGAAGGCGTCGACCTGCTCATCGTCACGGTGCCCCAGCGCGCTGAGCAGCGCCTGCTCGCAATCCTGCGGCAGCTCTTCACCTTGCAGATAGACATCCGCGTCTCGGCACTGGGATCCGATCTCAGGCTCAATTCAAGTTCCTACCGATACATTGGCAAAGTGCCGATGCTGCCCGTCATGGACAAGCCGTTGTCCGATTGGGATCGCGTGGTCAAGAACCTGGAAGACCGCCTGCTCGGTCTTGCGCTGATCGTTCTCACCGCCCCCGTGATGGCTTGCGTGGCACTCGCGGTGAAGCTTACGAGCAAGGGCCCGGTTCTGTTCCGTCAGAAGCGTTATGGCTTCAACAACGAGCTGATCGAGGTCTACAAGTTCCGCTCGATGTATACCGACATGTCGGATGCAACCGCCGCCAAGCTCGTTACTCGCGATGATCCCCGCGTGACGCCAGTCGGACGCTTCATCCGCCGCACCAGCCTCGACGAACTGCCGCAATTGCTCAACGTCCTGCGTGGAGAAATGTCGCTCGTAGGGCCACGGCCGCACGCAGTCCAGGCAAAAGCTGAACGCGATCTATATGAAGAGGTCGTGCAAGGCTACTTCGCCCGCCACCGTGTGAAGCCCGGCGTCACGGGCTGGGCCCAGATCAATGGCTGGCGCGGAGAGACCGACACCCACGAAAAACTGATCCGCCGTGTCGAGCACGACCTCTACTACATCGACAACTGGTCACTGCTTCTCGATCTCTACATTATCGCAGCGACACCGATCTCGCTCGTCACGACCAAGAACGCCTATTAGCGCATGTTCAGCTGAAGTGTGCAGCGCTTCAGCGTGAAAAACATGCACAATGTGCATAGATCGAGCGCGCTCCCGCTTCCATGAAAGCGAATGCGCTTAATCAGGCGCGCAATCGTCCGGACAGCCGCTCAGGGCAGACAACCTTGGAACCGCGCTTTGACGGCGGGTGTCAGAATTGCGATCGCCGAGCGCTTCTCGCTCACCCATCCACGCAGGTCGGCAACGTCACCCTCGTCCATCGCGACGCAACCCGCGGTGCCCTTGTTGGGTTGCCGCCAGACATGCAGGAAGATGCAAGAGCCCGCCTTGTTGGCGGCATCGGCGGGATAGTCGACGACAAAGCCGCGCCGGTAGAGCGGTTCAGCGGCCATCTCGTCATATTTGACGCCCTTCTCCACCGCACTGCTTTCCACGATCTGGCCATAGCTCCGCGATTGCGGCTCTTCCACACAGATGTGCCTGCCAGCCTCCAGCTTCATGTAGCCGGGCAACGATTGCACGTCCGATCCGAAAGGAGCACCAACAGCAAATATGCCCATGGGCGAACGCCGGTCTCCTTCCTGCTTCAGCAGTTCGCCGTCGCTGGCGAAGTGCCGGAACCCCGCACCCCACGCCACACCATTCAAGCCGACAACCGCCTGGCGCAGGCCGCCTGCCGCGAGCCAGGGCGCATCAACAGCCGCGCGCTCGAATGTCTCGACGATGGCGCCCGGCGCATTGACGTCCACCACCGTCACGACGACAAGCCGTAGCGCGTCGGCCAGCCCCGTGGGGCAAGACGCTGCACGGGCATGCTCCATCGCACCACCCCACAAAAACAATAGCGCTGCAAATAACCGGGCCTGCATGGCGACTTCGTGCTCCCGTCCTCAATCTCACACGGTAAACCATGGCAGACGAAGATCAACCGCGCCCGGCGCTAAAGCTCGATCACCTCAAGCACGCCAGGGATGGTCGACAGAACGCCCGCCTGCTGAGGTGAAACATCAAAGCTGCCGGGCACCTTGAATTCAACTTCGCGGCCACGGTCGGTGACGGCCATGACAATACGGATCTCGCCACCCTTGCGCCCGCCACCTGGCGTCGGCTTCAGCCGCTCGGCAATCTCGGCCTTGAAATTACGCTGGCGCGCTACGACCCCGGCATCGAGCACGAGTTTCAATCCGCTCTGCACGTTTGCCGCCACATCATCGAGCGCTTCCAGCGTTTGCACGCGCATCTTGAGTGTCTCTCCGTCACGCTCCGCTTCCACGTTGAGGACGACGGGAGTGCCCGCTTTCAATAGATGCCCTGAAGCATTGAGCGTATCTGAAAAAATGACCGCCTCGAACTGGCCGCTCATATCCGAGAACATGGCGAAGGCGAACTTGTTGCCCTTCTGCGATTTGCGCTCACGCGCCGCAACGACGATGCCCGCAAGCCGGCCGATGGTCGATCCCAGATCGGCACTGGCCTCGAAATCGGTAAAGCGACGGATCCCGAGTTTCGCCAGCATGCCCTGGTACTGGTCGAGCGGATGGCCAGACAGGTAGAACCCCACCGCCTCGAACTCAGCCGTCAGACGCTCCATCGGCGTCCATGCCCGTGACGGCTTGAGATCGAGCACGGGCGGACCGCTCGTACCACCGCCAAAAAGATCCGAAGTCCCAAGCTGGTTGTCGTTCTCGGTGCGCTGCGCCAGCGCCATTACCGCATCGGCATTCGCCGCCACCGCAGCACGATTGGGCTCCAGCGCATCAAAGGCACCGGCCTTGCTCAGCGTTTCGATGGCGCGTTTGTTGAGCGCCTTGGGATTAAGACGCGCAGCAAAATCTCCCAGCGTTCGATAGCGGCCATCGGCCTCACGGCTCGCGACGATCGACTCCACCGCACCCGCGCCGATGTTCTTCAACGCCGCCAGTGAATAACGGATCGCGCCTGGCGTCTCGTCGCTCCCCGCCTCGGCGATGAAATCCACGTTGGATTCGTTGATGCACGGCGGCTTCAACGTGATCCCGCTGCGCCGGGCCTCGGAGGCAAACATCGCGAGCTTGTCGGTATTACCCATATCGAGCGTCATCGATGCAGCCAGGAACTCCTCGCGGAAGTTCGCCTTCATGTAGGCGGTGTGGTAGCTCACCAGCGCATAGGCGGCCGCGTGCGATTTGTTGAAGCCGTATCCGGCAAACTTGTTGACCAGCTCGAAGATGTAGACGGCGTCTTCCTTTTTCACGCCGTTCCCGATCGCACCTTCGACGAAGCGCGCCTGCTGCCGCGCCATCTCGTCTTTGTCCTTCTTGCCCATCGCACGCCTGAGCATGTCGGCCTGACCAAGTGTATAGCCGCCCATCACCTGCGCGATCTGGATCACCTGCTCCTGGTAGATGATGACGCCATAGGTTTCTTCCAGGATGCCCTTCAGCATCGGGTGCAGATAATCGACCGGCTCCTCGCCGTGCTTGCGGTTGATGTAGGTCGGGATGTTGTCCATGGGGCCGGGGCGATAGAGCGCCACCATGGCGATGATGTCCTCGAAGCGGTCCGGGCGCAGCTTCTTCAAGCTCTCGCGCATGCCCGTCGATTCCAGCTGGAACACGCCGACGGTGTCCGCGCGGGCAAGCAGCTCGTAACTCTTCTTGTCGTCGAGTGCGAGCGCCGGAAGGTCGATTTCCACGCCGCGCCCCCGCCGCACGAATTCAACCGCCTTCTGCAGCACCGTGAGCGTCTTGAGGCCGAGGAAGTCGAACTTCACCAGTCCGGCCGCCTCGACCATCTTCCAGTTGAACTGCGTCACCGGCGTGTTCGACTTGGGGTCCTTGTAGAGCGGCACCAGTTCATCGAGCGGTCTGTCACCGATGACCATGCCCGCCGCGTGCGTGGAGGCGTGGCGATAAAGCCCTTCGAGCTTCTGCGCGATCTCCAGAAGCCGAGCGACGATTGCCTCGTTCTTCTGTTCTTCCTGCAGCTTGGGCTCTCCCGCGATCGCCTCGGCAAGCGTTACTGGGTTGGCCGGGTTGTTGGGCACCAGCTTGCACAGCCGGTCCACCTGACCGTAAGGCATCTGCAGCACGCGGCCAACGTCGCGAAGCACCGCGCGCGCCTGCAGCTTGCCATGTGTGATGATCTGCGCGACGCGGTCGTGCCCGTACTTGTCCTGCACGTACCGGATCACCTCGTCGCGCCGGTCCTGGCAGAAGTCGACGTCGAAGTCCGGCATCGAGATGCGTTCCGGATTGAGAAAGCGCTCAAACAGAAGGCCAAAACGCAAAGGATCAAGATCGGTGATCGTCAGCGCCCAGGCAACGACCGATCCCGCGCCCGAACCGCGACCCGGCCCCACGGGAATGCCGTTCGCCTTGGCCCACTTGATGAAGTCCGCAACGATCAGGAAGTAGCCCGGAAACTTCATCCGCGTGATGACGTCGACCTCGTAGGCGAGGCGCTTTTCATAATCTTCAAGCGTAAATCCCGGCGCCAGCGGATTGGCTTTCAGCCGCGCGGCGAGCCCCTCCTCCGCCTGCCGCTTCATCTCGGCGGCTTCAAGCCGGAACTGCTCGATCTCGCTGACGCTGTCGTCACCGGCAACAAATCGCGGCAGGATCGGCTTGCGCCCCTTCGGACGGAAGGCGCAACGGATCGCGATCTCGACGGTATTCTCTAGAGCCTCGGGCAGATCGGCGAATAGCTTCACCATTTCCTCTGCGCTCTTGAAGTAATGTTCGCGCGTCACCCGCCGCCGGTTGTCCTCGACGACGTAGCGGCCCTCCGCGATGCAGAGCAACGCATCGTGAGCCTCGTAGTCGTCAGGCTTTGCGAAGTAGACTTCGTTGGTGGCAACCAGTGGTAGTCCGTGGCCGTAGGCCAGCCCAAGCAGCTGTGGTTCCACCTCTCGCTCAGCGGGGGTGCCGTGCCGCTGCACCTCGACATAGAGCCGATCCCCGAACACCTGGTGCAGCACGTCGAGCCGGTGTGCAGCGACCGCGTTCTGCCCTTCCAGCAGCGGCCGGTCGATTGATCCATCAGGTCCGCCCGTCAAGGCGATCACGCCACTGGAATTGGCCACGAGATCCGCAAAGGTCACATGCGCCGGCTCGCCCTCCCCTGGCCCGAGAAACGCGCGGCTGGCGAGCTTCATCAGCGCGGCGTAACCGTCTTCGTTCATCGCCAGCAGCGTCAGTAACCCATCGAGCCGCTGATCGCGCACCGGCCCGCCACGCGCCCCTGTCTGCGCCATCGCTGGCGATTGTTCCACCCGGGGCTCGAACTCTACCGCCAACGAAATTCCGACGATCGGCTGGATTCCCGCTCCCGAGATTTTCTCGGAGAACTCCAGTGCGCCGAACATGTTGTTGGTATCGGTCAGCGCGATCGCGGGATACCCGGCGGCTTCCGAAAGTTTCGCCAGCTTGCCGATCGGTAGCGCGCCCTCAAGCAGCGAATAGGCTGAATGCACCTTGAGCGGAATGTAGCGCGGCAAGGCAGGCACGGCGGCGGCAGGGAGAATCGCATCAGTCATGGCCCTAGCTTAGGCAACCCCGCGAACTCCCACCAGCGACCGAAACCACAACGAACCAGAGCCGAACCTCTTTTCCCCGCTTTCCCGGCCATGAACCCAACTCTGCGGCCCATTGCGGGCACGTTCGAACCCGTTGTCACCGCCCCGCGACCAATGAGCAGACCACCCCGCTGAAACCAATCACAGGACCTCGTTTCATGTCGCGCCGCTCACGACTGTTCCTCATCACCCTTGGAACTTGCGCCGTCACCGCACCAATGGCGGCCAGCGCCACCACAACCTGTACGTTGGTGCACCAGCAATGGAAGGCCGGCTGCCGCACAACTACCTATAGCTGCATCCACACCAGGGCCGACGGCCGCGTTCGCCATATCCCAAAAATCACGAGGACCTGTCCGAAGGACTGGGGCCTGAATCTTGCCCCCTATTATCTCCCGCCACGCAGCGCGCGCTGAAACTTGGTTGGCGATGGGCTCCCGACTGACACATCCAACCATTCAAACAACCGAGGACTTGCCACCATGGCCGCGCCCCCACATGCAGCACGACTGCTCCTTGCAGCGACAGGCTTGATGATCGCCATTCTGCCCGCAACCGATGCCTCGGCCCTTGCGTGCCGCATCATCAAACGCGAATGGCAGGATGGCTGCCTCGTCACCTGGCGCAAATGCACGGGGCAGAATTCGCCTGCCGTCGGACTTCACACATACCGAACCTTCTGCAGGGGCACGATAGACCTCTCGTTCACGCGCAGCCCCGGGTTCTGGCGCCAGCGCCGCAAGTAGGCTTGCCGGGCGCACCTGCCCGAAGGCGCCTCACGGCTTGCGGAACAGCAGCGTCATGCGGTCCGATTCCCCGATCGCGAGATACTTGTCCTTGTCTTGATCGCCAAGCCGGAGAGATGGCGGCAGCGTCCAAACGCCCTTGGGATGCTTGCGCGTATCATTAGGATTGGCGTTGATCTCCGAGGACGCCACGAACTCGAAGCCCGCCTGCCTGGCCATCTGCTTCACCTGTTCTTCATGCACATAGCCCGACAGCGCCTGCGGATCGGGAAACTCTTCAGGATTGGCGCGATGCTCGACGACACCCAAGACGCCACCTGCCTTTAGTGCCTTGAACATTGCTTTGAAGATCGTGCCTTCAAAGCCGTACTTCATCCAGTTGTGGATGTTGCGGAATGTCAGCACCATGTCGGCCGAGCCTTCCGGCGCAATGTCGGTCTTCTTCTGCGACAGCTCGGTGACGATCACTTCTCCGAAGAATTCAGGAGCGGCCTTGAGCTTCTCATCGTACTGCGCAATCGATTTGAGAATCCGCTCATCGGTGGCGTCACGGTTGCGCCCCGCCGCATAGTACCGCCCGTTGCCCTTCACGTAAGGCGCTATGATATCGGTGTACCAGCCCCCGCCCGGCCAAACCTCCACCACCGCCATATCCGGCTTCAGTCCGAAGAACGTCAGCGTCTCGGCGGGATGCCGATAGACATCACGCGCGCGATCCCTGCTGGCACGATGCGGGGCAGCGATGATCTGCGCAAGTCGCGGATCAACGCGAAGCACCTTGACTTCGCCCCACGCCGCCGATCCAAAGCCAATCAACGCGAAGGCCAAATACGCGCCGGACAGGCTCGTCAACCACCTTGTGCAATGCGCGCGCATCTCGTCCTCTCCATAAGCCCTGCTCCGCTCACAGTAGGCGCCAGTGTCCCGATGTCCACCCGCCGCTTGCCTTGCACTGCAGCAACGCAGCTGCAATTCCCGGGGTTGCGGCACATCGCCTGCTCAGCTAGGGACCAAAGGGTTGCGTCGAGCCTTGAGGAGAACGCCCGATATGCCGACACCGCACGCGGGCAGCAAGGCAAGCATACCGCCAGATGACCAGCCGGTCGAAGCCGCGTCAGTCCCACCGCCGCAAGGTTCCATGTATTTTTATCTCGTGTTGACGACCTTGACCGCCGCCGCCGGCCTTGCCGTCGAAATCATCGCAGGCCGCATGATCGCGCCCTACCTGGGCATGTCGCTTTACACCTGGACGGCCATTATCGCGGTTGTGCTGGCGGGATTTTCAATCGGTCACTGGATCGGCGGCAACATCGCGGGATGGAACGACGGCGCCCGGTCCGAACGGGCGGTAGCATGGGCGCTCCTCGCCGCATCGGCAACCACGGCAGTAAGCCTGCCACTCATCCGCGTGCTGGCCGGCCCCGTCATTTCAGCGGACATGGGCGCGGTCCCCACGATCCTGATCCTGACGGCGTTGCTGTTCTTCGCGCCGAGTCTCTTCGTCGGCATCCCGTCACCCGTGCTCACCAAGCGTGCCATCGATATTGTTCCGCACAACATGGGCCGTATTCTCGGCATCTTCTACGCAGCAGGTGCGTTCGGCTCTATCCTGGGAACGCTCTTGGCTGGCTATGTGCTGATCTCCTGGCTCGGCACAACGATGTCGCTGCTCGCCATATCAGCGCTTTATCTCGCCATGGCCTTCGCTCTGTTCTGGCAGGCTCGCACGACCGCACGCGCCGCGCTGATAAAGCCAGCCGCAGCAACACTCGTGCTGCTGGCTTTGATCCTGCCGGCGGGACTTGCCACCGCCGCCTTCCGCTCCAACTGCAATATCGAAAGCCAGTACTACTGCATCCGCATCGACGACATATCCGCAAGCCTGGGAACGCAAGCGCGCGTCATGGTGCTCGACCATCTCGCCCACGGCATCAACGTGCACGACAATCCAGCCGCCCTCGTGAGCCCCTACGTCGCCATGCAAAATGCACTGGTTGAAACACAACTCCCAAGCCAGGGCGCCAGGATGCGGGCGTTCTTTGTCGGCGGCGGCGCCTATACGCTACCGCGTGCATGGGCGACGACGCACACCGCAGCGCACATCACGGTTGCCGAACTCGATCCCGCAGTCACACGCGCAGCTCGCCAGAACATGTGGCTGGGATCACCCGAAAATCTCGTTGTCGATCATCACGACGCCCGCACCGCCCTCGCGGCAGCACCAGCGGCGAGTTTCGACGTCATTGTCGGCGATGCCTTCCACGACATCGCCGTGCCGCCCCATCTCGTCACGGCCGAGTTCATCAAGCTCGTCCGCTCCCGCCTCGCTCCGGGTGGCATCTACGTCATGAATGTCGTCGACAATGCTCAAAGACCGCGCTTTGCGCTAAGCGTCATCGCAACATTGCAGACCGTTTTTCCCATGGTCGAACTATGGGCGGATGCCACGCCTGACCCCAACGAGCGCCGCGCCACCTTCGTTATTGCCGCCCTGGCACAGCCCTCGCCAGCGTCACAGATCACGCTCGGTGCTGAAAGCACATGGCGCCGCTGGCCGGCTCCTCACGTGAAAAAGCTCATGTCAATGCTGGACGCGATGGTGCTGACCGACGACTTCGCACCCGTCGACCGTCTCATCGGAGTGGAATAGCTCCGCTCAGGGATCAGCACGCCAGAAACTCATCGGAATCGGACCTTCAGCCCCGCGCATAGCCGCGCGGCAACTCGTGCAGCAAACCATCGCCCAGTTGCAACACGCGATCCATGCGTGATGCCAGCTCCAGGTTGTGTGTCGCGATAAGAGCGGCAACGCCGGTCTGCCGGATGAGCGAAATCAACTCGTTGAAGACGCGCTCCGACGTCCGGGGATCGAGATTGCCGGTCGGCTCGTCGGCAAGCAGAAGCCGGGGCGCATTGGCAAGCGCGCGGCAGATCGCCGTGCGCTGCTGTTCGCCGCCAGAAAGTTCAGCGGGACGATGCTCCACCCTGTCTGCAAGCCCGAGCAGGCCAAGCAGGTCGCGGGCGCGCTTTTCAGCCTGCCGCCGCGAGCAACCAGCGATCATCTGCGGAATGACGACGTTTTCCAGCGCGGAGAATTCGGGCAGCAGTTGGTGGAACTGATAGACGAAGCCGACCTCGCCGCGCCGCACCGCCGTCCGCTGGCCATCATCCATCTTGGCGCAGTCACGGCCGCTCACGAGAACCTGTCCGCTGTCGGGCTGCTCAAGCAGGCCAGCTATATGCAATAGCGTCGATTTGCCGGCGCCCGATGGCCCAACCAGTGCGACCGCCTCCCCTGGCATCAACCGTGCGAACGCGCCGTTGAGAACATGGATCTCCCGCGGCCCCTGGCGGAACGTGCGCTTGATCTCGATGAGTTCGAGCACCGGTCCTGATGAATGAAATGCTTCGGCCACCCCTCACCTCACTCGTAGCGCAGCGCTTCGACCGGCTCGAGCTTCGATGCCCGCCACGAAGGATAAAGTGTCGCCAGCACCGACAAAGCCATCGCCATCAGCACGATTGCACCCGTTTCGCGCGGGTTGATGTCGGCGGGAAGCTTGTTGAGATAATAAACCTGAGGGTCGAAAATCTGCGTGCTGGTGAGCCACGCAACGAACTGGCGGATCTCTTCGAGGTTCCAGCAGAACACGACCCCTAGAATGAATCCGGCAATCGTGCCGACGATGCCGATCGATGCGCCCGTGATAAGGAATACGCGCATGATCGCGCCCTTCGTGGCGCCCATCGTGCGCAGAATGGCAATGTCGCGCCCCTTGTCCTTCACCAGCATCATGAGGCCGGAAATAATGTTCAAGGCCGCAACCAGCACGATGAGCGACAGGATGATGAACATCACATTCCGCTCCACTTCGAGCACCGTGAAGAATGTCTCGTTGCGGTGCCGCCAGTCGTTGACCTGGATCGTCGGCCCGCCCACGCGCCGGATCTCCTCGGTATAACCGTCAACTCTCTCGGGATCATCAACCACCACCTCGAGCACGTCGACTTCATCACCCTTGGAGAAGTAGCGCTGCGCTTCCTTCAGCGGCATGAACACCATCATGCGGTCGTATTCGGACATGCCAAGTTCGAACACTGCGGAAATGGTGTAAGGCTTGGAGCGCGGCGCAGTCCCGAATGGCGTCACGGCACCGCGCGGAGAAACGAGCGTGATCGTGTCGCCGGCCGTGACACGCAGCGTATTGGCCAGCCTCTGGCCGATGGCGATGCCGGTCTGATTGTCGAATCCCTCAAGCGATCCGGCCCGGACATTATCCCAGACCAACGGCAATTTGCTGAGTGAACTCTGATCGATGCCGCGCACGAGCCCGCCCTGCGCCTGAACCGCCGAGGACACCATCACCTGTCCCTCGATCAGCGGGATGGCAGCCTTGACCCCTGTGAGCGCCTCGATGCGCGAGCGGATGTCGGCATAGTCCTCAAATGGCGCCCCGATCTTGTTGACAATGACGTGACCGTTAAGACCGAGGATCTTTGCAAACAGGTCTTTTCGGAAGCCATTCATCACCGCCATCACGATGATGAGAGTCGCAACACCGAGCATGATCCCCAGGAATGAGAACCCGGCAATGACCGAGATGAACCCTTCCTTGCGGCGCGCACGCAGGTAGCGGCCCGCGAGCATCCACTCGAAGGCAGAAAACGGCCGCGTCGTTGGCGCCGCCATCGTCTTCGCCATCACTTCCCCCATCAAGGACCAAGCACACCAGTATCGGTTCTACAGCGGTCGCGGCAGCACAAGCCACCCACAACGATCTGCCCGGTCAGCTCCTTGGCAGCTCCACGCGGCACCATCAAGGCAGCTATGTAACGCCGCGCCAGCCCTAATAGGCCCGCGCGATCAGCACGTATTCCTTGGCCGGCGCGCCGGTGAAAACGCACGCACCCGCCACCGGCTCCTGTCCAAGCGGTGCATTGCGGATCGTCAGCTTCAAGGCTTTCAGCCTGTCGTCGATGGCATCCAGCTCCGCACCTTCCGGCCGCGACCAAGCGACCTTCACCCAGCCCTTGAACGCACCCGCTTCGTCATCGCTATCCGCCGCCGCGCCGAAATAGTCCGCCAGCGCATCAAACGACGTTATGCCTGTCACGATATTGGCATCGAGCCGCGCCTTGGCCTCGTTGAACAGGCTCGCCTGGATCTCGCTCAGGAGCGTCGGCGCCTCCGACACGAACTGCGCCAGCGGCATCGTCTGCGAAATGACCTTGTCGCCGTCGCGCAATTTGTCTCGCCGCATGAACGTGACGTTGCCGCCCGCCGCATCACGACCGCCGATCTCGATGATGACAGGCGCGCCGCGCCGTACCCAGCTCCAGCGCTTTTCCGCCGACTTGACCTGCTTGGCATCGACGAGCACGCGAATGCCAGCCGCCTTGAGGTCCTTCTCCAGCCCCGCGCAGTAATCCAACAGCGACGCATCTTCCGGCTTGTCGCGCAGCATCGGCACGATCACGATCTGCCGCGGCGCGATCGCGGGCGGCACACGAAGACCATCGTCGTCGCCATGGGTCATGATGACGCCGCCGATGAGACGTGTGGAAACGCCCCAGCTCGTCGTGTGGCAGTATTCAAGCTTGCCTTCCGCACTCTGGTACTGGATCGACTGCGCCTCGGCGAAATGCGTGCCCAGATAATGCGAGGTGCCAGCCTGCAGCGCCTTGCCGTCCTGCATCATCGCTTCGATCGAGTAGGTATTGTCGGCACCCGGGAAGCGTTCGTTGGCGGGCTTCTCGCCTGCGATCACCGGCATCGCCAGAATATTCTCGGCGAACTCGCGATAGACCTCAAGCATGCGCATCGTCTCGGCCATCGCATCGTCGCGGTCGGCATGCGCGGTGTGCCCCTCCTGCCAGAGGAATTCAGCTGTGCGCAGGAAGAGCCGCGTGCGCATTTCCCAGCGCACGACATTGGCCCACTGGTTCACCAGCAGCGGCAGATCGCGATAGCTCTTCACCCAGCGCTGGAAAGCATCGCCAATAATAGTCTCAGACGTCGGCCGCACGATCAGCGGCTCTTCCAGCTTCGCCGTCGGGTCCAGCTCCAGCTTGCCGCCGACGTTCTTCAAACGGTGATGGGTGACGACCGCCATCTCCTTGGCGAAGCCCTCGACGTGCTCGGCCTCCTTGGCGATGAAGCTCATCGGGATGAACAGCGGGAAATAGCAGTTGTCGTGGCCGGTATCCTTGATGCGCTGATCGAGTTCAGCCTGGATCCGCTCCCATACTCCCCAACCCCACGGTTTGATAATCATGCAGCCGCGCACCGGGCTGGTCTCGGCCATGTCGCCGTCGCGCACCACGGCCTGATACCATTCCGGGAAGTTTTCCTCCCGGGTTACCGACAGCGCACGCTTGCTCACGACAAAACCTCCCAGTCCTGCTTGTTCTGCGCCGTGATCGCACGCCGCCCGGGCAGATGCCGATCCAGCGAACGTAATGCGTCAAGATGCATGCGCTTCACTTGAATAGCTCGCAACGCTAAGTGCCCCAGAGGTACGACCATCGCCCGTCCTGGGACAGCCGTTCGTCGCCGAAAAACAACGCGCACAACTCCGCCCCGAAGGCCCGCTCGGCTCTTAACGAAGAACCACGGCCTGAGCAATGCCGGCGGGCAGTTAGAGCGTGGATGGGGCTACGGCGCGCCGCCCAAGTGTCAATCGCAGCTGGTGCCAAGGCAGAACGAAACGCTAACTCGCGCCTCATCAGCGGCAATTCCGGTCACCTTGGGCGCAATTTGCGAGATCGCACCTGCAGACACGCCGCTAGCCGTCATGAGCCAAGCACCCAGCAGTCTGTTGACTTCCGCCAACTCGAATTCACCGCGCGCGCCTACCAAGTCCGCCGCCATCTGATCGCTAGCCGGCTCAATAAACACCGCTGCCAGCCCACATAACGCTCTCTCGACGAGCCACGACGGGCCACATTCAAGCTTAATCGAGCCATATGTCTGCAATTCGCCGAGCCGGAACGTCAGCCCACTCAGATTGGAACGAATTTGCAAACTCATCACCAATCTCGGGGACTGCCAAACAAGATATGGACGCAGACCATCCGGAATGCATGCGCCGCTAACGCAAATCACGTCAATCGGTAGAACTTCGTCTCGCGCAGCGATGTCGAGCCGCAGACCAGCTGCGGCCGGCGAAAATGCCAGGCGCAATCCGCTAGGCACTCTTGGCACCAGTCGATAGCGCGCACCCGCCAGAATGATCTCCGGTGCCGGCATGCGCATCAATGCTCGCGGAGCTCCCCCTTCCGCATACGTCAACACAACCTGCGGTCCCGACGCACTTGCACTGCGCGTCTCGGTTGCATCACGATCGGGACCGGCAACGATGTTGAAATGCGCAACACCGGCGGTGAGCAGCGTCGCCAGTTCGTCGAAATCCAGACTCAGCTCCGCGGCGTTTGGGCACCCCGCAAAGTTGCCAATCGCAAATATCGATACCCAGCCGATTGCCTTCCAACCCGTTCTCAATCGCACGACCTGCAGACCAAAAATTGAGCACCACGCAGAGAAACTTACGCTCGCCCCTTGGCCGGGGGACAAAACAGCGCGGCGCGTTAGTTATTTTGACTTC
Organism: Hyphomicrobiaceae bacterium; assembly: GCA_020442165.1. Lineage (GTDB taxonomy): Bacteria > Pseudomonadota > Alphaproteobacteria > Rhizobiales > Hyphomicrobiaceae > JAEUMD01. The sequence continues at coordinate 139,801 of JAGRKV010000034.1, read as the reverse complement.
TGGCATGCAAAAATTGACCTTGGCCCGTGACAATTGGCGAGGCTTTCGCTATGGTGCGCGCGTTGCAGATGAAAAGGGTCGAGCCCATGTTTTGGATGGCAATCGGCTCAAGTCTAGGGAGTTAAGCGAGCCCAGATTTTTTGGGTTCGAGCGTTTGATCCCTGCGCATCGGCGCTAGCTTTCAGCCCGAAATTGGGGATACGCGATTAGCGGCGAAACGCACCGGACCGTGACCGCAAACTGGTACCGAAAGCCGGCAACGTCGTGATTCTACCGAAGGGTCAGCCTTCGGACAAAAGCCAGATCGAAAAAAGGAGCAGGGTCCCCGCCTCTGCTCCTTTTTCGTTGCGCGACCTCTTCCCACGCCCATCGCCGACGGAAAATAAGCCGTAATCAGATTTGTCGTAATTCGCCGATATCTGCCGCAAGAGAGATGCAGCGCACGGCTTTGTGCCCGCCCTGCTCTGCACTCGTTTTTGCGAGCTGCAAATGTCAGCCCCGCCGCCCTCAATTCACCTTCAATTGGAACGGCCCTTGTCTAAGGCCTCGAGTTTTCCTGCACCTGGATTTGGAACGGAAACGTCTCAGGCGATAACCAACCCTGCGTCACACCCAGCCAGAAGAGCGCGAACGCCACCGTGGCAACCACGGTGTTCATAAAGAAGATGCGCATCAGCCGCGGCCGAGCGGGCGCGCTCTCCGGTGTTCCAGGCACCACGTCACCAGCTTCCTCCTGCGTCTTGAGACCGAAGGGCAGCACTGCAAACAGCGTGAGCCACCACATGATGAAGTAGATCGCGGCTCCAAAGGTAAAGCTCATCGCCAATATATCCCTATCCGTCCTGCCGATTGCAGCGGGCGGCGCGGATCACACGCTTGGCCCTGCCTCACGCCTGTTCGAGCTCGGTCAGCGTACCCACGAAATCCTTGGGGTGCAGGAACAGCACCGGTTTGCCATGCGCGCCAATCTTCGGCTCGCCATCGCCCAGCACGCGGGCACCCGCCGCCTTCAACTGGTCACGCGCCGCGATGATGTCGTCGACCTCGTAACAAACGTGATGAATGCCCCCGTCCGGGTTCTTTTCGAGGAATTTCGCAATCGGGGACTTTTCACCCAGCGGCTCGAGAAACTCGATCTTGGTGTTGGGCAGCGTCACAAAAACGACCGTCACGCCATGGGCGGGCTCCGCCTGCGGCTCCGACACGACAGCCCCCAGCGTATCGCGATAGGTCGCGACAGCGGCCTCCAGATTCCTGACCGCGATGGCCACATGATTGAGACGTCCGATCATCTTCAAACTCTCCTGACCTGCTTCCACAACGCCCGCGAATTTCCGCGGATACTAGACCATATCGAAGTCCAGGCGCGACCGTTGCGGCGCCAAAAACGTGTCCCAGTTCAATAGCCTGGACCGCTGGAGTGATTCAACGAAACAGCGGGGCACTCAATCGTCGATCACGCTGATTAACACCTTGCAGACCGGCTTCTTCCCCCAGGCCGAACCGATCGCGGCACGAGCCGCCCGCCTCACGGCTTCGCGCACAGTCTCGACGTCTTTGCGCCGCTTCTGCGGCATGCTGTCGAGCGCACCGTCGACCGCATCGGCAACGACATCGTACATCTCTTCCCCATCCGCATCTTTTTCTGGCACGCCATCCAGCACGATCTCGGGATCCGCCAGCACCTCGCCACGATCCGACATCACCAGCGCCACGACGCAGATGCCGGCGATGGCCAGCCGCCGCCTGTCACGGACCGGCCCCTCGATGCTCGACACAATCAGGCGCCCATCGCGGAACAGCCGCCCGACCGGAACGTCATCGATGATCGCCGCCGGTCCAGGTGCCAGACGAACCATTTCGCCATTATACGCCGGCATCACTTCGGGCACGCCGGCCGCACGCGCCAGCTCGGCATGCGCCCGGATGTGGCGGGCTTCGCCATGCATCGGAACAGCCAGCTCAGGCTTGATCCACTGATACATCTGCTTGAGTTCGTCGCGCCTTGGATGCCCCGTCACATGCACCAGCGCTTCCGCATCGGTCAGCACTTCGCACCCCATGCGCACGAAGGCGTTCTGGATGCGGCCGACATCTTTCTCGTTGCCCGGAATCGTCCGCGATGAAAACACCACCAGATCACCCTTGGCGACCTGAACGTCGGGATGATCGTTATCGGCCATGCGCGCCATGGCCGCGCGCGGTTCACCCTGGCTTCCCGTGCAGAGCAACAGAACCTTGCTGCGGTCGATGTACTTGAACTGCTGCTGGTCGACGTAGCGGAAATCCTCAGGCAGATATCCCGTTTCCCGCGCCACTTCGATGACACGGTGCATGGCTCGTCCGGCGACCACCAGCGTCCTCCCGGACGCTGTCGCCGCATCGGCCACGGCCTTGATGCGCGCGACGTTGGAGGAGAACGTCGTGATCGCGACGCGCTTGGGCGCGGCCTTCACGATCTTGGCAATCGAACTTGCGATGTCGCTCTCCGATGGCGACCGCCCATCCCGCATGGCATTGGTGGAATCGCAGATGAGCGCACGCACGCCTTCCCCACCCAGCGTCTCCAGCCGCCGCTCGTCTGGCGGATCACCGACAAACGGCGTCTGATCGAGTTTCCAGTCGCCGGTATGCAGCGCCAGGCCAGCAGGTGTGCGGATCGCGACCGCCGAAGGCTCAGGGATCGAGTGCGACATCGTTATCAGCTCGATCTCAAACGGCCCGATCTGCGTGCGCCCACCCATCGGCAGCACATTGATCGGCAGCTTCATGCGGCCGCCGAATTCAGCAGCTTTCGCCTTCAGCATGCCCGCCGTGAAAGGCGTCGCATAAATCGGCACCTCCAGTCGTGGCCAAAGGTCGATCACCGCTCCGACGTGGTCCTCGTGCGCATGCGTCAGCACGATACCGGAAAGCGAGGCGCGGTCCTCTTCCAGAAATCTCAGATCGGGCAGGATCACGTCGACGCCCGGATCAAACTCGCCCTCGGGAAACGTGATCCCAAGGTCCACGAGCAGCCAATTGCGTGCCTTCGCCGGGCCGTATCCATAAAGATAGGCATTCATGCCTATCTCACCCATGCCGCCAAGCGCGACGAGAACGAACTCGTCGCCGCCCTGCTCCGCCCCCCCGCTCGATCTACCTCGGTCCCGCGCCATATCCACTGCCGCTGTTGAATATCTTTGGGCTCACTTAGGACATTTCCTGCTCCGAGGCGAGTGTGACGTCACCATAGGTGTAGCGCCGGGTAAAACCTTTTGTGTCAGTGAGCAGGAGTGCGCCGTCCCCGTCGAGGCCAGAAAACCTGCCCGACATGACGCCCTCATGGGCATTGATCGTTATCTCCGAACCGGGCGGCAGCGATGCTGCAAGCCAAGCTTCGCGCACAACTGCAAACCCCTCATCGCTGAAACCATTGACAAACCAGCGCCAGAAAGCGGCGTCGATCGCAGCGAGCGCCTCATCGCGCAACGGAGCCCGGCCGGCCACTTCGCTGAACGCGGTTGCGCGCCTGTCAATCGTCGCAGGTGCCGCCACCAGATTGAGACCGATCCCGACGACAGCAAGTGACTTTCCGCTGATCTGTGTCGCGTCGATTAGAATGCCAGCGAGTTTTGCTCCCCCCACCAGCACGTCATTGGGCCACTTGAGCACCAGTCCCGGCACGCACGCGCCACCTGCCAGTGCGACGATGGCGTCGTGCAGCGCCACGCCCGCAATGAGAGACAGACGCGGCGCCAGCGGCGCTGCGGCATCAAGCGGGACCAGCAGACTGGCAAAGAGGTTGCCCGGCATGCTGGCCCACGGCCGCCCGGAGCGCCCGCGCCCCGAAATCTGGCGTTCAGCAACGATCCACAACGGCCCGGTCTCGCCAGCCGCCGCTCGGCGCATGGCCTCCGCGTTGGTGGAATCGACCTCCGGCATATGGACGCAAGGCGTCAGCATAACCGGGTGAGCCGCTGACATCCGGGGTGGGCTTTCACAATCGCAATGACTTGGCAGCCTGCGCGGCAGCGTCGACCAAGGGCGATGGATAGACAATGAAAAAGACCACGAAGATCGCGGCCAACGCCATCACAGCTCCGGTCTTGGCATCCACCCCGAGGAACTTCTCCTTGGGTTCCTTGACGAACATGACGATGACGATGCGGATGTAATAGAACGCGGCCACCACGCTCGCCAGAACGGCAATCACGGCCAACGTCAGCATGTCGGCTTTGACGGCGGCCGCAATGACGTAGAACTTGCCCCAGAAGCCAGCCAGCGGCGGAATGCCTGCAAGCGAGAACATCAGCATTCCAAGCGCGAAAGCCATGCCAAGATTGTTCTCAGCCAGCCCGGAGAGTTCCTCGATCTCCTCCACCGGGCCATCGTTGCGGCGCATCGCAAGGATGCAGGCGAACGTACCAAGGGTCATGACAAGATAGATCGCCATGTAGATCAGCACGCCCTGCACACCCTCCGCGTTGTTGGCAGCAAGTCCAACCAGGGCGAAACCGACGTGACCGATCGACGAATAGGCCATTAGGCGTTTGATGTTGGTCTGCCCGATTGCCGCAAACGAACCCAGCAGCATTGAAGCAATCGCGATGAACACCACGATCTGTTGCCATTGCGGGGCGATGCCGGGAAACGCAACGGTAAGCGTGCGCACCATCAATGCCATCGCGGCCACCTTGGGTGCGGCGGCGAAGAATGCCGTCACCGGTGTCGGCGCGCCCTCATAAACGTCGGGCGTCCACATATGGAAAGGCACTGCCGAGACCTTGAAGGCAAGGCCAACCATGACAAACACCAAGCCGACAATCACGCCAATATTGGCCGCCTTCACCACGCCGGCAATCGCCGGGAAGCTCGTGGAGCCTGCAAACCCATAGATGAGCGAGGCGCCATAAAGCAGCATTCCCGACGACAGCGCACCCAGGACGAAATATTTGAGGCCAGCCTCGCTGGAGCGCACCGAATCGCGCCGGAACGCCGCCACCACGTAGAGCGCGAGGCTCTGCAGCTCCAGGCCGATATAGAGCGCTATGAGATCATTGGCAGAGATCATCATCATCATGCCAACGGTCGCAAGCAGCACGAGCACCGGATACTCGAACTTCATCAACTTCAATTCGCCGAACGGCTGGAACGAAAGCAGCAGCGCGCCCGCCGAGCCGACCAGCACCAGGATCTTCATGAAGCGCGTGTAACGGTCGATAATGAAGGCGTCGTCGAAGAGGCCCGTCGCCACGACAGGATTGAGCAGCATCACCACGCCAGCGACGATCAGCAGCCCGATGGCGAGCCACGTCGCCATGATGCCGGCCTCTTCCGTGTCAGCCTGGAACGCGCCCTGCATCAGAAGCGCCATCGCTCCGACCGCAAGTATGATCTCAGGCAGCGCCGCGTAGGACAGAAGGTCGCTCATTACCGGGTCTCCCTCTGGCCGGAAAGGGCCTCGCTGATCTTGATGCGCAACCGTTCCGAGCTCTCTTGTTCAGCCGTGCGAACGGCCGACTCGTAGTCTGCGACGAGCTTCTTGACCGACTGCGCCGTAACATCGAGCACCGGGGCCGGATAAAAGCCGAAGAAGATCGTAAGGATGACCAGCGGCGCCATCACCATGATCTCGCGTGGCCCCATGTCGAGAATGCCTTTCAGGCTGGGCTTTTCGAGCTGCCCGAAGATTACGCGGCGATAAAGGTAGAGCGCATATGCCGCCGACAGGATAACGCCGGTTGCCGCGAAAAAGACCACCCAGGTGTTCGCCTTGAACGCCCCCAGCAGTGTCAGGAACTCGCCGACGAATCCGCTGGTGCCCGGCAATCCCACGTTCGCCATCGTGAAGACCATGAAGCAGAACGCATAGATGGGCATGCGGTCAACGAGGCCACCAAAGGCGGCAATCTCACGGGTGTGCATCCGGTCATAGATGACGCCGACGCATAGGAAGAGGGCGGCTGAAACGATGCCGTGCGACAACATCTGGAAGATCGCGCCGTCGACGCCTTGATGCGTGAAGGTGAAGATGCCCATCGTGACGAAGCCCATGTGGGCGACTGACGAATAGGCAATCAGCTTCTTGATGTCCTCCTGAACCAGCGCCACTAGCGATGTGTAGATGATTGCGATGACAGAGAGCGCGAACACCAGCGGCGCCAGATCAGCGCTCGCAAGCGGGAACATCGGCAGCGAGAAGCGCAGGAAGCCGTATCCGCCCATCTTGAGCAGGATGCCGGCAAGGATTACGGAGCCAGCCGTAGGCGCTTCGACGTGCGCATCGGGCAACCACGTATGCACCGGCCACATTGGCATCTTGACGGCGAATGATGCAAAGAATGCCAGCCACAGCCACCACTGCATGTCGGCCGGGAACTTCGTCTGCATCAGTGCCGGGATATCGGTCGTTCCAGCATGCCACCACATCGCCATCATGGCGAGCAGCATCAGCACCGAGCCAAGCAGCGTATAGAGGAAGAACTTGAAGCTCGCATAGATGCGCCGCTTGCCGCCCCATACGCCGATGATGATGAACATCGGAATGAGGCCCGCCTCGAAGAACAGGTAGAAGAGTACGAGATCGAGAGCCACGAACACGCCGATCATCAGCGTTTCCAGGACAAGGAACGCAATCATGTATTCCTTGACGCGCTTCTGGATCGATTCCCACGACGCGAGAATGCAAAGCGGCATCAGAAACGTCGTCAGGATGACGAACAGCATCGATATGCCGTCGACGCCAACCTTGTACTTGATCGGCCCGAGCCAGGCGTATTCCTCGACGAACTGAAAGCCCGGGTTGGCCTTGTCGAATGACACCCAGATCGAAAGCGAAAGCACGAACGTGACGAGCGTAGTCCACAGCGCAACGAAGCGTGCGTTGCGAACCGCCTCTTGCGACAGGAATGCGATGAACAGCGCACCGACCAGAGGCAGGAACGTCACCAGCGAGAGGATGGGCAGCGTAGCCAGGTTCATTTCGTCACCCCGCCGGCGAAGATGAAGTAGCTGATGAGAAGCGCGACGCCGATCAGCATGGCGAAGGCATAATGGTAGACGTAGCCCGATTGCAGTCTGACGATACGACCCGTGGTCCAGCCCACCCCGCGCGCGGTCCCATCGATCGTGCCGTCGATGATGGCGCCATCACCCCCCTTCCAAAGCAGCCGGCCAATCCAAAAAGCCGGACGGACGAAGAGGAAATCGTAGAGCTCGTCGAAGTACCACTTGTTGAGCAGGAACAGGTAGAGGGGGCGGAATGCCTTCGCCGTAGCTTCAGGCAGCCAAGGGGCAACGATGTAGTAAAGGTATGCGATGGCAAAGCCAGCCGTCATGGCGATCGTTGCCGACCAGACCACCCACTCGGGCGGATGATGGTGCCCGCCGCCGTGAGCGCCAGCAGCGCCATGAGCAGCCTCGGCCGCATGTCCCGCCGCGCCCGCAGCAGGAGCCACGTGTTCGACCACACCCGCAGCAGATGGCGCGGCGTGACCTGCCATGCCGGCGGCATGCCCGGCCGCCTCACCCGCCGTATGGCCAGCCATCCCGATCGCCTGCGCAACATCGCCGACCGCAGTCGACGTGGCAGCGGCAACCGCATCGCCACCGGAGTGGGCAATCGCGTTGCCCCAGAAGGACGTCATCATGTCGCCGATGAAGTAGGGCTGGAAAACGACGCCAGCCAGCACTGCACCCAGTGCCAGAACGCCCAGCGGCACCAGCATCACCATCGGGCTTTCGTGCGCGTGCTTGTAAACGTCCGGCTCAGCCCGGGTCTTGCCATGGAAGGTCATGAAGACGAGGCGCCACGAATAAAACGACGTCATGAACGCCGCGATGACGAGCAGCCAGAACGAATAGTCATAGGGAAGGTGCGCCATGTAAGCGCCCTCTATGATCGCGTCCTTCGAGTGGAACCCGGCGAACCCAGCCAGATGCGGAATGCCGACGCCCGTCAGTGCCAGCGTACCGATCAGCATCATCGCCCAGGTGATGCGGATCTTCGGCGCCAGACCGCCCATGTTGCGCATGTCCTGCTCATGATGCATCGCATGGATGACCGAGCCAGCGCCAAGAAACAGCAGGGCCTTGAAGAAGGCGTGCGTGAATAGATGGAAGATGCCGGCCCCATAGGCCGAGACACCGAGTGCTGCGAACATGTAGCCCAGCTGCGAACAGGTCGAATAGGCGATCACGCGCTTGATATCGTTCTGGACGAGACCCACCGTCGCCGCGAAGAACGCCGTCACCGAACCAACCAAGGTCACGACCTGAAGCGCGAATGGCGCCTGTTCGAACAACGGCGACAGCCGCGCCACCATGAACACACCCGCCGTCACCATGGTCGCGGCATGGATGAGCGCCGAGACCGGGGTCGGACCTTCCATGGCATCGGGAAGCCAAGTGTGCAAAAGAAGCTGGGCCGACTTGCCCATGGCCCCCATGAACAGCAGCAGGCATAGCGTCGTCATGACATCGACCTGCATGCCAAGGAACGGCATGGTCGCGCCCTTGGCACTCGGTGCATTCTCGAAGATCACATCGAGATTGATCGAGCCGAAAAAGAAGAACACGCCAAAGATGCCGAGCGCGAAACCGAAGTCGCCAACGCGGTTGACCACGAACGCCTTGATGGCGGCGGCATTGGCCGACGGCTTGTGATACCAGAACCCGATGAGCAGATACGAGGCGAGGCCCACGCCTTCCCACCCGAAGAACATCTGCAACAGGTTGTCCGCTGTCACCAGCATCAGCATCGCGAAGGTGAAGAGAGACAGATACGCGAAGAACCGCGACCGGCTGTCGTCCTCGTGCATGTAGCCGATCGAATAGAGGTGAACGAGCGACGATACCGTCGTGACAACAACGAGCATCACCGCAGTCAGCGTATCGATCCGCAATGACCATGCAACGTCGAGATCGCCCGACGTGATCCAGCGCATCACCGGCACACGCGCCGTCTCCGAGCCGAAGCCCACCTGAATGAAGACGAACCACGACAGCGCCGCTGCAATAAGCAGGAACCCCGTCGTGATGATCTCAGACGGGCGCTCGCCGATCACGCGCCCGAAGAAACCGGCGATGATCGCGCCCAGCAGTGGCAGAAAGACGATTGCGTTGTAGATCATGGGATCCCGCCCCTCAGCCCTTCATCATGTTGATGTCTTCGACCGCGATGGAACCACGGTTGCGGTAGTAGACGACGACGATGGCAAGACCGATTGCGGCCTCGGCGGCAGCCACCGTCAGCACGAACAGCGCAAAGACCTGGCCAACGAGGTCGCCAAGAAAGCTGGAGAACGCGACCAGGTTGATGTTGACCGCGAGCAGCATCAGCTCCACCGACATCAGGATGACGATGACGTTCTTGCGGTTGAGGAAGATGCCGAGAATACCCAGCGTGAAGAGGCATGCCGCCACTACCAGGTAATGTGCCAGTCCGATCGTCATCGTTGCTACCGCCTCTCCGGGCCTCTCAGCCGTAATGAATTCCAGGATGCGACGAGACCGGTCGCGAATACGAGGAACATCGCGATGCTTGTCACAAGCTCACCCTCGAACGGACTCCGGTCGGCTGTCACATGCACGCGATGAAGAGCAAACGTCAGCACCACCACGGCCAGCACGATAAGCAGGCCGGGATGCCCCAATGGATGGCTGAACACATCCACTGTCATGCTCCTCTCCCCTTGCACGCCTGTCCGTTGTGAAATGTCATGACGATCACCGCCGCCCCTCTGCCGAAGGCACGATCGCCTGGCCCGGCGCAACCTTGACGATCTCGACAGCCGTCTCCGGTGTCCGGTTCACCTGCGCCGAGATCGATTGCCGCTTCACGCCTTCCTTGTGGCGCAGTGTCAGAACAATCGCGCCGACCATGGCAACCAGCAGGATCAACCCCGCGCCCTGGAAGAAGTAGGCGTATTTCGTGTAGATCAGCAGGCCCAGCGCCTTCGTGTTGGAAACGCCCTCGGGCGCTGCCGCCGCGAGCTGCTTGCCGACGCCCAGATCAAACCCCTGGAACGCAAACAGCGCAATCAGTTCGGCCAGCACGATGCCGCCCACCATCATTCCAATGGGCGCATTCTTTATGAAGCCGCCGCGCAGCTCCGCAAAGTCGACGTCAAGCATCATCACGACGAACAAGAACAGCACCGCCACCGCGCCCACGTAGACGATGACGAGAAGCATCGCCAGAAACTCGGCGCCCAGCAGCACGAACAGACCGGCGGCATTGAAGAACGTCAGGATCAGGAAAAGAACGCCATGCACGGGGTTCTTCGCTGTGATGACGAGAGTCGCCGAGATCACCGCAAGGATGGCGAAGAGATAGAAGAAGAAGGCTGTGACCGTCATCTGCCGCCCCTTACCGGTACTTGGCGTCGAGCGCCAGGTTCTTGGCGATCTCGCGCTCCCAGCGGTCTCCGTTCGTGAGCAGCTTTTCCTTGTTGTAGAAAAGCTCCTCGCGCGTCTCCGTGGCGAACTCGAAATTCGGACCCTCGACGATCGCTTCCACCGGGCACGCCTCCTGGCACAGTCCGCAGTAGATGCACTTTGTCATGTCGATGTCGTAGCGGGTGGTGCGGCGCGTGCCGTCATTGCGCCGCGGACCGGCCTCGATGGTGATTGCCTGCGCCGGACAGATCGCCTCGCACAGCTTGCAGGCAATGCAGCGCTCTTCGCCATTGGGATAGCGGCGCAGCGCATGCTCGCCACGGAAGCGCGGCGACAGCGGCCCCTTCTCGAACGGGTAGTTCAGCGTCGCCTTCGGCGCGAAGAAATATCGCATCGTCAGGAAGAACGCCGAGACGAACTCCGTCAGGAACAGCGACTTGATTCCGGAAGCCACACTCATGGGGTCGTCTCCGTCCTCATTCCATGAACATCGGCACCAGGAAGTATCCCAGCACCGCAAATATGATGACATCCAAGAACGCTACGAGGCGCAGGATGCTTACGGTCCGCTTCTGCTCGTTCGACTTGGCACTAGCCTCCATGCGCGCGGCGACTGCGCGCAGGATGCCCATGTTGACGAGCCCGAACGCTCCGCCTGCCGCAATACCGATCGCCTCTGGGCTCATGACAGGCCTCCGAAGTGCAGGATCGCGGCGACGGCAACCACCATCAGCAGCGACAGCGGCAAGAACACCTTCCACCCCAGGCGCATCAGCTGGTCGTAGCGGTAGCGCGGCACCATCGCCTTCACCATTGCGAACAGGAAGAAGACGAATGTTGCCTTGCCAATGAACCAGAAGATGCCGGGGATCCAGGTGAAAGGCGCCACATTGACCGGCGGCAGCCAGCCACCCAGGAACAGAATGGTCGTCATCGCGCACATGGCGACGATCGCAACGTACTCGCCGAGCATGTAGAGCAGGTAGGGCGTGGAGGAATACTCCACCATGAAGCCGGCAACGAGTTCCGATTCAGCTTCAGGCAGATCGAACGGTGGCCGGTTCGTCTCAGCCAGAGCGGAGATGAAGAACACCACGAACATCGGGAACAGCGCCAGCCAATGCCAGTCGAGGAACGAATTGGGCAGACCGACGCTCGTGCCCAGACCCGTCTTTTGCGCATTGACGATGTCGGTCAGGTTGAGCGATCCGACCAGCAGCAGAACGGTGATGATGACGAGGCCGATCGAGACTTCGTAGGAAACCATCTGTGCTGCAGACCTGAGCGACCCCATGAACGGATACTTCGAGTTTGAGGCCCAGCCGCCCATGATGATGCCGTAAACACCTAGTGACGACAGCGCCAGGATGTAGAGCACGCCGACGTTGAGGTCGGAAATCACCCACTTGCCCCAGGCATTCTCATTCACCGGGATCACCGCCCAGGCGGCCATGGCGAACGTGGCGGTTGCAAGCGGCGCCAGAAGAAACACGCCCTTGTCCGCGCCCGCCGGAATGAGCGGCTCCTTGAAGACAAATTTGAACATGTCGGCGAACGACTGAAGAAGCCCGAACGGCCCGACGACGTTGGGGCCCTTGCGCAGCTGCACCGCCGCCCACACCTTGCGGTCCATCAGCAGCAGGAACGCGATCAGTACCAGCAGGCCCACCAGCAACGCGAGGCTGGCGACGAGATAGATGACAGTCCACCACAGCCAGTCGAGCCAGCCCGGCAGCGGCAGCGTCGTGTTCAGCCAATCGATCACAGTGTTGATCATGACCCTACCCGTTCCCCGTCATTCTGCCGCCTTGAGACCACCAGCAGAGCCGGCGGCCTTGTTGAGCGCGGAAAGCTCCGCCATCACGGCAGAAGCGCGCGCGACCGGATTGGTGAAATAGAAGTCGCCCACTGGAGAAACGAACGCGGTCGCATCCGCCATGCCACCGGCACTCGCCAGCTTTGCAAGTGCCGCTGCCTCGCCATCACCGCCATGCGGATGATCGAGCCGGGCCAACGCCGGGACCTGACGATACATCTGCGCGCGAAGCTCAGATAGCGTGTCAAAACCAAGCGCACGTCCGATCTTTCCAGACACCGCGCGGATGATGGTCCAATCCTCTTTCGCATCGCCGGGCGGGAAGACGGCGCGTGCCGTTACCTGTGCTCGGCCTTCGGTGTTGACGTAGGTGGCGCTTTTCTCGGTATAGGCGGCGCCTGGTAGAATCACGTCCGCGCGGTGCGCACCCGCATCGCCATGCGTGCCCTGGTAGATGACGAAAGCATTGCCGAGCGACCCCATGTCGATCTCGTCGGCGCCCAGAAGCCACACGAGGTCGAGCGCGCCCGAATTCGCCGCATCCAGCATCGCCGAGGTCGCCTTGCCGCCTTCGCCGGGCACGAACCCGAGATCGAGACCGGCAACGCGTGCCGCCGCCGTGTGCAGCACATTGAAGACTGCCCACCCCTCGTCCGAACCCTTGCGCGCAGCCTCCGCGACCCGTGCCGCCAGCGCCATCGCCACCGCGCCATCGGCGCGCGCGAATGCGCCTGCTCCGACGATCACCATAGGCCGCTTGGCTTCCGCCAGCACCTTGGCGAATGCATGCTTGCCGTCCGCCAGATCGACGAGGCTCTGCATGCCATCGCCGATGTGGGTGAAGTCGTATGTGAGCGCGGCAGGCGTACCTATGAGCCCCACCTTAAGCAGACCCTGCCGCCACCGCCGCCGGATGCGCGCATTGAGTACGGGCGCCTCGATCCGCGGATTGGAACCGGCAATCAGGATCGCGTCGGCCTGTTCAATTCGCTCGATCGTCGTGTTGAACACATAGCTGGCACGACCCGCAGCAGAATTAACCGCTTCGTTGGCGCCACGGCAGTCGATATTCTTGACGCCGAGTTGCCCCATCAGCTCCTTCAGGGCGAACATTTCCTCAGCGCCGGCAAGATCACCAGCAATGGCGCCGATCCGCTCCGCAGCAGTACTCTTCAGTTTCTCCGCAACAACGGCCAGCGCCTCGTCCCACGAAGCCGGCACCAAGCGGCCATCCTTGCGAATATAGGGCTGGTCGAGCCGCTGAGTCTTCAGACCATCGACGACGTGGCGCGTCTTGTCGGAGATCCACTCCTCGTTCACCGCATCGTTGTTGCGCGGCAGGATGCGCATCACTTCCGCGCCGCGCGTATCGACACGGATGTTGCAGCCGACCGCATCCATGACGTCGATCGATTCGGTCTTTCGCAATTCCCACGGCCGTGCGTTGTGCGCCCATGGACGGTGCGTCAGCGCGCCGACCGGACACAGGTCAACCGCGTTGGCACTCATTTCCGAAAGGATACCCTTTTCGAGATACGTGGTGATCTCCGCATCCTCGCCGCGGCTGATGAGTCCCAGTTCCTCGACGCCCGCCACCTCGGTCATGTAGCGCACGCAGCGCGTACAATGGATGCAGCGCGTCATCATCGTCTTGATGAGCGGGCCGATATACTTGTCTTCGACCGCCCGCTTGTTCTCATGATAGCGCGAGCCGCCAATGCCGAAGGCCATCGCCTGGTCTTGCAGGTCGCACTCGCCGCCCTGGTCGCAGATCGGACAGTCGAGCGGATGATTGATGAGAAGGAATTCCATCACGCCTTCGCGCGCCTTCTTCACCGTCGCGCTCTTGGTGAACACCTTCTTGGTCGAACCGTCGCGGTTGGGCGGCAGATCGTTGACCGTCATGGCGCACGATGCGACCGGCTTCGGGCTGCCTTCCACCTCGACGAGGCACATCCGGCAGTTGCCCGCGATCGACAGGCGCTCGTGATAACAGAAGCGCGGGATTTCGGCGCCCGCCTGCTCGCAGGCCTGGAGCAGCGTAATGCCGTCCTCGACCTCGATCTCCTGGCCGTCGATGATGAGTTTCTTGGGCATCAGATCGCCTCAGCCTCTCGCCTACTCTGCCGCTTGCCGCGCCGCCTTGTCGTGCGCATCGATTCGCGCTTCCATGACATCGCGGAAGTTGCGGATGAGACCCTGCACCGGCCACGCCGCCGCATCGCCCAGCGCGCAGATCGTGTGACCTTCCACCTGCTTGGAAACATCCCACAGCAGGTCGATCTCGCTCTTGCGCGCCTCGCCCTTCACCATCCGCTCCATCACGCGCCACATCCAGCCGCAACCCTCGCGGCATGGCGTGCACTGACCGCAGCTCTCGTGCTTGTAGAAGTAGGAGAGGCGGGCAATCGCCTTGATGATGTCGGTGGACTTGTCCATCACGATCACGGCCGCTGTACCAAGACCGGACTTGGCCTTCGACAAGGCGTCGAAATCCATCGTGATGTCTTCGCAGACGTCGAACGTAAGGCAAGGCACCGAGGAGCCGCCTGGAATGACGGCGAGCAGGTTGGACCATCCCCCGCGCACACCGCCCGCGTGCTTCTCCAGAAGCTCCTTCAGGGGAATGCCCATCTCCTCTTCGACCACGCATGGCTTGTTCACATGGCCAGAGACCTGGAACAGCTTGGTGCCGGTGTTGTTGGGCTTGCCGAGCGCCGCGAACCAGGTCGCGCCACGCCGCAGAATGTCCGGCACCACCGCGATTGATTCGACATTGTTGACAGTGGTCGGCGCACCATAAAGTCCGCAGCCGGCCGGGAACGGCGGCTTCAAACGCGGCTGCCCCTTCTTGCCCTCGATCGACTCGATGAGCGCGCTTTCTTCGCCGCAGATGTAAGCGCCGCCGCCGTGATGCACGACGATATCGAGATCCCAGCCATGCACGTTGCCCTTGCCGATCAGTTTGGCGGCATAGGCCTCGTCGACCGATCTCTGGAAGCGCTCGCGCTCGCGGATGTACTCACCGCGGAAGTAGATGAAAGCGGTATGCGCCCGCATCGCGAACGAGGCGATCAGCATGCCTTCGATCAGCAGCTGCGGATCATGGCGTAGGATCTCTCGGTCCTTGCAGGAGCCGGGCTCGGATTCGTCCGCGTTGACGACGAGATAGCTGGGGCGCGGATCGTTCTTGGGCATGAACGACCATTTCAGGCCGGTCGGAAATCCAGCGCCGCCGCGCCCGCGCAAACCCGAGGCTTTTACCTCATTGATGATCCAGTCCTGCCCCTGGTCGATGAAGAACTTGGTGCCGTCCCACGAGCCGCGCTTGATAGCAGCCTGCAGCCCACTGTCGTGGAAGCCATAGATGTTGCGGAAGATGCGATCCTTGTCAGCCAGCATCGTTAAGCCTCATCTCCCAGAATTCCCGCGCGCAAGAAAACTTGCGCCAATCCCCAGCACCGCGCCAAGCAAGAGCCACATCGGCTCATCTTGTGTCAGCGCCATGCCGATGCCCGTCGCAACGAAGGCCAGCGGCAGCACGACGACCGTGAGCAGGTATGGCATTCTCGCGTCCACGATCCTCACTCCTTCGGCCGCTTGCCGGCCGCGGTTCCACGCGCTGCGGCAACCGCACCGGACGCAGCCTCCGCCGCGAGATTTTCCTTGGTGACAGGTGCCGCCGGTACTGCGGCAGGCGTGGCGGGGGCTGACGCTGCCGGAGCCTTCGCATCCGGCGCAGCTCCCGTCGTCTCGGCGAACCGCTTTTTCCATGCGCCGATGCCCGAGCCGTCAAACAGAGCCGGGTCGGTGAGCGACGTTAATCCGCCCTCCGGACACGATGCCGTCCGTCCGATCATTGATCCCGGCTTGGGTGGATTGCCCTTGGCGAAGCCTTCCAGCAGCTTCTCGAAAAGTTCTGGTGTCAGGTCCTCATAGGTATCCTTGAAGATCTGTACCATCGGAGCGTTGGCGCAGCTGCCCAGACACTCCACCTCTTCCCACGAGAAATCACCATCGGCCGAGAGATGGTGCGGCTCGTGATTGATCTTCGACTTGCAGACCTTGATGAGGTCTTCCGCGCCGCGCAGCATGCACGGCGTCGTGCCGCAGACCTGTACGTGAGCCTTCTTGCCCACCGGCGCCAGCTGAAACATCGTGTAGAAGGTCGCGACTTCATAGACGCGGATGTAGGCCATGCCCAGCATTTCGGCGACGTAACGGATCGCAGGCTCCGGCAGCCAGCCATCGTTTTGCTCTTGCGCACGCCACAGCACAGGAAGCACCGCGGATGCCTCCTTGCCCGGCGGGTATTTGGCGATCGTCTCCTTCGCCCAGGCCAGATTTTCTGGCGAGAAGGCAAAGCTCGGCGGTTGATCCGGATGCAGGCGACGAACGGCCATTGATGGCTCCTCGGGCTCCTGGCGAAAGGCGGCGGGGAGGATGAAAGAGACTGGCGCCTGACAAACGCCACCGGCGGCCAAAACGGCACCGGCCACGACTTGCCGCTTCCCCTTGCAAACAAGCCTTTGTTCCCTACGTCCAACAACGGCCTAACGCAAGGCTCCAGCACCTTCTTCTATAGCAGCAGTTGGTCGAACACCGGTTTCGGGTGTATCAAGAATTTGAGTTTTGCTTGAGTTTGGTCATGGCAAACCACGTCGGCGGGTGCTGCACGCCGACATGCGCCACGCGCGATATGGCACGCTGATTTCGATTCGACACGCGCCACCCGCCTTCTTCGGGCAAGCCTAGCCGATACTTGAAAACCAGCCGGTCTAGCGGTCAGGTTGTGCAGGAACGCTCTGCGGCGCTCGCTTTATGAGATCGGAAGGCCGCGAATGTGCCCAGCGTGGCTGCTCATAGCCCAGCATCGCTGGCAGCCAGCCCATCAGCAGCAACGCGGCGGCAATGGGAGCCAGGAACAGCGAAACCTGCGAGCCCACGCGCAGGAAGCCTGTCCAGAAAATCGCCAGCAAGATGCCACTCGCAACAATGATCCAGCCGCCATAGTCCGCGCCGCGAGCAGCCGCAAACAACAGTCCCATCGTCAGTGCAAAAATTCCAAGCAGGATGGGAATCGCTGGCAAATCGGCATGCAGCGCCCCCATCGGCCACTTGTTTTGCCGCGCAAACAGACGGTAGGTCGTCAGACTGAGCCCCCAGCCAAAAGCACCGATGGCAAGCAAGAACAGGTTATCGATCATCGCGGACACACTCCCGGTACGCACCACGCCAGCCAGCAGGCATATGGGTTAACGGCCGTTAACGCTATGTTCTGTGCCAAAGCTTTGTGGCCAACACCAGACCAGATTTCCAAGCGCGGTTAAGGACCTATCGGGCCAGGATCAGTCAATGCCAGCAACCGCCGCCTCGGCGGAACCACAAAAAGTCAAAATAAGACAAGTAAAAACAATTAGTTGAAGGCATAGGCTGAATTGAACCAAATCCCCCAAGCGGGGCGGCCTCATCCATCAGTCCGAAGCCGCGCCAATTGCACGGCCAGGCCGACGCAGAAGGCCCCTGAGACCAGATGAAAGAGGACATTGGCAATCTTGCCGCTGGAATAAGCCGCGATCGCCGCATCTGCGAAGCACACGATGGCGCCCAGCGCAAACCACCACATCAACGCGCGCCATTCCCTTAGGAGCGCAAAAACGACCGCCAGTCCGCCAAGCCACAAGTCCCTGAGGCCGACCATCAGGTGCAGCTCATAGCCCGCGAGCTCCTTGGCCAGACCGAAGTTGTTGGCAGCGGTGCGCGGAACGATCATGAAGCGTAAGCCGATGACCGCCAGCAGCGTTCCCGCCGCCACGCCGAGCCAGATGAGATAGCGGTGCTTGCGCCGATCCTGCTGTCCGCCCGCCACGCCGTTTTCCTCAACGATACGCGCGCAGATAATGCCGCTCGAACGCCCGCTTGGACCAGTGGAAAGCACGACTGGACGGCAGTACGACCGACCGCTTGGGATCACGATAGACCATGATGCCCTTGTCGAGGGTATCGACGATGCAGATCAGCTCAGGCTTGGGCGTCTTTTGTGGCTCCTTGCCCGAAAGTTCTAGCACGAGGTTTTCCGAAGCCGCCTTTGCCTGCAGGTCCGCCATGTGCGCCTGCTTGGGCAGCCAGTCTGGCCCCGGAAAAGAGCCCGCGTCGCCCGCGACATAGGTATGCGCCATGCCCTCGACGCGGCAGAACTTGTCCGCCTTGATGAAGCCGCCCTCCGATTTGGGCAGTCCAGTATTGGCGATCCAGGCCGGGCCGGTGAGACCCGGCATGAACAAGATGAGATCGGCGTTGACGTGCCCGCCTTCCGTATCGACGCCCGTAGCGGAAAAGCCAAGCGGCTTGTGCCCCAGGTGCGTATCGATCCGCCGCTTCGCCATCTCGCTAAGCAGTCCTGTGACGGCCTTCTCACCCAACCGCTTGCCAGGTTGGGCGACCGCGTTGAAGAACGTCAGCTCGACCTGGTTGCGGCGGCCTTCGTTCCTGAGCCAGGTATCGATGCCGAACAACAGCTCGAACATCGGTCCGCCACGCATCGCGGAAGGCTCACTCGGGTTGCCGCCAAAACCCAGCGCAATGCGCCCCTTCTTCAAGCCATCCAGCCGCGCGCGGATAGCCTCGGCCGCATCGATACCCTCGCAAAGAGTCAGTGCGTTCTCGATGCCCGGCAGCTTCTTGATGAAGCGGCCGCCCGTGGCAATGACCAGCGCGTCGTTGGCAACCGGGCCATCGCTTGTCTCCACCGTACGGCCGTCAGCAGATATGCCGGTGACACTCGCCTGCTTGTACGTGACGTTGTGGCGCCCAAAGAAGCTATCGAGCGAGATCACGATATCCTTGCGATGCCGCAACCCCGTTGGCACCCAGATGAGGCTCGGCAGATACTGAAACTCGGCCTTCGGCGCGATCAATGTGATCCGGGCCTGAGGCAAGCGCTTCCTCAGCTGCCGCACCGCTGTCAACGCAGCAAAGCCTGCACCGAGAATCGAGATGTTGGTCTGGGACATGAAACCGCCTCGTGCTGCGCCGTCTTGCTGGTCAGATCATGCTAACCGGCTACCGCAACACCACAATGAGGCAAGTGACCGGGGTCACCAAATCATATGCGCGTTCCGCGTTCGTTCAGCCAAACGAAACGAGCTGCAAATACGGCAGCTAGATCCTGCCCAATTGAGCTGCCAGCCAGAAATCAATTTGATCGACTGGCAGGATGTTACGCAGAAAGCCCAGCGCGAAGCTCAAAACAATCGTCGCGGCAAGTCCTGCAAGCATCCCCAGGAACAACCCGCGTGCCAGCGTCGATCCCTTGCGCGCCGCCCATGCCGTCAAGAGCAGCACCATGAGGAGACTGGCACCACCAAGAACAGTCATGACAATGTTTACCTATCGATCTCACCAAACACGATGTCGAGCGAGCCGATAATGGCGGAAACGTCAGCAAGCATGTGGCCCCGGTTCATGAAGTCCATGGCTGACAGGTGCGCGAAGCCCGGAGCGCGTATCTTGCAGCGGTAGGGCTTGTTTGAGCCATCCGACACCAGGTAGACGCCGAACTCACCCTTGGGCGCCTCGACGGCCGCATAGACCTCGCCTTCCGGAACGTGGAAGCCTTCGGTATAGAGTTTGAAGTGATGGATCAGCGCTTCCATCGAGCGCTTCATCTCGCCGCGCTTGGGCGGTACCACCTTCTTGTTAGCCGCTGAGATCGGCCCCTGTCCTTCGGGCGAGCGCAGCTTGTCGCAGCACTGCCGCATGATCTTCACGCTCTCGCGCATTTCCTGCATGCGGATGAGATAGCGGTCGTAGCAGTCGCCGTTCTTGCCAATCGGAATGTCGAAATCCATCTCCGAGTAGCACTCATACGGCTGCGACTTCCTGAGATCCCACGCCGCGCCCGAGCCGCGAATCATGACGCCCGAGAACCCCCAGTCGAAGCAATCCGAAAGCTTGACGACACCGATGTCGACATTGCGCTGCTTGAAGATGCGGTTGCCGGTAAGCAGCCCCTCCAGATCGTCGAGCGTCTTCAGGAACGGATCGCACCAGGCATAGATGTCGTCGATGAGCTCTGGCGGCAGATCCTGGTGCACGCCGCCGATCCGGAAATACTTGGCATGCATCCGCGCACCACACGCGCGCTCGTAGAAGATCATCAGTCGCTCGCGCTCCTCGAAACCCCACAAAGGAGGTGTCAGGGCGCCAACATCCATCGCCTGCGTCGTGACGTTCAAGAGATGCGAAAGGATGCGGCCAATCTCGGAGAAGAGAACGCGGATCAACTGCCCGCGATAGGGAATCTCGACTCCCAGGAGCCGCTCGGCGGCAAGGCAGAAGGCATGCTCCTGATTCATCGGCGCGACGTAGTCGAGCCGGTCGAAGTAGCCGATCGCCTGCAGATAGGTCTTGTGCTCGATCAGCTTCTCGGTGCCACGATGCAGCAGGCCCACATGCGGATCGACGCGCGTGACGACCTCACCATCCAGTTCCAGAACCAGGCGCAACACGCCGTGGGCCGCGGGATGCTGCGGACCGAAGTTAATGTTGAACTGGCGGATCTCTGCTTCTGCCATTTTGTGCCTCGTATGGGACGCCGCAGTCCCAACATCCTAAAATCTCAAACCTAGTCCCTGGAACCTAAATCTTGCGCCGCGTCACGGGCCGGACCCGCGCCACCTTGGCCTTGGCATTGACCTTGGCCTCGAACTTGTCCCAGCGCACCACGATACGTTCGTGACGGCCCTCGCCAATCTTGTCGAGGTCATCGCGCGCGACGACATTGAAACTCACCTTGCGGCCCTCGACCGCCGTCACCTCGACATCGACGGTAACGATCTGTCCGGGAACGGTCGCTGCAACGTGTGAGACATCGATGTGTGTGCCAAGCGAACCTTCGCCAGGCTCCATATGCGAAGCCAGAAGCTGTATCGCCGCCCATTCCATCAGGCCAACCATGAAGCCCGTGGCGAACACGGTCGGCATGGTGGTGAACTCGATCGCCTCGGGATAGAGATGCGGCACGGTCTTCGTCGCCGGCACCTTGTATTCGAACCTGTGCGTTTCGCCGGCCTTCAACGTCTCCAGCATTGCGTCACGCATTCCCCGAAGGCGGATTGCCAGCTGCCTTCTCATCGCCCGGCAACGGGTAGTTGACGCCCTCCCATGGGCTCTCGAAGTCGAAGTTGCGGAATTCCTGATTGAGCTTCACCGGTTCGTAGACGACCCGTTTTTCCACGTCGTCGTAGCGAACCTCGACATAGCCAGTCAGCGGGAAGTCCTTGCGCAGGGGATGCCCCTGGAAGCCATAGTCGGTGAGCATGCGCCTGAGATCGGGATGGCCTGAGAACAGGATCCCGTACATGTCATAGGCTTCGCGCTCGAACCAGTCCGCGACGGAGAACACCGCGGTTGCAGACGGCACGGCATCGCTCTCGTTGGTCTCGACCTTGACGCGAATGCGCTGGTTGGTGCGCGGCGACAGTAGGTGATAGACGATATCGAAGCGGTTCTCACGGCTGGGATAGTCGACCCCGCACAGATCGATCAGCACCTCGAAGCGGCAACGGCCGTCGTCACGCAGCAATTTGAGCACTGAAAGGATCTGGCTTCGAGCGACCGTCAGCGTCAGTTCGCCGAATTCAATCTTCTTGGCCTGCAACGCACCCGCGATCTTGCCGCCGATGTAGTTGCCAAGTTCCTCGAGCGCTTCGTCCATCGTTGACGGTCCCTGCGTATATTGCCAATCGCGAGCAACAAAAATGAGTTCTAGGGACGCCGAATGGTCCCCTACCCCACTCCCGCGCAGCTACCTTTCGATCGTTCCGGTGCGGCGGATCTTCTTCTGCAGAAGCAGGATGCCATAGACAAGCGCCTCGGCAGTTGGCGGGCACCCTGGCACATAGACGTCGACAGGCACGATACGATCGCAGCCCCGAACCACCGCGTAGGAGTAGTGATAGTAGCCGCCGCCATTGGCGCAGCTTCCCATCGAAATCACATAGCGCGGCTCGGGCATCTGGTCGTAGACCTTGCGCAGCGCCGGCGCCATCTTGTTGGTGAGCGTACCAGCGACGATCATGACGTCCGACTGGCGTGGAGAGGCGCGCGGAGCGAACCCGAACCGTTCGACATCATAGCGCGGCATGGAAGCCTGCATCATCTCAACCGCGCAGCAGGCAAGTCCGAACGTCATCCACATCAGCGAGCCAGTCCGCGCCCAGTTGATGAGATCGTCCGTCGTGGTGACGAGAAAGCCCTTGTCGGCAAGCTCGTTGTTGATCTCGGCAAAGAACCGCGGATCGGGCGCGGCGCCACCAGCACCTGCACCTTCGCGTGGCGTATCGTGGGCAAGACCCGGCATCGCGAGGCCCTGGCCGATGTGTGGCGGAACGATCAATCCCATTCGAGCGCGCCCTTCTTCCACTCATAGATGAAGCCGATGGTGAGCACACCAAGGAAGATCATCATCGACCAGAAGCCGAAAGCGCCGATCTCCTTGAAGGCCACGGCCCAGGGAAACAGGAAAGCAATTTCCAGATCGAAGATGATGAACAGGATCGACACCAAGTAGAAACGCACATCGAACTTCATGCGCGCATCGTCGAAGGCGTTGAAGCCGCATTCATAGGCCGAAACCTTTTCGGGATCAGGCCTTCTCACCGCGACGAGGAACGGAGCAACCATCAGCGCCGCGCCGATGAACAGCGCCACGCCGAGGAAAATGACGATTGGCAGGTAATTGAGAAAGAGCTCGTTCATGGTGTCGTCCTTGGCCGGAGCCGTTGGCCGGCTTGCCCGTGTCGGCAGACAGATATCGTGGGTGGTGACGCGAGCAACCAAACGTGTTGAGTGTGTTATCCCAGCGCGCTCCGGCACGCAACCTGACCCCGCCCAAAGTGGGGGGCACGAAAGGCGGATAGCGCCGGCCCTTAGCGCATATCCTCCCGACAGTCGCAAGAACCCTGCTGGTGTGATTTGACCTGCCTTGCGAAGGATAAAGCCGCCGCGCCCAGCATCAAGCGATCCCGCCGTTTTGCCATAACGGCTTGGCCTCACTGCATTGGCTGAAAGTGACTGCGCAAACCGTGAAACGCTCGCTTGACTTCGCTGACGCGAACACGTACATCCACCGCTCTGTGACACGCGCCGCTGCAAATGGCGGACGCGAAAAGGAATTGCGGGCGTAGCTCAGTTGGTTAGAGCGCCGGCCTGTCACGCCGGAGGCCGCGGGTTCAAGTCCCGTCGCTCGCGCCATTTCTTCTTTCTTCGTGATGCCCGGACAGTGTGCCCAGGCCAAATCCAGCCAGGCACGGCTGCTGGCTTGTTCGGTTCCGCACCGGGTCACAAGAAAATATCCGAAATAGCCCAGGAGCGTGGCCGCGTGAATAGAGCGATTCCGACCAAGGCGGGATCGTCAAGGCCGCGACTGCGGCCAAGCGCCCTGCGCCGCCCCCTCGGAGCAACCCGAGCGATAGCCAGGGTGAGCTGCGTGGGCGAAGAAATCTGGCTCGCTTCAACGCAAGTGTGAAACGACCAAATGTCAGACCGCTACCGCGCTGGCAACCGCCTGCCCGGTGGAGATCCCACCATCCCCATTCTCGCCGTCATAGAGCGCCAGCACCGCCCCAAAATCAAGCTTGGAGACCTCCAATACCGCCTGCGTTCGCGACGTTACGCTAAGCTTGCGGAGGATTTCACTGACGTGGGCCTTCACGGTCGTCTCGCCCACCTCAAGCTCGTAGGCGATCTGCTTGTTAAGAAGCCCCTGGCAGAGCATTTCCAGCACGCGAAGCTGCTGGCGTGTGAGGGATCGCAGGCGCTTCGTCAGCGACTTGAGTTCCGCGCCCGCTGAAGCGTCAAGCCCCAGAAGCTCCGACGGCACAACCACATCTCCCGCGATCGCGCTCGATACCGCCGAAACCAGATCCGTGCGCGCGGTTGCTTTCGAAATGAACCCGGCAGCACCACAGACAAGGGTCTTTTCGACGACGTTGGGATCGGCGAAGGCCGAGACGACCACGATCGGCAGCTTTGGGTAGCACCGGCGCAACTCGATGAGCCCGCCAAAACCGTGTGTGTCGGGCAACCATAAATCGAGCAGAACGAGATCGAACCGGCGATCCTTGTCCAAGAGTTCCTTGGCTTCGTTCAACGTGGTCGCGCAAATGACATCGACGCCTTTGATCGCCGACAGCAGGACACCGCAAATCGCTTCAGCAAACAGCGGGTGATCTTCAACCACCAGAATACGTGTGACCATCCCTTGCGCTCCGGTTTATCGCCACAGGACGAGCATCGCTCCCTGCGGATGTCCAATTCTCGATTTCCCGAAGATTATGCAACATTAATTGTGCGGTGCAACAGCACTTTAGTGCACCGCAACATGAGCGCCTATGCGCGTATAGAAGGGAGCTGCCAGCAACCCGCTAGAGCGATTGAGGCAAAGGCGGAATCGATAAGGCCGCGCTGCGGCCAGGCGCTCTGCGCCGCCCCTGCGGAGCAGCCCGAGTGATAGCGAGGGTGAGCTGCGTGAGCGAAGAAATCGGTATCGTTTCAGACTTGCGTTGAAACGATCCCGTTTTGGGTCCGCACGTACTTTTCACTCTGAGACCGTTGGCGGCAGCGTCGTGAATTTGAAATGGCGGCAGCACGCCTTGAATGTAATGAAGACCAGGGCACCGACGACTTGCCCGGGCACCGCGCGCCCTTCTATGGCCGCTTAGTTTCCCTCCAAGGCACCGAGTAGCAGCACCCATAGACGCTGGCGTCGAGTCTTCGCCTGCCGCACAGCGCACCGCGCCGCTACCCAGCCACGCCTGTATGCTCGCGGGAATAATTCCGAAGGTGGCTTGAATGGTGGGCGGTGAGAGGGTCGAACTCCCGACATCCTCGGTGTAAACGAGGCGCTCTACCACTGAGCTAACCGCCCTGATGCCGTCCGATCCTCTTAGTGCCACCCGCGCCCTGCGGCAAGTCGCTTGAAGGCGCGCGCATGCAAAACTTGAAGTCCTGGACACCAACAAAAAAGAGGGGCGCATCGCCCCCCTCTTCGCGTTCAG
The DNA here is from genome assembly GCA_020442165.1 of Hyphomicrobiaceae bacterium. GTDB lineage: Bacteria > Pseudomonadota > Alphaproteobacteria > Rhizobiales > Hyphomicrobiaceae > JAEUMD01. Next base: position 114,544 of record JAGRKV010000034.1, on the reverse strand, counting down.
TGCCAAGCTGCTCGGCGATCAGCCGTTGAGCAGCTCCTTCAGACCCTTCGCCGCCGTAAACTTCGGCGCCTTGGAGGCGGCAATCTGCATCGTCTTGCCCGTCAGGGGATTGCGGCCTTCACGGGCCTTGCGATCGGCAACCTTGAACGTCCCGAAATCAGGCAGGCGCACTTCTTTGCCGTCCTTCAGCGCCGACTTGATACCATCGATCACCGCATCGACGACCTGACCTGCCTTGTCCTTGGTCAGGTCAAGCTCCTTCGCGACCGTGTCGATCAAATCCTTCTTGCTCATTTTCTCTATCCTTGCGATTGGGATTTCATTCTGGTTGGCGAGCGCGGGGCTTCGGTCCCTCTTCGGAGGGCCCACCAGGCATGCCGGTGACCGCAATGAAGGCTGCACAGAAGCGCCCAAAGACCGCATACGTCAAGCGGTATTTCGCCTATTTCCGGGCAAAACACCCCCATGTCTTCCGCCAAGCGGCATACACTGGAAACAAATTGGGCACGCGGTGAAATTTGTATCACCCGCGTGCCCAAGTCTCCTGAACAAAACGGCATTTGAGGCCGCTGAACAACAGTCAGATCAGTGCGCGGTAACTCGCGAACCACCCTTGTCATCGCTCTCGCCATCGCTCGCGACAGCGACAGCCTGCGCCTCTTCGTCCCACTGGATCGGATCAGGCACGCGCACCAGCGCCGTCTTCAAGACCTCTTCGAGGCGCGACACCGGAACGATATCCAGCCTGTTCTTCACCTCGTCGGGAATCTCTGCCAGATCCTTCACGTTCTCCTCGGGAATGCACACCGTCGTGATGCCACCACGCAGAGCCGCCAACAGCTTCTCCTTCAAGCCGCCAATCGGCAGCACACGACCACGCAACGTGATCTCGCCGGTCATGGCGACATCCTTGCGCACCGCGATCTGCGTCAACACCGAGATGATGGCTGTCACCATGGCGATGCCCGCTGACGGCCCATCCTTCGGCGTCGCACCCTCGGGTACGTGCACATGGATGTCGTACTTCTCAAACATCGTCGGCGCGATGCCGAAGTCCACCGAGCGCGAGCGCACGTAGGCATTCGCCGCCTGGATCGACTCCTTCATGACGTCACGCAGGTTACCCGTGACAGACATCCGTCCCTTGCCCGGCATCTTGATGCCTTCGATCGTCAGCAATTCGCCGCCGACTTCCGTCCAGGCAAGACCCGTGACGATACCGACCTGATCTTCAGTCTCCGCCTCGCCGAACCGGTACTTGGGCACGCCGAGATAGGTCTGCAGATTGTCGACGGTGACATGCACGCTCTTGTTCGACGACGTCAGGATCTCCTTGACCGACTTGCGTGCGATCTTGGCGATCTCGCGTTCGAGCGACCGCACACCAGCTTCCCGCGTGTAACGGCGTATCAGCTCCTGCAATGCAGCATCGTCGATCGAAAGCTCAGCCTCATCCAGTCCGTGAGCCTGCTTCTGCTCCGGAATGAGATGCCGCTTGGCGATCTCGACCTTTTCGTTCTCCGTGTAGCCGGCCAGCCGGATGATCTCCATTCGGTCCATCAGGGGCGCCGGAATGTTGAGCGTATTGGCCGTCGTGACAAACATCACGTTGGACAGGTCATAGTCGACCTCCAGGTAATGGTCGTTGAACGTGCCATTCTGCTCAGGGTCCAGCACCTCCAGCAGCGCCGAAGATGGATCGCCCCGGAAGTCCGAGCCCATCTTGTCGATCTCGTCCAGGAGGAACAGCGGATTGACCCGCTTGGTCTTCTTCATGGACTGGATCACCTTGCCCGGCATCGAGCCGATATAGGTGCGCCGGTGCCCGCGGATCTCCGCCTCGTCACGGACGCCGCCCAGCGACATGCGCACGAACTCGCGGCCCGTCGCATTGGCAATCGACTTGCCAAGCGAGGTCTTGCCGACGCCCGGAGGTCCGACAAGGCACAGGATCGGCCCCTTCAGCTTGTTGGTCCGGTTCTGGACGGCCAGATATTCGACGATCCGCTCCTTCACCTTTTCCAGGCCGTAGTGCTCCTTGTCGAGGATGTCCTGCGCCTCAGCCAGATCCTTCTTGACCTTGCCCTTGACGCCCCACGGGATCGACAGCAGCCAGTCGAGATAGTTGCGCACGACCGTCGCTTCCGCCGACATCGGGCTCATCTGCCTGAGCTTCTTCAGCTCGGCCAGAGCCTTGTCGCGAGCTTCCTTGCTGAGCTTGACCTGCTCGATCTTCTCCTCGAATTCGGCGATGTCGTCGCGCTCGTCGGTATCGCCGAGTTCCTTCTGGATCGCCTTCATCTGCTCGTTGAGATAGTACTCGCGCTGCGTCTTCTCCATCTGGCGCTTGACGCGTGAGCGGATCTTTTTCTCGACCTGGAGAACGGAGATCTCGCTCTCCATCAGCGTGTAGACACGCTCAAGCCGCTCGGAGACCGTCGTCGTCTCGAGCACGTCCTGCTTGTCGGAGATCTTGATCGCAAGGTGCGACGCGATCGTATCGGCAAGCTTCGAATAGTCCTCGATCTGCGAAATGGTGCCGAGCACCTCAGGCGAGATCTTCTTGTTCAGCTTGACGTAGTTTTCGAACTGAGAAACCGCCGACCGCGCGAGCGCCTCCAGCTCCGTCTTGGAGCCGAGTTCCTCCTCGACCCGTTCGACCGAGGCTTCAAAATAGTTGGCGTTCTCGGTGTAATCCTTGATCTTGGCACGCTGCGTGCCCTCGACCAGCACCTTCACGGTGCCGTCCGGCAGCTTCAACAGCTGAAGCACCGAGGCGAGAGTTCCCATTTCGTAGATGGCGTCGGTCGCAGGATCGTCATCGCCTGCGTTCTTCTGCGCGGCAAGCAGGATGTGCTTGTCGGTGCGCATCACCTCTTCCAACGCATTAATCGACTTTTCACGCCCGACGAAGAGCGGAACGATCATGTAGGGAAACACCACGATGTCGCGCAGCGGCAGGACCGGATACAGCTCCGCACCACCTTCGGCTTCGAGTGTCTGCTTTTCGTCGCTCATCTCATGACCCTTGATGTCAGGCCGCCGGACGATCCCGGACGGCGCGCAGGCGATCTCGTCTTTCCGGCCCTGGCAGCCGCCCTCTGCCGAGCAGCGTCAGCCAGACCATTGCGGACTGGATCGGAGAGGTCACGAAGCGAAACTACAACGCCCGCAGCGCGGATCGTAAGCACCAGGATCCACCTGGCCTGGAATCCACTTGGCCAAGCATCCACTCGGAACGTCAGCCGCTGAAGCCTCGCAACGCCTCCCGTGGAACAGATGGGGTACGCCCGACGCAGATCAAGAGCGCACCGCTAATTTGTTGTATCGCCTTTACCCGGATATGCAATTGGCCAGGCACAATGCGACGCAGGACGTGTACCGCTTCCGTCACACCTCATCCCAACAGTGTAGCTGTCAGGACGCGCTTGAGGTGCCCTTTTCCTCAGCGCGGTCAGTGTAGATGCGCAGCGGCCGTGCCCCGCCTTCGACGACTTCCGGACCGATCACGACTTCTTCCACACCTTTAAGTGTGGGCAATTCAAACATGGTGTCGAGCAGAATGCCCTCCATGATTGACCGCAGACCGCGCGCGCCGGTTTTGCGCTCGATGGCCTTGCGCGCGATGGCCTTCAGCGCTTCGAGCGTGATCGTGAGCTTCACGTCCTCCATCTCGAACAGCCGCTGATACTGCTTCACCAGCGCATTCTTCGGCTCCGAGAGGATCTGCACCAGCGCGTCCTCGTCGAGGTCTTCAAGCGTGGCGATCACCGGCAGTCGGCCGATGAATTCCGGGATCAAACCGAACTTCAACAAGTCCTCAGGCTCGACCTCGCGAAGCACCGCGCCCGTGCGCCGCTCGTCCGGTGCACGCACAGTTGCAGCAAAACCGATCGAAGTGCCCTTGCCGCGACCCGATATGATCTTTTCCAGTCCCGCGAACGCACCACCGCAAATGAACAGAATATTGGTTGTGTCGACCTGCAGGAATTCCTGCTGTGGATGCTTACGGCCGCCTTGTGGTGGCACCGAAGCAATGGTGCCTTCCATGATCTTCAACAGCGCCTGCTGCACGCCCTCGCCCGAAACGTCTCTTGTGATCGACGGGTTGTCGGACTTGCGGCTGATCTTGTCGACCTCGTCGATGTAGACGATGCCGCGCTGAGCGCGCTCGACGTTGTAGTCGGCGTTCTGCAACAGCTTCAGGATGATGTTCTCGACGTCCTCACCGACATAGCCGGCCTCGGTAAGTGTGGTCGCGTCGGCCATCGTGAAAGGTACGTCGAGGATGCGGGCCAACGTCTGCGCCAGCAGCGTCTTGCCGCAGCCTGTCGGGCCAACCAGCAGAATGTTTGACTTGGCAAGTTCAACGTCGTTGGACTTGGCCGCGTGATTGAGGCGCTTGTAGTGGTTGTGTACCGCGACCGAAAGAACACGCTTGGCATGTTCCTGCCCGATCACATAGCTGTCGAGGACTTGGCAGATCTCTTGCGGAGTCGGCACGCCATCCCGGGATTTGACGAGCGTGTTCTTGTTTTCTTCCCGGATGATATCCATGCACAGCTCGACGCACTCGTCGCAGATGAACACGGTTGGACCCGCGATCAGCTTGCGCACTTCATGCTGGCTCTTGCCGCAGAACGAGCAGTAAAGGGTGTTCTTCTCTGCCATCTCTTCCGTTCTCTCACCCGGGCCTCATGCCAACGGCTGGCATCTCGAAAAATGCTCTCCCATCACATGGGAAATACATCTTTGCTGGACCGATTTTCCGCCCTTTCGAGGCAATTGCGGCGTTGCCCGCCGCCAGCACGAGAATCCATCTACCCCGATCTCAACACGCTAGCGTCCACGAGATCAAGAATCGATTAACGACTTGGAGCCGCCCACCCCCGCATTTTGCACCTCTCGTGCCCCAATTGGGACAAGCGTTATCCAATTTCGACATTGGGTCACGGCCGGCGCAATAGAACGTATCCGAAACATGTATGGCACCGACAGGGCACGGCTGGGACAGCAATGCGGCCAATCTGCAACGGGCGCAGCAAAGCATCAGACACCATGCCGCAGTCGTCTGGCAGACACGCGGCAGTGGTAAAGTGCTAGCAAGCGATCGCATCAGCGGTCAGGGCACACCCAGGAAGAAGGTGTTGAAACCCTTGCAGCCGGGAAAAGCGGCGTAGCAGTTGTTTCCCGAGCGATTACGACTTGTCCGCAGGCGGTGCGCTTCCGGCTTCCTCGCGTTGCGTCATGACACGATCGATGATGCCGAAATCCTTGGCCTGCTCCGCGGTCATGAAGTAGTCGCGATCAAGCGTCCGTTCGATCGTCTCATAGGGCTGTCCGGTATGGTGGACATAGACCTCGTTCAGCCGCCGCTTCATCTTGATGATATCTTCGGCATGGCGCTCGATGTCCGACGCCTGGCCGGAGAAACCACCAGAAGGCTGATGCACCATGATCCGTGCATTGGGCAACGCAAAGCGCATGTCCTTGTTGCCAGCGCAAAGCAGTAGCGAGCCCATGGACGCTGCCTGGCCGATGCACAGCGTCGCCACCGGCGGTTTGATGAACTGCATCGTGTCGTAGATCGCCATGCCGCTGGTCACCACGCCACCCGGCGAGTTGATGTACATCGAGATCTCTTTCTTGGGATTCTCGGCCTCAAGAAAAAGCAGCTGCATGCAGATCGACGCCGCCATGTGATCCTCGATCGGACCGGTGACGAAGATGATGCGCTCCTTCAGCAGCCGCGACGGCAGGTCATAGCCGCGCTCGCCACGGTTCGTCTGCTCGACCACCATCGGCCAGAATGTGTTGGTCAAGGAATCGATGGGATCGCGCATGGCTCAAGTCTCTCCTGGTCGGCGCTCGTATCGCCGCTTGCATCGCCGTATTTATCGCCGAATTGGCGAATCTCGGGTGGCCCGTGACAGAGGCCACCCCAAACACAACCTCAATATCATGCCGGCCTAGCAGCGCGACAAGAGGATGCCGCGCTCCACCGGCTGTCAACAGCCCTTAACTGTGGCCCGCCATTCGTAAAGGTGCCGTCCCTTGCTACAAATGCAAGTTGCCGATCAAACCTCGGCGGCTTGATCGAGCGCCTTCATGAGCTCGTCCTTCGTCACCTGCTTCTCAGCAGGTTTGGCCTGTTCCAATACGAAGTCGACGACCTTGTCCTCGAAGATCGGAGCGCGCAGCTGCGCCAGCGCGCCGGGCGTCTTCTCATAGTATTCGTAGACGAACTTCTCCTGTCCCGGATACCGCCGCGCCTGCTCGACGAGTGCCTGACGCAGTTCGTCCTGCGTAACCTGGATCTTGTTCTTGTCGCCAATCTCGCCGATCACCAGACCGAGTCGGACGCGCCGTTCAGCAAGCTTGCTGTATTCTTCCTTCGCCTCGTCCTCGGTCTTGCCTTCGTCGGCGAATGTCTTGCCCTCGCGATCGAGGCTCTGCTGAAGCTGCTGCCAGATCGACTGGAACTCGTTGTCGACGAGCGAGGGCGGCAATTCGAAGGTATGCGTCTTCTCCAGTTCATCGAGCAGCTCGCGCTTGATCTTGACGCGCGCGGCTTGCGCATACTCCCGCTCAAGCTGCTGCGTCACCAGTTCCTTAAGCTTGTCGACGTTCTCAGCCCCCAGCGTCTTGGCGAATTCGTCATTGATCTCCGGCACCTTGGGCGCAGCGACTTCCTTCACCTTGACGTCGAAATCGGCCTGCTTGCCGGCGAGCCGCTCTTCAGGATATCCCTCCGGGAACGTCGCCTGCACGACCTTCTCGTCACCCGCCTTGAGACCGGCAAGACCTTCCTCGAAGCCCGGAATGAAGTTGCCCTGGCCAACGATAACGGCCATGTCCTCGTCCTGACCGCCCTCGAAGGGCGTGCCGTCGATCTTTCCGACGAAATCGACCGTCACGCGATCTCCGTTCGCAGCCGCACGGCCCTCTTCCGCCTCGTAACTCGTCGAGCGTTTGGCAAGATCGGCCAGAACCTCGTCGATGGCCTCACCCTCCACCTGGGCAACCAGCCGTTCAAGCTTGAGCGAACTGAGGTCTGTCACCTGGATCTCGGGCAGAACTTCAAACGACATCTCGTAGGCCAGATCGCCCTTGCCCGAAATGACCTTCTCGATTTCGGCCTCGTCCTTCGGCAAATCGATTGCCGGCTGCATGGCTGGCCGCTCATTGCGGTCCGAAATCGCCTTCGATGACGTCTCCCGCACGGTCTGTTCCAGCACCTCCGCCATGAGCGAACGCCCATATAGCTTCTTGATGTGCGCGATCGGCACCTTGCCCTTGCGGAAACCCTTGAGCTGGACGCGGTCCTTGACCTCGTCGATCCGGCGGTTGAAGCGCTCATCAAGTTCGGTCTGGTCGACAGTCACCTTGAGCGTGCGCTTCAGGCCGTCCGTGTTCAACTCGGTGATCTGCATATCGTCGTTAGCCTTCGGTCAAAAACTGAATCTCGGTGGAGCCTAGGCCATAGCCATTTGCTCCGGTGCCTCCGGGGTGGAGGCCGTTGACATGCTGCCGCAAAGACTGAGCGCTGGTGCGGGCGGAGGGACTTGAACCCCCACGGCCTAGGCCGCCAGAACCTAAATCTGGTGTGTCTACCAATTCCACCACGCCCGCAAACGCCAAACCGCCTGACCCGCCAATGGGAAGGACGGACCCGGCAGTGCGTCGCCAGCCCCCCAAGACCCCAAAACGAGGGAGCCCAAAGGCGCGGCGCTGAACCATCTGCTCTTGCTTCGCGAGACAAGTCTCGCGCGAACATATATCTGCCGAGCACGCTCAAGATCAATCCCGGAGTCTGCCGACGTGTCGTCGCAATACCTCCCGTCGACACAACATCGAAGAGGGTACGTCGGATTATCCGCCAAGTGATGAATGGTTGCCCGCCCATCAATGGCTCACAGCCGCTGGCGCGCTGCGGCATAGGGTATGGAAGGACGAGTGACAGCCGGCCGAAGAGCCGACTGTCGCTCAGGTTTTAGCGCTGCGAGATGTAAAGTCCCGCCAGAAAGACAATCCAGATCGCTGGAATCGACATCGCGAAATATGGGATGTACGGCAGCGTCCAGGCTTTGTCTCCGAAAGCGATGAGACCCACAACCACAGCAACTGCGGTCAGGAACTTCCACATCGTTGCCCGCTCCAAGGGTTCGCTCCAGAGCAGGATGCTCTACAGCGGCAGCAAGCGTGCAACGGCGGTTGTGCAAGGGTCGTGCCGATCCGGCGATAACATCGTAAACCCACGATGAGTCGCCTGCGATCCACGCGCTATCGGCGGCGAACAAACCTCTTTTCCCAAAGTCCGGCGCAGGCAACCAGCACCGCAAAAAGCAAGACGGCCGGTTGCCAAGGCAACCGGCCGCCTCCTGCGGATCGGGAGAGAATTCGATGCAGGAATTACTTGAAGGACGTTTCCGCGCAGCAGTTGGCTTCGCCAAAGTGATAGCGCAGGCCCACCTTGAGTTCATGCGCGGTGAGATCGTCGAACTTGACGGCTGGGTTCACGTTGAAGCCGGTGTCCGAGCGCTGGCTGGTGATCGAGCCGGTGTCGATATAGCGGTAGCCGACGTCTAGCACTGCGCGATCGGTGAGCTGCACACCAACACCTGCCATCAGCGACCAGGCAAAGGCGATATCGTTGTTGCCGTGGATGTGGTTGGTCAGGTTGGGGTTGCCTGTGAAGTAGATGTCGTCGAGCTGATGATATGCCGCACCGATGCCGGCGCCGACGTAGGGAACGAAGCGGCCAAACTTGCCCAGATCATAATAGGCGTTGAACATCAGCGTCGTCGTCTTCAGCGACGTGTGCATGGGATCGACCGGATCGACGAGCGGCGTCGTGCCGGTCGGCTGGCCAACAAGCGTGCCATCGTAGTAGCCCGGCTCACCCTCGAAACTGCGCTTGCCGCGGAAACCGAGCATGACTTCGGCGCGAAGACCGCGCGAACCCGAACCGCAACCGACACCGACCTCGCCAAGCCAAGTGTTTTCGAGGCTTGCACCCTCGACTGTCGTCTGAGTGACGCTGGTGACTTCGTCAGAGTCGATGGTGCCGTTCGTGTTCGTGTCACCATCTGCGAAGCCGTCGGTATCGGCGTCCGCGAAGTCGAAGGAATCATGCGAAACGGGCCAGCTGGCCGAAGCGCCCGACCACGAATAGCCGACGTCGGCGCGGAAGTAGCAAGGTCCAGCAGCCGAACGCGTCACCTGGGGCAGAGGCACATAGCCGTCCTTGATCGAACCGCCCGAGTAGCCCCCAAGGTCGGCGGCTTGTACAGGCACGGCAATTATGGCGACCACGGCGAGCGCTGCCGAGGCGATGCCAGCCTTATAAATCACAGTCATTTGGCTTTCCCTCTTGAAACAGGCTCTCATGCATGGAGGCCTGCAGACCGCTTTCGTCTACAGAGGGATAATTGGACGAACGCAGTTAATTCGCAGTTAAACGCCGTATCAGGCCCGCACACCGCGTCAGATCGCGGCACCGCACGCGGCCTTGCGGAGCGGCGACTGCACCGCTAGTTTGGCCCCGATTTTCGAGCATGGTCAACGGCTCGATCCGTGGACGGAGGGGAACAGGTGCCACATCAAAAGAGCGTTGCGGACGCGGTCGGCCGCACCCCTCTTATAGAGCTGCGGCGCGCCAGCCAGGACACCGGCTGCACGATCCTCGGCAAGGCCGAGTTCATGAACCCGGGCCAGTCCGTGAAGGATCGCGCCGCTCTCTACATCATCAAGGACGCCTTGCGCCGGGGAACATTACGGCCAGGTGGAACCATCGTCGAAGGTACAGCAGGCAATACCGGCATCGGCCTCACCGTGCTCGCCAATGCCATGGGCTTCAAGAGCGTCATCGTCATTCCCGAAACGCAGTCGCAGGAAAAGAAGGACACATTGCGCCTGTTGGGTGCCGAACTGATCGAGGTTCCCGCCGTCCCCTATAAGAACCCCAACAACTACGTGAAATATTCAGCCCGCCTCGCCGAGACACTGGCCTCAAGGCTGCCGAACGGCGCGGTGTGGGCCAACCAGTTCGATAACGTCGCCAACCGGCAGGCGCATATCGAAACCACTGCCGAAGAAATCTGGTCCGACACCGGCGGCCGCATCGACGGCTTCATCTGCGCGGTGGGCTCAGGCGGGACCCTGGGCGGAGTCTCTTTGGGTTTGAAAGCAAAAAACGAGAACATCGTCATCGGATTAGCCGATCCGCCCGGCGCCGCGCTTTATAGCTACTACACCACCGGAAAGCTGGCTTCGGAAGGCTCGTCCATCACCGAGGGTATCGGCCAGGGGCGCATCACCGCCAACCTGGAGGGGGTCGTTGTCGACCGCGCCTATCGCATCGAGGACGCAGAAGCAGTTGAAACGGTATTCTCATTGCTGAAGGACGAGGGCTTCTGCCTTGGCACCTCCTCCGGCGTCAACGTCGCTGGCGCCGTTCGTTTGGCGCGCGACCTGGGGCCTGGTCATACCATCGTGACGATCCTGTGCGACCTGGGCTATCGCTACCAGTCAAAGTTGTTCAATCCGGCGTTCCTCGAAAGCAAGAGTCTGCCGGTACCCTCATGGCTGACGCCGCACGAAGTAACAGTGCCTGAAGTATTCGTTCCACCCCAGTAGAATTGACTCGCGCCCCGGCCCCTGCTGCAACCGCGAGATGGATTGATCCGCTGTGGCCCCGTGCCGCCGCAACAACTAAAGAGAACTGGAGGACCGCAAGTGCCCCTCAGCGCCAAGAATTGGATCGTGGGAACGGACTGGCTCGCCGAGCACCTGAACGCGCCTGACCTTGTCATTTTCGATGCGTCCTGGCATCTGCCCGAAGCGAACCGCGACCCCAAGGCGGAATACGAGGCCGGACACATTCCAGGCGCCATCTTCTTCGACATCGACGACCTGATCGACGAAAAGTCAGACCTGCCGCACATGCTCCCTTCAACGGTCAAATTTGCCAGCCGTATGAAGAAGATGGGCGTTGGCGATGGCATGCGCATCGTGGTCTACGACGTCGACGGGCTGTATTCGGCAGCCCGTGCCTGGTGGACGTTCCGCGTCATGGGACATGACGATGTTGCCGTCCTCAATGGCGGCCTGAAGAAGTGGCAGGCAGAGGGACGCGACACCGAGAACGGGCCGCCTCCGCGCCGGTCCGAGCGGCACTATACGCCGCGCCTCAATGCCGATCTGATCCGCGATATCGACGACGTCCGCGCGCTATTGCGTAATCCGACGGAGCAGATCGTAGACGCCCGTTCGCCCGGCCGCTTTGAAGGCACCGAGCCAGAACCGCGCGAAGGTCTCCGTGGCGGCCATATCCCCGGCTCGCGCTCTGTCCATTACGAGTTGATGATAAATCCTGACGGCACTTTCCGGAGTTCTGCTGAGATCGAAAAGATCTTCGGTGAAGCCGGGATTGACCCCCATCACCCCGTCGTCACGACCTGCGGATCGGGCGTCACCGCCGCTATCCTTTCACTCGGCTTGGCCGTGCTCGGCCAGACAAACGCCGCCGTATACGACGGCAGCTGGGCGGAATGGGGCCGCGACAACGGACTGCCCGTGGAGACCGGACCCGCACAGCCCTTGCCCGTTAGCTGACTGAGGCTGTTCAGCTGCCGGCTCCAGCCAAGTGCGCTCCATCCCTGACGTCACCTCCCTGCCCAGGGCGGCAGCGGCGTGAGCCTCCAACGATTACTGGACTGAAATGTTTTCTGGTTAGACCTTGCTAACCAGACATTCGTGAGCGGAGCAGTTTTTCGTCCGCACTCGGAAGTCCTGTGCCGTTCTTGAATTTATATCAGTGGATGCTAATATAAGCTGATATCAATCAGGAAAATGGGCCGTGCCGCTAGAGTTGCGTGCGCGGCTTTGACAAGTCTGGAGCGGGTCTGGAGATGCCGGCAAAGCCGGAAGCAGACACCACAACCAGGAACGGAAGCGGCACCAGCGGCTGGCAACGGTCCAGCCAACATCCGCAACGATCAATGAGCCAAGGTTTGACAAGATGAGCACGACCGCCCAGATCCCCGACCGCGTCCATCCGCAGGAAGCCCACAAGCTGATGCAGGACGCCGGCCTCGTCCTCATCGACATCCGCACCGAAGGCGAATGGATGCGCTCAGGCATCGCGGAAGGCGCCATCACTTTGACAGCGGCTGGGCCAGAGTTCGTCGAGCACGTCCTGGAATTGCTTGGCAACGACAAGACGAAACCCTTTGCGCTCATTTGCGCATCCGGCAATCGCTCCGCGCATGTGCAGCGCTTCATGCAGGCCCACGGCTTCACACAGGCCGTCAACGTCGTGGAGGGCATGACGGGTGGCTTTGGTGCAGGCCCCGGCTGGATCCTGCGCGGCCTGCCAACGGTGCCCTATCATCACCGCCGCACGGGTTGAGACCGCAGCCGGCACTGAGACGCAATCAGGATCGCACCGGCTCACTCCGGCAGCGGGATGAATTCCTTTTCATCCCCCAACACGGGCGCGAAACGCCGCTGCTTCCAGTCTTCCTTTGCCGCGCGAATCCGATCGGCTGACGACGACACGAAGTTCCACCAGATGTGGCGCGGCCCATCCATCGGCTCGCCTCCTAGCAGCATCAACCTCGCGTTGGTGAGCGCCAAAACCGAGATGCGATCTCCAGGCTTGAACACCAGCAGTCGATGTGGACCGAACGTATCGCCTGCAATATCGATCTCGCCGGAAATTACATAGATCGCGCGCTCGTCATAGTCGTCGTCGATCGGCAGAACCGCACCAGGTGCCAGTACCGCCTCGGCATAAAGACAGGGATGCGGGAAGTTCGCAGGTGACGCAGCGCCATACGCCTGTCCCATGATGATGCTGACACGTTTGCCCTCGCCCGAAATGCGTGGCAACTGGGAGCGCTCATGATGCACGAAAGTGGGCGCTGATTCTTCGTGCGACATGGGTAGCGCCGCCCAAGCCTGGACACCGAACAGCTGTGACTGCGGCTTGCCGCGTTCGCCTTCCGCGGAACGCTCCGAATGGACGATACCGCGCCCCGCCGACATCAAGTTGAGATCACCGGCGCGGATCGGCTGCGCCGAACCCAGACTGTCGCGGTGCATGATTTCGCCATCGAACAAATAGGTGACGGTCGCCAGTCCGATATGTGGATGCGGCCGCACATCGATGCCATTGCCCAACAGGAACTCTGCTGGTCCCATCTCGTCGAAGAAGATGAAGGGACCAACCATTTGCCGCCCCTGCGCGGGCAGCGCACGGCGCACCGAAAAACCGCCTACATCACGGGCACGAGGCACGATCACCTGCTCTAGCGCGTCACAGGATGCGGCATCACCTGGGAGTGGATCGTTGTCAGGAAAAGCACTCATGGCCAAATCTCCAGACGTTGACCCAGATCGGTCGAGAATGAAGCACGCAAGCTGATACCACAACCCTTCGTCCGGTCCAGCACCGGCCCGCGCGCCCCGCAGGATCGTATTGAACGCTCAACCTGCCGTCTTATCGATCGGCGTAGGCGCCCGGTCTTCAAGCCTTGGAGCGGGTGCTCTTCACAACTCCCGCGCCTCGTCTCGAGTCCTCATGCCTCGGGAAAATACTGCGCAAGCCACGTTTCACTCAGCGCCGAGTTATTGCGCTTCAGGTAGGCGCGCAGATCAACCGGATCGGGACCGTCCGCAGCGATATCGAACATCGCCCTCCAGCGATGCGGCTGTCCGACAACCGGATATGTCGATTCATTGGAGACGCTGCCGCGAGAGGCCGTGACGACGAGCGACACGCCGTCCTCCCGCCCAAGTCCTTTGAAGATCGAACCGTCGAAATCGATCACATACTTGCGCACACCCTTTGGCCGCTTCTGCCCAGGACGCCCGCCAAAACCGGTGAATGTTGCAATGGTGCGTCCAAGTTCTCCCGGATCGGGAGCATCGTCCCCCCAGGTCAGCCTGTAGCTCCAGCTCCCCTTGTCACCAGCCTTCATCGTGCGCGCCGGCACCCAGTAGGCAGCGATGTTATCGTGGATCTCGTCGTCGGTCGGAATCTCCAGGAGCTGCACCGCCCCCTCGCCCCAACCCTCCAGCGGTTCCACCCACACTGACGCACGGCGCTCGTAGAACACACCGTCATCGAGATAGTTCTCGAAATTCCGATCCCTCTGCAAAAGGCCGAAGCCCTTGATATCGCGGTCGACGAAGGAGTTGGTCATCACCCGCGGCGGATTGCCAAGCGGCCGCCACAGCCGTTCCCCCGATCCGGTCACGATCGACAAACCATCCGAGTCGTGAACCTCAGGACGCCAGTCTGGCCCCTGACGGCGGTTGCCTTCGCCATACCAGTACATGCTGGAGAATGGCGCGATGCCAAGCCGCGCGATGTCTTTGCGCGCGAAGATCTCCAGGCTGATGTCCTGCACGATCTTGTGAACACCTTTGTCATTCGTCTTCCGCCGTGTTTCCATGCGGTAGGCGCCGGCAACGCTCGGGCTGTCGAGCAGCGCATAGACCACGAACTGCTGCCCGCCATGCCCCGCTTCAAGCCATAGCCGGGAGAAACGCGGAAACTCCTCCGGTGTTGGCAGTCCGGTATCGATGGCAAGCCCACGCGCGGAAAGGCCATACTGGTCGAACGGACCCGAAGTGCGAAAATAGGACGCCCCCAGATAGGAGATCCAGTCGGTCTTCAAATCCGGCGACATGACGCGGAACCCAGCGAAGCCCGCGTTCTCCGGCAACTGCCGCGCGGGGTGTCCGTCCGGCATATCGAAGAGTTGTGTGTCGTAGATAACTTCGCGTGCTTCACCACCGGTTACGACGTGAATGCGCGTCGGATCCTGGAAGAACTTGCCCAGGTGAAACAACTGCACCGGAGTTTCGCCCAGCGCCAAAGTGTCGTCCGGCCGGTAGCGGATCTGCTGGTAGGGATCATAGTCGATGCGATCGATAAGCGCCCCATGCTCTGACCGGCCAGGCACATGAGGCTTACCTGCAAGCGCTTCGGCCAATTGCCGTAGAACATCGAACGAAAAGGGTTGCGCCGCCCCGTACCGCACACCCGTTGCCCCGCCAGCCGCGCCAGGCGTCATCTCCGCAGCAGACGTTCCAGCACTCTGGGCGTGGGACCGCAGAGGAAGACCTTCACCGAAAGCGGCGAGCGCTGCCGCCGATGTAACGCCGCCCAGAAGATGGCGACGGCTCAATCTCACTGTCATGTTCTGCTTTATCCTGGTCAGGGTCTTGGCAAGCGATGTGGTCCGGTCATCAAAGACAATGCTCAGGCACAAGGGGATCGCGCGGGTTCCCGCGGCGCCGTCTTCGACACCCCATTTGGGCCATAAAGAAGGCAGACCGGGCACAGCACATCACAGGCCAGAGAGGTAAGCGAGGAAGTTCGCGCGATCGGGCGCCGCAAGCTGCCAAAAGCGCTCGCGTGATGCCGCCCCCTCGCCGCCATGCCACAAGACCGCCTCTTCGATTGTGCGCGCCCTCCCGTCATGCAGAAGCCCTTGGATTCTGCCCCGTGCGATGTCCTCAAGGCGCAAACTTAGACCCCAAAGCGGCGGCGTCCGCCACTCCCTGCCCGACGCCGTCCCCTCGGCAATACCATCACCCAACCCCAGCCCCATATCGTGGAGCAGAAGATCGGAAAAGAGCCGGACATCTCGGGAAACCTCGCTTCGCACGCCGCCCTGCGTCGTGCCGGACAGATCAATTCGATGACAAGCCGCGCAACCAAGTTGCGCAAACTGTGTCGCGCCCCGGCTCTCCGCAACTTTGGTATCGCCCGATGGCATGGGGGCCGGCAACGACTCTAGATAGACAACCACCAAGTCAATCTCGCGCTCACTGACTTCAAAGCCACCCTTGGCCGCCGATGCGCCATCGACGGCACTCCGGCAGGCAGCCTGCAATGGCGTGCAATCGCCAGAGCCAAGCCCCCGCCTGACCGATGACAATCCCATGTCGAGCGAAAAAGCCGCAGCCGTCTGATCGGCAAGGCTCGCCACCGATGCCTTCCAGCCAAACCTCGCGAGCACCTGCTTTCCGCGGCGTTCATCTAGTGCGTAGCCCGGCCGCCCGGAGATGCCATCGCCATCCCGGTCCTCCGGGTCGGCGTTCGAAAGAATACGAGATTCATCGATCGCAGCAACCACACTCAACCCCTCCAGCGGCGGCGGCCGGCGCAGCGACATGGCAACGTCCGGTGAAAGCGGTCCATAGACCGGACTGGAGACGCGCACCCTTGGCAACCGCAGATTGACTTCAGTGCCATCTCCCAAGCGCCACTTCACGTACGCCCACCGGACGGCGATCTGGCCCTCGGCCGCATGGCCGGGAATGGCGCGATCCTGCAATTGGGCACCATACCGGGGATCGGGATCGGGAGTGACCGGCGGCAGATCCAGGCCAACTGATTGCTGCCTGCGCACTCCGCTTGAACGGCGAGCAAGTCGCAGCACATGAGGCACCGCTTGAACGGCTGGCCGCCCCAGCGCTCCCAGACTTGCATCTTGCCCCGGATGGCAAGCAGCGCAGCTCGTCGCGTTGAAAAGCGGTCCAAGACCATCGGCGCCATCGGAGACGTTTGGTGCCGCTATCCAGTCAGCACTGTAGATCGCCCCACCAATGAACGCCTCGGCGGCGCCGCTCGATGCGGACGGCTGGCCACCGGCTTGCGCCGCATCGGACGGACCACTTGCAGTCCATATCAGGAAAAAAACAGCCAATGCCGCGAACACAAATGCCCGGCGACGCACGTCAAAACAATCGTGTCCCAGTTGAACAGGCACGAGCTGCCTTTCTTTTGTGGCACATGTCACAAATGCTTTTACTGAACCTGTTTCAAAGGAAAAGCTATTGTTGCGATGCAAACGCAGCCGTCATGATGTTAGAGTGGTGAAGTGCTTGCGGGCCAGCCTGCCATGCCCCGATGCGGCGACGAGGTGCTATCAAGGTTTTTGGAGTTGGACAGCGACGTCTCATGCCCCACCGACTTTGTCGACAGCCCTAAGCTGCCGGGGTGCCGCATTGTGCGACGGGGATTGGTTTATGTGACCCTGGCCGCCACAGTTCTGGTTATGCTTTGGCTTTTGATCGGCCTTTTGACCCCAGGTGGCCTTGCCCAGATCGACTACAACCTGATGGCCGCACTCCACGAGCCCTACGATTCCTACGACCCCATCGGACCTATCTGGCTTGATAGCGCCATGCGCGATATTTCCGCATTGGGCAGCAACATTGTGCTGGCAGGCATAGTCATCATTGCCACTATCCTGCTGACTTTTGTCCATCGCATCGGCCCTGCGGTCATGCTTGTGTCCGCGACAACTGCCGCATTCCTGCTGAACAACTTGCTGAAGCTGCTGTTCGACCGCACCCGACCTGATTTTCTGGCTGATTCGGTCGTCGTCAGTTCCAGCAGTTTCCCCAGCAGCCACGCGATGCTTTCTGTCGTCGTTTACCTTCTGCTTGCTGCAATCGCCGCGCGCGAAATGACGGCCAAAAGCCAAGTGACCACGACTCTATCTATCGCGGTGATCGTGGCGCTGACCGTTGGCTTCTCCCGGATCTATCTGGGCGCTCACTGGCCAAGTGACGTGCTTGCTGGCTGGCTTCTAGGTGCAGCCTGCGCCTTGGCCGCTTGGCAGCTGTCACGCGCTCCGACCCCACCCTCTGCCGACCTCTAGGACACTTCTTCTTGCAAAGGCCGGATCTCCGCACAAGGGCCAACCCAGCTGCAGACATTGCCCTGACTTTAATCAACCGCCGCGCCATGGCCATCAGCTATCAGCATACCGGTTGATGATCTCAGTCCGACTTCAGGAGCCCCACATGTCTACACCCTCGATCGGCCACAATGCCGGCGGCGCTGTGCTGAGGATTGAGGCGCGCTTCTTCAACAGTCTGGCGAAGTACAGTGGCGTCGATGGCCTCGCCCGCAAACTGGAATTGGAAGCTGGCGCGACGGTCGGAGATCTTATCCGCATGTTCGCGATGCCGGTGCCTGAGATCTTTCTGGTCCTGCGAAACGGCCGCGACATCACGCCAGGGCTGTATCAGGGAGGCGTCGTCAGAGAGGATGTCGTACTCGACGACGGCGATGTGATCGCGTTCTCAGGACCCGTCCCCTACAGCTATGGCTATGGCGCCCCGGTGGTCTGACGAGTGCCCCATCAAATATTCAAACATCTTGAAGTGAATGCATGTCGCGCGTTGCAACGTCGCATGGTCGCTTTCTGTTGACGGCGATCAAGCAGCACCACACTCTTGCCCCGCAAAATTGATATTGTAGTCTCTTCAATCGATCCCGACTCAAACTCGCCCCATGCAAGCTAGCCGTTGACCTGGGTCAACTGGCAAGCCGAGCTACTCTCAACCGGGGCAGGCGAGTCGATCGAAAGGCAAATCAGCCAAAGCATGCCGGGCGAATTTAATCATGCGTGAAATCGGGTTCGAAATTTTCGACCGGCGGGCCGGAGACAACGCAAGAGTTGGCACACACGCAAGCGTAATACTCGACGCAGGAAGGTGGCCATGACCCGACCAATGGTAGACCGACCGATGGTTGACCATGTGGCGCAGCGTGAGCGACGCCTGATCGACCTCATTACCCGGCTTGGCGTCAACATCAGCCGCTTCACCAGGGCAGACCACGGCACGATGTTCGCCAAGGCGAGCTGGAACTGCATTTGCTGCACCCATCCCGACGTATGCCTCGACTGGATTACGCGCCGTACAGCTGGCGAGCCGGCTGTCCCGCCGCGTTTCTGTCCCAACTGCGAGCTGCTGCGCGACTTCGTTGGTTTTCCAATGAACTGACGACTGCGGCCAGTGCGGACTTCACCACGAAGTAGCCCGGCGCGCTCAAGCAACTCCCGCAAATGAACGTCTGCGCCGCAAGCTATGTGCCGCAGAAAGTTTCGTGGACGATCTGCTCCGGCGTGGGTGCCGCAGCATAACGCTCACGGCCAGGCCGCTCGTCGAACGGCTGCAACACGGCATCGAGCAGCGCCTCGAAAGGCTGCAGATCGCCGTGTGAAACCGCAGCAGCAATCACCTCTTCGACCAGATGATTGCGCGGGATGTAGATCGGATTGACAGACCTCAGGCGGCGCTGCAGTTCCTCAACTGAAACTGCTTCCAGCGCAAGCCGTGCGCGCCACGCTTGCAACCATGCCGCCAAACCTTCCTCGTTACCGATCAACTGCTGCAGAACAATAGGCTCCACAGCTTCAGACACAGCCTCGGCGAGATGCCGGAATGTCAGCGTAAAGTCGGCACCGGCAGCCCGCATCAATCCGAGCAACTGCGTGACCAGTGCGCCATCTCCCTCGTGCGGCTGCATCAGGCCTATTTTACGGGACATCCCGCTCAGATAATGCGCGGCGAACTCTTCCGGGAAACGATCGAGCACTTTTGTGGCTCCGGCTATCGCGGCTTGCTGGTCAGCATCGATCAGCGGCAACAGCGTTTCGGCAAGGCGGGCGAGGTTCCACTGTGCGATCGCAGGCTGGTTGCCATAGGCATACCGGCCTCCCTGATCGATGGAACTGAAAACGGCTTTCGGATCGAATGCATCCATGAACGCACACGGGCCATAGTCGATCGTTTCACCGGCGACCGACATGTTGTCGGTATTCATGACACCGTGGATGAAACCGATGTGAAGCCAGGACGCAACCAGTTGCGCCTGTCGTTGGACCACTTGCTCAAGCAGAGCAAGATAGCGGTTGTCCACTTGCTCCAGATCCGGGTACAGCCGCGAAATGACATGGTCCGCCAGCAACCGCAGCGCTTCAACGTCCTCGCGCGCGGCGAAATACTCGAAGGTGCCCACGCGAATGTGGCTGGCGGCAACGCGCGTCAGCACCCCGCCGGGAATCGGCCCCTCGCGGAACACATAGTCGCCAGTCGTCACGGCAGCGAGCGAGCGCGTCGTCGGAATGCCAAGAGCTGCCATCGCTTCACTGACGATATACTCTCGCAGCACCGGACCGAGCGCCGCGCGCCCATCCCCACGCCGCGAGAACGGCGTTGGTCCCGAGCCCTTGAGCTGAACGTCACGGCGCACACCATCCCGCCCAACGATTTCTCCCAGTAATATCGCCCGGCCATCGCCGAGCTGGGGCGAGAAACCGCCAAACTGATGGCCAGCGTAGGCCATTGCGATGGGCTCCGAACCCGCAGGCAACCGGTTGCCCGCAAGCATCTGCACACCGGCCTCAGAGGCGAGCGCGGTAGCATCGAGACCCAGCAACTCTGCCAAACCGACGTTAACTTTGATGAGCTGCGGTTGCGAAACCGGGGTAGGCTTGATCCGGGCAAAAAATCGGTCCGGCAATCGCTGATAGGAATTGTCGAACGGAAAAGCTGGATCGGAAACACCGCTCGTCATCTGAACTCCTGGCAATGGTTTGCGCTCTGGCCTGCCCGCCGGCTCAGCTGCTGCGTGACGCGACCAGCGGGATTGCACAATAGAGGTCGATTGGCCCGCCTGAGGCGATAGGTGCAGCCACTGCAATTAGCATATCGTGCCGCAACATCTAGGGATTGTACCGGCCACGAACAAGTCACCAGGACTGATACCGCCGGACCGGATGCGGCCGCCGCAGGATCTCGGGACCATCCCGCGTTGGCTCCACGGGCCAGTCAAAAGGCCAGCGCGCGCGAAGTGGCAAGGGAACCGGCCCCCAGGATTGATCCCAACGATGGTGCTAATCTGTGCTACGAGGCCAGATTGTTGGCCAAGCCAACCCAATGCTGCCGCCGCAACCTTATTGTCGCCGCCCTGAGAATTGCCCGATGAAAACTGACACGCCGCGCCCAATCCGCCTCAAGGATTACAGGCCGCCCGAGTATCTGATCGACAAGGTGGACCTGGACATCCAGCTCGATCCGACACGGACCCGCGTGCGTGCGCGTCTCGATGTCCGTCCCAATCCGACAGCTGCCAACCCCGGCCCATTAAACCTCGATGGCGAGCACCTGGAACTGGACGAAATTCGCCTTGGCGGCAAGGAGCTGAAGCTCGGAACCGACTACGACCTCACCAACATCGGCTTGGCGCTCAGATCGCCGCCGCAAAAGCCATTCCGTCTTGAGATCGTTACTTTCATCGACCCGGACGCAAACAAGGCACTTCAGGGACTCTATCGTTCGCGCGGCATCTATTGCACACAGTGCGAGGCACACGGCTTTCGCCGCATCACCTATTTTCTCGACCGGCCCGACGTCCTTTCGAAATATACCGTTCGCATCGAGGCCGATCTGGCCGACGCCCCGATCCTGTTGTCGAATGGCAATCCGGTCGAACGGGGTACCCTGGCGCGCGGCAAACGCCACTACGCCGTATGGCGCGATCCCCATCCCAAGCCCTGCTACTTGTTCGCGCTGGTCGGTGGCGATCTGGCTTCGACCGCATCCACGTTCAAGACGATGTCCGGCCGCGAAGTCGATCTCCGGATCTATGTCGAGCACGGCAAGGAGGAGCGCGCCGCCTGGGCGATGGACTCACTCAAGCGGTCGATGGCCTGGGACGAACGCCGCTTCGGCCGTGAATACGACCTCAACGTCTTCAACATCGTCGCTGTCTCCGACTTCAACATGGGAGCGATGGAAAACAAGGGCCTCAACATTTTCAACGAGCGGCTCATACTCGCTTCACCCCAAACCGCCACCGACACCATGTTCGAGGCGATCGAGAGCGTCGTGGCGCACGAATACTTCCACAACTGGACCGGCAACCGCATAACCTGCCGTGACTGGTTCCAGCTGTGCCTGAAGGAAGGCCTGACCGTCTACCGCGACCAGGAATTCTCGGCAGACGAGCGCTCGGCCAGCGTCCAACGGATCACCGATGTACGCCAGCTCAGAACCCACCAGTTCCCCGAGGATGCAGGGCCTCTCGCGCATCCCGTCCGCCCGTCGTCCTACATCGAGATCAACAACTTCTACACCGCTACAGTCTACGAAAAGGGCGCCGAGCTCGTGCGCATGCTGGCCACCATCGTCGGGCAGCAGCCGTTTCGCGACGGCATGGATCTTTATTTCGAGCGCCACGATGGTGAAGCCGCGACCATAGAGGACTTCTTGGCCTGTTTTGCAGAAGTTTCCGGCCGAGATCTGTCCCAGTTCAAGACCTGGTACGAGCAGGCAGGCACACCCGAACTTGTCTGCTCTCTTGCCTTTGACAAACGTGCCAGAAGCGCCGAGTTGAAGATCGAGCAGGTGCTCCACGCTATACCCGGCGAGACTCGCAAGAAGCCGCTGCATGTTCCCCTGCGGCTGGGCCTGGTCGGTGCGGACGGCCACGACATGGACCTGACACTCGACAACGGCGATCCAGTCGACGGCGGCGTCATCCATCTGACCAAACGCAGCCAGACATTTCGCTTCAGCGGACTGTCTTCGCGTCCGGTCCCCTCACTGCTGCGTGGCTTCTCGGCGCCCGTCAACCTCACGCTCGACATCTCCGACAGGGACCTCGAGTTTCTGATGGCCAACGACAGCGATCACTTCAATCGCTGGCAGGCCGCCAACACCTATGCGACCCGCAACCTCGTGCAGATCGTCAAGACGTTGGCGCAGGGCAAGCGCTCCCAGCGCGGTGCGGGTTACGCCCGTGCACTTGGCACAATCCTCGCGGACGACAACCTCGATCCCGCATATCGCGCTGAAATGCTCAAGCTGCCCAGTCAGGCGGACATGGCGCGCGAAATCGCACAAGATGTCGATCCAGGACTGATCCACCGCGCCCACCGTCAGCTCTCCCGCCTCGTGGCGACCACGCTGGCGAGCCAGCTCAGGGCAACCTACAAGGCCATGAGCGGAGACAAGCCCTTCCGTGCCGATGCCAAGAGCGTCGGCGAGCGCGCTCTGCGCAACGCCACGCTGACACTGCTCGTAACCCGCGGGACCCGCACCGACATCAACCTTGCTGTGCGCCATTTCGAGCAGGCCCACAACATGACGGACGAAGCCCACGCGCTCTATCTCTTGGCCACCACATCGGGAACCGCACGGACAAAGGCGCTCAACCGCTTCTTCGAGCGCTGGAAGCACGACCACTTGGTCATCGACACCTGGTTCACCGCGCAGGCTGTTTCACCCCAGCCGCAAACGGTCAAGCACGTATCCGAACTGGTCAACCACCCGCTTTTCTCGATCACCACACCCAACAAGGTCCGCGCGCTGGTGGGCAATTTCGCAACTCTCAACCCCGTACAGTTCAACCGGCCGGACGGAGCCGGGTATGCGTTCGTGATCGAGCAGATCCTCGCGATCGATCGCTTCAATCCTCAGGTCGCCGCACGCATCTGCGGCGCATTCAGAAGCTGGCGCACGCTGGAGCCAGAACGCCGCAAGCTGGCACGCAAGGCGCTTGCCCGCATTGCTGCCACAACCGATATTTCCAAAGACGTCTATGAGATGGTTTCACGCATGCTCGACGGCTGAGGTGTGCTACTGATGCACAACTGCAATACCAGCCCATACAGAACACTATTTGGTTGACGGCCACAATTTAATCTCCCTCGACACCTGAGTCGTCGATAGGCGACACTGATTCTGCGATTCGTTTTGGGGGCAACGAACCGAATCGCAGTTGGGCGAAAACAAGAACTGAAAATTGGAGATGCAGGGATGGCGTGGACATCGTCCGCCGGCCCACAGGGAACTTTTGTGCTCGCAGGCGGGGCGGGCGGAAAAATCCCATCAACCCTACAGAGCATTTTCGCGCAGTCCTATAAGGCAACGAAGCGGCGACCACTGGCGCTAGCCATGTTGGCGCACTTCTCTGGACTTGGGTTCATCGCCCCGTTCCTTGCCGACGACCCCATAGTCGCCGTTCCGGTCATCATCGGCCTGGCAGTGACCTGCCTCACATTGACCCGTTCGCACCAGATCCCATCGGTCGAAGCAGACAATGACGACACCGCGACTGCCAGCGATAGACAAACGGCTCAATTCGTTCCTGCGATGCCACCGCCATCCAGCCAGCCCGCTTCAGCCCACCACCTGATGCAGCAGACACCCAGGCATGTCGAAATCAATGCCAATCTGCGCGCCGATCTCATGTCCAGGGTGAGTCACGAGTTGCGCACGCCACTCAACGCGGTGATGGGGTTTTCTGACCTGATGGGCCATCAGATGTTCGGCCCACTCGGCCACCCGCGCTACGAGGAATACGTCACTCATATCCGCGAAAGCAGCCAGAAGCTGCTTAAGTCGGCCGAGGATACATTGGCCGTGACCAGCCTCATGGCGAAATCGGCAAACCAGAACGACCGCGAGCCACTGTCCCTGGCCTCGCTTGTCAATGACGCCAGGAAAGCAATCGGCACGGATGCAAGCCACCGCCGCATCACCATTCAAACGGATATTGCATCCGACGTCGAAGTGATCGCCCACCGTCGCGCACTGCGTCAGGCACTGGTCAACGTCATCTGCGAAGCGATCGAACGTGCCGCTGAAGGTGCCACCGTCAGCCTGCGGGCGACCATCGACATCGACAAAGTTGCCTTCATGGCCTCTGTCGATACCACCATGCCCGCAAAGCAGGAGGAGCACCGTTCGCTCCCGATCTGCCTTGCGCGCACACTACTCGAACTGGATGGCAACCGGCTGATCGAGAACCCCTACCCTGCCGCACCCTGGTCCGTCCTGCTTTCGCTAGAAGCGGCAACCCAGACCGATTTCTTCACACACGCAAACGCAATCCATTGACTACTCAGCGTTGCGACAAGCATCCGTCCCGGTCATGGGATCAATCTTCATGCTCCTTGCGATGCCGTCTCTTTCGGTCGAAGCCGCGCTCCGCCAACGCCTTGCGTTCCTCAACGGTCATCCGCTCGGCAACCTCCGCAAGCCCCTTGGCCGCCGTCTCGCCCAGCTTGGCCCGTGCCGCTGAAACCCGCTCCAGGGCCGCTATCAGAGCCGCCTTGTCGAATGGTTCCTGGGAAATCAGCTTCCGCACCTCATGGCGAAGTTTATGGGCTTCCCCACGCAAGGTGCGGGCTTCAGACCGGTTCTGTTCCAGCAATTGCGAAAGCTCCTTGCGCCTGTCAGCCGGCAGCCGCGAAAGCACCGCGCTGATCCCATGCAAGCGCTCATGATCGCCGTGACGATGCGCCCAGATGCGTCCCACCGATACGCCGATGAACAGCATGTTGAGCGCCAGCGAAACAAGTAGCGCTCCTTTGAGAAGCCGCGAGCCACTGCGTGGTTCGTCAGCAGTTCCGGTCATAGAAGATCCTCCGCGATTGCATCGAGCGTCTCATCGCCTGCCACAAGTTGCTGCAACACCACGTCCTCCGAAGCATCCGCCAACGTGAACGTGCTGTTCGCAGCGTCACCTGCGAGCAGCGTCGCGCCGGCAAGTACGCCTACGCCGAGCGCCAGCACCATCATCACCGCGGATTGCCATGGGCCCTGCGTGGCGCGTCTACCCCAAAGATGGACGCGCGCGCGCGGCGGGAGCTTCAGCCCTGTCGCCGTTGCGCCCACCTCGGCCGCCTCAATGTGCTGCCGCTGCGGCACCGCAACACTGCTCTGCGCGCTACTGGTCTCGCCCCCCCAGCGGCCTTCCTTCACGGCTGCAGCGACAATGCGTTGCGCCAGACGCGCCTCCCTCTCCGGCGACAGTGCAGGCGCCACATTAAGAAGCCGATCGAGCGCTAGCGCCTCTCGCACAATCGCCGCCGCCTCGTCGTCGTGCGCAACAAGAGCTCCCAGCGCCAGACGGTCTGCGGCAGGCCAGCGCTCGCGATCGCCGCCATGCACGTCGACGACGGCCTGCAGCCGTTCGATTTCACTCCGTTTCTGTCCGCTCGTCGTCATATCTCGTTCCGTTCTAGACGTATCAATCAACCAGTCCCGCGACCCGTCTCAAACTCTCTCGTCACTGGCGAGAAGATCTCGCCACTCGCCCGCAAGCGCCGTCTTCAGGCTGCGGCGGGCACGCGCCAGAAGCGACTCGACCGCCTCATCCGACACATTCATTGCAGCAGCCACTTCCATTTGGCTCAATCCCTCGAAGTGAAACAGCGTCAATGCCAGCCTCTGCCGCTCCGGCAATGCCTGCAGCGCAACGTCAACGCGCACCGACACTTCGTTGCCTTCCAGGGCCTGCATCTGCCGTGGCGCCTCCGCGACCTCTGGAACGTCGTCTGTCACATCAACGCGGCGGCGCGAACGTATCCGATCGATAGCCATGTTCGACACCACGCGACGCAGCCACGGACGCACGCCCGGCCCGTCGATCGATAATCCTGCGCCAAGACGCCACAACTTCAAGAGCGCCTCCTGTGTCACATCCTCCGCTTCGCCATCATCGCCCAGCAGCCGTCGCGCGACCGCCGACACAGCACCGACATGCCTGTTTACCAGCAGAGCGAACGCATCCGCATCGCCCCCACTCATGCGCTGGACGAGGACTGCATCGCTTGGCTCCTGCATGGCGCCCCCGGCAGCTTCTGTCTTGCCCGGAGCGTTCGGCTTCATTGCCACGCTTACCCTCTGCATCTCACTCGCCCCGGAGCGGACTGCACGGCACTGGCGGGAAAAGCATCCCGAGCGCCGCGCAGCTGGCTTTGTCACCTCAACGCTTGTCGCTGCCCTTCAGCCACCGTTGCGCGCGGCCTGGAGGCAGGTCGGCAGCGGTGATCTTGCCGTCGCCATCAAGATCCATGTCGGCGAAACGCTGCTTGGATCGCGCCAGGTACTCATCCCGTGTCACCTTGCCGTCGCCATCCTTGTCAAGCACATGCAGCATCTTCTTCTTGAAGTAGCCGACGCGCTCGGCGGATTTAGCCTCAAGATCGGCAGACGTAATCACGCCATCGCCGTTGGCATCCAGACTGGCAAAACGCTCCTTGCGGCGAACCGCGGGATCGACGCTCTTGTCCTGTTCGCCAGCGGTGTCCTGGGAACCAGGCTTCACATCCACTTCGGACTTGCCTTGCAATCCGCTCTCGTCATCCATCGTCCGCATGTCGCCCATGCCATGCCGACCGGACCGGTGCATGCCGTGGTGTCCGCCGTGTCTGCCGCCGTGGCGGCCACGCCAGCCCTTACCTGCGTTCGCCTCGAACTCGGCATCGGTGATCTTGCCGTCACCATCCGTATCAAGGCGTGCCATCATGACGCGCGTGCGCTGGCCGGTGGACTGATCCATACCCGACGTCAGTTCCTCACCTTCGAGTGTGCCATCGCCATTCTTGTCGAGCGCAGCGAACTTGTCCGATCGCGTCTTCACGAATTCATCGAGTGTAACGTCGCCGTCATTGTCGCTGTCCAAGCGCTTGAGACCCATACCGTGGCCGCGACGACCGCCTTGGTGCCACCCGCCGCGATGGCCACCTTCATGCCAACCCGGTCCGCCCTCGAAGCCCATCCCGCGATGGCCGCTTGCAGCAAATGCCGAAATGCCACCAATTCCGGCCAGCACCACAGCGCTGACAATTAACCCCTTGTACTTCATATCCAAAACTCCTCATTCGATTGACGCCTTCCCGGGCGTGTCTGAGAGGAAAACGTATGGCAGCGGCTTTTCCGTCGCCGCGGCCTCGCAAAAGAAGAAGCATCCGACAGACAGCAATCGGCTTGAAGGTCACACAACCAGTGCCTCGAACAACGATTCCACCGAAGCCAGCGTATCTTTCAACCGTAATTCCAAGGCGGCGAATGTCGGCGCATCGCCTGCCCTAACAAGCAGTTCCTTCATCCCCTTGGGTGCGGCCTCGGGATCAAATGCACCCACCAGGCACAGCCTCAGGATCTGTGTCAGGTTGTGAACGAGTTCGGTTGCTCCGATCAAAAGCTCGGCGTGATCCGCGGCAAGATAGCCGTGCGCGGCAAGCTTTCTCATCGACTGCGCGGTGTTCTGATCGAGAACCTCCGGGTGCTTTTCCGCAGCGATGAGTTGCAGGAACTGCGCGATGAACTCCAGGTCGACCAATCCGCCTCGAACCTGTTTCAGGTCCCAGATGTTGCTGGTCCCTTTCTCCTGGGCAATCCGCGCACGCATCTCGCGCACGTCCGCCGCCACCTTGGCACGGTCCCGAGGCCGCCGCAGTGCCGCGGCAACGGCCGCCTCGACCTTGGTGCGCAGCAAAGGCGGACCGCTGACGACGCGGGCACGAGTAAGCGCCATTTGCTCCCAGGTCCACGCCTCATTGGCCTGATAGTCGATAAAGCTTGAAAGCCGCGCCGCCAACGGACCGCTCTGCCCCGACGGCCGCAAACGCATGTCGACTTCGTAGAGCCTGCCTTCGGCCGTCGGTGCCGACAACGCCGTGATAAGTCGCTGCGTCATGCGTGAATAATACTGGCTCGGAGCCAGCGGACGCGCACCGTCAGATTGCGTTACCGCATCGTCAAAGTCGTAGACCACGATCAAGTCGAGATCAGAAGCCGCCGTCATCTCGCGCCCACCGAGCTTGCCCATCGCCAGCACAACTTCGCTGCCACCCGGAACAATGCCGTGATTGCGCGACAGCTCCAGATCGACAAACCTCTGGAGCTCGACGATCAGCCGCTCGGCAAGCAAGGCATAAGCGCCGCCCGCCTGATTCGCGTTGATCGATCCGGAAAGAACCCGCACCCCGATCAGAAATGCCTGCTCGCCGCCGACGACGCGCGCCCGGTCGAGCGCCTCCTGCACGTCGCCAGCTATCCCAATTTCCGTACTGATGACCTTGTCTAGTTCCGTCGCGGACGGCAACGTGTTGAAGGTGCGCGGATCGATCACGGCGTCGAGCAACCGGCGGCGGCGTGACAGGATCTGGGCAAGGCGCGGCGCCGTACCCATGATGTCGGCAACGAGCTTCAATAGTCCCGGATTGGCCTTGAGCAGCGCGAACAGCTGCACACCGGTCGGCAGTTCCGACAAGAAGCGGTCGAACATCGCAAACGCGCGGTCAGGCTCGGCTGTCTCCGCCAGCGCCGCCACCAGGAGCGGCTGCACATCCGTCAACCGCTCGCGCGAGCGCGGCGAGCGCACCGCTGCATAGCGCCCCGCATGCCAACCCCGCACTGTATCGAGGATACTGGTGGGCTGCGAATAGCCCATGCGCACCAGCGCTTCCACTGTGGCAGGATCGTTGTCGCCGCCAGCAAACACCATGTTGACGCCGCCGCTCGTCAGCTGCGGCATATCCTCGAACAGTGCAACGTAATGGGATTGCACCAATTCAAGTATTGCAACCAGCTCGGCACCAAACGCATCGACATCTGGATAATTCGCAAAACGTGCAAATGAGGCCAGCGCCTCCTCCGATTCGGGAAGCGTCTGCGTCTGTTCATCCGCCACCATTTGGATGCGATGCTCAATCCGCCGCAGATAGAGATAGGCACGCTCCAGATCGGCTCGCACCTCGTCCTTGATCCAGCCACGTTCCACCAACGCTTGCAGCGCCACCAGCGTCTGGCGAATGCGTAGCTCCCGTTGCCGTCCACCGGCAATGAGCTGCTGCGTCTGCGTGAAGAATTCGATCTCGCGTATGCCGCCGCGCCCGAGCTTCACATTGTGGCCCGCCACCCCGATGCCGCCGAGCCCGCGAAAGGCATGGATCTGCCGCTTCATCGCGTGGATGTCTTCGATCGCATTGAAGTCGAGGTGCTTGCGCCAGATGAACGGAGTGAGCTCGGCGAGAAGCGCGTTGCCCGCATTCCGATCGCCCGCCGCCGGACGAGCCTTTATAAGTGCCGCCCGTTCCCAGTTTTGCCCAAAGCTTTCGTAGTAGTGCATGGCCGCATCTGTCGACAGCGCGACCTGCGTCGCACCGGGATCCGGACGCAGCCGCAGATCGACCCTGAAGACATAGCCATCCGCCGTGCGCTCCTGCATAATCTTCACCAGATCGCGCGTCATGCGCACAAAGAACGGTTGCGTTTCGATCCCTGCGCGCAGCTTCGCCCGCGCCAGCTCGTAGAAGACGATGAGATCGATATCACTGGAATAGTTGAGCTCACCCGCACCGTGCTTGCCCATCGCGAGCACAATGTAACCGGAGCGATTGACTGCTCCGTCTGATGCATCGAGCCATTCGCCTTTGGCAACAGCCTGCCGAAAAAGATATGACACGCCGGCACCAAGAGCGGCATCCGCCGTCGCCGTCAGCACACCAGTCACCGTCAACACCGGCCAGACGCCACCAAGATCCGCAAGCGCCGTCAGCAGCGCGACTTCGGACTTGAATACACGCACGACCTTCATCAGCTCAGGCAACGTCGCCGCTGCGGCAGCATCCCTTTCAACATCGCTGAGCAGCTGGTGAAAGCGTTCCTCCGGGATGTCGCTCAACAACCGTTGCAGACGCAGGGTACCGCGAACGATCAAACCCTTGAGATAGGGCGATCCGGCAAGCGTGCCACTGAGAAGCTGCCGCACCGCGGGCCGCTCCAACAACTGAGCGAGCACCACGAGTTCAGGCCTTGCGGCAGCCTCGGTTTCCAGCGCCGCCAACTCCTGCGCGGCACGCTTATCCCCACCATCCAGAGGCCATTCGGAAATACGGTCCGCCAGCGCGCGCCCGTTTGGCATTTTCGTGCCACTTCCTGCCATGTCCTCCCCCACCTGTCATTGCATCTAGCGACGCACACCCAGACGCACCGACCCTCAGCCATTCAGCCGGCCAGCAGTACGTGGCAACCTCAATACCACGCTTAGCCCCGGATTATTGTCTTCCAACCGCACGTCGCCGCCATGCAGGCGTGCAACCGCAGCCACCATGCTGAGGCCGAGACCCGTGCCCGGCCGCGACCGGCTCTGCTCCAGCCTTACAAAGCGTTTCAAAACACGCGCGCGGTCCGCGGCACTGATCCCTGGCCCATCGTCGCTGACTGCAATCTCAACCATTTCGCCATTCTGCCTCACGGTAACGACGATGCGCGTCGCCGAGCGGGCGGCATGATCGCCTGTCCGGTCGCCAGCGTGGCCAACAGCATATTTGATCGCATTGTCGATAAGATTGGCAACAGATTGGCCGATCAGATGCCGGTTGACGCGATGCGGCATCGTTTCGGGCGACTCGAAAGAAAGGCTAAGCCCCGCCTCTTCCGCCACTGGCTCGTAGAGCTCTGCTACGTCGCCAACGACCTGCCTGAGATCAACCTCCTCCGTCTGGCCCTCCAGCGCACCAGCCTCCAGCCTCGCGATCAGCAGCAGAGCATTGAAAGTCTTGATAAGCTCATCTGCCTCCTCGATCGTTCGCTCCAGGCAGACATGGCAATCCTCCGCCGATCCCTGTTCGCGCAATGCTGCTTCGGCGCGATTGCGCAACCTGTTGAGCGGCGTCTTCAGATCGTGGGCGATATTGTCTGAGACCTCACGCAATCCGCTCATCAACTGCTCGATACGATCGAGCATCGAGTTGAGATTGCCCGCGAGGGCATCAATCTCGTCACCAGACCCCTCAATGGGAATGCGACGCCCCAAGTCGCCCGCCATGATCGAGCGCGCTGTCTGATTGACCGCCTCGACACGGGCCAGCACATGGCGGCTGACCAGATAGGCGCCAACGAGCCCAGCCACCGCCAGCGCCCCGATGACGACAAAGGCCAAGAGCCGGACACGACGGATGAGCGCCTTCTCCCGCTCGATGTCGCGCCCGACGAGGAGCAGTGCTCCATCGTTCAAGGTTGTAACCACCGCAACGGCCTGGTGATCCGCCATCCGGCTGTTCCGGGCACCTTCACGTTGCGACGGCCGGCTGTAGGAGAACACGCCGCCGCCCTTGCGACCCGCGATCTCTGGCGGCATGCGGTCAAGATTGCCGGCAATCTTGCTGCCGTCTGCTGCCGCAAGCAGATATAGGCGGTCAGGATCGACGCTTGTGCGCATCTCGATCGCACGGCGGACACCATCCTGGCCGCCCACGCCGTCTTCTCGCGCGATCAGTGCCGCATCGGTGCTGAGAGAGGACAGCATTTCGCTGGTAAGCGCACCATCAGTCTGGCGAAACACCACAAAGACAATTGCCAGCACGATGGCGATGAATACGGCGAGCCCGGACGCTGCGATCCGGAAAGCACTGCTCAATAGCGGCGCATGACCAGCCTTAGACATCGCCATCGCGGATCATATAGCCCGCGCCGCGAATCGTGTGCAGCAGCGGCGTTGAAAATCCCTTGTCGATCTTGGCGCGCAATCGCGACACATGAACATCAATGACGTTGGTCTGCGGATCGAAGTGATAGTCCCACACGTTCTCGAGCAACATGGTGCGCGTCACCACCTGACCGGCATGACGCATGAGATATTCCAGAAGGCGGAATTCGCGCGGCTGCAAGATGACATTCTCGCCACCGCGCGTCACCCGGTGCGAAAGCCGGTCGAGCACCAATTCGCCGACAACATAGCGCGTCACCTGTTCATCAGGGGCACTGCGCCGTGCCAAAGCCTCGATCCGCGCCAGCAATTCCGAATAGGCATAGGGCTTGGTCAGGTAATCGTCTCCTCCCGCCCGCAGCCCCTTGACCCGATCGTCCACCTCGCCCAATGCCGAAAGGATAAGGACCGGAGTGCGATCCCCTTCAGCCCGGATCGTTTTGACGATCGCCAGCCCATCGAGGAGCGGTAGCATGCGATCAACGATCAAGACGTCATAACCGCCCTCACGCGCCAGCCCAAGACCGTTTTCGCCATCCCCAGCAACATCCGCGCTGTGCCCGCTCTCCTTGAGCGACTTCTGCAGGAAGCCCGCGGCCTCCTTGTCGTCTTCAATCACCAGCACACGCATGTTGCCCGGCCAGGACCCCGGCGGAGTCTCCGGCAGCCTCCCTTGAGCGATGAACCGAGTAGCGGCACGAAGCCGTGCCCGCGAAGGCGTAACATAAGCCAAGACCTGACGACATCAAGTCATCGCCATGATGCGAGAAGGCAGGCCATGGCGACGAACCATGGCCTGCCTCCATCGATGTACTCAACTCGCAGGCATTAGCCCTTCTTGAGCTGAAGCGCCACGAACCGCTTCTGTTCACCGGTACGCACATGCAACAGAACCGCGCGGCGACCCAGGTCACGGGCCTTCTTCACACCGGCAACGACATCGTCAACGCTCTTGACCACCTCACCTTGCACTTCGAGGATGACGTCGCCCGCCTTCAGGCCCTTCTGTGCCGCATCCGACGCAGGATCGACTTCGGCGATTGCCACGCCGTCCTTGACGCCGTCCGCACCAGACGGAGCAAGCTTCAGTCCGAGTTGATCGAGATCGGTCGCGGTTTCCGGCGCAGCCTTGCCCTGCTCCAGTCGCGATAGCTCCTCTGCCGAGTTCGGGAACGTGCCAAGCTTCACCTTGACGAGCTTCTCAGCTGCATTCCGCCAGACTTTGACGTCAACCACGGTGTCGGGCGTAAACGCTGCAATCTTGCGTGCGAGATCACGGCTGTCGTCGATGGCACTTTCGTTGACGGCAAGAACGATGTCGCGTGGCTGCAGACCTGAAGATTCGGCTGGGCCTGCGGGCGTAATCTCGCTGATGAGAGCGCCGCGTGCACGGTCAAGTCCCAGACTGAGCGCGGTGTCTTCATCGACATTCTGGATCTTCACGCCAAGCCAGCCACGACTCACCTTGCCCTGGTTCTTCAGCTGCTCGATGACATTCTTTGCAGTCTTTGCAGGCACGGCAAACGCAATACCGACGTTGCCTCCCGACGGGCTGAAGATAGCGGTGTTGACGCCGATCACCTCGCCATCGAGATTGAACGT
Source organism: Hyphomicrobiaceae bacterium (assembly GCA_020442165.1). Taxonomy (GTDB): domain Bacteria; phylum Pseudomonadota; class Alphaproteobacteria; order Rhizobiales; family Hyphomicrobiaceae; genus JAEUMD01. The sequence continues at coordinate 80,835 of JAGRKV010000034.1, read as the reverse complement.
GGGACCACCGGAGTTGCCACGGTTCACCGCGGCATCGATCTGCAGGAAGTCATAGGGGCCCGAACCGATGTCGCGCGTCAACGCCGAGACGATACCCGCCGTAACCGTGCCGCCAAGACCGAATGGATTGCCAACCGCGATCACCCAGTCGCCAACGCGTGCTGGCCGCTCGGTAAAGTTGACATGCTGGAACGACTTGTTCGCAGTGCTCTTGATCTTGATGAGCGCCAGATCCGTGCGGGCATCCGTGCCGACAAGTTCGGCTTCAAGCTTCTCCTGATCGTCAAAGCTCACTTCAATCTTATTGGACCCGTCGACGACGTGGTTGTTCGTCACGACATAGCCATCCGCGGAAATCACGAAGCCGGAGCCTTGGGCCAGCTGCGGCCGGCTGGGCCGCGATGGCTCCTGGAATTCCTTGGGCAGGTTCTTGAAGAAATCCTTCAGCGGGTGATCGTCAGGCAGGTCAGGCAGGCCGCCGAACCGACGCCCCGGCGGGCTCTTGTTCTCCGCCGACTTCTCGCCGTTCGTGACGGAAATGGAGACGACCGCGCCTTTAACCTTGTCGACGATGTCGGCGAAAGTCAGCGGCGCGCGACCATAAGGCGTCTGAATGCCCGGATCCGAAGGCTTGAGCTGTGCCTGGACAGGCGCTGTGCCATTCAGGGACTGGAAAGCAAGCACGCCGGCGCCCAGAAGGCCCGCAAGCGCCAATACCCGCGCTGCCCGCTTGGCATGATGAATGGTTCCCCCGATTGGCGCGGGTTTTGCTGAAGCACCTTTGAGCGGCGCGATCTGCATAGCAATCAACCTCCATTGATAATCGTTCGACCGGTTGAAAGACGCGATAGCAGGCCCGCCATTACACCAGCCTTTCGGCTGTCTTAATGTTCTGTAATGTTCGAGGGGAGCGCGCCGTCGTGAGCCAGGATGCTTGGCACACTGCACCGGATCGGGAGCCGAAAAACGTCCTGTTGACGGACGCGAAGCGCAAGACACTCCCGGCAGGATCCGCCACCGCGAGCGTTCCAGCGCTGCTTCTCGCAACCACTCTAGCAGCACTTTCATCCGCTCCGGCGACCGCCACGCCGGCACAGCAGATGCCCTCGAACCCCCGCCAGATTTTGAAGACCAATTTCACCCAGAAAATCGCCATCTTCGGCACGGATGACCGCCGCCGTCTTTCCATCCGCCATAAAGGACTTGCTTCACGCATTGGCGTTCTCACCCATGCGGGCACGGGCTCAGTCTGCACCGCCTTTTGCGTCTCGCGCGACGTGGTTGCCACCGCCGGTCATTGCGTCGTCGGTACCCTGAACCAGCCCGTATCCGAACCATGGCTCTTGAACTTCCGCCGCGATTCCGATTCCGGTGCCGCCACACCCATTGCCGGAGCGGCGTCGCACAGCGTCAGCAACAGCATTCTGACTGGTGCGAGACGGCTCAACACCCGCCCCCCAATCAATGCCTCTACTGATTGGGCGCTCCTGCGCCTCGCAGCGCCCGCATGCAAAGACGGTGGTCTCAAAATCAGTAGCCAGACCGCGGCCGAGGTCGCCGCCAGTGCCGCCTTGGGCCAAGTCTATCATGTCGCCTACCACCGCGATCTCGCGCACTGGAAACTGGCCATCGCTCGCGCCTGCACCATGGTCCCCAGAAAGAGAACTGGAACGGCCGAGCAACTCGCCAAGGATTTCGAGCACCCCCGCAACATGCTGCTACATGCCTGCGATACCGATGCTGCCTCCTCAGGCTCCCCACTGCTTGTCGACGGTGACGACGGACCGGAAGTGGTCGGGATAAATGTCGGCACCTATGTCAGGTCGCGTGTCATCACGCATGACGGACAGGTTGTGCAGCGGCTCGACCAGGAAGTGATTGCAAACACAGCGTTGCTGGCAGCACCTCTGGCAGGGCGCATCAGAACCATGACCCAAGATGGCATATTGAGCCGCCCAACAGAAATTCGGCGCATCCAGGAGAAGTTGGCAAAGTTGGGAATGTTTTCCGGCGCACGCGATGGTCGCTACGGCCCGATTACGCGAAATGCAATCGAAGCATATGAAAGCCGCATGAAATTTCCCGTAACCGGGATTGCGACGCGGGGCCTGCTGGAACGACTGGAAGCAGTCGAGGCGGTGACCGCCTCAAAGTAGGCGTGCTACGCCCAATCTGATGAAAGATTCTATCGTTGCGACTTCAACTGCTCGTCTCTTCATTGGTTTGACGCGCCAAAACCTCCTGCAGCCGGCGTTCTTCGTCCTCACTGAGGCCACCACCGGCTCCGGCAGGGGATTGCATGGCCTGCCGCCGCGCCGCACCCGCAACGTAGAATAGAACAGCAAAAAGCAGCACCGCGGGAGCGAGCCAAAGCAGCAGAGTGTTGAGGCCAAATGGCGGCTTCAACAAAACGAAGTCACCATATCGCTCAACCAGGAACGACTTTACCTGGGCATTATTGTCTCCAGCTACAATACGTTCGCGCACCAGCCGCCGGAGGTCTTTCGCAAGCGGAGCATCAGAATCATCAATGGATTGGTTCTGACAGACAAGACAGCGCAGCTCAGCAGACAGCTCCCGCGCGCGCGCCTCCAGCGTAGCATCCTTGAGTTGTTCGCTGGGCTCAAGCGCCATCGCCATCGTCGAGCACGCGACAAGCCCCACCCAAACCGCCATCAGACAGCTCGTGAGACGAATGCCGCCACAACAGTGTTGCTTGCCAGCGCCTCCCGCCATTGCCTTGACCGAAAACCACATCATGCAACAGCTCCCGCCCGCCGTCGCGACCTCACCGGCGCACCGACCCGCAACCGCCTGTCGCTGAGCGAAATGCCGCCACCAATGAACATGATGAGCGCACCGATCCAGATGAAGCGCACCAGCGGATTGAAGTAGATGCGGAATGCGTAGCCGCCGCCCTTCTGCGGATCACCGACCACAGTATAAAGGTCCCCACGCCAGGAGGCGAGAATGCCCGCCTCGGTCGTCGGCATCGGTGGGGCATCATAGAGCCGCTTGGATGGCGTCAACGTCGTCACCAGCTTGCCCCCGCGCGTTACTTCGAGCGTGACCAGATCTTCCGTATAGTTGGGCCCCCGCGCCTTCGAGGCATCCTTAAACGTCAGCACGTAGCCGGCCGTTTCAACATGGTCTCCCTGGCGCATCGCCACGATTGTCTCAATGCGATAGGCCGAAGTGGCGGCAATGCCCACAACCGCAAGTCCGACACCGAAATGCGCAAGCATCGTCCCCACAACCGAGCGCGGCAGATTGCGCAGCCGCCGCATTGCCTCGGGCCACGGCACCACTCCCGCTTTCACGCGATAACCGATTTCCCAGACTGAACCCATCATCACGAATACGCCCAGCGCAATCGCGAATGGCGCCAGCCAAGGTCCGCGCTGCACCCATGCCGCCGATGCCACCAGCACGATCAGAGCCACCACCGCCGCGAACGTGAGGCGCTGCGCCACACCGTACAGATCGCCGCGTTTCCAGGCCAGAAATGGCCCGAACGGCAAGGCAACAAGCAGCGGGATCATCAGCGGCACGAACGTCATATTGAAGAATGGCGCGCCGACAGAAATCTTGTCGCCCGTCATCGCCTCAAGAGCGAGCGGATATAGGGTGCCGACCAGCACTGTCGCGCAGCTCACCGTCAGCAGGATGTTGTTCAAGACCAGTCCGCCCTCCCGGCTCACGGGAGCAAACAGCCCGCCCTGGCGCAGCTCACCGGCACGCGCCGCGAAAAGCGCCAGGGCGCCGCCGATGAAGACCAGCATGATTGCCAGAATAACGGTGCCGCGCTGCGGATCGACAGCGAAAGCATGCACCGAAGTCAGAACACCGGAGCGGACCAGGAAAGCACCCATCAGTGACAGCGAGAATGTCAGGATCGCCAGCAGGATCGTCCAGACCTTGAGCGCTTCGCGCTTCTCCATGACGAGAGCTGAATGCAGCAGCGCCGTGCCCGCGAGCCACGGCATGAATGACGCATTCTCAACCGGATCCCAGAACCACCAGCCGCCCCAGCCCAGTTCGTAATAGGCCCACCACGACCCCATCGCGATGCCGATGGTCAGGCACATCCATGCCGCCAATGTCCACGGTCGCACCCAGCGCGCCCACGCCGCATCCGTGCGCCCCTCGATCAACGCTGCGATCGCGAATGAGAATGCCATCGAGAAACCGACATAGCCCGCATAGAGGAAGGGCGGATGAAATGCCAAGGCCGGGTCCTGCAGGATGGGATTGAGACCACGGCCATCGAACGGCGCCGGATCGAGCCGTTCAAAGGGATTGGATGTGAACAGGATGAAAAGACCAAACGCCAATCCGATGGCAGCTTGCACGCTCAGCACATGCGCCTTGAGTGTAGCCGGCAGGTTGGAGCCGAACAGCGCGACAAGGGCGCCGAACAACGCAACGATCAACACCCACAGCAGCATCGAGCCTTCATGGTTCCCCCACACGCCTGAAATCCGATAAATCAGGGGTTTGGTCGAGTGCGAGTTCGCGACAACATTTGCAACCGAAAAATCGGAAACCACGTAGGCATGCACTAGCGCGACAAAAGCAATCAGGATCAGGAAAAACTGCGTCACCGCCGCCCGGTCTCCTACCTCCATGAGTCGTGCGTCACGCTTGTGTGCGCCATAGGCAGGAACGACGAGTTGAAATGCTGACACCATCACCGCAAGGATCAGGGCAAAGTGGCCAAACTCGATAATCATACGAAGGCTCCTCCCGCCTCACCTCTGCACTTATTGTGTCTTGCTGGCCTGCGCGTCGGGATGACTGGCACTCTTGCCCAGATTGACGCCCTTCGCCTTGAGCGCCTCGGCAACCTCGGGCGGCATGTAGTTCTCGTCGTGTTTCGCCAGAACCGTATCTGCAAGCAGATGCCCGCTTGGCTCTAAAACACCCTCAGCCACCACGCCCTGGCCTTCACGGAACAGGTCCGGCAGCACACCCTTGTAGCTCACGGCAACCGTCTTCAGCGTATCGGTCACGACAAATTCAACCGACGTTCCCCCGCCCCGCTTGACCGAACCCTGCTCGACGAGACCGCCAAGGCGGATTCGCTGTCCGACATTAACCTTCTGCTCTGCCACATCGCTCGGCGTATGAAAGAAGACGATCGAATCCCGCAACGCGAACATCGTCAGGATCGTCGCCAGCGCAAGAACACTGACGGCGGCAATGATGATCGTTCCGCGGCGTTGCTTGCGTGTCATGAGCCTGTTCCAAGTCTAAAGTGAATAACATAGTGCTCTGTATGTCGCCTCAGAGAGCACCAGGTCAGTACGTGAGAACCCTCGTTGCCTTATGATCCTACGCCCAGATCCTTCGCCAATGAATCGAGCGCCTCCGTAGCGGCCCGATCACCAACGAAGATACTTCGCGCTTTTGCCATCGCCCCTGCGGCATCGGCATCTCGCCCCATTACCTTATAGGCGCGAACCAGCCGCTTCCAACCTTCCAGGTCCTTGCTATCCTTCTCAAGGCGGGCGGCAAGGCCATCAATCCTTTGTGACATGAAGGCGCGCTGCTCTTCCGGCGACATCTGAAGCACCGTTGCCACGCCCTCTTTACTCGGCTGGAAACCCGGACCATCAGATGCCCCCTGTGGCGCCGTGGGCTTGGATTGCGCAAGCGGTGCGCCACCACCCGCATCGGGTCCGCCTTCCAGGCTCTTGCGCAATTCAGACAGCTTTGTTTCTACCAGCGGCCGCCAGCTTGCCTCCGCCGGAGCATCCTTGAGGAGGCCCTCCAGATCAGCAATCGCACCCTTGATATCGCTGTCTTGCTCCTTCGCCACCGCGAGCCAGAACCGCGCCTCGGGCTGGCCTGGATGCAATTGAAGCAAGCGATGATAGGCTTTACGCGCATCAGGTACGATCAGGCCGTTATTGGCGAGTACGATAGCCTCTGCGAAGCCGGATATCCGCTCCGGCGTTTCGCCAAGAAATCTGATCGCATTGGCGTAGGCCCGTGCACCATCCTCGAAGCGCTGCTGCTTCATATAGACTGGAGCGATCACCTCCCAGCCTTTGCCGTCGTCGGGCTTTTCCTTCAGCCGGGCCTCGACCATCCCAATGAGTTCGTCGATCGACTTTCCCGGCCGGCCATGTGCCATCCGTTCCGCAAATGGATTACCAGGCAAATCTGGAGAGCCGACGCTTATGTAAACGCCAATCGACAGAAGCGGAATGAGCACCGCTGCGGCATAGACCGCAATATTTGCGGGCGTTGATGGGGATTCTGATGATTTTGCGTCTGCGGGGTTCTGGTCTTTCGCAGATTGATCCGCAATTCCATCAGCAGCGCGCAGTAGCCGACGCACGAGTTCCGCCCGCGCCGCCTCTGCCTCCGCATGACCCAGGATACCTTGGTCCTTCTCAGCTTCGATTGCTTCAAGCTGATCGCGATAGACAGCAAGGTCTGCCGAGTGAGAAGTCGGCGCCTCTTTCCCGCCGCCCAGCAGCGGACGCGCAAGTGCCGCGATCACGACAATCGTCAGCAGCGAAAAGCCGATCCAAAGCAGCATCGTCCGACCCCTGGCCCAAGCACACTGGTGGAATAGGTGGGCTTCACCCGGATGACAAGAGTGCGGCAGCCGAAACAGGCCAAACGTCGCGGTTTCCGTTTTGAGGAACATTCGCCTTCCGGGCAAATAACCGCACTACCCTTGGACCTCACTAGGTCTGGGAAAGAAACACGCTCCAGACAGGGCTAGCCTACATCAAGCAACTCTCTGAGGCTTAACCGAAATCAAGCCACCGAGCGCCATTCACCATCGCGTGTACGGCACGCCGTTCCGCGCAAGACCTCAGGCCGGCCATCGATATAGACTGTGTGGGCGTAATCCCTGCAGTCCTGCGTACCCCGCCGGTACGGCCTGCTCGGTACCACCTCGCCATAACGTCCGCTGTCAGGGTTGCGCCAGCTGCGGGCGACTCCGGACCGCCCCTCTTCAAGTGCCTCATACTCGGCTTCGCGGGCCAGCATGCGATCCTGTTCATCGAGCGAGCGGCCAATCTGGTGACCAACGATGCCACCTACGAGGGCGCCAGCCACCGTCGCGAGAGTTCTGCCATTTCCGCGGCCAACCTGGTTGCCGAGTAACCCACCCGCAACAGCGCCGACCGCGAGACCTGTATCCGCCCGGGTTGGACCGTCAGGGCCGCAACCGCCGAGCACGGCAACAATCAGTCCACTCGCCGCTATGATTTGAAAGGTCTTGAACATATCAAGCAGGCCCCGTTCGCTGTCGGCACCGGGTTCTGCATATGCGCGTCATCCACTCGTGCCAAATTTTGGTTAACGGCGCTTTTTCGGGGAGATTCGGGCGAAAGTGGGACGGGCAGGCAGTGGCACACAACTGGGAAGCAGCACGAGGCGCTGACAAACAGCACCGGCCAAATTCGCTGCCACTCAGGCGCGGGGCAACTTCAACGTCGCCTTCAAGCCGCCATATTGGGAGGCCGACAAGTTTAAGGAGCCCCGATAGAGCTGCACCAGATCGGTCACGATCGACAGTCCAAGCCCGGATCCCGGCTTTGATTCATCAAGCCTCAGCCCTCGCTTGCCGAGCCGCTGGCGCTGCGCGTCGGTGAGACCTGGCCCGTCATCCTCGACAACGATTTCGATCATGCCGTCATCGGCTGTTTTTCCCGGGTGGTGCGCCTCATTGACGGTGAGATAGACGCGCGACTTGGCCCACTTGCAGGCGTTGTCCAGCAAATTGCCGAGCATCTCTTCCAGATCCTGCCGTTCCCCCTGGAACTGCGGCTTGCCAGAAATCACTTCTTCTATCGCAATCCCGCGATCCCTGTTGATGCGCTCCAGCGCTCGCACCAGTGGCGCCGTTACCTCCGCGACACTGGTCACGCGACCGATAGCACCCACTCGTGCCGCCATGCGGGCGCGGTCGAGATAGAGCGTAATGGAATCGCGCATCACCCCCGCCTGCTCGACCACTTTGCGCGCAACCGAGCTGTCTTCGTCGCGCGTTTCGTTTATAATAACCGCCAGAGGCGTTTTCAGCGCATGCGCCAGATTGCCAACCTGAGTGCGGGCACGATCCACGACATCCTGGTTCGACTGGATGAGTGCATTAAGTTCGACCTGTAGCGGAGCAATTTCCGCCGGCAATTCTCCCTCCAGCCGCTCCGCCTTGCCGGACCGGATGGCCGAAAGTCCGTTTTCCACACGCTTGAGTGGCAGCAGCCCGAACCGCACCTGGAACAGTGTCACCGCAACCAGTCCGAGCCCTGCCAAGGCGAGAGCAATCGACAGCCGGTAGCGGAAATTGGAAATCAGCGCGTCGAGCCAGTCGAGCGGCCCGGCGACGATGATGGAATATCGCGGCTGGTTGGGATCGTGCCCCAGTGTATCGACCAGTTCGACGATGCGCGTAGGCTCATCGTTGGGACCAGTCACGTTCATCCATCGCGTGCCGGTCACGTCGGTGGGAAACTTCCGCTCCGCTGGGGATGGCAGCTTCGCCGTCGCAAGAGACGCTGAAACCAGTGTGGGGAGTGAAGGATCGTCGAGTGGCTTTAGTTGCCAATACCAACCGGAATGAGTGACCTCGAAAAGCGGTTCATATCGATTCGTGGGGGGAACCGGACGATCGGTCGCTTCGCTTATGGAATCGATAGCAATTGCCGTCACTAGCTTCTTCAACTGCCCGTCGAAGGACACCTGCACATCTTCGCGATACAGCGAATAGATGATGAGTCCTGCCAGAGGCAGCACGACCAGCGTCCAAATGGTGGACGTAGCGAACAGACGAAATGCAAGAGAATTAAACCGCATCTGGATCGGCACTCAGACGGTAGCCAAGGCCACGAACGGTCTGAATGAGTTCCGGCGGCAGCTTCTTGCGCAAGCGGCCGATGAAAACTTCAATCGTATTCGAGTCGCGATCGAAATCTTGCTCGTATAAGTGCTCGACAAGCTCTGTGCGCGATACGACCCGCCCATGATGATGCATCAGATAGGCAAGAAGCCTGTATTCATGGGAAGTCAGCTTGATTGGCTCTCCATCGCACGTCACGCGCGCGGATTTGGTATCGAGGCGAATTGGCCCACACTCGATCTCGTTGCGCGCATGGCCACTTGCCCGCCGAACCTGAGCCCGGACACGCGCCAGCAACTCCTCCATATGGAATGGCTTGGCAACATAGTCATCCGCCCCGGCATCCATTCCGGCAACCTTGTCGCTCCAGCGATCCCGCGCTGTGAGAATAATGACCGGCATGTTGCGTTCGGACCTGCGCCATTGCTCCAGTACGGAAATGCCGTCCATCTTGGGCAGCCCGATGTCCAGAACCACGAGGTCATAGGGCTCCGTATCGCCCAGGAAATATCCATCCTCTCCATCGAACGAGGAATCGACTGCATAGCCCGCATCGGACAACGCCCGCACGAGCTGCCGGTTCAAATCACGATCATCTTCAACAACAAGAATGCGCAAGGGATTGGCCCGCCCTGCCTATTTCACCTGATCCCCAATTATAGCTGGCCATTCATAAAATCCTAGCATCCCGTTTTGCCGCCCGGACCGGATCTGCGGGATTGCAACAGCCCTGGCCTCTGCCCGGCTGAAGCTAGAAGCCCAGCGGATGGCGCGCATCCAGATTATGTCTTGAAATTTCGCCCTGCCGGTTGCGCACGAGAACCCGGTAGACGTATCTCCCACCCTCATGGCACAGCGTCGTTCGCACGATAGCCCCACCGATGCGTTTCCCCGCCGCCGAGGCGAGACGCTCCACACTCGCCAAGCCCTCCTGTGCAACGATTCTTGATGCCACCGACCAGTCGTCTATGCAGCGTCCTTCTGGCGCTTGTGGCGCAGCTGCCTTCGCACTGACCACGCCAAATATCACTCCGGCAAGCAAAGCGCTTGTGATGTAAACTTGGCGCAATCTCAGCATGCCTCGACCTTTCGACCGGTGCATCTGAGAAGACGAGGGCGACACACCTCGTTGAAATATCGCCCGTGCCGAGTGAATGACGGCTGAACACTCGAGTGCGCCAGTTGTCAGATCCTCACCGCCATCAGGCGACGGGCGACAGGCTGGGTTGCCCGCACGCGCCCGTAGATCGCCATGATTGTGCCCAGAACGCCGCCCAGCGCCTGAATCACTTCCGTTACCTGCTGTCCAATCTGCCGGACCATCTCACCCGTTATATCCAGACCGATCAGCGGTCCCAGCACAGGTAGCACTGTAGCTGCCGCGGTCACGATGACGCCCCAGATCGTCATGGACTCCCCCCACCACTTGGAATTCGGCACCTGCTCGCCATCCTGTTCGCTCTGAGTGGTCATGTTTCGATCTCCTGTGCTTTGTTTCGACTCTTTTCTTGCTTCGTGGACACTGGCCTCGCGATCGGCAACCTGGCCCACGTCATGTTCCATGGCCTGTCCGGCGCGGATTAGCGTTCTGTCGACGCGGCGCATCCAGCCCCGGCCAAAACGCCAGAAGTGTTTGAGAGCGCGATAACGATCTCTGCGGATCTCTGCATAGGCCAGGAGCGTCTCCGCAATCGGCTTGGCACTGATGCAGCGCCGAGTCTCCGGCCCGATCTCACCATCGACGTTTGCTCCCACGGCCTGCTGCAATATGCGGATCGCACCTTGGACGCCATGATTGACGGCAGCGTCAAAATGCATGAGCGCAAGCGCCGGTATAAGTCTTTCACACTCCGCCGGCGTCCAATAGCGAGTGACGTAGATCTCCCGCACCATTGCATCCGGAATCCGCTTCAATCGCGCGACAAGACGACTTCGCGACCCCGTCGTAACTGGCTCGCCGAGCCAGCGTGCAAAAACCGCCAAGGTGATACCCTTGTTCGTCGGACCGCCCGGATCGTTCGGATCGTCGGTATAGCCACCCTCCATCTCCAGAACGTGCGCCAGTGCGCTGTCGAACAACGTCGCAACCTCTCCCGCGTGCACACCATCATTGGTCCGCGCGCTGTTCTCCTCTTCTGCCTCAACCTGCACGGGTGACTGCGGCCAGCGGTAGCCCAGCAATCGATCTTTCGCATACGACGCGACGGTGACGCCGTTTGACTGGTTGCCTCCCAAAAGAAATATTTGCCGATCCGCTTCTCCAACGACGAACCCGACATGCCCCAGCGCCGGATCATCCCCGCGACTGAGCACAGCGATGGCGCCATGGCGGCCCTCGTCAAGCGGTTCGCCCCACGTAAGATAGGACCGCGCCATGAGCGAGCGCGTGCTTCTATGCCCGCTTCTTTCAAGGCAAGCCCCGGCAAAAGCCGCACACCAGGCGACTTCGTCGTCTTCAACAGCCGAATGTCCAACGTCCTTGAACATTTCGATGATGCGCGGGTTGTCGCCTCGCCCGGCGACTTCATGCACGCCGAGTTCACGCCAGGCCCACAAGAGCCAGTCGGGTTGCTGTTGCATTCTATTTCCGGCTTGTAGGGTTTACCTGGAAGCAATCAGGTCAAAGTCAGACAGTTGCGTTGCGCCCGGCACCGCGGCCTATAACAGCACTCATCTGATGAACACGCACATCGCATGTGGACCGCAGCGCTCCAAAATCGGAAATCTGATCGATGGCCGAATAGGTCACCGTTGCAGCCGTCGTCGTGAGCACCCGCTTCACCATGCCAGCGTCTAGCACTTCAACTTCATAGGCCTCGCTGTCCTCGCTCAGAGGCACTTCGGATACCTCCCAGCTGTCCCCGCCGCTACGTGTCCTGCGGGTCCAGGTGATAGATAAGTTCCCGTCTTGATCGCGCTGGCCACGAACATGCACAGGTGAATAGGGGCGCAAACCCAAACCCACCACTGCATGCGTGGTGGTTTCATACGACGCATCGCCGATGTCCCGGTTGGCAGGTCCATATCGCCACCAGTAGTTGAGCCCTATCTCCGCGAGTGTTGTCGGCAGGCGCGTCAGCGCATTATCGAGCAAGACGAAAGCTGCTCCCTCGGATGCACCGGAGATCATTGCCAGTTCAGTACCCGCTTGGCCCCGCAGGAGCCTCGAAAGTTCATAGACACCCGGCGCAACCAGCTCAGCCCCCTCAAACTGAATAACCTCCCACGTACCCGCATCGCTCTGGACCGCAGCCGCGTTGGCTCCACCCAGCATCTGCAATTCAGTAACTGAACTCAGCACATCTCCAGCAATCGCAACCCTCAGACGGGTCGCCCGGTCGATACGTGCCTCAGGTCCAGCACCAATCGGTGTGACGAGCGTGCCGATGGTGGCAGGGGTGTCGATCAAAGCCTGCAGCGTATAGCCCGTTGTTTCCGGGCTACGATAAATGGCGACACTCCCTGGCCATGGCGATTGATAGGCTACCGCATATCCCGCCGTTGCGGGTTCGTCCCCTCGCAGCAGCGGCAAATCCAGAAAATGAACGACAGGGCCTCCTGCTATCACGCTGTCTCGTGCTCTCGCCGGTCGCGCCGGCCCCGCCACACCATCGTAGACCGACGGATCGATAGCCCGGGCCTCGATCTCTCGTGCACCCCCATCGCTGATTTCAGTGATCCGGAACAACCGCGAGCGGCCAGCCACTTCTATCGACACCACGTCGCCAGCCTCGACTGCAAGCTGACTGGGTGGCAACGATAGATTCGCTCGCTCGCGTGCAATCCAGGTCTCGTGCAACCAGGCATCAGCAATGGCGCCGGCCTGCTCATTATCGAGAACGACTGGAAGCTCCGCCTGCGTGACCCGGCCACTCAGGCCAGTCAGCCTTCGTGACTCCGCAACGGCTTGGCGATAGTCATCCGCCGCATCAATGTAAGCCACCTTTGTCGCCCGCGGCAGTTCCGTCTCCTGCCCCCGCGTCAGAGCAATAAGTCCTTGATCTTCGCGCACTTCCACCACGTCATCGAGCGTGAACTGCGCAACGGCATCTTCGTTCCCACGATGCCGGAAGACTATAGAACCGCCGCTCTCGATCGAGTCCATGAAGAATGCCAGACTGAGCGGTTGCACCGCGTCGCGCACCGACATGACCTGATCAAGGACATAGCCCGGCACCATTCCCCCCAGCTGCGAAACGTCGTAATCCACAAATCCGAAATCGAGCATCAACTGCCGCATGAGCCCATCGAGCGGGGCATTTGCGACGCGGCCATTGAGCCAATGTCCAACCAGCCAATTATCACCGTCCCCCCACGAAGCAAGATCATTGGGAAATGCAGGATATGGCCGCGCGTCCCAGGCGTACGCATGCATGCGCTCGATCGACACCATCCGATCACCGTAGACAGCCGAGATGGGATTGGCATCGGCCACGTAGAGATCGGAACCTGGATCAAAGGCTCGTGTCAGTGCCTTGATGTACTGACGCTGCATGAAATCGTCGCGAACGCCGCGTGAAAAGTATGGCAGCGCATTTTCCGAGCTCTTGGGATCAACAAATACGTTGGGCTGGTTGGCACCCTTGTCGACAGCAGGGCATCCCATTTCCATGAACCAGAACGGCTTGGATTGCGGCACCCACGCAGTCGCCCCTGGCGATTCAACGCCGCCCGGCCGATCGAAGTGTGGCTGCGACCACCAACCTTTCAGATCCTTGTACCGGAACACCCATGGCTTGCCCGCACCATCTGTAATCGGTGTGCGCTGCTGCACCGAACGATCCTCGGCCGAAGCGTAATACCAATCGAAACCCTCTCCTCCAGCCACGTTGCTCGCAAGGTAGTCGAGTTCGTAGATCGAGCGTGTCCCCGCGACGCGGTCCGTATGGCTGCGGCCATCGCGCCAGTCCGCCAATGGCCAGTAAAGATCGATGCCTATCGCATCGATTGCAGTCGACGCCCAAAGCGGATCCAGATGGAAGCATACATCTCCCGTTCCATCATTGGGGTGGTAGCCAAAGTATTCAGACCAGTCTGCCGCATACGTGACTTTCGTTGCCCCGCCCAGAACGGATTTCACGTCCGCCGCCAGCGCAATCAAAGCATCGACAAACGGGAACGTGTTTGTGCCACTGCGAACCTGCGTAAGCCCGCGCAGTTCGGTACCGATAACGAAGGCATCCACACCACCAGCAGCTTTCGCCAAATGTGCATAGTGCAGAACCATCCGGCGCAAACTCCATTCGGCCGGACCACTATAGACAACACTCTCTCCCACAATTGAAAAGTTCGAAGGAGCGGCAGTGCCAACGAATGAGGCAATTTGCGCAGCAGCAGCCGCGGTCTTATCGACAGTTCCGGGCTGGCCCGGCGCCGGGTCACAGGTAATCCGGCCGCGCCAAGGATAGGCCGGTTGCTGGGCCGAACCGCCGTAGGGATTAGGCAACACATTGTCCGCTGCAATATCCATCAGGATGAAGGGCGTCAGCGTTGCCGCAATACCGCGATCCTTCAAATCCCGGATGGCAGAAACGACTGTCTGGTCAGAAGGCGTCCCACCATAGGCCGCACGCCCGTCGCGCTGGCTCACGACCTGCGCAGTTCCTCGGCCAAGGCCCGCAACGCTCCAACTGATAGGTTTTGTTACCTTGGCCGCAGAATCCACACGCGGCTCCACCACACACGATCCTGCACGCAGATCCGTACCAAACCAACTGACAACGAGCGATGCATTGCCAACGTGCGGCAGCATCTCTCGCATCTGGTCCAAGGATACTGCCCAGTCGCTGTCGCCTCGGTATGTATGCACATTTTCGGATTGCGACGTGCCAAGCCCAAGACCACGCGTTACGGGTTGGGTTGCGTAGACAAACTCTCCCGAGCCCGGAATGACCACGATGCCGCGCACATCATTCGCGAAGTCGTCGACGTCGCGAAACACTTCGAACGACAACTGTGGCAAGCGGTTGCCAAAATCCGCAAGCGCCAGACGTTCGAATACGATATAGGCGACGCCACGAAATGCCGGTGTGCTTTCCACCCCGAGCCGCGCTGAGATCAGCGGATCAGCATCCTGGCTCTCGCTGCCGTCATAAACGCGATAGATCACGTCACTGAGATCGAGTTCCTGTCCATCCGCCCAGACGCGCCCGATGCCGGTGATCCTGCCCTCCCCAAGCGCAACGGCAAAATTCGCAAAATAGCTATAGGTCGTTTGCTTGACCCCACCTCCGAGCCCTTGCCACTGCCGCCGGCTGTCTCGGTCTTCTTCACCTCCTCGATCTCGTCAGCCCAGATCACCTGTCCGCCGACGCGAACACGGCCATACATCCTCGGGATCGGCGCACCTTCAGTCGATGCAGTGATATGAAGGTCGCTGAGGCGTGGCCCCTTGACCGACGGCGCGCCCCCCATCCCGAAAAGGATCTGATCGACGTATGAACCTGCAAATGCGCCAATCTGTGCGCCAATTGCCGCCCCGCCAAGCGTTGCGCCCAGAAGCGTTATGCCGGTCGGCAGCAGCGTACCGCCAACAGCGGCGCCAACTGCTGCGAGTGCCAGTGTCGCCATTAGTCGTCAATCCCATGGAATGAAAATGCACCCGCAATCCGTCGCCGCCACCACAGTCCGATCGGCGCCTCTGCAACTCCCACGCGCTCAACCGCGTGAACCATCAAGTTCTCGCCCGTCATGATGGCTGCATGCTTGGCAATGGCACCTCGGCGCATTCGGAACACCAGAACGTCACCAGCCCTCACAGCCACGATGTCTCGCCGAACGAGGTTTCGCGATGCAGCCGCAAGCAATGTTTCTTGGGCGTTCGCTTCTCCCCAGTCGGGAGAATAGGCTGGAGCCGTTTCCGGCTCGCAACCGTAGAGCGTCCGCATGACTCCCCGCACAAGACCCAGGCAGTCGGCCCCTGCTCCCTTGCAACTTGCCTGATGGTGGTATGGCGTTCCAATCCAGGAACGCACCTCCCGCACGACGTCAGCGCGGCAGATGGTTCGCATCTCCCCGGCAATAGCGCCCTTAAGTTCCGCCACCATCAGCTCCCTGGCCGCGCGACCGCTGTGATGAAGTCATTGCCTGGCATGTGCGCGAAACCGCGATAGTTGATGGCGTTGGAATACTTGTCGCGGCAGGTAGCATGTTGCTTGTCGCACCCCGCGATTGCGATGAACGTCTGACCCGGCAATACCGGATCCCGCGCTGGTTGCCACAGCTCGATCTCCACCACATCGCCGGTTAGCGTATGACGCTTGATCTCGACTGATTGCCCCGCCGCCGCACCCGACGTGAACCGGATCAGACCGCGCGTGAACCAATCATTTGCAAAAGCATCAAGTCCCGCGACCTCGAAGTTGCGCAGGTCCGATGCGGCAACGATACTCCCAAGACCTCTGTAGTTTGGATCATTCGCATCAACCCCGCAGCGGACATCGCCAAGGTTTGCATCGCACGTATATTGGAAGAGCCGCCCAACCGGCTGCTGCAGATAGTGCGCCAGCCCGCGCACTTCCGCTGTAAATGTGGAGCCGCTTCGGCGAACCTCACCCAGACTGCCCTTCCGCATCAGCACCCGCTGCGACGGAGCCTCCCAGTTGACCCTGTAGATTTCCACCCTCGCATCATCGTAGAGCCCCGCGACCAGATCGCGTTCGTCAAGTCGCTCGGAAGATAGCGCGCTGGTCACTTCCAGGTTGTCGACAGCGAGGCCCACCACATCCTTGATCTCGCTCGCCGTGAACCCTGCAGCTGCCTCGAACGTCGTACCATCGAAATTCAAGTTCCGGTCGTGATCGGTAAACCCCATCACTGCACCGTCGTACCGCGTCAGGCGCCAGCACCAGCACAACGACGTCACGCCGCTGGCAAGATGTGCCGCCAATCCTGCATCTATGTATTTCATGTGCGGATCTCAATGATCGGAATGTTGGGGATTGCGCCGTGACGAAACCCCTGCATGTTGATCTCTAGGCGGTCGGCATCGAACCGCACGGGCACATCAAACGCAAAGCCCGCCGTGACACTCGTCCCGCTGCCTGGTGTTGCAGCAACCGCCAACGTCACCAGTCCCGTTGCAACATCGACGGAAAAATCCGTGCCCTCAGACTTTCCGACGCCGTCGACCGCAATCAATACGCTTCCCGCCACGGGCTTGCTGATTGTCCGCTGCCACGGTGCAAACGAACTTCCATAGGTTTTGACCAACTGGAACGTCCGTGTGGCGCCATCACCTGTTCCGATCACCTGATCGATGGCACTCGGCACAACCTCTGGCGGACACGACTTCCAATCACTGATGTCGCGCCAGCGAAAGCCATGTAACCGCCCGCGCCGCTCTTCAAAGAATGCAATGACCGCGTTCAAGTCGTCGAGTGAACGGACCCCGTAACCGGCATTGAACTGTCGCCGTGAGTCGGCCCATCGGGAGTTGCGCTCTTCATGTCCTGAACCCAGAACGACGATCTCCGTACGCCGCTCCGGTCCGCCCTGAGAATGGAGCGCAATCTCTGTCGGGAAGCGCACCTCGTGAAAACTCATGTCGTTACCTCGTGCCCACTCGCGCTCCGCAGTTCGTTATCTCAACCGTTAAAGATTTCGCTGTCCGAACGAGACGGCACGCGCCAGCATCGCCGCCACCTGGCTCTCTGACCTGCGAAAGCTTTCCGCATCGGCGGCCGTCACGTTGAAGGTTATGTTCATGCCGCCTCCGGATCCCTGCGCCACAACGCCAAGGCGTCCGTCCGGACCGCGTGCCAATGGCATGATTGCTTCGGCACCACGCTCGCCAGCAATACCTGTACGGCCGCCCTGCAATGGGAACGCTATAGGCGAGCGGATAACCCCGCCGGCTGCGAAAGGCACTGGCATTCCCTGGTTGATGACGCCGCCGCTGGCAAATTTGAAGCCGCCGCCCAGCAGTCCGGTGACAAAATTTCCAATCCCGCTTTCGAGGGGCCGCAGAGCGGCTTTCAGCACGATACTTGATAGGTTCAGCGCCAGTGACTTCAAAACGTCACCGAGGCTCTTGCCCTTGATCGCGATACCCTCAAACGCATTTGTCAGCGCCGAGCCGAACCGCCGCCCAAGGTATTCCGCATCAGCCAGGCTCCGGCGCAACGGCGTCGTATCCGCGGACACGGTGACGATCCACTCCTCACCCTCGGAACTGCCTGCATTCATCGAGTTTTCCTTTCATCCGGATATCTTTCGATCATCCGCATCACGGCACTCTTACCGGGCGGCGCATCCAGGGCCGCTGGCCCACGCAGGCCATCGAGCGCGGCCTGCAACTCCTTCGGCGTCATCGACCAGAACGCCCTTGGCTCCAGGCGTAAAAGCCCCAGACCCGCGGCCATCACCTCGTTCCATGGAAAGGGCCGCTCACAGCGCCTTCGTCGCCGCCGTCTCTCTTGTCAGCCGGACTGGCCTTGGCAGCCGTTTCGTCGCCGGCAAAAGTCGCACCAAGCAGCCGCGCAACAATGTCTATGAAACCGGCAACACCTCCATCCGCGCGCATTCTGGCAACGTCGGCGTCCGAGAGATCGTTGCCGCCCCCCCTTAAGCCCGCACCGATGATCCGGCTGGCGTCGCGCGCGGATATGCGTCCAGCTTCGAAGCGTCGCGCCAGCGCCAGCATGTCCTCATCACCAAAGGCACTTTCCAACTCCGCAAGGGCACCAAGCGTCAAACATAGCCGATACCTCCTGCCATCCAGTTCCGCGTCGATTTCGCCGCGACGTTGATTGGCCATCGTTTCCCCGCTTGCTTAGATAGCGGCGAACACGAGTTCACCGGCGCTCTCCAGCGACAGCTCGAAGGCTACTTCGCCATCGTGTCGGCCAGTCAGTTCGAACGACGCTATTTGCATTGGACCAGTGACCGTGCCGAAATCCGGCACCACAACCTGCCATGGCCGGATGCTGCTGTTGAAAAAGAGACCTCGCACCACTTCATCCGACGAGGCGTCCTTGAAGATTCCAGCCCCCGTGATGCGTGCCGACTTCACACCCGCTCCCTCGAGCAGTTCTCGCCAATGACCGGCTGACTCCGTATGCGTGATGTCCACGGTCTCACTGCCGAACGCAATCGTGCGTGAGCGCAGACCCGCAACTGTCGTAAAGGACCCCGTCGCATCAGCGTCGACCTTCAAAAGAAGGTCTTTACCCTTCTGTGCCGCCATCTGGCTTGATCTCCTCGCGCTCCGCGCTGCTCTCTCGCTGCAACCAACAGACATCGCCCGCACGCCGTCGTATTCCTGACACGCCGGAGCAACAGTCGATGTCCTTAAACCTGAGGTTCCGTAACTGCTCTGAAGCGAACAGTTCCATGATATGTTTCGCCATCGGGATCTCGCCGCGCATCTGAAAATTCGTGGCGCAGGTTCACGAGGCTATGCCCCGCAACCGTAAGCTGTCTGTCGTGCAGCACTGTCTCGATTGCGGCCATGATCTCCCGCACCTGCTTGCGCCCTGCCGCGCGCGACCAGACATGCAGCGTTATGACGTGCTCGTGTCCTGCCTCCGTGCCGGTGGACCAGTCACGCACCAGGCTTTGTCCGAACGTCACATAGGGAAATTCTGTACGCTGCGGCGTATCATCATAGACTTTGGCGCTGCCAAGCAGACCCAGCACCTCAGCGCCCGAACGCAACGCCTGATAGATCGCCTTCTGCAGTTCCAATCCCGCATTCGCCATCACAGTTCGCCTTCGCTTCCGGGCACAATGTCGGAGACCTCATCCCCGCCATCTCGCGCCAGATCCGCAGCCGTTGCATCGCGCTTGCGCCAATTGCGATCGGCCTGCATCTGGAGAAATCGAACCGAGATCCGGTTTTCAATTCTGCGCAGCAGTCGCTGCCCTGAACCGTCGAGCCCCGCTATCAGCTTCATAGATCGCGCTCCTCGGCCAGACACTTCAGGAAGCGGCGGCGTTCGCTCGTGTCGATCACCGCGCGGATCTCAAAAACGCGGGCCCCGGCGCGAAACCGCATTTCCGGCTTCACGCCCGCTCGGTATCTCACCCAGATCTCGTGCGTGACACGTCCGGCCAGCTGATCGGCGACCTGTCTTTCCTGACCGCTGATCGGTCGAAGGGCGGCCCACAGCTCATCGACCAGCATCCACGTCTCTTCAGCACCGCCCGCACCGTCATCGACGCGCGCCGCTTCTTCCAGCGCCAGCCGATGCCGCAAATCACCAATGCGCATCTCGATCACAGCCGCACCGCACGATAGGGGTTGAGCAGGCGGTTCACCGCGTGCGGAACTGCCGTTGCCGGCGTGCCGATTTCGATGGGATCGCGATGTTCGTACCAGTGCGCGACAAGCAGAAGGAGCGCCTGGCGAACAGGCTCGGGAACATCGCTTGCCGCCGGGCCAAATCCTGCCGTCAGATCGATCTCGATGCCGGCAAACTTCCGCCCCGGTCGCGGCCAAACCCCCGCCTTTGCAATCAGGCGTGCCGGCCGGCCGCTGGTATCCAGCATATAGTCAGCCGCATCCACGATGCTGAGCGTTCCCTCTGCGGTCGCGACACGCACTTCGTCAATCGCCTGAACCGGCGCAACCGGCAACTTCACAATGCCGTCCGCTGGCCAGCAATCAAGGACCAAACGCCACCCTTGCGTGACGAGCGCCAGACCCAGCGCAGCCTCGATGTGCAGCCGCGACGTAAGAATGAGGCTTTGAAGGAGAGCATCCTCACTCGTGCCATCAACGCGCAGATGCGTTTTCACATCATCGAGCGAAAGTGGCTCGGCAGCTGGACCGCTCACAAGCACAAGACCCATCGCGCAAAACCTCATGAACCAATCTTCAAATCCGATGAACCCATCATAAGAGGCGGGGCTGCCCCGGGGATAAGACAGCCCCGCAGTTTCCGCGCGGCCGGGAGGAGTAGCCGCGCAGATTGGTGAATTCGGTCGTCTTCCGTGTTTGCTTGCCCGCTATGCGCCGAACTTCAGCAGCTTGATGGCGTCAAAGTCCTGCACGCCGCCGCCCACACGCTTGGTCGTGTAGAACAGCACGTAAGGCTTGGCCGAATAGGGATCGCGCAGAACGCGAATGCCGACCCGATCAACGATCAGATAGCCACGGCGGAAATCACCGAACGCGATCGACAGGCTGTCGGCGCCGATGTCCGTCATGTCCTCCGCTTCCGCCACCGGGAAGCCCATCAGCGTCGGAGACTGGCCAGGTTCCGAGGATGGCTGCCAAAGATAGGTGCCATCACCATCCTTGAGTTTGCGCACCTGCGCCTGCGTTGCACGGTTCATCACAAAATGCGCATTCGCGCGGTAGCCCGCCTTCACCGCATAGACGAGGTCGATGAGAACATCCCCAGCGTCGCTGGCCGGGAATGCACCCGACACGCCGGTCGAGATCGTGCCGATGTTGCCCCACGACCAGCTGGCATTTGCGACCGTCGGATAGGTGAGGAAGCCCTTCGGCTTGTTGACCCCATCGCCATTGATGAAGGCAGCACCCTCCTGTTCAGCGAATGCGATCCGCACCTCCTCCGCCAGCCACTCATCGATATTGACGGCACTGTCATCAAGCAGGCTCGCGGTTGCAGCGGGCATCGCGTAGAGTTCCATGGTCGGGAACGACAACTCCGAGAGCGTCGGCGTTGACGTTTCGGCACGCGCCGCCGTTTCACCGACCCATCCGGTGCCAATGCCGGTCACCGCGAACGGCCGCTTGTAGACCGAGCCCGACACCTGCCGCACACCGGCGATGGCGCGGATGGGCGAGATATCCTTCAAAGCCCGGTTGATCGTCGACTCGGTCTCGTCCGGCACGAGATAGCCGCCATCGGGATCCGATCCCACCGAGAGAGCCTTGCCCTCAAGCGCCTTCAGACTGCCCGTCTCGCCACCGCGCACGTAGCTGTCAAAAGCAGCCTTGTGTTGCAACGAAGCTCCCGACCGTTCCACGCCGGCCTTGCCACCGATTGGCAGCCGCCGTGTCTTCACGCTCAACTGATCGAGCGTGCGATCAATACGGGCCAGCTTCTCGCTTGTTACCGCATCTGCCGCACCACGCTTCTCGATCTCGTCAAGCCGGCGGTCGTTGGTTTCCTTGAAGTCCTCGAATGCACGCATGAACTCGTCGAACGCCGCAGCGACATCGCCGCCCGCCGACTTGATCTCGAACTCAGTCTTGTCCGTCATCTCGTTTGTCCTGGAATTGGGTGTTGCATCACTGGCGGACTTCGAGCCGCCGCGCCGCATCCCGCATGCGCTCGGCCAGTCGTGTCGCCTCACTCGCCCCGAGGCCCGCTTCCCGCAAAGCCTGGAAACTCTTCAATCCGCCGCGGATCAGCGCTCGTGCCTCTGCGCGCGTCAGCCCACCTTCATGTGTGAGCCACTTTTCGAATGCTCTCTCGGTGGGAACGCCTCTTCGGAATGATTGCGACTTCACATTCGCGACACGCGCATCCGGCAGCATCGGAAAAGTGACGATGGAGATTTCCCAAAGATCGATCTTCTCTAGCCGCCGCACGCCGCTTCGCGCATCGCGCTTCGCTTTCAGTGCCTTGAACCCGATTGAAAGACCGTCGATCGCCCCTGCCTTCATCAGCGACATCACTTCGCGCGCCTTTGCCACCTCGGCCATCAGCCGACCGCGCACGTAGAGCCCCTTGGCATCTTCCGCGATGTCATCCCAGACGCCGATCGGTTGTGCCGGGTCGTGCTGGAACAGCATGCGGATGCCATGCGCGCCGCGTTGCGCCAGACTGTCGGCAAAGGCCCCTCGCAGCACCACATCCCGGCCAAGATCCTCGCGGCCGAATAGACTTGCATAGCCCTCGAAAGAACCGTCCGCGCCGACACTCTTCAGGTCGAGCGGCATGAACTTCGCTTCCGCGCCGTCGTATACGCGCGCGCCGTCACGATCTGCCATCGGCAAACCTCTCCGCTTTTTGCAATGTCAGAAATTTGCGCGCCAGCACGCGCCTCGTGGCTTGAACCCGCCGGCAACGTCAGCGCGATGCTGAGCCTGTCACGTATGTCTTTCCTTGTCAGGG
Organism: Hyphomicrobiaceae bacterium; assembly: GCA_020442165.1. Taxonomy (GTDB): domain Bacteria; phylum Pseudomonadota; class Alphaproteobacteria; order Rhizobiales; family Hyphomicrobiaceae; genus JAEUMD01. Next base: position 57,936 of record JAGRKV010000034.1, on the reverse strand, counting down.
CTGCGCTTCGCGACAAGACCGCCTTGGCCAGCGCTGCTCGCCCCTTCTTCAACCAGCGGCCCATAACCCGCTGCCGCACGCTTCTCGTCGTCGGTAAGGAAGCTCGCTTTCTCGATGCGGGCCCACAGTTGATCTCGCTCCGAAGAGAGCGCCTCTATCGCATCCAGGTCCGGCCTCAACTCCAACGCGCCACCCCATGCCGGCGCCAGCCATGCCGACATTGCCTTGGCCGTCCGCACCACCAGCGGCAACACGGTTTGGCGCCAGAACGTCCGGCTCGCTTCCTGGTAGTTCGAATAGGTATTGTCGCCCGGAATGCCCAGCAGCATGGGGGGCACGCCCAACGCAAGCGCGATCTCCCGCGCGGCGGCGTTCTTTGCTTCAACGAAATCCATGTCCTTGGGCGAAAGCGAAAGCTGCTTCCAATCGAGCCCACCTTCCAGCAGCATGGGCCGTCCCGCTTGGCGCGCACCCTGGAAGCCGAGTTCAAGTTCCTCCTTCAAGCGCTGGAATTGCTCTTCGGTGAGCTGTCCTTCCCGCGCCGCATAAACGAGAGCACCCGATGGCCGCGCCGAGTTGTCGAGCAGCGCCTTGTTCCAGCTCGCCGCCTGGTTGTGAATGTCGATGGCGCTTGCCGCGGCCTCGATAGGGCTCATGCCGTAGTAGTCGTTGGCCGGATGGAACAAGCGAACGTGCATGACAGAACGCACGCCAGCAACCGCTTCGCCCGAAAGTCTGATAGAGCGTCCGGCAACCGAATACTCATAGCCTTCGGGCCAGCCGTCGGGACCAGGGATGACCTTCATGCGGTCTGGCCGCAGCACATGCAGTTCGCGCAACCGCTCGTCGACCCCCACGGCCTCCACATAGGCGTTACCCGAAACCAGCAGATAGCCATACCAGGCCTCGAAGAAGTCGGCTGATGTGTGGTCGAGACTGGGATGTGCAATGAGATCGAGAAACGGATGGCTCTCGATTTCGAACGCTCCTTCATAAAGAAGCAGCGGAATGGACGCCGCCGCTTCCGCCACCATCCGCACAGACCGGTAGACGATGGCGTTCTGCATGAAGCCTTCGCGCGCAAAGGTGGCGTAGTCGCGTGGCGCCCATTGCGGCTGACCAAGGCTTTCCACCGCCACCAGCCGATGCGCCTTGCTCGCCTTCGTCACCGGCGCTGCGCCATTCCCCGTGCGCCACGGCATTAGCCGGTTGAGCGCGTCCGTCATGCGCGGCATGCTTCGCTATCCTCGTTGTTGCCCAAGAAACATTCAGCACCGCGTGCCTTGACGGGCGCTATGAACGACTTCTGTTGTGTCGCTGCGTGCAGGCTAAAGCCTGCGGATCCATGGTTGCGGCGCGGCCCGCGGTGGCGCTGGAGGATCGATAATCAGATCCGTGACCGCCCAGACCAGCGCATCAAGCCTGTCGGGGCTGCGGCCCCCGACGCGCCCATCGCTGCCGAACTGGCACATCTGGTCTTCGAGCGCATCGAAGTTCCCTGCGTGCACAATACGCCCTTCCGCATAGAGCGCCGCCACCGGTTCAGCCCGCAGCCACTTGCCCCGCGTCGCCCTGACCGTGCGCACCGGCATGGCCCGGTCGATTTGCTTCAGCACCGTCATGACGAGATCACCGCCCTGGTTGACTTCCGCGACAACCCGGTCCGCATTGTGGTCGCCATATGCTGCACGAACAGCCCGCGCCCACACGTTTGGTTCCCGCCCCTGCAGCGTCCTGTCATCGATCACATAGACACGGCCGTCGCCACCGACACCGGCTACGATGATGCCACATGCATCGGACGACGCAGTTGCTGTCACCGGCGGATCGACCGCCACGACGACTGTCTTGAGTGGCGGCGCCTCATCCTGTCTCAACTCATCGATCCACGACCGCCGCCACAACCCGCCTTCGAAATTATCGACGATTTCACCGTCGAGCTCCTGCCGCCCCAGCGCCGAGTCTGCATATCGCCGCTCCATCTCGGCAATGAACGACGGCGCCAGGTTCTCTGCGTTGTCGCGCGTCGCAGCACGCGTCACCACGCTTGCCGCATCGTTCATGATCGCCTTGAGCAACTGCAGCGGCCGAGGTGTCGTCGTAACCAGCACCTGCGGATCCTCCCCCAGCCGCAATGCAAATTGCAGCATGTCCCAGGTCGCCTCCGCATTACGCCACTTGGCAAGTTCGTCACACCATGCTGCCGCGAATTGCGGTCCGCGCAATCCATCTGGCGATTCCGCCGAGAATATCTCCGCGACCGTCCCGTTGGGCCATACCAACTGCCCCTTGGATGTTTCGAACCGTGGCCGCTCATCCTCGCGATGCACGCTGAGCAGCCCTGATACACCCTCAATCATCACCCGCCGCACGTCCGCGACTGTCTCGCCCACCAGAGCGATCCGCTGAGCCGGCTTTTCCGCAACCGGCGCCAGACCGAGTGCCTTCGCCCGCACCCACTCTGCCCCCGCGCGGGTCTTGCCCGCGCCGCGACCACCAAGGATCAACCACACCCGCCATGCCGCGCCCTCTGCAGACGTCGCCGGCGGCAGTTGATCGTCGCGCGCCCACACCTGCCAGTCGTGCAGCAGGAATGCCAGATCGTCCTCCGCCAGTCCTCCGACCAGCCGCTTCAGATCTTCAACGGTCGAGCAATTGCTGAATACGGCGCGCAAGCTCCTGGCGGCGTCGCTCCGGATCGTCTGCAACTGTGCGCCGCTTGCCATTCTTGCGTCCCGTCTGCTTGCCGATCTTGCCTTCGTAGTCCGCGAGCTTTTCGAGACTCCTCACGAGTGTATTGAGCGACCGCGTCGTTCGCTCACTGTCGGCGGGCGTTGCATCGCCCCCTTCCAGGATCCTTCTTTCGATCGCGCTCAACTTGGTATCCATGGCATCGAACAACCTTTCCACGATGGCCCTGCGGGACTTCGCACGCTCTCGGTTCCGGGGGCTACCTGGCAGCACAGCTCCACCAGCACGTTCCCGGTGATCCCTCGCCGGGCTGCGCGCTGCAGCCGCTTCGCTTGCTTCGCCAAGTCGCTTTTCGCCGCAATGCCCTGCGGTCTGCTCGCCCTGCGCCAAACCCGGTTTGCCTGCTTGCACATTCCGCAGCGGCCATCGCTCTCGTCGCGCCCGGGCCGTAATCAGCTGGTGCGGGATGCCAAATCGCGCTGCGATCTGGCCGAGCCGCTCATCACTCTCGCGCCACAGACGTGAGATCTCGGCCCACGCCGCCGTATCCAGTGACATGCTGCTCCAAACGCCATTCCAAAACGAAAAAACGCCAGACTTGCCAGCTCGCCGCCGCCAATTCTCGCGTTATACACAATATATACACGCACACCGCACCGATGTCAACAGAAAAAGAAGTACATATCGCAATAAATATCTCACTCTTGTCCGAAATAGATTGGATATACTTCAGAAATAAACAGTAAAGCTTACACCATCCCGTGCCGGCGGGGATAATACTCATCAGGAATCTTCAAAATCTGCGATGATGAAGCGGTGATAGGCTTCGCTATCGAGCCCTTTCTCACTGATCGACCAGTCTCTTATCGATATTCCAGCCTGATGCACCGTTTGCGCACTGCCCGATACGAGCGGATGCCACCAGGCCAAATCCCGCCCCTCATCCAGGCGGCGATAGGCGCAAGACGCGGGCAGCCAATCCAGCTTGCGCACCGTCGCCAGATCGATCCGCAAACAGTCGGGCATTTTCTCATGCCGGTTTGCGTAGTCAGAGCAACGACATGTGCCGATATCCAAAAGTGAGCACGCAAGTCGGGTCAGGTGGATATCGCCGTCATCTTCGTCCACCAGCTTGACCAGGCAGCATCGTCCACAGCCATCGCACAGCGATTCCCACTCCTCCGGCGTCATCTCATCCAGAGATTTTGTTCGCCAGAACGGCAAGTCGGTATTCTCTTCGTCCATTGTGGTCGCCTTGCCCTCTCGCGGTCGTGCGATGCTGCGATATAAATAACCATATTCCTGTCGTCACCTGAGTCGCAGGACATATGGGCAGGCGACGGCACACCACCGCCGCATGTGGGGGCTATGGGCAAGCGGCAGGATGTTTCCTGAATCGGCTCCCAGCTGAGAGGCATGGGTTTGAGCGACTGGTTCAACAAACAAGGCGGGCGGGATCGCCTGATCGACTGGCTGAGCATCGATTCCTGGATCGATTCCTCACTGGCCCAGTCGCGTGCCTGGATTAGCGACAGCTGGAACTCCGCCTCAAGTTTCTTCGCTCGCTTCAAGCTGACAGGCTGGCGCCGCCTGCTCAACGAATTCGCCAGCGAGGGTTTGTCGATCGGCACTGGCGGATTGGTCGTGCTCTACGCGCTGGCGTTGCCGGCACTGCTCGAGTTCGACGAAGGCCGCTTCCTTACCGGCCGGTTTTCGGTCAAGTTCCTCGATCAGCACGGCAACGAGATTGGCAAGCGCGGCATTCTCCACAACGACGCCGTTCCCCTCGATGAGATCCCTGACTATCTCATCAAGGCAACGATGGCCACCGAGGACCGGCGGTTCTTCGAACACTTCGGCGTCGACTTCCTGGGCACAGCGCGCGCTCTGGTAGAGAACCTGCGCGCCAACGATGTCGTTCAGGGCGGCTCGACACTGACTCAGCAGCTGGCCAAGAACCTGTTTCTTTCCTCCGAGCGTTCGATACAGCGCAAGCTCAAGGAAGTCTTCCTGGCTTTCCTTCTCGAAAGCCGCTTCACCAAGCACGAGATCCTGAAACTCTACCTCGACCGGGCCTATATGGGCGGAGGCGCTTTCGGCGTCGAGGCAGCATCGCAGTTCTATTTCGGCAAGTCGGTGCGCGACATTTCGCTCGCCGAGGCGGCCATGCTCGCTGGCCTCTATAAAGCCCCGACGAAATATGCGCCGCACGTCAATCTCCCGGCAACCCGCGCGCGTACCAACGAGGTGCTGTCGAACCTCGTCGAGGCTGGCTACTACACGGCCGGTCAGGTCCACGCAGCACGGCTCAATCCCGCCAAGATCGTCGAGAACCGGTCCACCAGCAGCCCCGACTGGTTCCTTGACTGGGCCTTCGAGGAGGTCCAGCGCCTTGCCGAAGGCAAGGGCCAGTACGTCCTCACCGCCAAGACAACGATCGACCTTGGCCTGCAGCGCGCAGCTGATGAAGCTCTGATTTCTGGGGTCCGCTCAACCGGCCGTTCAGTCGGCGCCCGCTCCGGCGGCCTTGTCTCGATGGACGTCGACGGCGCCGTGCGCGCCATCGTTGGCGGCCTCGACTATGGCGACAGCCAGTTCAATCGCGCCACGCACGCCCGCCGCCAGCCCGGCTCCTCGTTCAAACCCTACGTCTACGCTGTTGCGCTGGAGAACGGCTACACACCGCGCACTGTCGTCCGCGACAGCTCGCGCAGCTGCGGAAACTGGTCGCCAAAAAACTATTCCGGCGGCGGCGGCTCGGGCCGGTCCTTGTCGCTCACCGAAGCGCTCGCCCGTTCCCTCAATACGGTTGCGGTGGATCTGTCGTTGCGGCTCGGCCGCGAAAAGGTCCTTGAAATGGTCGACCGCCTCGGTGTTACCGGCATCCGCAAGTCCTGCTCGATGGCTCTGGGTGACGGCGGCGTCACGATCCTCGAACACACCGGCGGTTACGCCACCTTCGCCAACGATGGCAAGCTTTCCCGACCATATGCGATCACCGAACTCGTCAACTCACAGGGCGAGACCATCTACAGCCGTGAGCGCGACGAGCCAAAGCCTGCCCAGGTCATCAAGCCCGAGGTCGCCGAACAGCTTAATCAGATGCTTCACGCCGTTGTCGAGAACGGCACCGGCGGCAAGGCACAGCTTGATTTCACCAACGTCGCCGGCAAGACCGGAACCAGCTCCAGCTATCGTGATGCCTGGTTCATGGGGTTCACAGGCCAGCTGGTCACTGGAGTATGGATCGGCAACGACGATTTCCGTCCAACCGCCGGCGTGACCGGAGGCAGTTTGCCCGCGCAGATCTGGCAGGCCTACATGTCGGTCGCGCACACCGACATGAACATTCCCACAATCCCTGGCCTCAGCCCGCATCCCCGCCAGGTTGAAGAACAGCAAAGGCTTGCCGAGCTGAAAAGGATTGATCCCGCCCTCGCCGCCAGCCAATCGGGCAACCCTCGGGACCAGCGCATGCCAAACACGACACGCGACGCGCTGAAACGCCTGTCGCAGGCATTGCGCAAAGCTGCGGGTCTGGATACCAAAACGTCACCAGCCGGACCAACGCCCACTCAGCGCTCCGGCACGGGCAATGTGCGCAACACGACGGCCGCCATTCAACCCGCCTCCCCGACCAACGCAAGCACACCTTGAGCGCGCATGATGCAAAGTTGTCCTGGACAGATCGCCTGCCGCCGCCTGCCGTGTCTGGCTGGCGAACTCTCAAGCCCAGCCATGAACAAGTCCACTGGATCGCGGCTGCAACCGCGGCCAGCCAACGGCCTGTGAAGCGCCACCGCCCATGCATTTCCAGATCTACAAGCTCAAGCAGTTCCTGCGCCGCTTCTTCCGCATCCTTTCCGACTGGGCGATCTTCATCGGTGTCGTCCTGATCGGCGGAATCGGCTCCCACTGGTACATGGTGCATGCAGGCTCGGTGTTCTCTGTCCACCACATCGGACCTTGGGAATCATGGACCAACGCTGCTCGCCACGACAGCGATCCCTACACGCGGGCCCATTTTGCACGGCTCGGCATGCTGCCCATGTCATCGTCGATTTCTCGCACCTATGTCGCGCGCGAGGACAGCGACGGCGCGGATCTCTATTCCTCTTGCGACTATACGATCGAGGGACACGACTTTGCGGCCCCCTGGTGGAGTATCACCGTCTTCGACGGCGACGGCGCGGTCATTCCTAACCCGGCCGGCCGCTATGCGTTCTCGCGTGACACCGTTGCCATCGAACCAAACGGCCACTTCGTCGTTTCCCTCGCACGCGACGCGCGCCCCGGCAACTGGCTGCCGACCGGCGGCGCTGGCCGCCTCTCCATCATGCTTGTTCTTCAGGACGGCAACATCTCGATAGCTGAAAACCAGCGCCGAGCTGAAGATGAAGCACTGCCGAGCATCACCAAGGTGAAATGCCGATGAAGGAGTTCCGCCTGCCTAAGCTGCCGAATTTCGACAGACTGCCCAAACTGCCCCGCCCGGGCAGCATTCCATTGCCCAAGCGCCTGGCCGCGCTGGCAGCGCCGCCAATCCCAGGTCGCAACGAAACCCCGGTGACGAATTCACCCGGTGCGCTCCAGTCGTTGTTGAAACCATTGCGCGCCATAAACTGGCGCATCATCTTTGCCGCGCTCACGGGCATGGCGATCCTGCACATTGTAGCCACGCTTGCAGCGCCCTACCTGGCCATGGCAACCGCGTTTGAAAGAATGCGGGCCGCACTGCCCGTCAATACCATGGTTGCGATGCCGCAGATTGAGCCGGGAGCCCAGCCGCTTCCCTATCTCAGCCCCGCGCTGCGGTACGCCATGTGCCGTTTCGATTCTTCAAAGGCACCTGTCCAGATTGATGCGGAATTGAATGCTCTTGGATCGAGCCTCACCATCTATTCCACCGACGGCGAGGCGCTCTACGCCGCCGCAGCCAGCGAAAGTCCATCGTATCGCGTCAAGATCCTGCCCACCGACGGCCGTTTCCTCGGTCTGACACCGGAGGCGCGCGGCTTGCAGAACAAGGAAGTCCCCTCTGCCACCATCCAGGCCCAGCGCGGCTTGGTCGTTCTGGCGATACCCGAGCACGGGCAATCATATCAGAGGATTGTGCAGCAGACGCTTGATGCTGCCTCATGCCGTGCTGTACCAGCCGCCGGTTCGTAGAATACTGAGCGATCATCAGCACGAAGCTCAAAGGCCGGTTGCCTTGAGAATCTCTTTGCTTGTGAGGCGGAAGCTTGTCCGCCGTCTATTCCGGCAGCTCAATCCGGTCGCGTTGCTTGGCATGACGTCTAGCGGGCGTTGAAACGGAACCAGCTTCCGCACGCTCGTAGCGCACACCAGGGAAAATGACGATTTCTGCCGAGCCCGCCATGCTCGCGCGTGCCGTCCTTTGGCAGGACTTTGAAGCATGCGCATTGAAGTCGAAAATGTGAGCCATAACCATCCCCGCTGCAGAGCGTCCAAGTTTCTGCGTTTCCCCGGGCAGGCTGTCGTAGGCTTCTTGATTCTCCGCCCTCTTCTAGTTGGCAGCGTCAAACATTAATGGAAAGTTAATTGCGGGCTTGCAGTGCGCGCATTGAGTCTGGTGTTGCAATCATGCGCCGGATAGGTCGAGCCAGCCTTCGAGAAAATTTCGACCGTCGCGATCCTCGACCTCGACAATCCAGATATCGGTGTCGAACTCCGCCGCGCGCCGCAGCATCTCATCGATGTCGCGCTCTACGCCCACAGGATCCTTGGTGAGAGGGATCCATTTGCGTTCGCTGGCCGCACCATCCCAGCCTGCCGGAGCAGGACCGAATGCCGATGCCGTCCCGTCGAGCCGCGCGATCTTGATGTAGATGGCACCTGCATCATCATCGCCATGCCGCACCACAACACCGTGCGCGCCATGCGATGCGCAAGTTCTCAAATACGCCTTCACCCAGATATCGGAGCGCAATCGCATGCTCGCCTCTTCACCACGACCGAACGCCGCCGCCCGGTCCAAGGTCCGCACCAGGCCCACAGCGTTGCCGCTCCAACTGTAGATGTTTTTTTGAATTAGGGCATGTTTAGCTGAAGTGAGTAGCGGTTCAGCGTGAAAAACATGCCCATAAGAAATGCATAGAGCGCGTTCCCGATTCCATCGAAAATGAATGCGCTCTAGCGCGACGCCAGTTGCCCGCGCCCGGCAAGCTCAGAAAGTCGCGTCACCAGCCGCCCCGAGACACGGCCCGACTGCGGCAATCCGTGATCGCGCTCAAAAGCGCGGATTGCATTGGCTGTTGCATCACCCACCAGACCATCGGCCACCCCTGGCTGGTACTTCAGCATCGACAAGGATTGCTGCACGGCGCGCACGACGGCCTCTGCATGTTCACTTTGCCTGCCCGTGACACGTCCGCTCCGCTGATTGGGCGCCTCGCTACGCAATTCCGCCAGAAGCTCCAGCGTCGGCTCACCGGTGAGAATAAGTCCGCGATCATTTTCGAATGCCATGATCGCCGCCCGTGTAACCATGTCGAGCGAGCCACTCGTGTTGCCTGGAGCATAATTTCTGTCGGCTAGCGCCTGCTGCACAACGCGGATGAGGTCGGCGGCATTGGCATCCGCATCATCATTCGTGTTCGCTACCGGCGTTTCGACACGAACCGCAGTAGTCTCCCGCACAACCGAGCCCACGGCACCGATAGTCGTGGACGGCGTACCAGGCAGTTCCGACAAACCGCGATAAGGCCGGTCGGGCCTCGGGCTGCGCATCTCCCTGGGCTGCATCAACAACAAATTCGCAGCGGTGGAGACCGCAATCACGGCGGCTGCCGCCAAACCCATCCTGATCTGCCGCGGTGTCATTGCCGGTCAACTCGCATTCCACGCCTCATCGCGCTGATTATCGGCTGGGGTCGTGAACGTGCCGTTAACCCGAACCTCTTGGCACAAAATGAGAAGCCGCCCGCTCGGCCGAAAAACGCAGCCGCGCGAAAACGCCCCAACGATACCGGAAAGGAAAAATTCAAACCAAATGCCACCAACAGCCTGAAGTGTTCCTTGAAGGTTAATGGGTAAACTCCGACCCCATTGGCTGGAAGATGCAGCCGCGGAGTTGTTGTCATGTCGTTCTTCAAGAAAACCATTTTGGTCGCTGCCGCACTTTTCCTGCTGCCCAAGGATCAAGAGCAGCAGCAGCGCTTTTCCGCGACTGCGACCGAGGCCATTTCCTGGGCAGCCACGTATTGCCAACGCAACCCATGGCAATGCCAGCAGGCCGAAGCCGTCTACGTCGATCTCAAGGAAAGAGCCACTTTCGGTTTCGGGCTGGTCTACGGGCTTGCCGTCGAACGCATGAATGCTGGCCGCACCGAAGTGGATTCCACCAGATTGGATGCGGCACCACGTCCGGACACTGCACCGCGCCGCCGCGACCTGACCAGCGCCTACCTCTCTTCGGCAAACAATACACTGACACCCAAGGACATCATGCCACGCTGGCGCGGCGCTCTCGAGAAATAAGCGCAGTCCGCAAACGCGCCACGTTGCGCCCTCGCCTCGACCTGAAGCGCCCGCCGCTTGCCTCACCGCCCGTGCCGCCTTATGTCATGGCCTGACATTGGGGAGACAAGCCGTGACCACAACGATTGCGGACATCCGCGACGACTTCGCCCTCCTTGACGACTGGGAGGATCGGTACCGCTACGTCATCGAGTTGGGTCGCCAGCTGCCGCCCTTCCCGGAGGAATTGCGAACCGATGCCAACAAGGTGCGCGGGTGTGCCAGCCAGGTTTGGATCGCCACGCACATCGAAGGTGATGGCGAAGGCAGAAGCATGCACTTCGAAGGCGATAGCGACGCTCATATCGTGCGCGGGCTCATCGCCATTCTGCTGGCGCTCTACCAGGATCGCTCGCCGTCCGAGATAACGGCACTCGATCCCCAGGCCGTGTTCAAGGAGTTCGGTCTTTCCGAGCACCTGACGCAGCAGCGCTCCAATGGGCTGGCTTCAATGGTCGCTCGTGTGCGCGCAGATGCGGCAGCAGCGGGCTAGAGCGATTGCGAGGGTTAGCTCCGTTGAGCAAAAAAATCTGGATCGTTTCAACGCAAGTCTGAAACGATCTAGGGCCGTTCCCCCTCGCCACTCTGCAACGTAATGTCCGGCCTGTAGCCATCCGCTCCCCAATGCCGCATCGGCCGGCGCTCTTCGCTGCCGCCTCCATCCAGACCGTAGTGCCGTGCCAGCGCAGAAAGCGCCACCTGAAGTACGATCTTAGCCGACCTTTGCGGCCAGCCAGCTGCCCGTTCGAGTTGCTCCAATCCCTTCAGGTGGCAGCACACGTCGACAAGCATGCCGCCGAGTTCAGGGCCAACCGACATCAGCGCACGATTGACGCGCTCACGCGCAGCCAATGCCCTTTCAGAAATCTCCATCGCATCGGCCCCGCGCCGCCCCGAGCATTCGCCCGCATTGCCCAGCCGCTGCCAGTCGATGGTGAGCCGCGGCATGAGCTGCCCCTGCTCATAATCGGCGCGCAGCCTCTCACCCGCGTGGAACTGCCGGTCTGAAATCATCGGCGCGCCATTCCGGTCGCGCCTGCGATGGAGCCAGGAAAGCGGGCTCTCGTTTCCATTCTCGGCCGGCCGTGCACCGCTTCCGCAGGCAGCCATGTCTTGCGCCGCAGCACGGCGGCGACGAGAGCGCTCGTCAGCTGCGGCATTTGCCGCCCGGTGACTCTCCGGTTGCATCCATGGCTTTTGATCGGGCTCATTACTCCGTGACTTGAGTTCGGCAAGCCGTTGGCGTCCCGCAGCGCTCAGCCGCCAACGTCCATCCGCACCTGTCTCCGCAACAAGCCCCTCCCGAACCGCCTTGTTCCAGGCTTCGATCGAGGCGTGATGGATCACGTCTGGCTCAACTCCGCTGCCGCCTTTCACACGCACGCACGAAATGACATCCCCACTCAACTCCACCTCGGCATGAGCACGCGGACGCTGCAACGCTTTCAGCAGGCGCGTCAGCGACCGGCCCCCCTGCGCTACTGACATGAAGCGCCCCAGCCCTCGACCATTGCACGACCGCCGCGATACGAGCCGATCTGCGCCTGCACCACATTCTCGAGCAGCTCAAGAACACGATCGAAGACCGGATCGTCGCGACCATCCTCGATGACACCGCAAGCATGTGAAACCGTCGTTCGGTCCCGGGAGAAAGTGCGCCCGACGGCGGTAAGGCTCATGCCACAGGCAACGTGCGCCAGATACATCGCCACCTGCCGCGCCCGGGCAACCCGCGCCTGCCCCCGCGTGGCCCGGCGCAAGTCTTGATCCTCGACACCGAACACCTGCGCAACCGTCTGCTCGATCACCTCACGCTGCAGCACGACCACGCTGCCGTCAGGAACATAAACATCGGCGACCGCATTCAGCACGGCACCGCCGTGGACGGCATCCTCGCCCAGGTGATGGGAGCAAAAGTGGGTAGAAATGGATGATGGCATGGACACACCGAAATACTTGGCTTCATTTCACCCGTCCAAGATACGTCAAGGACACCGGCAGGTCGTGCCCAAGATAGTTGGTAAGTGAACGAGGGGGATAACTTCTGACATCCATGCAAACGCAAGAAATTCCGACAACGGAAGCTATGCCTGAGCCGATACATTCCAGTGTTGCTTCACCAACACTTCACTTCCCCCCACCAGACAGGACAAAATCCCCGGCCCCTACAACCAGTGTCAGCTTGGCCGCTTCGCACCATGTCCTGCGGAGCCTCACATGCCCCGATCCCGACGCGGCCAAGAAACACCTCAGCTCAAGCCGCTCGCCACGGCGCCGCGCACAATCTTCCCGGACAATCCCGGAAACGCCACTCGCTACAATCGCAAGATTGATCTTCCCCGCCTCATCTCGATCTGGCCTGAGGAGCTGCGTCCCGGCTCCGAGAATTTGCAAAAGGATATCGTGCGGCGGCTACGCGCAGCGCTTCGCGCAGAGCGACGGCGTGGACTAGCCGGACACTGGAGCTACGACCTGGCCCGCCACAGCCAGCTTCTCACCGCCTACCGCGAAGAACAAAAGCGCCTCGCCGCGCACCGGCAAGCCGACTGACGCCAATCTCGCAATCTGAGATCTTTTTGTACGGAAAACTGCGCCAGCCTAGCCCCCGAAAGGGATCAGTCGCGGCGCGTGCCAAGCCCCATCTTCTTGGCAAGATCAGAGCGCTGGCGGGCATAGTTGGGCGCCACCATGGGATAGTCGTGCGGCAGGCCCCACTTCTCCCGGTATTCTTCCGGCGTCATGTTGTAATGGGTCCTGAGGTGCCGCTTCAGCGACTTGAACTTCTTCCCGTCCTCAAGGCAGATGATGTAGTCGGGCATCACCGACTTCTTCACTGCCACCTTCGGACGCTGCTCCTCGCGCTCGGGCTCAATCGTCTGCCCGGTCGCGCGCGCCAAAGCAGCATGCGTGTCATTGATGAGCTGGGGCAGCTCGTTTGAATTGATCGAGTTGTTGCTCACGAAGGCAGCGACAATTTTCGCTGTCAGCTCAACAAGCTCCTGACCATCCGAACTTTCCATTCCACTACCCCTGGCTTGCCGGAAGACTGAGCTTCCCGGCAGCATTCCGCCATCGACGATCGGCAATCTGCGGGCCCCGACTGCAGGCAGTCGTCTTGACGCCAGTTCCCGGTCGCTGGCCGCAATACACAAATGTGTAGAGATGTTCGAACGACTAATCTTCTACATTTCGTCGTTGGACAACAAACACAGGAGCATGTCAACAGAACCGGCGTAAAACAACTTCACATAACTAATCAAAATTATGAACGAACCAAGTCTAGGTGCCACAAAAGCGCACGCCGACTTGACGCATCCAGCCATGAATACAACCTGACGAGGGTTATGGTTAGCGCCTTCCGCAACTTTGCTTTGCGCTGCACCAGCGAACAGTCGTGCTATACGCCACCATCACAGAGCCACACCCCCAATCCAGGACAATGAAATTTACCGATGACTGAAACTGCCCCCAGGCCCACACAGCCCATGCCGCCGCGCGCCCAGCACCGACCGCACGCAACACAGTGGCACGGAATAAAGCTGGAAGACCCCTATGCGTGGCTGCGGGCTGAAAACTGGCAGAAGGTCATGCGCGATCCGTCCCAGCTGGCCGGCGATATCCGCAGCTATCTGGAGGCGGAAAACGCCTTTACCTCCGCCACGCTGGCCGAAACCGGGCCGCTCCAGGACGCGCTGTTTGCCGAAATGAAGGGCCGCATCAAGGAGGACGACAGCTCCGTTCCTGCCCCTGACGGCGACTTCGACTATTACGCGCGCTACGTTGTTGGCGGCCAGTACCCACTGGTTTGCCGCCGCCCGCGCGGTGGCGGTGACGAAACAATCCTGATCGACGGCAACCAGGAAGCCGCTGGCAAACCCTACTGGGGTTTTGCCGGTTCGGTCCATGCCGCCGACCATCGCCTGCTCGCTTATGCCGTCGATGAGAAGGGTTCCGAGTTCTACACTATTCGCGTACGCGACATGCAAACCGGCTCCGACATTGGCGATGTGATTGCCGACGCTGGTCCCGGCATGGTCTGGTCCTCTGACAGCCTGACACTTTTCTACGTCCGCTACGACGAGAACCACCGCCCTCGCTCGGTCTATCGCCACCGCCTCGGCACGGCTCAGGCCGATGACACGCTCGTGTTCGAGGAAGCCGACACCGGTTTTTACGTCCACATCTCAGCAACCCAGTCCGAGCGCCTCGTACTCATCGTCACAAGCGACCACGAGACGAGCGAAGTCCACGTCATCGATGCCGAAACGCCTGAAGCGCAGCCTCGGCTAATCGCCGTGCGCCAGACCGGCCACGAATACGACGTCGAGGAAAACGCCGGCACGCTCTATATCACCACCAACTCAGGCGGCGCGGAGGACTTCCGCATCTGCATCGCATCCCTCGCCAACCCGGCGCCTGACGCCTGGCAGGAACTGATCCCCCACAAGCCGGGCTGCCTGATCCTCGACACCGCCCTCTTCAAGAACCACATGGCGCGGCTGGAACGAGAGAATGGCCTGCCGCGCATTGTCATCCGCGAACTGGCAACCGGCACCGAACACCAGATCTCTTTCCCTGAGGAAGCCTACTCGCTGGGCCTCTCCTATGGCTATGAGTTCGACACGACGACGGTCCGCTTCACCTATTCGTCCATGACCACACCAGGCGAGGTCTACGACTACGATATGGTGACGCGCGAGCGCATCCTGCGGAAGCGCCAGGAGGTGCCAAGCGGGCACAATCCTGATGACTATGTCACCCGCCGCCTCTACGCGACCGCCGCCGATGGCGCCCAGATTCCCATTTCGCTCCTCTACCGCAAGACGACACCGCTTGATGGCTCGGCCCCGCTCCTGCTCTACGGATATGGCGCTTACGGCATCGCCATTCCCGCCGCCTTCTCTACCGCGCGGCTGTCCCTTGTCGATCGTGGCTTCATCTACGCCATTGCTCACATCCGCGGTGGCAAGGATAAGGGCTACCGCTGGTACACCGACGGCAAGCGCGATAAGAAGACCAACACCTTCACCGATTTCATCACCGCCGGCGAACACCTCGCGAGCAAAGGCTTCACGCAGCGCGGCCACATCGTTGCCCACGGCGGCTCGGCGGGCGGCATGCTGATGGGTGCTGTCGCCAACATGGCGCCCGACCTCTTTCTAGGCATCATCGCCGACGTTCCCTTCGTGGATGTGCTGAACACGATGCTCGACAAGGACTTGCCGCTGACGCCACCTGAATGGCCCGAGTGGGGCAACCCGATCGAGAGCGCCGAAGACTTCGCGCGCATCCGCTCCTACAGCCCCTACGACAACGTCAAGGCTCAGCCCTATCCCCACATCCTCTCGCTCGCCGGTCTCACCGATCCACGCGTGACCTACTGGGAGCCGGCCAAGTGGATTGCGCGCCTGCGGGAGTTCAACACGTCAGACAATCTTGTCTTGTTGCGCACCAATATGGAGGCAGGCCACGGCGGCGCGTCCGGCCGCTTCGAGGCGCTGAAGGAAACCGCGATCGAATATGCCTTCGCCCTGAAGATCACTGGCAAGGCCGTGGCAGGCGTTTGACTGTGCGGGCGGTCAAACGCCCCACACGCCATCAATATCCGATGCATCGGCTGGCGGCCTCAAGCCTTGCCAGCCAGCACCGCTTCAGCCGCCTCAGCGCTCATGGTTGAGAACATCTGCTGCAACTCGGCACCGGTTCGCGGCGTATAGGCACCAATGCCGTCCCGGCCGTAGAAAGCCTTGAACATCTCGCGTGCGCTCTCAACCGACAGAGGACCAACCTCAACCACGTCGTCGATACGGCCCGGCCGTACGATCGCCGGATCAAGGCGCGCGATGTAGTTCGTCGTCACGATGAACTTCAAGCCGTCGGGCGTCTGCATGCCATCCATCGCGTTGAGGATCTCGTGCAGCGCCGAACCGCGCGTGCCCGTTGCATCCGCAGCATCCCCATGCACGCGCTCGGGCTGATTTTCGCGGTTGAGTCCGCCCGCGATCGTGTCGATGTCCTCGATTACGAACAGATCGTTCCTGGTGCCCGAGAGAAATGCCGCACCAAGACCGTGCAGAGATTTGATATACTTGATGTCGAACCCGAAGTCGGAAGCGAGCGCATGGATCAGGCTGGTTTTGCCCGTGCCGGGTGGACCATGGAGCACGATGCCGAGCTTCCAGGGAATGCCGCGCGATGAGTGCCACGCCTCCGCGCCGACAAACCAGCGCAAGCGCTCCACCAGCCGCTCCTTGACCGCGCGATCGACGAATACCGTGTCGAGCCCGCGCTTGCGACGACGCAGCCCGCCTGCGCTGCCGCCCGCACCATAGAGCGTCACATAAATTGAATTCTTGTGGTCCTCGGGTCGGGCATCGCGCATGAACCGTTCGACGATGCCACGCTCGCGACTGAGAAACGATACGGTGATAGTCTCGAAGGGCGCGATCTGCTGCGTTGTCTTCGTCTTCGTATACTTGAAGAGCGTCCCGTCGTAGGTGCCCCAGCCGCCACCGAACCCGGTCTTCAATGTGCCGTCCTTCATCTCCAGCGAGCGGCTGAAGAACGACAAGCGTCGGCCCTCTATGAAGGCGTCGACGTCGCGATATTCGTTGGACATGCTCTCCACATAGACCTTGGTCCAGATCGTCCGTTCGACAAGGTCGAGCACCCTTTCTGGCAACGCGCGCAAGACATACATCGCTGAGCCGAACGCAACGGTGCCGATGCCGCCGACAAGCAGCGGGTTGGCGGCGAGCGTGGAAAACATGGTGTCGAACGCCATAGCCAAATTCCTCTCAAGATGCCGCCGGCGTGTCATCCGGCCACGGCAGATACCCCGGCAGCTTTTATGTCTGCTAGGTGGGCAACGGCAACGTCCAGGGGGAGAGTGCAGGAGATCGGCATAGCGCGAGAGCATCAGCTTGCCATCGCCCATGCACAGCCTCGCGCACTGCGGAGACCTGAGCGCCGCCCTCAGCCGCAAGCCAGAAATCGGTTTTCGATCTGAAGTCCGGGGGAATCACCCAGTTCGACCGAATGCGCCCCTGGCACCGCACCTAGCGGCTTTTCCAACTCCCCCTCTCCACCCCCCATCTCCCTAACCGGGCCTTCCATCTGACCGCAGACCCACATCAGTACATTCGAATACTCATGGACAGACCGCCCGGTTTGTCATAGCCTCCACAGGACAAACCAACTGGTTTGTTTTGTGGAGGCGGCGCGCAACCCTGCAAAACCAGCCCAAGGGTTTGTGCGCCGCAGCAACTGCCCGCCAGCAAGACGGGCCGTCAAAGCCGCCCCCTGGGACGGCAAATCAAAGGAGGACGACCATGAATGCTCAAACGGAGGCGCTTGCCACGCATGTGCTCGACGCCAAGGGGCTGAATTGCCCTCTTCCAATTCTGAGAACCCGCAAGGCGATCGCGGATATGCCGTCAGGTGACATGCTCCGCGTGCTCGCCACCGATCCAGGATCCGTCAACGATTTGCGTTCGTTCTGCAACCAGACCGGACATGCGCTCGTGTCGTCCCGCGAGGACGCCGGCGTGTTCGAGTTCCTGATCCGCAAGAGCTGACGCGCTGGAGGATGCAACCATGGCCACCATCACCAACCTGAAGCCCGAACCCACAGCTGAATTTGCCACCCAGACCGAGCGCGAGAAGTTCGATCGCTGGTTCGACGAACGCTTCGAAGAGAAAATGCGAAAGCGCGAGGCCGAACACGTCCCCGCCCTTTCGATCATCGCCACCAAGGGCACGCTCGACTGGGCCTATCCGCCCTTCATTCTCGCATCCACCGGAGCGGCACTCGGATACGAGGTGAACGTGTTCTTCACGTTCTACGGTCTGCTGCTGCTGAAAAAGAAACTCGACCTTGAAGTGACCCCAGTCGGTAATCCGGCAATGCCGATGAAGATGCCGATGGGACCGGAGTGGTTCCGTGGCATCGACTGGCCGATCCCCAATGCGTTGAAAGCAAATGTTCCAGGCTTCGAGCGCATGGCGACGTCGCTCATGAAAAAGACATTCAAGCAGAAGGGCGTCGCTTCGATCGAGGAGTTGCGCGAACTGTCGCTGGAAGCCGGCGTCAAACTCTATGCCTGCCAGATGACCGTCGATGCTTTCGGCTTCACCAGGGATGACTTCATCCCCGAGATCTCCGGCTGGATCGGCGCCGCAAGCTTCCTGCCCCAGGCACAGAAATCCGACATCACGCTATTTGTCTAAGTGTTGTCGATCGAAGCCAGCTTGGCCAGCTTGGCTCGACACCCGCAACACGGGGCGGAGTTAGCCGCCGCCCCGCTGGAAGGCGATATCGAAACGGCGAACAAAAGCTTCAGCGTCCAGCGCCCCCATACCCGCCAGCGTGATCGTCACCAGCGCTTGCGGCAGTTCCAAAAGCCCGCCGCCGATCCGCCGTGACGGCAACGGAACATATGTGACTTCCGCCACGCTACCGTTCTCACCAGTCGAAACGCGCGCCCGTCCATTGACGATTTGAACCTGCTCTCCCACGAAGGCAGCCATGCTCTTTGCAAACTCTGCCGCCGTCAGCGTCATCTTCTTCTCGATCACGATGGCATCTGCGGGTTGAGACATCGGGCAATACAAACTCCGTTCTGGCACCAATCCAAGCACCAGCATTTCTGCCGCTTTGCACGGCACCTGCCGAGACAAAAACAAAAAAGGGCGGCTTGCGCCACCCTCATCTCTTTGCCACTGCTTCCTCAAAACGAACTATGGTGACCCCAAAAAGAAGAAGGGCCACCTTTCGATGGCCCTTCTGCTGCCTTTATCAGGCGGCCTCGGAGCTGAAGGCCGGCGAATTCTTATCCTCCGTCTGGCCCTGTTCGCTTCTCAGTGCGATACCGATGTAACGAACTCTGCCTGCGATCTTCGCTTTCTGTACGCCAAGATCACCGAACTCCCTTCCGAAGGTTGGCAGTGCGAGCGGCTCCTTGTTGAGCTCCTCACACCATGCACAGTAGTCTTCGTAAAGTGTCGTTGCAGTCAGACTAGAACCATCCTGGGTGTCGATCCTCTCCTTGTAGAAGCGTTCCACGTCAGTTTCAGGTGCGACCAGCCGCTGGGGCTGGGCTGCCGGCGCCGACTTGTTGTCGTTGGCACCGGAACGCGGCGGTTCGATCGCAACGGGTGCCGCGGCAGGAGCCGCAACCTCCGCCACCGCTGCCGCGGCGGTGTCGAGATCGGATGGCATTTCATCCGCGATCTCGCTGCTGACTTGCTCCTCAATGCGAGGAGCTGCGATTGCCTCGACGACAGGTTCGGCCACGACTGCCTGAGCAGTCTTGATCCGCGACGTCTCGCGCTCACGCAGACGCGCCATCTTGGGCGCTGCCGGAGCCAGACGATCGTCGATACGCCACGTCGAGAACGCTACATACATGCCGAAACCGGAACCGATCTCGAGCAGGATCGCGATGAACGCCGTCAGCGCCATCTGAACCTTGTCGACATCGATGCCAGCAATCTTGGCCAGAACAGCGGCCTGCGGATCGGCATCGGCCATCACACTGCCACCGCTCGTCGTAGCCAGCTTGGACTGGGTCTCGGCGATACGGGCTTCAAGCACCGAGCGTTGCTCCGCCGAGCCCAGCTCGGCAGCGAGTGCATGGTACTTGTCGCAGACGGTGCGCTGGTACTTGCCCTTGGTCTTGGTGCAACCGTCGGTCCATTTCCATGCCCGGTCGTTCTTGACCGAATCCATCTCGCTCTGAACCGTCGCTGCCGGCCGATGCTGCGGCACCCAGGACAACTGCTCCTGTGCACGTTGCAGATCCGCCCTCAGATCCTTGTAGGCCTGAGCAGCAACCTGACGCTCTCCCGACGTTGACTGCCGGTTGAGTGCGGCGTGACCAAAGGCCGAGGTCAGCGAATAGCTCGTGACGACGACCCAGACGACGGCTGACGCCACCGCCTGTGACCACATCTTGTTTTTTATTGCAGCGAACAGGAAGAACGGTATCAGTGCCTTGAGGCAGTCGGCGGCAGCACTTGCCGCTCCATAAATCTGACCGTCCAGCTCGGTTCTTCCGAGGCTTAATCCAAATCGCCAGTTCATCGCTGCGGAGACTGCTAGCAGTACCCCCGCGGCGAGGACGCCTAACACGCCTAGAGCATGTCTCATTGCCCTCTCCTTGTGCGGACAGCCGGCGTCAGCCCGACACCGGCTTGCGGTCTTGTTAGCCTGGAGGGGTAGGCTTCCTGCTCTAAATCACAACCATCGCGTGCAGAACCAAACCAATCTAAAGATGCGCAACAAGGTCCTCTGTGAGCGTCCAGCTCCATTCCCCAATGGTGGCTGGCAGACGACTGAAGCGTACCCGGTTCGACACACATGAGAGCCGGAGTCCCTGAGTGACCCACTACGCCATGCATCAGTTTGATCGCCGCTCGATCAGGCTGTGCAGAACGCGCTGTGGGATGCCAGGGATAACAAGGATAACTCGGACAGAATGCCCCCTCAGATTTCAGGCTACTTCGATTCGTAGGGTTTCGTTAACCAAATCAGTCCGCTACGATTCTGCATCCCAAAAATGCCATATTAGAACATCGATCAGAAACACCCTCAGACCACCGGAATATCCACAAGCCCCGACCCGTTTTACACAGCCTGTCCCCAACGGAACGGGGCGCAGGCACTAGATCTGGTGGCGCATTAAACTGCACAGCCCAAGCTGTTGCATTGTAGCAGCAGCCAAATCCGCGCCTGCGAAATACGCTGCAGGCTAAGAATGACTTAAGACGATCACTTCGCCACAAGAGTGCTGTGTAGCAACTTTGCAACAAGGCGCATGCGCCTAACCTCTCAAGTTGCATCAGCCCTCACTTCGTGAAAGATTAGCTAATGAAGCGCACGGACTTCAGGACTTGGGGCAGGCTGCCCGGCAGGGCACGGGCAACAGCTCAAAGCGGCTAGTCAGCACCCCGCCCCCTGCAATCCGATCCAATCCGGTGTCCAGGTGCGCGTTGCATCATCGGATTGGACCCGCGCAATGCGTCCGGCAACTCCATCTGCCGGTGGCACAATTCCGTAGCAACGTGCGGGCCGAGCAGGTCTTGCCTCCATACCCATGCTCGGTCTCAAGCCGTGGTGGCGGAGGATGTGCCGCATGGGAGAGATCATTATGCGCCTGGTTGGCAGTTTTGCCTTCTTGTTCGGTGCCTTGAGCGTGGGCGCCCTCGCCTACTTTCCCGCCGCGATAAGCCACAACGAGGGACCGTTTGGGCGCTTCCCGGCTGCCCCAGGTGCAGATGCCGTTAGCGCTACCTCTACCAGCGCCGCTTCCCGCGCAGCGAACCGTGATGGCGATGCGGCACGCAGCTTCTCGCCGGCTCCGTCCGTCTTCGAGCAGCTGACAGCTGCATTCGCCTTGTCGCCATCACCTGCGCAGCCCTCGCGCCAAATATCCAAGCCTGTTGAGACAGCGGCCTCCGGTACCGGCGCGGCATGGCGCACCAACGTCACCACGAGCAGTTCTGATGCGACAGGCTCTACTGTCGCCGCCAGCACCCAGCCTGACGACTACATGGCGCGCTACCACCTTGCCCGCAGCCTGCAAACCGAGCTGAAGCGAGTGGGCTGCTACAGCGGCAATGTGGATGGAGATTGGGGACCAGCCTCCAAACGAGCTGTCTTCCAGTTTCTCGAAAAGGTCAACGCCACCCTGCCCGTAGATAACCCCGACTACATTCTGTTGACGCTGGTTCAAGGCCACGTCGATCGCGCCTGCGGTCTCGATTGCCCAGCAGGCCAGGGTCTCTCCGCCGGTGGCCGCTGCATTCCAACAGTCATTGTGGCGCAGGGCCCGGAGCAAGGCTCACTGCTTGGGCGCAAGGCGCTGAGCGCCGCACCAAAGCTCACGTCCAACAGCGCCAAGGCAGCGCTGGATAGAAGCGATCGCCCGTGGGAATCAAGGATTGCGGCGGACCGGTCACCGCCGGCACCAACGCAAACCAAAACACCACCGCCAGCGCGCCACCCCGCAGCACTTGAACGAGTAAATGCGCAAGATCCTCTTGCCCCCGCGACATCTGCCTCGCATCAGCCAGGCCGGACTTTGATCGCTGCCATCGCCGAACCCGACGATAGTGCCACAGCCACGACACCCGACCGCAGACCTCTACCAGGTCGCATGGCAGTCGGCGCACCGTTGCCGTCACAGCTCACGCCCCCCTCTGTTTCCCATGGCGGTGTTTCAATCGTTCCGCCAGCTGCCGGAAATATGGGCGCTACCGCCCAACAAGCGCGCAGGCCACAGCCCCCCTCACCCGGCGCGGTGGCACAGCTCGATTTGCAGCCGGCCCCGCCACTTGCTGATTTCGCCGCTACGCCACCTTCAAACGCCAACCGCCACGGCGCTACGCGAGGCAATCGCCAGGCGGTTGCACGCCCCAGGAGCGCCTCCCGGCCAAAAGCAGCCCGCGCGCCAACCTACGGCTACGGCCGCAAAGGAATGGTGCGAACCTACAGCGGCAAGGTTCGGCGCGGGTCCCCGCAGCACAACTTGATGCTGAGCCTTGGCGGCGTATTCTAGTCAGCTGCTGCCACCGCACAGTGCCAGCGCGCGCCGCCCGCACTCCGTAGCGCAAAGAGAGCGCCCGCGAATAATGCGCGACGTCAGTCCGCAGCAACGGTCTGCGCACCCGTTTCGGACAGAACCCAGGTCAGAAACTCCCGGGAACCTCCTGCCAACGGCAGCACCACCAGCGCCGGATTGTCATAGGGGTGAAGGGCACGCACCCGCTCCACCACCGTCTCCGCAAGCCCTGCCCGGGTCTTGATGATGGCGGCAACTTCCCGGTCAGCATGGCGTTCGCCCTGCCAGTTGTAGATCGACGTCATCTCGCCCAGAACATTGACGCACGCCGCCATCTTGCCATCCACCAATTCACCAGCGATGTTCATTGCGGTGTCGCGATCTGGAAAAGTGCCGTAGATCAGGATCGCCGTGTCGCTATCACTCATCACCATCACCACCAGCCCTCATTCCGACGCAAAGCCAACCGCAGATGCCCGTTTCTTCCCGCGCCTTCGAAAAGATCGCCTTTATTGCCAGCGAGGTAACGGAGGCGCAAAACGCCCTTCAACGGCTCGCGCAGCGCTATGGCAATGTCAAGCCGCACGAGGCGGACGCGATCGTGGCGCTCGGCGGCGACGGTTTGATGTTGCAGACCCTTCACGCCTGCATGAACGAACAGATCCCGATCTATGGCATGAACCGCGGCTCGGTCGGCTTCCTGATGAACGAGTATCGTGAGGACAATCTGATCGAAAGGCTGCAGGCAGCCGAAGTCACCCGCATCCACCCGCTTTCGATGATTGCCTACGACAAGGCTGGCAAGGCGCACAAAAGTCTCGCCATCAACGAAGTCTCCGTCTTTCGCGAGCGCTTCCAGGCCGCCAAGCTGCAGATTGCCATCGACGGCAAGGTTCGTTTGCATGAATTGATCTGCGACGGCGTGCTAGTTGCAACGCCAGCCGGCTCCACCGCCTACAACCTGTCCGCAGATGGACCGATCCTGCCGATTTTCGCACCTCTGCTGGCACTAACGCCGATAAGCCCGTTCCGACCCCGCCGCTGGCGCGGTGCGTTGCTGTCGAACGCTGCACACATCACGATTACTGTCATCGAGCCGGACAAGCGCCCGGTAAGTGCCACCGCCGACCATTTCGAAACACGCGACGTCCTGCGCGTCGAAATCGAGCAGGCGCACGCCATCGATCTTTATATGATGTTCGACCAGGGCCATGACCTCGACGAGCGCGTCATCTCAGAGCAATTCCGCTTCTGACCGCGCCACTGCCAACCTTCACCGCAATCGGGTGCTCCAGCCGTCGACCATTTGCCTCGCCTGGGCATGCCAACCCATGATGCGTGTTGCGTCCGGTTTGGCCGCATGTCCCGCCACGACAGCTCCAACAGCCGGGCGCCGCACCGGTGGCTGCGGCACCACCGCCTGCCGCGGCAAAGCAGCCATGGCACGCACGACCACGCGATCGAAGCCGGCCATCACGTCGGAAATACGCAACGCATGATCTCCGGCGAAAACCGCATCGGGCTCCACATCATTGAGACCGGGAACAGCTACGGCAACGAGAGTATCGGGCGATTGCACCTCGGCACGGCGGAGATCGATGGCAAAGCGCAATCCAAACCGGTGCGCGAGTAGAAGATCGGCGACCGTAGCCGGACGCCCCATAGCCTGCGAAATCGCAATCGAATTGGCACGTGCGTAGCTTTCCGCCACATACCGAGCAACGACGCTGTTCCGCCTGAGCGCCAGCATTTCCTTGGCCTCCCGCGCCACCGGAACGTAGGCTTCTCCGGAGGATGTCTTGAAGACGCGGCTGGCGTAGTGCGCGAACCTGCGATCGCCTTTCAGGTTCGAAAGTGCATCAAAAAACGGCTGCGGCGCCAAACGGTAGGGATTTTCGCTGCCGTGACTTGCCACCTGCCGCAGGATTGGCGCCGGATTGTCAATGGCGCGCTGCGAGGCCGGTGTGCTGCTGCCAGCGACGGCTGACAGGAATACGATCAATAGGTGTTGTGGAAGCTCGACCACGAGACTCACGAGTTCAACTCCGCAGAAAATGACTGGGACGCGAACGCAACATGGATCCCGCGGGCACGCCGACGCGAACGGCCCAAGGTACTGCCCTGAGGCTAGCTCGTTATGGTGAAAGCGAAGTTAAGGCGCTGAGCCTGCGGGCAAACCGCCTCTACGAATTTCGCCGCCGTACTGAAAAATCAGCGTGTTTTCGGCCGCCGAATACCGATCACGCCCGCCAGCGGGAGACGACCTCGCTCAGCTGCGGCCGAGGGCGCTCTTCAGGCTTGGCTCCGGCCGTGCCGATGTAGACAAACCCCACCACCCGCTCGTTTTCGGCAAGGTCCAGCGCCTGCCGGATCATCGGGCTGTAAGCTATCCATTCCGTCAGCCAGCAGGTTGCAAAACCCATCGCGTTCGCGGCGATGCACATGTTCATCGCCGATGCGCCAGCCGAGAGGATCTGCTCCCACTCTGGCGCACCCGGCTTGGGCGCGACACGCGATATCACCGCAATGACGACGGGAGCACGCATGAAGCGCTTGCGCTCCGCCTCCAGTCGCACATCTGACGGCGCCATCGTGTCCTCGGCCTTGCATGCCTGTGCAATCCGATCGCCAAACCTCAACCGGTCATCACCTTCGAACACGATGAACCGCCACGGCGCGAGCTTCTTGTGGTCGGGCACGCGCGCTGCAATCGTCAGTATCGTTTCCAGTTCCTCTGCTGACGGGCCGGGCTCCGTCATGAGATCGGGTTTCACCGAACGGCGTGTCATCAGCAAATCGATTGTCGTCTTCGTCATGTTACCCGCCCGTCAGATGATCCGGTGGCACCGTCACAGCCGCAAGAACGGCCAGCCACACCGGCAGTTCGGCCTCGCTAGCCCATATCGCGCCTTGTTACAATCTGCCTCTGCTATAGTCCGTGAATCGAACACCATGGGGGCCAGGATGCCTGATCCGTCCTGCCACCTGATCCGGCCTGTGAAGGAAATGCGATGCCTGCGACGACGACTGCACAAGGCCATGAGATAGCGCAAGGCGCGGCGATGACCAGCCTCACAATGGCGAAGACATGGCTGAAGGCGTGCATGGCGCTGCTCATATCCGCGAGCCTTGCAGTACCGGGCGCCGCCGTAGCCCAGGAAAGCGCATCGCAGCCTACACCGTTCCTGGCGCTGGTCGACGGCTCGGGCTCGATGTGGGGCGGCCTCGGCAGCGGCTCGACGAGCAAGCTTGAAGCCACGCGCCAGGCATTGGAATCGGAAATGCCCAGACTGGCATCTACCCACCGCCTGGGGCTTGCCACGTTTGGGCCGGGATGCCGCGCAGCCGCACTCGACGTCCCACTGCAGGAAGGCAATGGCGAAGCCTTGGCCGCAGCACTCGCCCGCTTCAATCCGCGCGGCAAGGGCCCGCTGGTTGCCGGCATGCGGCTGGCGGCTGACGCAATCGGCCCTGGGAACGACGGCCATATCGTCATCTTCCACGACGGACCGGACAATTGCGGCGAGGACGCATGCGCGGCGGCTGCAAGCCTGCATGGAACTCACCCCAAATTGCGCATTTCCACGATCTCGCTCGGCATGGAACCAGCAACCGTTGCCGCGATTGCCTGTATTGCCAAATCGACCGGCGGCAGCACATTGACCGCCAACGATCCGCAAGGCCTGAAGGAAGCCCTTTCGGGCTTCATCACGCCGCTCCTCCGCAGCGACCCTCCAAAGCCCGCACTAGTCGCAGAAATGCCCGCACGTCCCCAACCGGCGGCGAAAGGTCCTCCGCGCCTCGTCGCCACCGCTGTCCTAGCCAACGGCAGCGCGCCTCTCACCATGCCGATGTCCTGGCGCATATTGGACAGCAAATCAGGCAAACTGTTGCACGAAGCAGTCATTCCCGCTTTGACCGTGCCTCTGCCAGCAGGCGCGGTACGCATCGAAGTCGCGGTTGGCCGAGTAAAAGCGGCGCGAGATGTCGAAATTGCCACTGAAGGTGACACCGCGGTGGACATCCCGCTCGGCGCTGGCATCGTCCGCTTCGATACCGGCACCAAACCGCTCAGCAGCGATGCGGAAGAACCGATCATCCGCCTGGAAAGCACCTCGCTTCCTGCAACATCCGGCAACCCTCCTGTCTCCACGGCCACCACACCGCTCTGGATAGCCCGGGGCAAGGCCATTGAAGCGCTGCTGCCACCGGGCGCCTATCAGGCCATTGCCGAATACGGATTGGCGCGCACGTCTGCAAACATCCAAGTCGCGGCTGGTCAGGAGATCAATCTGGCGCTCCCGCTGGAAGCTGGACGTCTGGAACTCGCCACGACGCCCGAAAGTCTCAGCGATGTTGTCTATCAGGTCTTCATCGACGACCTCGACCAGCCAGGCGGCAAACGCCAGATGGCGCGCACCGCGCATCGCGCGCCCGCCTATATCCTGTCGACGGGCACCTACACGATCGCCGCCACATCCGGAAAGGAAACGATACGCCGGAGCATCGCCGTGCGATCAGGCGAAACCACGCGCGAGACGATCGCCTTCAATCTGGCAAAGCTTGAAGTCACAGCCACCATAAACGGCGCGCCTCCACGCAATCAGCCGTTGACGTTCGTCCTTACCACGAAGGGAGCTGACGCCAACGCCGCTGCTGCCAGTCGCACCGAATATGTCTTGCCCACGATCCATCCAATTGAGCTGTCACCCGGCACCTATGTCATCGCACTGCGTAATGGCGCCGACGGCACGTCGGCCTCACGCGAAATCACCATCGCGGCGGGACAGGATCAGCGCATCGAACTGGACCTGAAGACCGCAGAGATCACCATTGACACGGCGACAAGCGCCCCCGACGCCCACGGCGCATTTTGTGAACTGAGAGACCCATCCCGCACGGTCGTCTGGCGAACGGTTGCCAACAACCCCAAGACCAGCGTTGTGCCGGGCAGCTATATACTCCGCTGCCAGAACGCAAACATCGCGAGGGAGGTACCCTTAACTCTTGCCGCCGGCGATAAGAAGCGCATTGCGCCGTTCGCCCCTTGATAGGCGGCCGCCCCTAGGCAGAGGAACACCACCCCCTTGGTGAGTAAATTTCCTCGCAATTCAACACGTCATTTGACGGCATACGCACTATCACCATCATCTCGACACAGTTGCAGGCTTGCACTTTTGAGGCCATAGCAGCACCAAGTGGCGCAAGCCGGGGTAGGGCCCAGAATTACGCGGTGCGTCCAACCCGCATGGCATTCCTGCGCACCGCGGACGCAGCCATTATCTTCACCGTCGGCAGATCATGATTGCATCGCAACAGCTACGCGCAGCAGCACAAAGATCCCGCATTTTTGAAAAGCGCCGCCGTGCGGCGGCGCTAACAGCGTGGTGCGCGGCGATCCTGTTTATCGCCTGTGCGGCAATGACCGCGCCAGCCAGGGCGCAACAGCAGCCCGCCAACGGCTGGAACACCGATCTCAGCGTTAAGCAGGTGCCAACCGTTCCCATCGAGACAAAACCCGCCACGGGCACAACCGTCGTCAAGAAGAAGGAGAACGGAGCCCCGTCATCGCCAGACATGTCGAAAGTCCGGCTGGTGGCACTCCTGACCGCCGATGGCCAGCGCATCGAGCAAGAAATCGTTTGGCGCATCTACGAACCGAGCACGACACCAGGTACGACTGGAAAGCTCTTGTCGACCCGCAACGACGCTTCGCCGATCGTCGATTTGAAGGCAGGAACCTATACGATCAACGCCGCATTTGGCCGCGCACATCTCACACGAAAAGTCACTGTCGCAGCAGGCGTCGAAACGACCGAACCATTCGTCCTAAACGCCGGCGGCCTCCGCGTACGTGTCACAACGCCTGAGGCCAAACTCGACAACGTAAAGGCAACCTATAACATCGAGACCGACGAGCGCGACCAGCGCGGCAACCGCCGCACCGTTTTGAGCAAGGCCAAGCCCGACGTCGTGATCCGCCTCAACTCCGGAATCTATCACATCATCTCGACGCTGGGCGACACCAACGCCACGGTCGAGTCGGATGTCACCGTCGAGGCAGGAAAGTTGACCGAAGCCACGGTCTCTCACAAAGCGGCTCGTGTCACCTTGAAGCTCGTGAACCGCGAGGGCGGCGAAGCGCTTCCCGATACCGAATGGAGCGTTCTCACACCCGAGGGTCAGACAATCAAATCGAGCATCGGTGCGTTGCCGACGCATATCCTGGCACCGGGCAAATATATGGCGGTTGCAAAATCACAGGGCAAAGTATTCCGCCGCGGTTTCGACGTCGCGAATGGCGACGCCATCCAGGTGGAAGTGCTACGTCAGTAAAGCGCGGTTCCCTCACGCACAAGCGCCAAGGCGCGAATGCAGCACGCGCGGGACGAAGCCCAGCGCACAACGCGATTCAACAAGCGAAGGCAGCACCCTCCGGCCGCATCAGAAATCGTTGAGAACCCAGTCCGTCGGACAGCCGTTGCTCACCATCCGCTGATCGACATCGGCCACCTTGTCCTTGTCGCCATCCCAGTAGATCTGGCGTGCGATCTGCCAGTGCTCACAGGCTGTCGTCATATCGCCGTCGGTGGCCATGACGTCACCCAGCTCCAGTCGCGCGCGGGCATGCGTCTCGTCGTCCTTCAGCCGTGTCGACAGGATTATGGAACGCCGCAACAGCGTCTGTACGTCACGGTTTTGCGTGCCGCTGCTGAGCAGTGCACAAGCAAGCTCCAGAGAAAGCCGCGCAACCGCTGCATCGTCAAACCGCTGCTCGGCATCGGCAAGTGCCGCTTCCAGCCGGCGGTTCTCGGAGTTTTCACCCGACTGCTCCTGCACACTCTCGCGGCCGCGCCGCACATCGCCCCAAGGCAACTCTTGAGCATCCACCGCGCCGCCGACTGCATGCTGGTCAGGCGGCACTTGTACAGGCAGGCGTTCTCCAACCAGAGCTGTCGCACCATCCCGCGCTGGCCGCCGGGCACTATCGCCGACCCGCCGTTGGACCAATTCCGGCCGGTCGATCTCCGCATGGACACCGGGGCCACCGCCTTTGGCAGCCGGCACCTGCGCTGCGTTCAAGGCTGGCGCCTTGTCCCGGCCCACAACCACGCCGATCACCACGACTGCGAGCAAGACCAGCGGCAGCAACATGGCAACCCAGCCCGCCGGACCGCTGATATCGATGATTGTGGTCAGCACGCAGTACGCCTCCACTCGGCTCACACACCATCACTACGCCTGTCTAGCGCAGCGGTACACCATACAGAAGTCCACCACGCGACCACAGATTGTTGTAGCCGCGTGGCAGCTTCAATACAGAGCCCGATCCCATGTTCCGCTCGAAAATTTCGCCGTAGTTGCCGACCTCTCGGATTGTGCGCCTCGCCCACGCCGCGTCGAGGCCGAGAGACTGGCCAAGATCGCTGTCCACGCCCAGCAAACGCCGCACGTCCTCCATCGCGCTGTCGGCGCGCTGATCGACATTGGTGGAACTGATGTCCAGCTCCTCAGCCTCGATCAGCGCCATCAGCACCCAGCGCACGATCGCAAACCATGCATGATCCCCAACCCGTACCACTGGACCACGCGGTTCCTTCGAGATGACTTCGGGCAGGATCACATGTTCACTCGATCCAGCAAGTGTGCTGCGCACTGCCGCCAACCGCGTAATATCGCCCGTCAAGGCCGTGCATGCGCCTCCGGCATATGCCTGCACCAGTTCCGACCAAAGTGCGTTGGTCACAAGCTGATGGCGCATGCGATGCCGACCGAAAAACGCCGCTGCGGAATCCACTGCGCGCGTACCGGCAACCGCACAGACCGAGGCGCCCGACAGTTCGAGCGCACTCGATATCCCGTGACTGCGCGGCACCATGAAGCCCTGGCCATCATGGACGAGGGCGTCGACGAACCGCACGTTGAGTTCTGTATCGTGGCTCAATGTCCACGAGGTCGGCGGCATCAGCAAATCGATCTCGCCAGAGGCCAAGGCACGAAATGCCGAGCTGACCGGCATGGCCTTGAAGACGGCATTCGCCTTGGAGCCCAGAACCGCCGTGGCCACGGCCTCGCAAAATGCGACATCCAAGCCGGTCCATGCGCCAAACCGGTCAACGCTGGCATATCCGGGTTGCTGATCGCTCACGCCGCAGACCAGCTGCCCACGCGAGCGCACGTTCTCCAGCGTCCCCGCACGCACCATCGTGGCGCCGGCAGCAGCCGTCAGGCAAAAGCAGACCAGAAATATGACTACGAGCCGACAAAAACCTGCGCAGTTCTCGCCCATCGACTGGCGAACAATCCTCAAGACCATCAGCTCCTGATATTCCAACCCGGCAGGCACGGCGCCCCTGGTCCCCCCCTTGGCACACCGGCGGCCCGTACCCTTGGCCCGCTCATTCCGATAGGTCAAGGTCTTGACCGTCGTCTCCGATTGGGTCTCAACCTGTGACACATTCGATCGCCACGCATTCGGAGTCGATGCTCCGTTCGCGTCATGCACCGGGAGCCCCAGCCAGCATGTGCACAGACCCCTCCGATTCTGCCAAGCCGCGCCGTGACGCCACCCAGGCCATCCACCTCGGACGCACACCCTTCGCCAACAGCGGTTTCGTCAATCCACCCGTCTATCGCGGCTCAACAGTGCTGTTTCCAACCCTGGAAGCCCTCAAAACCCGAAGCCAGCCCTACACCTATGGCCGTCGCGCGACCCCGACGACCACAGCGCTCACCGACGCACTCGCCGAACTGGAGGGCGGGTTCATGACCATACTGACGGGCTCGGGCCTCCAGGCGGTGACAACGGCTCTCCTCGCCTTCGTCGAAGCAGGTGACAGCATCTTGATGGTCGATACGGTCTACCAGCCGACGCGGAAGTTCTGCGATACTATGCTGAAGCACCTCGGCGTCACCACGCGCTACTACGATCCAAGGATCGGTGCTGGCATTGCCGATCTCATCGAACCCAACACCCGACTGGTCTTCACTGAAAGCCCGGGCTCACAGACGTTCGAGATGCAGGACATCCCCGCCATAGCCAAGGTGACGCATGAAAAGGGCATCTGGCTACTCATGGACAACACATGGGCAAGCCCGCTCTACTTCAAACCCTTCGCCCATGGTGTCGATGTCTCTATCCATGCGGCAACCAAGTACATCGTCGGCCACGCCGACGCGATGCTCGGTGTCGTAACCGGTAACCCACGCGCCGCACCGCATCTCGATCGCGCCAAGGAAGCGCTTGGAACCTCGCCTGGATCTGAAGAAACCTATTTGGCCCTTCGCGGTCTGAGAACGCTCGACGTCAGGCTCGCGCGGCATCACCAATCGGGCGTACTCATGGCCGAGTGGCTTGCCGACCGCCCCGAAGTCCACCGTGTCATGCACCCAGCACTTCCCTCAGACCCCGGCCACGAAATCTGGACCCGTGACTACCTCGGCGCATCCGGTCTGTTTGGCTTCGTCCTCAATCCTGTCTCCGAGAAGGCGCTCGCCGCCTTCGTCGATAACCTGGAACTGTTCGGCATGGGCTATTCGTGGGGCGGCTATGAAAGCCTGATCCTCCCATTCGATCCGCGCTCGTATCGCACCGCCACGCCATGGACGGAAAAAGGAACGGCGCTGCGCATGCACATCGGTCTTGAAGATGTCGAGGATTTGAAGCTGGATCTGGAAAAGGGTTTCGCGCGCATGAAGGA
This sequence comes from Hyphomicrobiaceae bacterium, assembly GCA_020442165.1. Taxonomy (GTDB): domain Bacteria; phylum Pseudomonadota; class Alphaproteobacteria; order Rhizobiales; family Hyphomicrobiaceae; genus JAEUMD01. Next base: position 25,442 of record JAGRKV010000034.1, on the reverse strand, counting down.
TGCTGGCTGAACCCAAGCCTAAAATTCGGCGCTCTCGCCTGTAGTCTCGCTGACCGACGCCGCAATCGTCTTCTCGATCAGGGCCGAAATTTCGGCGAACGCTCCCACAGGCCCCGTATACGCAATCGGCCCGGTGAACGCCGCGAGAGCCTGCGGGACGTCTTCGGCGGCGTGCAAACCATCGCCATTGAAAAATCCGACCACGACCGTTGCTCGGTCACTGGCCATCACCACGTCGTCCAGAAACGGCGCCTCCTCCAGGAATGCCGTCACCACCTCCGCAAAGCCGCCGAGTTCCCTGAGGCGCAGCGCCACCGCCGCGGTTGCCTCTGCTGAAGCGCGCGCTACCTTTGAACCGTGACCGACCACGAGTAGCCGCGCACTCGACGCCTCGATGCCCGCACCGGCCGCAGTATCCAGAGCTTTTGCATGGATCAAAGCTGGCAATGCTTCTGATGTCCCGAGCGGCGCCAGCACCCGGCACCGTTCGCCAACCCCGGCATCCGCCAGGCGCTTGGGGATTTTCACGTTCACGAAATAACCAGCCGCCATGAAGAACGGATAGATCAGGATCGGCCCATCCGTCTGTTCCGCGACTGCGGCCAGTGCTTCCTCAAGTGTCGGCTCTCCGCTCAAAACGCCCGCGCGCACGGCAACACCGGAAACAATATTCGCGACCAATCCTGCATGTCCTAGCAGGATTGCATTGGAGAAGGCGCCGCCACGTTCACCATGCGCCACGATCACGGCGCCAGCCCTGAAATTCGCGGAATTGCCACCCATATCCAGTCACGTCGTCCTGTTGAAGCCCTAACCGAATCGGATGCCATCACCCGTATCCAGACCCCGTTCAGCGAAGCAAAAGTTGTTGCCACAGCTCAGATCTTGCCGCCGCACCCTAACAAAATGGAGAGCCGCGGCCCATCAGACAACCTTTCGCTGGACTGCCTGCGACGGAATGGCATCCGAGCCGTCGTTCCCTTCAGCATATCGCCGCCACTACTCAGGGCGCTTGGACGCTCGACCGCACCAGGACACGAAAAACGGGCCGCAAATGAACAACAGCTGCATGGGCGCTTGGGATGCAGTTCATATCACATCGTCCAATCTGGTGGCTGCCCGGCGACACCACTTTGACTTCCAGGCGAAAGCCGCGACAGGAGTGACGAGATGCAAGTGCTGAAACGTGCCCTGACAGGCGCCCTCGTGACCGGGATCACCCTGGCCCTCCTCGGCGCTGGCGGCTGGCGCCTTTACGTTGCAGCCACATCACCAGACGGGCCCTCTCGTGGCGGCCAGCGCGAGCGCAGCTACGTCGTCGACGCCGGCGTTCTGGAACGGCAGTTCCACGCCCCTGTCATCACCGCATACGGCCAAGTGCAGGCCTGGACCAGCCTGGAGATCCGCGCTCCGGCAACCGGACCGGTCACCGAGATCTCGTCCAACGTGCGCGACGGCCGCTCCGTGCAGGAAGGCGAACTGCTGTTTCGCATCGATCCCGAAATTGCTGGCCGCCGCGTGACCGACGCCAAAGCGGCCCTCGTGCAAGCCGAAGCCGAGTTGGCGGAAGCACGCCAGAGCCGCAAGCATTCCGAGGCGGAACTCGAAGCAGCAAAGGCGCAGGCTGAGGTCCACCGCGCGGATCTTGCGCGGAAGCAGACGCTGCACGGCAAGAAGCTCATCACCTCGAGCGCTCTTGATGAGGCCCGCCTTTCCGTATCAGCCGCCGATCAGGCGATCGTCGCGCGCGAGCAGGCGCAACTCGCATTGGCGGGCCGCATCGAAAAGGCCGAGGCCGGCGTCAATCGTGCTCGCATCTCGCTGTCCGATGCCGAACGCGGGCTTGCCGACACGACCTATCGCGCGCCGTTCACCGGCCGTCTCGCCGATGTGACGCTGACACTAGGCCGCCGTGTCTCACAAAACGAGAAGCTAGCAATGCTCATCGATCCTGCGGCTCTGGAGGTTTCCTTCCCTATTCGCAACAGCGACTTCGGCAACCTCGTCGATCCTGACAAAGTTGAGAAACTACAGCCGCTCGCCATCAAGGCACGTCTCGATCTTGCGGGTCGAGACGTTGTCGTCGATGGTGTGCTGGATCGTCCCTCGGCAATTGCCTCCGTGCAGGCGGGTCGCACGGTCTATGCCCGGTTGACCGGCGAAGGCACCGGCGCACTGCGTCCCGGCGATTTCGTCACCGTCACCATTTCAGAACCTCAGCTGGCCGACGTCGCAGTCATCCCCGCTGACGCAGCAACAGTTGATGGGCGCATACTTCTGATCGGCGCCGACAGTCGTCTCGTCGACCACGCCGCGCGCATCCTGCGTCGCGAGGCCGATACGCTGGTTGTCGCCGATGTTCCCTTCGGCACCCGCTACGTGCGCCGCCGCTTGCCCTACCTTGCAGGCGGCATCAAGGTGACGCCGCGCGGCAGTGCTGCTCCTGAAGCAACTCGGCCGGTTGCCACGACACCTGCACAGGCCAATGCGTCCGAAACAGCCGAAGCAGACGGCATCACGCTTGACGACAGCCGCCGCTCCGCCCTGCGGTCTTACGTTGCCGCCGACACCTCCCTGTCTGACGAACGCCGCCAGAAGATCCTCGGCGAACTTATGAAATCCACGCCTTCCCGCCGCCTGATCGAGCGATTGGAGAGGCGCATCGCCCGCGCGGAGGGACGGTCATGACAAGCCACCAGTCAGGATCAGGCACCACCGGTCGCGGCGTGCTCGCATACTTTGTGTCGCATCGCACAGCGGCCAACTTGCTGCTCATGGTCATGATGGTTGCTGGAATTGCAGCCGCCACGCGCCTGCGCGCGCAGTTCTTCCCCGACGTGCCCGTCGACACCCTCACGGTGACAATCGCCTGGTCGGGAGCCGGCCCCAAGGAGATGGACGAAGCGATCATCTCGCGCATCGAGCCGCGCTTGCGGGTGCTCGACGGCGTCAAGACAGCCACCGCTGTCGCGCGCCAGGGAACAGCCACTGTCACGCTTGAGTTCCAGCCCGGCACCGACATCGCCGCCGCGATGGATGATGCCAAGATGGCCATCGACGAAATCCGCGATCTACCCGCCGACATCGAGAAACCAGTGCTGAGGCCCGGACGCTGGCGCGACCGCGTCACCGATGTCCTCATCAGCGGCGACATGGACGTCAGCCAGCTCTACCGCATTTCCGATGAATTGAAGAACGAACTGTTTGCGAAGGGCGTGACGCTCACCGCAATTGATGGAATTTCCGACCCAGAGATCCGCATCGACGTCCGCCCCCGCGACTTGGAACGCTTCAAGATCGCCTTGTCCGACATATCCGCCGCCATCAAGGCGGAGACCGGAACGCAGCCGATCGGCCGCATCGAAAGCACCGGCGCCCGCGTCCGTGCCGCAACGCGTGAGCTTACGCCCGAAGCGCTGGCGGCAATCCCGCTACGGTCATTGCCCGACGGCAGCAAGATACTCCTGAGCGACGTCGCTAATGTCGCCGAGGAAGGCCACGATCGCAAAATTGCCCTGTATCACGACGGCAAACCGGCAATCATCGTCCAGGTCAACCGCGACGCCCAAGGCGACTCCATCAAACTCCAGGCAACCGTTGAAAGCGTTGTCGCCCAAATGACACCGCGTCTGCCGCAAGGTGTCGCGATGAAGCTCGTGCATCCACGCGCTAGCGAGATTTCTGATCGCCTCGACATCCTCGTCCGCAACGGCATCAGCGGTCTTCTCGTCGTTGTCGTGCTGCTCTTCCTGTTTCTCTCCGCGCGCACTGCGTTTTGGGTCACAGCTGGCATCCCCGTTGCCATGGCAGCCACTCTCGCGATGATGTATGCGTTCGGCTTCACCTTCAACATGATCTCGCTGTTCGCGCTCATCATCTGCCTGGGCATCGTCGTCGATGATGCCATCGTGGTGGGTGAGCACGCCGATCATCTTGCACGCCAGGGACTTCCTCCCGCTGAAGCTTCCGCCAAAGCCGCACAGCACATGGCAGCGCCAGTCTTTTCCGCCTCGATCACAACCGTCATCGCCTTTGCGGTTCTATCCCTCATAACCGGCCGCATGGGCCGCATGGTGTCCGATATCCCATTCACGGTGTCCATTGTCATTCTCGCCAGCCTCGTCGAAAGCTTCTTCATTCTCCCGGCCCATATGCGCCATGCGCTCGCGCACGCTGGCAAGGCGAGCCTGCTCGATATGCCGAGCAACTGGGTCAATCACGGCTTTGACCGTTTCAAGGAAAGCATCTTCAAGCCATTCATGCGGATAGCAGTGCGCTTCCGCTACCCCGTGCTCGCTGGCGGCCTGGCACTCCTGGCCGTATCCATAGCCGCCTTCCTCGACAAGACGGTGCGCTGGCAGTTCTTCTCTTCGCCGGAGCGAGCGACCATTCGCGCCAATCTGGCAATGCTCGACAACGCCTCGCGCGCCGACACGAAGTCCATGCTGTCAGAGCTCGATCGCGCACTGTCCGCTGTCGACAAACGCTATGCCGAAAAATATGGCGTCGCCCCCGTTCAGGTCGCCATAGCCAAACTCGGCGGCTCCACAGGACGAGGTCTCAAGGGTGCCGACACCAAGGATGCCGATCAGCTGGCAGGCTACGACATCGAGCTGATCGATCCCGACCGCCGGCCATATACCGCCTACCAGTTCATCCAGGACTGGCAGGACGAGATCAAACGCCACCCGCTTTTGGAAACGCTGGCGTTGCGTGGCGATCGGTCAGGCCCCGGCGGCGATGCGATAGATATCCGTCTTGCTGGCCGCGACGAGGCAACACTCAAGGCCGCGGCCGAAGCCGTCAAGGCAGCCCTGGCGCGCTATCCCGCCGCCACTGGTGTCGAGGACGATCTCGCCTACGATCGCCCGGAACTGCTCATCAAGCTGAAACCGAAGGGTGAAGCCCTGGGCTTTACCACGCAAGCGATCGCGGCCGCACTTCGCCAACGCCTCGATGGCATCGAAGCAATCAAGCTTGCACGCGAAAGCCAGGAAGTAATTGCCCGCGTTCGCCTGCCCGAAGCCGACGTTGGCCCCGCCTATCTGCATCAGGCGCGCATACCCATGCCCAGCGGCAATGGCTTTATTGCACTGAGCGAGATTGCATCGGTTGGCGAGGAACAGGGCTTCTCATCGATTCGACGCGAGAATGGCAACCGCCGCGTCGCCGTGACCGGAGACCTATCCGACGACGCGGCAGCCAGCGCCGAAGTCATCTCCGCGCTACGCCGTGAAATTCTCCCCGACGTCGCTCAGCGCTTTGGCGTTAACTGGTCGATGGGCGGGCTTGCCGAGCAGGAAGGCGACTTCCTGGGTGAAGCGGAACTCGGCCTGGGACTCGCGTTGATCGGCATCTATCTGGTGCTCGCATGGATCTTCGCCTCCTGGTCGCGACCGGCAATCGTCATGCTCATCATCCCATTCGGTTTCATCGGCGCCATCTGGGGCCACTGGCTGCACGCCACACCGCTGTCGATGTTTTCCGTAGTCGGCCTCATCGGCATGGCCGGCATCATCATCAACGACTCGATCGTGCTCGTGACCACCATCGATGAGCGGGCCGAAAAATCCGATATGCTGAGTGCCATCGTCGACGGCACGGCCGATCGCCTCCGCGCCGTGCTGCTGACCACACTTACCACTGTCGGCGGCCTCGCCCCTCTGCTGATGGAATCGAGCCGCCAAGCGCAGTTTCTGAAGCCGACCGTGATAACGCTCTCATACGGACTGGGCTTCGGCGTCGTCCTGGTGCTGCTGCTCACGCCTGCAATGATGGGCATTCACCATGACATGACGCGCAGCTTCAAGACGCTGCGCCGCATGCCGCGCATTCTGGCTCGGCGTCGCACGATTGGCCCAGCGACAACACCACCGATGCGCCCCGTGGCGTAAGGACCCTAGCAAAGCTAGCTGATGGGAAATTCGATTGCTTCCCGCGCCGGTTGCCACGCGACGCCCTCGATCAGAGCCTCCCGCTCGGTCCATCAATTGCCGCCCCAGCCTGCGAAAATACCGCTGCAATCGCCTCTTGCAAACGCAAGCCACACCCAGTACTTTGCAATACAAACTGTTCTGAGCAAGAGATGAGTGACCTTCACAAAGCTTTGGCCGATATCAGCCGCATCCGGGTGCAGCTCGCCGCAGGCACGATGTTTCGCGGCTTTGGCCCAGCTGTTATTGCGTTGACAGGTTTCATGGCGCTTGCCACCGCGACACTGCAGTCGGCCGCCATCCTGCCTTCGTCGGAACCGCGCGAAACCCTGCTCGTCTGGATCACACTAGCCATCATCGCGTGTCTCCTCATTGGCATCGAGATGCGGGCGCGCACCCGCCGCAAGCACGGTGGCCTCGCCGACGTAATGCTTTTGAACGCAGTCGAACACTTTCTGCCGTTCGGAGCGACGGGCGCTGTCATCGCCGCGATCATCATGACCAACGCGCCGGAATTCGCTTGGCTGATGCCGGGCCTGTGGCAAATGCTGGTCGGCCTCGGCCTGTTCGCTGCCGTTCGCTTTCTGCCCCGCACTGTATTACTTGCCGCTGCCTTCTATCTGTGTGCCGGCGCCATCACTCTGGCACTCGCGAGCACGGCGCGGACCATATCGCCCTGGGACATGGGGTTGCCCTTTGGATTGGGCCAGCTCGCACTTGGAGTGATCTTGCACATTGCCGAAAAAGAGGACGCCACCGATGACGCCGGATGAGCCGCCATTCGCCTATGATGGATTGGATCGCGTTCTCCACGAGAAGGCACGCCTGGGCATAATGACCTCGCTGATGTCGCACCCCAAGGGTCTGGCGTTCGGCGATCTCAAGCAGTTGTGCGGGCTAACAGACGGCAACCTCTCCCGACATCTGCAGGTGCTGGAGGAATCTGGAGTCGTTGAGATTTCCAAGACCTTCGAGAAAAAGCGCCCGCTCACCACCTGTAAGCTCACGGCCTCCGGCCGCAAACGCTTTCTCGAATACATCGAGGTCCTCGAACAGGTCGTGCGCGACGCCGCCACCGCCGCTGGGCCGCAAACGGCAGGCGGCCGCACCAAGCTGAAACCAAGGCCGGCATAGCCGCTCTCAAACAACGTAGTGATTCCAATCTGGACGATGGCGCTGCCACGCCCAGCTAGCGCCGAAACACTCCAGGAGACTTTGCGATGCCAAGTAATATCGCTGCCACCGCCATCCCACCGTTCCACGTTGCCGTCATCATGGACGGCAACGGCCGTTGGGCCGCCGCCCGCCGATTGCCGCGTAGCGAAGGCCACCGCGCCGGTGTCGAGGCTTTGAAACGCATCGTGGAGGTGGCACCGAGCTTGGGAATTTCAGCGCTGACTGTCTACGCCTTTTCCGCCGACAACTGGCGCCGTCCGCTACATGAAGTCTCAGCCCTCATGTCGTTGCTGCGCGGCTACCTGAAGGATGAAGTCACACGTCTCGCTGAAAATCGCATCAGGCTCCAGGTGATTGGACGGCGCGACCGCCTGCCTACCGGCATTCCACAATTGATTGAGCGCGCTGAATGCGCAACCAGCAGCGGTGACGCCCTCACATTGCGCATCGCACTCGACTACTCCAGCCGCGATGCCATCCTCGCCGCGGCGGTTGAATGCGGTGCCCATCCGACCAGGGAAGCAATGATGCAAAAACTGTGCTGCGATATTCCCGATGTCGATTTGCTGATCCGCACCAGCGGCGAACAGCGCTTGTCTGATTTCCTGCTGTGGGAGTCCGCCTACGCGGAATTCTGTTTCACCGAGCGCTTATGGCCGGACTTCTCCAGCGAGGATCTCGCCATGGCAGTCGCCGCATTCAAGCGCCGCCATCGCCGCTTTGGCGGCCTCACTCCGAATAATTTTCCTGAAGACACGGACACTGCCATCTCGGTTCGAGCGAACCAGCCTATCGCTGGCTGCGCTTGACCACATCCAAGCAGCTTTTGGAAAATTGAATCACTTGCGCGATAGAGCGCGACACTACGCGCAGACTTCAGTCAGAATTTGAAACGTGCCACCGTCCCAAAAGCACAATCGAAGTTTGCGCAAGGGGTTGCTTCCATCGCCCAATCTTGCGAAGCTGTCAGCTCCAGCCAACATGTAGCTTCTTCAATTCAGGCCAATTCGGACCTTGAGAAGCGCATCGGCATCAAGCGAAAGGATCATGGAGTGAGCGCAAAGGCCGCTCAAGGCTTATATATTGTCCATCTGAGCATGCATGGGCTCATTCGCGGCCACGATCTGGAGCTGGGCCGCGATGCCGACACAGGTGGTCAGATCAAGTATGTGGTAGAGCTTGCTGCAGCACTCGCGCAGCGCGCGGAAGTTGCCCGCGTCGATCTGCTGACACGCTTGATCGCAGACCCGAAGGTTCATACCGATTATGCCAAGCACCTTGAAGCCGTAACGGACAAATTCCGCATCGTCCGCATCGAAGCTGGGCCAAGCGAAACCTACCTGCCGAAAGAGCAGCTCTGGGACCATCTCGACAGCTTCATCGATAGCGCACTGATGCATCTGCGCTCCGAAGCCCGTCTGCCCGATCTCCTCCACGCACACTATGCCGATGCCGGTTACGTCGGCACTCGCCTGTCGCAATTGCTCGGCGTGCCGCTCATCTTCACCGGCCATTCGCTCGGCCGCGTCAAGCGCCGACGGCTGATGGCCACCGGTCTCAGCAGCGACGCAGTCGAATACCGCTACAATATGCGGCGGCGGGTTGAAGCCGAGGAAATGACGCTCGCCAATGCCGAGCGGGTTGTCACAAGCACCCACCAGGAGATCGACGAGCAATACGAACTCTACGATCACTATCAGCCCGACCAGATGCGGGTCATTCCGCCAGGCATCGACCTGGAACTCTTCCACCCGCCCCGGCAGGCGCCCGATCGCGGCGATCAGCCAGCCATCATCACCGAGATAAACCGCTTCCTGCGCAATCCTCAAAAGCCTGCGATCCTGGCACTCTCGCGACCCGATGCCCGCAAGAATATCGGCGCTCTCGTCGATGCCTACGGTCGCTCCGATGAACTGAGGGAACGTGCAAACCTGATCGTGATTGCCGGCAATCGCGATGAAATCGCCAGCATGGATGAAGGCGCCCAGGAAGTGCTCACCGACATGCTGATGCTGGTCGACCGCTACGACCTTTATGGCAGCATCGCCTATCCAAAACACCATGCAAGCTCGGACATCCCAGCGATCTACAGGCATGTAGCAAAGCTTCCCGGAGTGTTCGTCAATCCTGCGCTTACCGAGCCGTTTGGACTCACCCTGATCGAGGCTGCTGCCAGCGGCCTGCCCATCGCCGCCACGCGCGACGGTGGTCCAACCGAAATCATCGGCAACTGCTCCAACGGGATCTTGATCGATCCACTCGATGGCGACGACATCACTGCCGCCCTGCTCAGGTTGCTAAAGGATCGCCCATTCTGGCAGCAATGCGCAGCAAACGGCTTGACGGGCGTCGCAACCCACTATTCGTGGGATGCACATGCCAGAACCTATCTCGCCGATGTTATGCCAGTCATCGACAAGTCAGGCCGCCTGTTCCGTCCAGCACACCGGCAACGCGGCAAGCTTTATCACGACCGCGCGCTGTTCACCGACCTCGACCAGAACCTCCTCGGCGATCCCGATTCGATCCCGGCATTCATCGAGCTGATGCGCAATCACAGGACCTGCGCCCACTTCGGAATTGCCACCGGCCGGCGGCTCGACAGCGCCTTGCGCGTGCTGCGCCGGCACAACATTCCCGAGCCTGACGTACTCATCACCAGCGCAGGCACACAGATCCACTACGCACCTGAATTGACCAGCGACGTCGCTTGGGTCCGTCACATCGACCATCACTGGACGCCACCACCCAAGATTCGCCAGATACTCGCTGGCCTTCCCGGTTTGAAGCTCCAGCCGCCCGAACAGCAGAGCCATTTCAAGGTCAGTTATTACTACGATGCTACGACCGCGCCGCCGATCGACGAGATCATCAGTCTCCTCCACAAGGAAGAACTGTCGGTCAATGTTACCCACTCGTTCGGCCAGTATATCGACATTATGCCGGTCCGCGCGTCCAAAGGTCTGGCACTTCGCTATGTGATGGCAGGCTGGGGCGTTCCTCTCGAACAGACACTCGTCGCCGGTGGCTCCGGTTCGGATGAGGACATGATGCGTGGCAACACGCTCGCGGTCGTCGTCGCAAACCGCCATCATGAGGAACTGTCGCGATTGACGGACCTGGACAGCATCTACTTCGCCACTGAACCGCACGCTCGCGGCATCATCGAAGCGATCCACCATTTCGATTTCTTTGGCACTTGCCGCGTTCCCACCGAAGACAAGGGAGAACCGCCGCGAGGCGCAGCCGCGTAATCAACCGGCACGCCCCCGAACCGATCCGATGCCTGCACCGGAACCGGTCAAACCAGGCATGGCTCCACGCAGAAATGCACTTGCGTTTCGCAGTGGACGAGGAAGGGGGAGATGGGAGGGAGAGTGAACAGCACGATCAATCTGCCCCGCGGCGTCATGTTCAACGCTTATCCCGACAGTCTCGGTCAGAACCTGTCGAGCATAGTAACGCTGCTGCAACGGCCAGAGCTTGAGAATGTCTTCTCGCTCTTCTACATCCTGCCAACCTTCTTTAACAGCGATCTCGATCGCGGCTTCTCGATCATCGATTATGAACTAAATACCGAGCTGGTCTCACAGGACGATCTCGACCGGCTGGACAAGCTCGGCATCGGATTGAAATTCGATCTGGTGCTCAACCATCTCTCGGTCGGCTCACCGCAGTTCCAAAACCTACTTGAAGACGGCGATAGCTCACCCTTCAAGGACTTCTTCATCGACTGGAACGAGTTCTGGCATGAACGTGGCGAGATGTCCGAAACCGGTTACATCGTCCCGGACGAAGAGCACCTCAGTAAGCTATTCATGCGCAAGCCGGGGCTGCCGATCTTGATGGTCCGTTTCCCCGACGACAGCGAGCGGCCGTATTGGAATACGTTCTACCAGGAGATCCGCTATCCGGAGCTTACAGCCAACGATCTTTCCGGCCTGGTCCCGAGCACGAATGGCAACGCCCACGAAATAGCGACGCTGGTCAACACTGCAATCCGCGAAGGCAAAAAGCCGGCTGAAATCGATCTGGACAATCACAATGGCTTCAAGGACCACGTTGTCGCGCTGCTCGAACAGCACCGCACATATCTCGGACAAATGGATCTCAACGCACGAAGTGAAAAAGTATGGGACTTCTACGACGAAACGCTGGGAAAGCTCGCCAGATATGGTGCAAAGCTGATCCGTCTTGATGCCTTTGCCTACCTGCACAAGGAGCCATGCGAGAGCAACTTTTTCAATGTCCCTGGCACCTGGGATTATCTCGACCGTATCCGTAAGATCGCCGAAAAATACGGTCTCGCCCTGCTACCCGAGATTCATGCCGAATATGGGAAGGCCCTGCACGCCGAGGTTTCAGGCGCGGGCTATCCGGTCTACGACTTCTTCTTTCCCGGATTAGTTATCGACGCCCTTGATCGCGGCACGACAAAGCATTTGCTGCGCTGGTTCCGTGAAATTCTCGCGAATGGCATAGAGACGATCAACATGCTCGGGTGCCATGATGGAATTCCAGTGCTCGACCTCAAAGGCGATAAGGCCCGCCAGCGCAATCTCATGAGCGATGGTGAAATCGACGCCATCGTTGATCGCATCATGGAACGTGGCGGCCGCGTGAAAAACCTTTTCGGCCCCGACGGCAAGAAGATCGCCTACTACCAGGTCAACGCCACCTTCTTCAGTGCGCTCGGTGAGAACGAAGCAAAGCTGCGCTTGGCGCGCGCCATCCAGATGTTCGCGCCAGGAATCCCCCAGGTCTGGTATCTTGATCTGTTTGCCGGAGTGAACGACTACGAAGCCGCCGACCGCGGCGGCACCGGAGGCCACAAGGAAATAAACCGGACCGCATTAAGCCATGACCACATCGAGCAGGGCTTGAAACGCACCATAGTACTCGACCAGCTAGACATCATGCGGCTACGCAATCGTCTGCCGGCATTCAACGGAACGCTGACGATCATGGACAGCGAAGATCATGTCCTGCGTCTGCTCTGGCGTGACGATAATTCATCCGCATTCCTGGAGGCTGACCTCGGCACCTTCGAATTCAGCCTCACCGTCACTGAAGGCAACGAAACGGAACTCAGACTCGAATATGGAGCGAATTGAGAGGCAATGATGAGGATCCTCGCCACCGATCTCGATCGCACACTGCTACCCAACGGTCACTGGCCGGCGGACCCCGAAGCGATCGGGCTATTCAACGAGCTGACACGCAGAAACGACGTCCTGGTAGTTTATGTGACGGGGCGCAATCTCGATCTCACCGAGAAAGCAATTGCCCAATACGGCGTTCGCCATCCCGATGTCCTGTGCGGCGACGTCGGCACGACAATTCGCAAATTCAACGATGGCAACTGGTCATGCGACGAGGGCTGGAGTGAACACGTAATGCAAGCAAGCCCACGCTGGGACGCTAGCACGATCCGCGAAGCGGTAGCGCAGATCCCCGGCATGCGCGAACAGGAAAAGCAACACCTGAACCCATTCAAACAAAGCTACTATGTCGATCACGCTCAACGCGACGGCATCATGGCCGCCGTTGATTCGGCCGTTAAAGGAAAATACGATGAGGTTGCCGTCTACAGCTACGATTCCCAAGACGGCAAAGGGCTGCTCGATTTCCTTCCCAACAGCGCCACCAAACAGACCGCGCTCGAATATGTGGCCGACGAATACGGTCAGAAGCGCTGCGACGTTGTCTTTTGCGGTGACAGTGGCAACGACATCTTCCCGTTGACCGCGGGCTTTGCTGGTGTGCTGGTCCGCAATGCTGACGAACAGCTCGTCGAGAACGTCAAATCAGCGCAGCAGAAAAATCCGCAGCTACAGATCTATTTCGCAACGGGCGGCAGCAAGGGGCTGAGCGGCTATTATACCAGCGGCGTCATTGAAGGAGCCTATCATTATGGCCTCTTCAAAGACTGAAATTGAGCGAGGCGGCCCCCTTTCCCGCATGGCGCTGAAATGCGCAATGGGTATCACATCACGCCAGCGCCTTGAGGAGCACACAACATGAGCGGACTGCAGGGGCGCCCGGCGTTTTTTGGAGAAGTGCTCTTCGACAGATTCCCCGATGGCACCACAGTGCTGGGCGGTGCGCCCTTCAACGTCGCCTGGCATCTGCAGGCATTCGGCAAAACGCCGCTGTTCATCTCACGAATTGGCGATGATCCGGAGGGCCACCAGGTTCTCGCCAGCATGCAGGACTGGGGCATGAACACGAGTGTCGTCGAGATCGATCCAACTCATCCGACCGGCAGTGTCGATGTCCGTCTCAATGACGGAGAGCCACACTTCGAAATCGTCGCCGATGCCGCATACGACTTCATCTCCGGCGATCATCTCCCGTCGTCCGAAAATCTCGCTTTGATCTATCACGGCACGCTCGCATTGCGTTCGGAAGTCTCGCGCGCAACCTTCGCCCACATGCACAAGAAAACCGGAGCGCCACTTTTCCTGGACGTCAACCTGCGTGCGCCTTGGTGGCAGGGCACCGAAGTGACTCAGATTCTGGATGACGCCAGATGGTTGAAACTCAATGACGTGGAACTCGACATACTGGCACCAGGGACTGAGACGCAGGCCGCACGCGCCGAACAACTGATGCAGCAACACGAGCTCGATCTGGTTTTGCTGACTCGAGGTGCCAACGGCGCCCTGGCAGTTTCCAAAGACGGCGAAATGGTCGAGGTTGCACCAGCCAAGAAAACCCGCGTGATCGATACAGTTGGGGCCGGAGACGCCTTTGCATCTGTCGTCGTGCTTGGCCTGTTGGAAGGCTGGACGCTGTCTCGGACCCTCAGCAACGCTCAGGACCTCGCAAGCCGCATCGTCGAGCAACGTGGTGCCACTCCAACCGACCCCGCTTTCTACGATCCCATCCGCAAAGCATGGAACATGACATGAGCCAGTTACCCGTCGAAATCGGCGCACTGCGAAACTACATGACCGACCAGCGCGCCGTCGCACATCGCATCTTGCATCACATCTCCACCCGCGGCCGGCCATTTCTGCTGCGCAGCCAGATACTCGACGCACTCGATGAGCTGAGCCGGCCGGACGGAGGTATCGACCCTGCCGAGTTCTTGAGCCCCTTGATGCTGACGCTGCGCAAGGTTCAGGAGGCCGCGCATGATGGTGCAGTGATGTTTCTTGCGTTGCGGGCACGCATAGGGCGCTGGAGCTATCTGCGGATACTTCTTGATGCAATGGATGTTCAGCAGGTTCCGGTCCACGAGTTCCTTGCCTTCAAGGAACACCTCGTCAAGGGCGGCGCCCAGAGCAGCGATGATTGGACCCTGGAAATCGACTTCGAGCCGTTCCAGCGCGATGTCCTCAAGATGCGGGAGGCGCGTTCGATCGGCAGCGGAGTCGAATTTCTGAACCGCCGGTTGTCGAACAAACTTTTCGATGTCTCCAACGCCGGAAAGGGCTCGCCGGGCGAGGAAAAGCTGCTTGAGTTCCTGCGTCTCCACAAGTGGCACGGCCAGCAGCTCATGCTCAACGGCCTGATCGAAAACGTACCCGACCTGCGCGAGGCCTTGCGCAAGGCCCAGGACCACCTCGCCGCTCTGCCCGGTGATGCCCAGTGGGCAACCTTCGTTTCCATGATGCATCAACTCGGCTTCGAAGTTGGCTGGGGACGTAACGCCACCGAGGTTGCTGACATGATGCAATATCTCCAGGACATCCTGGAGGCGCCCTCACCTGCCGCGATCGAGAATTTCCTCAAGCGCGTGCCGATGATCTTCTCCGTCGTGATTCTCTCTCCGCATGGCTGGTTCGGGCAGGCCAATGTGCTGGGACGCCCGGATACCGGAGGCCAGGTCGTCTACATTCTCGATCAGGTCCGCGCACTGGAACGCGAGATGCGCGAGCGCCTTGCCCGCCAGGGGCTGGAGATCGAACCGCAGATCATCGTCGTCACCAGACAGATACCTGAGGCCGAGGGTACGACCGCCAACGAACGCAAGGAGATGATCTCTGGCACGCGGAACGCATTCATCCTGCGTGTTCCGTTCCGTCATGCAGACGGAGCCATACATCCGCACTGGCTTTCGAGGTTCGAAATCTGGCCATATCTGGAACGCTTCTCATTCGACGTTGAACGCGAAGTTCTGGCCGAATTATCCGGGCGGCCGGATCTCATCGTCGGAAACTATTCGGATGGCAATCTCGTCGCAGCGCTACTGTCGCACCGGCTGCGCGTCACCCAATGCAATGTCGCGCACGCGCTGGAGAAGACCAAGTATCTCTATTCCGACCTCTACTGGAAGGACAACGACGCCCACTATCATTTCAGCAGCCAGTTCACCGCTGATCTGATCGCCATGAACGCGGCTGATTTCATCATCGCGTCGACCTATCAGGAAATCGCCGGCACCTCCGAAACCGTCGGCCAATACGAAAGCCACATCGCCTACACGCTTCCCGGGCTCTATCGCGTTGTCTCCGGCGTCGATGTGTTTGACCCCAAGTTCAACATCGTCTCACCCGGAGCCGACGCCGACATCTTCTTCCCGACAAGCGAGACAGACCGGCGGCTTCCCCATCTTGTCGAAGAACTTGATCGGCTGGTGTTCGGCGAAGCACCCGAAGGCATGTTCCGCGGCCGCCTCTCCAACCCTGGAAAGCCGCTGTTGCTGACGATGGCCCGCATGGACCGCATCAAGAACGTTACCGGCCTTGCACGATGGTTCGGCGAGAACCTGGATCTGCGGCAGCGCTGCAATTTGCTGATCGTATCGGGCCATGTCGATCCTGGACGCTCCAGCGACAACGAGGAACGCGAGCAGATCGGCGCGATGCATCAGCTGATGAACGATCTGCAGCTCGACGGCGAAGTTCGCTGGCTTGGCATGCATCTGGAAAAGGCGCTCTCAGGCGAGCTCTACCGCTTCGTCGCGGACCGCCGCGGCGCCTTCGTCCAGCCCGCCTTGTTCGAGGCCTTCGGACTGACGGTCATAGAGGCGATGGCGACGGGCCTGCCAGTCTTCGCCACCTGCTTTGGCGGACCATTGGAAATAATCGAGGACGGCCGGTCGGGCTTTCACATCGACCCCAATCATGGCGACGCAGCAGCCCGCCGCATCAACCAGTTCATGGCAGCGTGCGAAGCCGACCCCGCCGAGTGGCAGCGCATATCCCGCGGCGCCCTGGATCGCGTGGAAGCACGCTACACATGGAACCGCTATGCCGAGCGGTTGATGACCCTGTCGCGCATATATGGCTTCTGGCGCCATATAACCGATCTGGATCGCACCGAAACTTGGCGCTACCTGGAAATGCTCTACGGCCTCCAGTTCCGTCCGCTCGTCGCTCAGCAGGGCTCGTAACGATCAAAAGCAGAATGAAAAATCCGGCGTGTTGGCCTTTGCAGCGCGCCGGACAAGCGCCCGGATAACAGCGCTGCGATACGCAGCCCGCGCGCGCATTTTTTTCCTGGACTATCAATTGATTGAGTTATGGCGGAGACGGAGTCCGCACAACCCAATTGTTTTTATTTATTTATTCTTGCCTCCCACGCATCTGCCCATGTTCTTGCCCATGCTTAGTGGACGCTTACTGCTGTCACCCCCACTTAGAGCTGTGATTGTCCGGCGTCATTTGGGGGCATTCCCGAAACTCGACTAAACGCCAGTTCGGCACGGTCAGCCAACTCACCGATCAAGCTGAAAAGGGTGTCCATGTCCCTCCGAACTGCTTCATCCTCATACCGGGTGTCTTTGACCACTGACCTGAGACCCAACTCTCATCCGCTCATTGGGAGAGTCCTGGGGTGATGTTTTGGCCGTTGCCGAGCGTTACGGCAAGGGCTGACGTGGCGATCCGGAACGCCTCCGGTGTGCTGTTGGCGAACGCTGAATGTGGTCGCACCCGGTTGTAATCCTCGCGCCAGTCGGCCAGCAGCGCGCGAGCCTCGCTGAGCGAAGAGAACAGCGTCACGTTGAGGCACTCGTCGCGAAGCCGCCCGATGACGCTCTCCGCAAACGCGTTCTGCTGCGGCTTGCCGGGGGCGATATAGTGCCAGTCGGCGTGCATCTCCTTCACTCATTGCAGGATCGCGATGCTGGTCAGCTCTGTGCCGTTGTCGGAGACGCACGTCATAGGCTGACCCCATGCAGACCTGAGCAATTGCAGCACGCAGAGCGCTCAGCAGAGTTTGCGGAAGTCGAACGTCGGTGCGACACGGGCTTAGTTGAACGTGGAAGTCATGGGCGAAAATCAACCGCAAGCAGACATCTTGATTTGCGCTCGATCCGTGCAGGGTGATTTTAGCGTCATCAATCCATCCGCGCCGAATATCCGTCCGATTGCATTGCGGACACTGGATTGCATAGGTAGGGCGGTGTTGTCGCTGCGCCTCGCGCTTCACATTATGGATTGATCGGGAGACGGCGGAATGGGCTAGCCCTCAATTGCTAGATCGGGCGTGTGGTTTCGTTCAGATACGAGCGTAAGTTCTTGCCACTCATAAGTATGTAGCGGAACGTTTTTGGCCGCCACCACGAGAGTAACATCACCTCGCCAAAGGCTGGGCCTTCCATATGCGTCATGGCAAACCAGTACAACCGGCATATCACCAACGACCGATTGCAGCCTGTAAATGAGGGTTTGGGCATGCCACTGGCTCTTGACGACGCGGCTCCGAGCGACTGCGACCATAAACGTGATTTGCCAAACGGTGAGAACCGACGCGGTTATTTTGCGCATAGCGGCAGAGCGTTACCCTACTATTTACTTGCAACAAGGCAACAAGCAGCGACCGGGCAATATCTAGAGAAGGATTTCGCCCGGTCAGTTGAGACAAAGACCCAGTGCTTTTCCGGCAGAACCAAGACGACAAATACGCCCTCGTAACGGCTCACGCGTGACCCCGTTCTGGTTTGCGGTACGACGCAAACTGCATGCAGAAGCGGTCGCGATGGCAGGCCCCAATGCCTTCGTACTCGTTAATGATCGTCGAACTCAATCGATGATCACCTCAAATTGTTAGGCCGAAATCTGTGTGGCGGAGATCGCTGGACAGATCGGGCGACGCCATACGATAGGGAAGTCGGGTCCGACGAGCGGACTGCCTTCAGTGAGCTTCTGCTTGCGATGCGGCCGTGAAGGTATCCAGGGGCGGTCAACGACGCGAATATCATCTCCGCAGTATCGAAGCGAAACAGCGCGGCGCACTTGATAGCGAGAAGCGTTGCCGCCTGCGCCGTGAAGTGTTCGGTAGTGATGAACGACGATGTCCCCGGGCTCGACGTCAAAGGATACGATATCGTATTGATCGCGATTGCCTTCGATGTCGGGCAAAGGTTCGCCCTCTGCTCCGGGTAGCTCCGTCTGACTCAAGAACACGTTGGGTCGATAAAGCCGTCCATCGAGGTGCGAGCCACGAACATACTGCATCGCCCCATTCTCGGCTGTAACTGGATCGACTGGTATCCATAGTACGCAGCACTGATCGCCATCGATGTCGAAGTAGGTCGCGTCTTGGTGAAAAGCTGTGCATTCCTGGGTGCGGGGTTCCTTGACGAACAGCTGGTCATCATAGAATCGAACGGTTTCAGACCCCAATAGTGCTCCGGCGATCTCACCCGGAGCGCTCTTCACAAAGCGCTCGAACGAACGCTGGCGCGCCGCAAGCCCTGTGTCGAGGTAGAAATTGCCCTCACCACTGGCAGCCGCAGGGTCCAAGATTGGCTGCTTGCCGCTGGCTTTGATGTATGCAGCCAACTGGGATACCGGATGCTGGCCTCCGTCATGTGCCGCTAACGTCTTTGCATCATCAGCCAGGAAGGCACGGGTCAGTAGTGACACGTTGTAACCGGCTTGGCTTGCAGTCAGTGTTGCAACCGCCTCATCAATTGAGCGGCGCAACTCATTGATAGTTGAAAGATCCAGTACCCCGCGCAGCAAAGCTACGCCGTTGATGCGATAAGTGGTGACTTCATCGGGTGTGATAGTGCGAGTCAGTCTGGACATGAGATAACTCCAATACGCATGTTATTTTGGCTGAGCTAAAGGTGCGAAGAGTGGAAGTAGCCGTCGCTTGATATGTCGCGTTGGCGCATTCCCAAGCCGCCGAATGACTTGACGTCGCGAATTGCTCTATCCGTGACCGCACATCGGACCGCGACTGTCTCGCCACCACCCGGCACGCCTTGACCACCGCCGTAGGACTGCGGCAGCCCCATTGGACGCACTTCGGAACACGCTTCGATGAAGCTGGGTAGCGCTGCACTATCGACAACTGCGTGCAAATGCGTGATGCGGAGTTGCTTGCACCATTCCAAGGCTGCCAACATGAGTTCAGCTTTGGCGGTCGTGTATAGGCTGCGTCGGCCACGCTTGGGCGGCACGATGTAGCGGGTCACCTCATAGACGGCGGGATCTCGAACAGCGGTCGTCTGCTCGACGAGATGAGGAAAAACATCAGCAAGCAGCGATTGCGTCAGGGTCGGAGTTAGGCGAGCGTGGCTGACGAGTTTTCCGCCGTCATCAACGCCAAAGAAATACTGCGCTTCCGGCGTGTCGTAGTTGTCAATTTCGAGGCCGCCACAGGACGGCAATGCCCACAGCCGTTGCTTCACAAAGACGTCGTAGCGCAGGCGAAACAGTTGCTCAAACAGTTCGGGCTGTTGTTCGCGCTCTATCCCAGACAACGAGTAAATCATGGCGCTTCCTCACTCAACTTGGTTCTGGAGGAAGCTTGGCGCAATCAGGTTCGGTGGCGTATAACCTGTACAGGGTAGAAAGCAGGGTTAGATAGCGATCTCACCCATTCGAATGGCTTCACAGACGGCCTGTGGACGGCGTGTTGCATCCAGTTTGCGCATGGCATTCTTGACATGCACATGGACCGTTTCGCGGGAGAGATTGAGCACCATTGCAATTTCGTCATCGGTCTTGCCGGCAGCGATCCATTGCATCACCTCACGCTCTCGCCGAGTCAGCAGAGGCTTCTCTCGGCTGGCGCGCTGCTCTTCAAGAACGGCACGTCTCAAAGCTTGAAAGCCGGCAACTGCAATAAGCTCCACCGCTGCGCGTGCGCGGGGGTGCAAGTCTGGGTGCTCACCGGAGGGGCAAAACGCTGCTATCTGACCAGATGCAGTTATGATCGGGATCGTTAGACCGTCATTCATACGAAATTCCCGAGCCTCGTCCATGATCATCCGCTTTCTCTTTTCCGGCTTTCTAAAAGTACGAATATCACCCCAGGAAAAAGGGCGGAGAGTGTTTTGTAATTCTGTGAGTGCGGGATCGATCGGAGCATAATTCTTGCGAAGGTACCGTTCTGTGTAGTCTTCGGGGCGCGTATTCATAAGGAGCCCCGCCCCGAGTGGACGGCCGGGTATGGGAAGATCGCCGCAGGTGATGTACGTAAAGCCGAACCTGGCCATTTGGACTTCGATGGCCTGGGCTATCGACGTGGGATCTGTGAGGTCACGGACTTGTTCGCAAAAGATTAGTGCCTCTTCGGCCAAAGTATCAATCCGTGTCATTGACCAACCCCGTGCGACAAAATTCGACCAATGATGGTCCCTGTGCTGAATGAAGGTGATTGCAAATTCCAAACATCAAAGTGTCCGCGGACAGCTACACGGTTGCATTAGTCTGCCTCGTGTAGTTGTGCCGGGGATAACTATAATGTTTATAACAACCTAGAGTTCCTTCAAACGGCGTCAGCTAAAATTTCTTTCCAACAACGGTCGTCTGCTGACTATTTTTTTCTAAGCTTCTGTGTTGACGATGATTAACAGCAGGGTGCGGCGCAAAGTTCATGGTTTACGCGTTGGGCGTTCATCGTTGGCGGTTGGCATGACTGCTCTACATCAGGTAGCAGCCTGACCACCTTGGCAAAGATTTCGCCCGGCGATCCGGCCTCGCATTTTTGGGGTATCTCAGTGCAGTGGTTGCCGCCCAGATCGACTGCGTGCTGAATATTCAGCCTGGGTACGTCGCCGCCGCAGCCAAATTTTCAGTCTGATCAAATCTTGGCGCCGGAGCGACAGGAGCATGTCAGCGAGTTCATCTTGGGAGAGGACTACCAATCCGCAAACGCCAGACCGGAAGACACGTTTCAGTTTTGTGCGAGCTGTGGTCATGCCTGCGAGGATACAGCTCCCCGTGGGGGCGGGGATTACTTGAACGGAGGCACTATCTAAGTTGACCGGACGGAGCTGTTTGCTCAAAAAAGTTTAGAGGGTGGAAGGCCAGCACTGTAAAACGCCCTTGCGTTTGGAGATATTCTCTCTTTCATAGCGCGCTCATTCGATACCTCTGGTGCGCGCGACATGACCGTATGACGACGGCATCGGGGTGCCGACAGTTGAAGCCGAGCGGGCACAACGATCCCAGTGCTTTTGTGGGCAATCGAAAATGGTGGGCGGCTACGAGAAATCACCAGACTATGGTGGCAAGCACCCTGGTCTCGGGATGTGGCTTATAATCGTGGCGTTCGTCGTCGCTGTAGTGGGTTCGATTGTCGTCCGACTGTTGCGCTAGGCGCGTAAGCAGGTTTCATCCCCGCGCATGTTGAGGAACTAGCCAGTAATTCAACGTGAATGGTTGGTCGGGTTAGGGATTGTCGATGAGAAGCCAGAGCGGATTGTGGTCGCAGTCGTCTTGCCACGCCACGCCGACGGTGGCTGCGCAGAGATAGCCGACTTCGGAGTAATGCTCCAAAGTTCCGGCGCTCAAGGTATTACTCAAGTCTGCTTTAACCCGATGAGGCGACATAGCGGCATAGCGCCAATGGACGCAACTTGCCCATTGTGGTGCCACGCACGAAAGCCCCCTATCGCCTCCCGCTAAACTCTCATCAGCGGCTTACCCTTTGGACGAAAGGCCCGCTCAGGAGGCAGCTTCCAGATCGAGGGCCATCTCTACTGCCTGATAGAGACCAGGTGGAAACGTATAGTCCGCGATCAATTCGCCGACGTAGGCTTGGGCTCGTTGGACCACCGCCGAATCAAAGCTAAGCAGCCCAAGTGGGACGGGAGTACCGGTCGGCGTGTTGATTGGCGCCGCGATCGTCGCGGCTACAAGTGCGCCAGGAATAATGAGGATCTCCAAGCGGGGTGGTGATCGCGGGCTTTCTGAAGTCGCGACGATATCAAAAGCAAACTCGAGATATTTGGCCGGTTTGCCTGCGACCATAGCGATCGTTTTCGGGTCCATCTCCCCTTCACTCGGAGTGCGGAGGATATTGGATTTTATTTGATTGAGGATCTCTGGCAGTAACTGTGTTGCCCCCCAATTGCCCATTTGGGGCGTCAGCCAAATCGCAAAGGCAGGTTGCACAACGAGCGGACGGACGGCGTAAGCGGCCACTTCCAAGAACTTGCCCGTATTGCCCCTGGTGAACAATGAGCCAAGAAGTGGTATCGTTGGTCGGTCAGAGCGGACCTCGCCCACGCGTGTGAATGCCTCGCGGTAATATCGCTCGATCGCTAACCCGTCGCGCCTGATGAACTCTCTGAGAAACTCTGGTGCTAGCTCGGATAAAATCTGGTAACTCGCGCGGTCGTCGGGACGGCGAGACGCCTCGAGAGTTTCGATGAACTTGGCCGCCGCCTGAACAATTGCGCCTCGATCGTCGCGCTCATTCTCCGGCCTCCAATTACTGAGGTCAGGTTCAGCAATACTTGGATGCAGTCCAGTCGAGCGCACCGAGATCCGGATCGGACTTGAGAAGCGTTCGGCGGCGACGATGCGATCAATCGAGTAAAGCGAACGCTTACTGCTTTGATCTCGGCGGTTGGTTGTCTCCAGGTAGTGCTTTCGAAAAGCACTGTACATCTGGTCCGTTGCCGAGCTCGCCAAGCTTGGATCGGCAAGTTTCAACTCAGGAAGATAAACCTGAAACTTGTCGAGTGGTGTGAATTCCTGCGGCGCAAGGGCAATAAGATCAAAGCCCACGCGCTCGCTTCGCTGTTCGACCTCGAAGATTTCAGGATGTTGGGAGCCTGCTCGAAACAGTGCTTCTCCTGCCTTGGTCAACCACAGCCTCCCATCTGCGCGCTCGAGGTAACCGTGGGCTTCCACCTCCGAAATCACGAATGACATTTCGCGACGGTCGAATCCGAAAAAGTCAGCAGCATGCGTTTCTCGTATGCCTTCGACTGAGCGCACAAGGCGCAACATGAACTCTGAGGTCAAAGATACGCTGCCGAGCATTGCAACCTTGTGATCGATCGTAAAGCGACGGCAGGGAAGCAAGATGTCATAAACTGCGAGCTCTAGCGGCTGATCCGCTTCCGCGTCGTCGACGAGAGGTGTAAGCGAGAGAATAGACCGACCGCCGTTGCTCATGACCTGGACCTTCTGTCGTTCGCACGGTCGGAGGAGTTGCGCTGCTGCCGGCTAGAAGGCAGCTCGATGCGAGCTTCACCTCTACGCACCTCCTCGTCGACTGCTGCGACCAGTCTTGCCATAGGGCTACCGGATGCCCAGCGATGGTGAGCACCAATGATTACGAGGCGGTCCATGGCGCGGCTTACAGCCACGTTGATACGGTTCGGACGGGACAAGAAGCCATCCTTGACAGTAGCAATGCCACGCTCTCGGTGACCATCAGTGTTGTGTCGGACCAGAGACAAAAGAACAATCGGGTTTTCTTTTCCTTGGTAACTATCGACCGTGTCTATTTTGATGGCTTTCTTGAATGCGTCGCTGAGGTTTGCGGTCTGGAGCCTTCGGCGGATCAGGTCGCGCTGCTCGGCGTAGGTGCAGATGATCCCGATTGGGTGCGCATATTTCGACTGTGTACCAAGCCAGTGCCGAAACCGTTCACAAGCATCCCATCCTCTGAGCGTCGAGATGATGAGATCGGCCTCGGCAGAATTGAAGTAGCTTTTCCCTCCCACCGGTTGCTTTTCAAAACTTTGCTCTCCAAGCGATTCAGTGGCGATCCAGACGATGGGGAGGTCGAGGTCGCTCGGCAAAGCGGTAGCATCGATTTCCATCTCGGTTCGCCCGTGCTCGAGCAAACCTTCATAGAAAGCCGTGGAGACCACGCGGCCTATCGGGGGCAGCATGCGATACTGCTTAATGAGCCGCCGACCCGCGGCCTTGCCATAGCTAGTCTGGAACACGCGCTCGAAGTCGCTTCGTACGACCTCGCGACGTGTCGTCCGCAATTGCGCCGCGACGCGCTCGACGACCTCGGCCTTGTATTGCGGCTCAAGCTGAGCATGGTCTCCAACCAGCACAACCCACCGGCCGGCCTGTATCGGTACCGACATTTCGCTGGCTGTGCATCGGGCAGCTTCATCAACTATGACGAGATCGAATGGCGTTGTCGTAAGTTCAAGGGAAGAGCGACCCAGTCCAACGCAAGTGCCGGCAACAATCTGGCGGGTTCCAGCGAGAAACGGCTCGAAACTCCGGGTTCGCGTCGACACGCTTCCGATGAAGTCTCGCGCCAGTTGTGCCAACGCCCGAAGCTGTGCCACTTGGTCCAGACTCACGTGAAGATCGGCGTCCCGAGACAGGGCCCCATCGACAATGTCTTCGATGAGGTCTTGTGTCGACCGCTGAAAATCGAGCTCGATGTCTATGCCGCGCGTAACGAGCTGATGACGGAGAGTGGTGCGTAACCCTTCTAGACGCTGAACATCGCCGAGCTTTTCTCTCTCAAGTTCGGCAATCTTTTCCACGAGCGGCCGTATTCCCATCTCGATGGAAATAAGATCATCGATTAGCGCTATTGGAATGCCAAGAGAGCGCCCGCCAATAACGAGACGCTCTCTAAGCGAGGCACGAAACCTGTCCTTGTAAAGTTGTTCTACATAGGCGGCATGGTACGGCAAGAGACGGTCGGAGACCGAGCCTTCCATGCCGACACGTAGCATGCTCGGCTGTTTCTTATCTGAGTCAAAAAGCCTGAGTACGGCCTCCGCCGCGTGGTTGACGGCCTCATGGGACTGGCTCGCCAGTAGTGCGTTTTGCGCCAAGCCATGCGTGAGCGCAAAGTGAGCAAGTGCGGCAATAAACACGGTCTTGCCGGTTCCAGGCGGGCCTTGCAGAAGGCCGACTGGTCGAATTCTAAGCATGTCAGAGAGTGCGCGAGCCTGTTCTAGATTTAGCTTATAGGATTCTTGCAATACCTCAGTGCTGATGATCTCCGGTTGAATGCGAGCTTCACGTCGCTTAGCGGGATCGAACACGTCCGCCAGGCCGGGAATGCGCGCCTCCCCTTGTCTTAGCCCCCTAAAACTGGGCCATCATGTTTCGACCTTTGAGAGGAGCGAACGATGGCCCGGAAGCGGCATTCCGACGAGGACATACTGAAGCTGTTGCGCGAGATCGAGGTTCGTCTGGCGTC
>JAGRKV010000033.1 GCA_020442165.1 Hyphomicrobiaceae bacterium | reverse complement strand
CGGCGGCGAGAAGCACCAGCGCGACGGCAGCAAAGCCGCCGAACACCCACCAGCTGCGCCGGCCCACCTTGTCTGCGGCGCGCTTACGCGGCGTTTGGTGCGCGGAATGGTCTTGGGTGAGCATGGTGTTTATATGGACGCCTCCCGTTTGCCAAGGACGATTTTGGGTGTGCTGGAACAGATAGGCTGCAGTTTTATATCCGGCCTGTTGTGCAGGCAGATGCCTGCTGGCCCTGATGGAATCCGCTGACCCGCGCCTCGTTTCCTTGTTGGACTCGAAGTCCTGGACACCATTCAGGCTTGGCGGGCCACGGTCTGACCTGTTTGCCATCACACATTTTCGACCTTGCGCAACCTTTGCGGCGACCACTCCTTTCTCAAAGTGATTGATACGCCCGTCAGTCGCCTATGCTGGCTGGCTGACGAACTCCTTTTGGTACGTCCGTTCATGGGCGAGCATCGCCCAGATCGTCCGCGCCATCTTGTTGGCCAGTGCGACGACCGCGACATTCAGCGGCCGGCGCTGGCGTAATTCGGTGACCCACGGGCCAGGGTCCTTCGCGTGGCTGAGTACCGATCTCGCTCCGTGAATCAGCAAGGTGCGAAGATAGGTATCCCCCCGCTTGCTGATGCCCAAGAGCTTGATCCGCTCACCTGTGCCCGTCTGTCGTGGCACCAGGCCAGCGAAGGCAGCGAACTCCCGTCCGGACTTGAATGCCTTGGCATCGCCCATGATGGCGACCGCGGCGGTGGCGCTCAGTGGCCCGACACCGGGAATCTCTGCAATCCGCCGGCAGGCATCGTCTTCCTTGAGCCAGAGCTTGATACGTTGCTCGATGGTGGCGATCTCGGTGTCCAACTTCTCGATGCGTGCCCACTGCTCGCGCAGGGTGTCGATGGCCATCGCCGGCAGTCGGTCGGCTAGTCTGGCCAGCGCTTCAGAAATCCCCTTTCTGAGGCCGGCTTTGCCCTGCGGCATGACT
The DNA here is from genome assembly GCA_020442165.1 of Hyphomicrobiaceae bacterium. Classification (GTDB taxonomy): domain Bacteria; phylum Pseudomonadota; class Alphaproteobacteria; order Rhizobiales; family Hyphomicrobiaceae; genus JAEUMD01. Next base: position 786 of record JAGRKV010000033.1, on the reverse strand, counting down.
TCGCCGTACTCGGTCAGCAATCCTCGCAGGCCATTGATCTGGGCGGTGCGGAACTTGACCAGTTGGCTCCTCATGCGATGCAGCGCCAGAATCGCTTGCTGTTCTTCGGTCTTGATGGCGACCGCCTTGACGTGCGGTTGCTGGACCGCCGTCCAAATCGCCCGGGCATCGTGCCGGTCGTTCTTGTTGCCGATGACGAAGCCTTTCACTGCCTTGCCCGCCAATAGTTTGACCTGGTGGCCCATCGCCGTGAGCTTCCTCGCCCAGTGCTGCGCGCCGCCACAGGCTTCCATGCCGATCAGGCACGGCTGCCAGTTGGCAAAGTGCTCGAGGAACTTCTCGCGCTTGAGCTGCAAGCTCACGATCTCTCCGGTCTCCATCTCAATCCAGTGCAACTGGAATACCCGCTTGGCGATATCGATGCCGACGACAGTTTTGCTACCATTCATCTCGGACCCTCCGCTTTGCCAGTGAAGATCTTCGTATCTTCCACCTTGGGCACTTTGATGCCGTCGGCCCGTGAGGGTCCGCCTCTTAATCCACCACCGCCACAGAGTTATCCACGGCGCCGGGCGCCGCAGGTCCCTCTATACCGAAGGCGACCGGCGCCGTGGATAACTCGTGTTCAGCCCTCACGGGGTGAGAGGCGTCCATTCCATTTCCTTGGTATATCAGTCAGTAAGTGAGGCGGGGGGGTGACGTGGTCGGCGCCGCGGCGCTGCATTTGAGGGCAACCATGCCCCTCAGGACCGCCTCCTCGGTCAAGAAGGCTGCGACGGCGAGCGG
>JAGRKV010000032.1 GCA_020442165.1 Hyphomicrobiaceae bacterium | reverse complement strand
GTCTAGTCTAAAATTTTGCACTTTCCCGCACCCGAATACCCGCGATCGCGGCTGGATTGCTAGCTCAATAATCATTGGCTAGCCCTCCGTACCATGATTCTTGGGTCCGGCAAGTATAATATGCCGGTTCAGCGTGAAGAACATGCCCATAACAGAATGATGAGGTCGCTCCGGCACGGCACCCGAGCGGCCTTATCATGTCTGCCTGTCGATCAAAGATCCTTGCAGTCGAAGTCGAGCTTCACCCACTTGAGATCGACGCTGCACCGTCCCCCGGCCGACTTCTTCACAAACTTGTCGACGGACAAGCCGCCAGGACCGGCTGTCTTGGGCGCGGCAGGTGTTGCCTCGTCGGCCGCAGCAGTTGCTACAGGAGCGTCACCGGATGCTGTCGCCGGATTGGCGGGCGAAGCAGACGCTGCGTCCGGTGCCGTGCCGCCGGCTGCTGTTGGCGTGCTTGCATCCTTGGCGGGCGCAGCATCACCAATGTCGGCCTTCGCGGTCTTGGCAGCGCCGGCAGCACTTTCGTCTCCCGCAGCCGGTGCAGCCTTTGCCGTTGACGCGTCATCGCAACGCACCAGATCGGCAGGCGCCCGCTTCCACATCCGTGTCTCTGAAAACAGCTTGATACCGGCATAGCCCGTGACCTTCAGGCGGTCTGAGCCGACAGGAGTGAGTTCAAGGTCGAACTTGCTGTCGCGCTCGGGGTCATAGATCCAGCCGTAATCCCAGCGGCCGGAGCCGGCGGGCTTGACGCCGCCTAGAATCGCCTTTCCGCATCCATCCTTGTCGGCGGCCGATTTCACCCAGACGACCTTTCCGCACAGCGCGCCGCCGCAGGGGCTGATTTCGACGGCGCCCCGGCCCGTGTCGTCAAGCCAGACGCCGGTCGGATCACCGCCAGCCGAGGCCGACGAGACGGCGATGAACGTGGTAGCAACGGCAGCGAACGCTGCCATGGCGGATGACGCAGCAATGCGCAGCATGGGACTTCTCCTTTGCGAGCCCGTGTTCCTGTATCACGGGGTTCTCGCATGCAAGCCGGTGTGACGCTGTTACGCGAGGAACAACATCGCAACACCTCCCCCTCGACGCTGCCTGTCTGAAGCGGCTAAAGGTGGCGCGCCAGTAAAGGCAAGCTCACAGGCAACCCGGATTGCGCAATGTCGGACTTTTCAAATGGATTGGAGGCGATGACGACTGGCGCGGTGATCTCGCCGTTCAGCCGGCTTCGCAAGCTCTTGGAGGATGTTCCCGCCGGCCATGCAAAGCCGATCGACCTGACGCTGGGCGAACCGCGCGAAACGATGCCGTCATTCATTGCCGACAAGATTCGCGAAGCCGAGGCGCTGTTCGCCAAGTATCCGCCGATCAAGGGCAGTGACGAATTGCGCGGAGCCATTTCCGATTGGCTGTCGCGGCGGTATGGCCTCGGGGGAGCCCACCGCGTTGACCCCTCCCGCGAGATCCTGCCAACCAACGGGTCGCGCGAAGGGCTCTACTTCGCGGCACTGCCAGCGGTAGGCCGCAAGCGGGTCGATGAACGCCCGGCCATCTTGATCTGCAATCCCTATTATCAGGCCTACTTCGGCGCCGCGCTGGCGACGGGCGCCGAGCCGGTCTTCCTCAACGCGACGGCAGCCACCAGCCATCTTCCCGACTTAGACGAGATTGCAACGGATGAAGCTTTGCTGGCGCGGACGGCAGCCTTCTACCTGTGCTCGCCAGCAAATCCGCAGGGTGCCATCGCAGATGCTGCCTACATTGCGCGCGCGCTGGATCTCGCCCGGCGGCACGACTTCATGTTGTTCTTCGACGAATGCTATTCTGAGCTTTATACGGGAGCCCCGCCCGCCGGTGGTCTGGAAGTCGCAGCGGCAACGCCTCAGCGCTTTGCCAACATCGTCGTCTTCAATTCGCTGTCCAAGCGCTCCAACCTCCCTGGCCTCCGTTCTGGCTTTTGCGCTGGCGACGCCGGTTTCATCGAGACGCTGTCCGAGGTGCGCAATCTCGTCGGCCCAACCATGCCGGGGCCGATACAACACGCCTCCGCAGCGGCCTGGGGCGAAGACCAGCATGTCGTCTCGAATCGCTTGGCCTATCAGCAGAAATACGATGTCTGCGACGACGTTCTGGAGGGCCGATATGGCTACCGGCGGCCTGCCGGCGGCTTCTTCCTTTGGCTCGATCTGAGTCAATTTGGCGGCGGCGTTGAGGCGACGGTAACCATATGGAAACGCGCCGGTGTCAGGGTGATCCCGGGTGCCTACCTGGCGCAGGCCGGAAGAGATGGCACCAACCCCGGAGCGGATTACGTGCGCGTGGCGTTGGTGGCAGATCCCGAAACGATCAGGGAAGCGCTCGGTCGTATCGTTTCTGTCCTTGCGTAAGAGCTGTTTGCCGTCATGTCGTATGAGTCACACGCTTCCCCGATGAGCGCCCATGCCCTGCCGCCTCTTGAACAGCGGCTGTTGAGGGCTGTTGGCCGTGTGGCTGGCGCCATGCTGCTGCTGGTCGTGGCCATAACCGGCCTCAGTCTTGTCACCTGGTCGATCAGTGACCCCAGCCTTACCCACGCGACCAGTGGCGTCACGCACAACATGATGGGCGCTCTGGGCGCCATCGTCTCAGATCTTCTGTTGCAAACCTTTGGTTTCGCCAGCCTCGTATTGCTGGTCGTGCCGCTGTTCTGGGGCTTGGCCCTGGTCTCCAGCGGCCCTGGAGCACCGGTTCGCTCGCGCTCGCAGCTTTTCTTCTTTCCTCTCGCCGCATTGGCGTTTGCAGGTGCTGTATCCGCGCTGCCGGTTGTTGACGCTTGGCCGCTCCACCACGGCTACGGCGGCATCCTGGGCGACACCGCGTTCACGATGGCAGCCAAGGTCCTCGGGCTGGTCAATCAAAGCCGCGGCGGCATTGCCGCTGGTTTTGTGCTTGCGCTCGGCGCATCGATTTTCCTGCTGCGCAGTCTTGGCATCTCGTTCGACGAGCTGGTGGCGGCAGTACGCGGCAGTGCAGAGCCCATGGCGGCCCGGCCTGACGCCGCGCCAAAGCAAGCATATGTCGATCAGACTGGTCGCATCGAGCCCCAGCTCACACTGCAAGACGATGCCTTCATTACCGCCCCCACCAGTACGCCGCCGCCGGTTGAATCGGCCGCGCAACGTCCCGGCTGGATGGCAACCTCTGTATCGCAGGCATTCGCAATTGCCCGCGCCAAGGCCCAGCACGGTGTCAGCGCCGTGGGGGACCGCGCTCGCAGTATCGCAGCCAGTTATTCGGGCGACACTCTTCCGGATGGGCGGGGCGAATACGGGCAGCCATACGCACAGCCTGACGAAGGGGCAGGTTGGCCGCAGCATGGTAGCTCCGCGCACATCAACGCTGCGGCGCACGAAAGCCATGTGCAGCCGCAAGGCTACGGAACATATGTCGGCCGTCCGGCCAAAGCGCTGGGCGAGGACTTTGTCGATTCGAGTTTTGACGTCACGACAGAAGAGGCAAGCCGCGCCATTGCGCGCCGCTTCGCCCCCGCGTGCGGTGTCCCGCAAGATGAGCCGCTTGTCGCAGAGCACATCCCGTCACGGCCAACACCAGCCCGTGCCGAACTTCCGCCGCTTGCTAGGCCGCAACCAGCGGTTCAGCCGATTCCTGCGCCACATCCTATGCCCATTCATGGCGCACAAAACAGCGCCAAGCCCATCACGCAGCCTTCGCCCGCCGCCAGCGTACAGCAGCAGCGGCAGAAGTCAGGCGCACGCAACGCCTTGTTCGGCGGCCTCACGTTCCGGGGCCAAAGTGCGCAAACCGGCAAGCTGCCGCCGCTGTCGCTACTGAAAAAACCGGTGCCGTCGAAGGCGGGTCCGGAGCTGACACAAACCGTACTGCGCGGCAACGCGCGGCTGCTTGAAGACGTGCTGGGTGATTTCGGCGTCAAGGGAGAAGTCCGTGATATTCGTCCCGGTCCCGTCGTCACCCTGTTCGAACTGGAGCCGGCGCGCGGCACCAAGTCGTCGCGCGTGATCGGACTTGCCGATGATATTGCCCGCTCGATGAGCGCAACGGCCGTGCGCGTCGCCGTCGTGCCGGGCCGCAATGCAATTGGCATCGAGCTGCCCAACGTCAAGCGCGATACGGTCCTGCTCCGCGAGATCCTGGAGTCCGATCCGTTCCGTGCACCCGATGCTGCATTGCCGGTTGCACTTGGCAAATCAATCGGCGGCGATCCGATCGTTGCCGATCTCGCGCGCATGCCGCATCTGCTTGTGGCGGGCACGACCGGTTCGGGCAAGTCGGTGGGCGTCAATGCAATGATCCTGTCGCTGCTGGCGCGCCACTCGCCCGACGACTGCCGCTTCCTGATGATCGATCCCAAGATGCTTGAGCTGTCGATCTATAACGGCATCCCCCACCTGTTGGCGCCCGTCGTCACCGATCCGCACAAGGCGGTCAACGCTCTCAATTGGGCGGTTGCCGAAATGGAAGAGCGTTACAAGCGCATGGCCAAGCTGTCGGTGCGCAATATCGACGTCTTCAACAACCGTGTGCGTAACGCCAAAAAGCGCGGAGAGATGATCCAGCGCACCGTGCAGACGGGTTTCGACCGCCGCACGGGTGAGGCGATTTACGAACAAGAGCACATGGAACTCGAGACGATGCCATACATCGTCGTGGTCATCGACGAGTTTGCCGACCTGATGCTGGTTGCCGGCAAGGAAGTCGAGGCTTCCGTCCAGCGGCTGGCCCAGATGGCGCGCGCTGCGGGCATTCATATCATCATGGCGACGCAGCGACCATCGGTCGACGTCATCACTGGCACCATCAAGGCCAACTTTCCAACCCGCATCTCGTTCAAGGTCGCATCGAAGATCGACAGCCGTACCATCCTCAACGAGCAGGGTGCCGAGCAGCTGCTCGGGCAGGGCGACATGCTTTATGCCTCGGGCTCGGGGCAGGTCACGCGCGTTCACGGTGCTTTTGTTTCCGACGAGGAGGTCGAAGCGGTCGCGAATTTCTTGCGGTCGCAGGGAGCCCCGCGTTACGTCGAGGGTATCACGGACGAGCCGGCGGACGCCGCAGCCGCGCCCGGCGATATTCCGCACGGCCAGGGCGAGGAGGATCTCTACGATCGTGCCGTCGCAATCGTGCTGCGCGATCGCAAAGCCTCCACCAGCTATCTCCAGCGCCGGCTATCGATCGGCTACAACCGGGCCGCCGATTTGATCGAACGCATGGAGGCGGACGGACTTATCAGCGCCGCCAACAATGTCGGCAAGCGCGAGATTCTGGCGGACGGCACTCCGCCGGAACCTGCCGCACGGGCAGCAGGAGCATGAGCACCTCAGTTGCGGCAGCAAAGTCATAGATGCGGCGCGAACCGCAGATCCATCCCCAACTCGCTGTGAACCGGATGGTCCGCAGCCTTGTGTCTCAACCGAACACAAGTAGGATCCGCCAACTTCTAGTCGCAATCTTGCGGGATTGAGGACAAAGGGGGCGCCCTTGAACGGGCCAAGGGGGATTGATGAAGAAGACTATAGGCGCGATGAGCGTTGGCATGTTGGCTGTGGCCGCCACTTTGGCGTGGGCCGCTGGCGGTGCCTTCGCAGCTGACGAAACCCCAGCACAGGCCGCTGCCAAAATCGGCGGTTCCGTTGGCGGATCTGCCTGGAATGCCGAAATCGCACCGGGCGGAACCACTGGCATTGCGCTGGACGAGCAGCAGACGGCGCTTGTACGCAGGGTGAGCAACTATTTCAACACTCTCGACAACCTGTCTGGCCGCTTCGTGCAGACCAGCGCCGATGGCAAGGTGATGAAGGGCAAATTCGCGATGAAGCGGCCTGGCCGCTTTCGCTTCGATTATGCCCGCCCCAGCCTCCAGGTGATTATTTCTGACGGAAAAAGCCTCGCCATTCAGGACCATGACCTGAACAACGAGGACCGCGTTCAGCTCGACGATACGCCGTTCCGCCTGCTCTTGCGCAAGGAGGTCGACCTCATAAGGGATGCGCGGATCAGTGAAATCCAGGATGCGGGCGAAACGATCGCACTGACGCTGCAGGACAAGAGCCCCGATACCAGCGGTCGTATCCGCCTGGTGTTTGAAGCGAAGCCCGAACTCGAACTGAAAGAATGGATCACCAAGGACGCCCAGGGTTTGGACACGCGCGTCGAAGTCGGCAACCTCGATCGTACGACTGCAATTGATCCTTCTCAGTTTGTTATCAAGCCGATGGGAGCAGCCTTTAATCGCCGATAATTGCGGCAAACGGTGGGACGTTTTGTCGCGCAAGCCACGGATGTGTTGCTGTTCGGCCTCGCTGCAAGCTTGTCCGTGGAAAAGTGCGTGTAACACAGTTCACGTTTTCGTGATGTGTGAAGATTCCACTATTGAAAGTCTGGTTGATGGGCTTAGGTATCAAGCAGACAGATGATATCACCCTGTACTCGGTAGTGCCCCCCGTCTAGCCGAAGATATCATCTGGGGCATCGGCTTCCCTCCCGGTGCCACGCGCGTAAGCGCTCACAACGCCCAGCCCCTCCCCCCGGGGTTGGGCGTTTCCATTTTCTGCTTAAAATTGTTGGAGTTGCGCGCTTCTGGCGAGCCACGCTCGGTCACCGTTCAATGCCCGGCTTGGCTTGCGGCACGAGGAGATCAAGGCAGGCCCCGTCTCTTGGGCCAACCATCGCCTTGAGCCGGCCGTACAGCGGGAGAGCAAGCCAAGTGGCTTAGCGCGGACCCTTGCGCAACGACTGCAAATCAATTCTGTCAATTAATGGCCCGTGATGCGTTCTCAGACGAAACGCCCGGGCCGTGCGAACCTGCCGGAGTGCCAACAGGCACCATCGCGGAACTTTCGCCAGCGAGCAGACTGTCTATTTCGCGCATTTCCCGGGCAAGCTGGCCCAGCCGCTCGGAAAGGCGCCCCATCAGATGCTCGGCGATACTTGGATCCTCGGCCATTTGCCGATGCAGCTCTTCGCGTGTCAACTTGAGTGCTCGAACCTGCGAGCGTGCGATGATCGTCGATGAGTGTAATGTTTCGACTAGCATCGCAGCTTCGGCCAGCATCGCACCGGCCGGTATGGTTTCCGGAAGCTGTCCCACGCCCGGTCCGGAAATCCGTTCAGCTTCTCCCGCAACAATGACGATCGCGCCATCCGCCGGCCTGTTCGCCACCGTGATGGCCTCACCCGGCTTATAGACGATGCGGTCGGCGTGCCGCGCAATCTCCGTGATCTGCATGGCTGTCAGACCCTGCAGAATCGGCAGATGGCGCAGAGGCTGAATCAGCACGTCTCGGGACATGGGCAGATGATTGCTCGACGGGATCGGTAACTGTTGGAAGCTTCGCTTGAGGCTTGAATCTCTTGCGATTCGGGCTTGTGGGTCCAGTGGGCTGTGGAATTTAGGACTGCACAACCGCTGCCTTGGTCAAGGCATGCGGCACCTGCGCAGGGACGCACCAGAGCGAGCACACAGCCCGCGGAAGGCGCATGCAACTTTGAGCTGCAATAGACAGATGTCAGGAAGGAATATGGCCGGCTGAAATTGAACTCAACGCTTCCACGATCGCGTTGAGATTATCCAGAAAACGCTCGCGTTCCGCCGAGGGAAGAGCGGCCAGCACCGCTGCGTCCACTTCCAGCGCGTTGGGTTCGACAAGTTTCAGCACGCGACGGCCCTCGTCCGTCAGCCGGACGGCATAAGCGCGGGCATCCTCGCGTGTTCTTCGGCGCTGCAGAAGATTCTTCTTCAGCATGCGCCTGACGATATCCGCGAGAGTTGAGCGATCGATACCGGTCTTGTCGACAAGCTGGGTCTGGCTGAGGCCTTCATTCTGGGAGACGGTTACCAGAACAGCGAACTGCCGCGGCGTCAGGTCCGTCATGCCCAGCTTGCTCTGGAAGATATCACCAGCGCATTGCCCGGCACGGTGCAGAAGATGGATTGGAGAGCGGTCCAAACTTGCGGCCGCCTCGGTCCCTTCTGGCATCGCTTTGCCCATCTTGTTCGGCATCTCTTTCGTCATTTGCAGTGCAGCTGGCAACTTGGGCCCGGATCGTCGCGGAAAAAGCCTTCGCCAATCTGGAGAAGGAAACGACGTCATTCGGAGAAAATACGATTGGCTGGCCGTCGTCCACCAGAAAGACTTGGCGGCCTAAAGAAAATATTTAATCGATTTCTGAAGTATGCTTCTATACTGAAGGTAAGTGCACAAATCATCAGTGCAGTTATTCGGGCAATTCAGATCTCTCGCCCGTCGTTTCCGGCGGTGGTTTCAAGCTGAATCTTGTAATCAAGCCTATTTGCATGCCGGCAAAGACCATCGTCAGGATTATGAGCCCGAAAGTCTTGAAGGCAACCCACGTACTCGTTGAAAAATTGCGCCAAACGATTTCGTTCAGTCCAGCAAGAAACAAAAAGAAAATCGCCCAGCGGCGGGTCAGCAATTGCCAACCTTGCTCCGTTAATTGAAATGCTTCCTCGAATACGAGTTTCAACAATGGGCGTCCAAACGCCAGCCCGCCCAAAAGCATTGCCGAAAAGAAAACATTTACGATCGTCGGCTTCAATTTGATGAACACATCATTGTCGAACCAAATCGTCAAACCGCCGAAGAACATTACGAAAATCGCGACGACGACCGGCATCACCGCGACCTTGCCGAAGATCAGGCGCGAAGCGCCCAGCGCGATGACCACGGCAACCATGAACACCTTGGTGGCTGTGAAGATGCCGAACTGCCAAAAGCTCAACAAGAACAGAAGTAGCGGACCGAATTCGAGCAAGAGTTTCAACGACGCGCGCGCGCCATTTTCATCCGCAGCCTGTTTGATTTTATTGTCGTCGCTCATGTTACGTAGACCGTGAACGGTAAATTAAAGCCTAGTGCAGCCGCTGCTGGATTTTTGCAGCAGGTGCTGGGAGCAGGAAAAGGTGGCTGTCTGGCCGCAAGATGCATGACGCCAAACTTTCTGAACACTGATAAGTTGCGCTAGGCTGTCTTCGATCAAAAGTTATTGCCTGACGTTCAGGCGGGCTTCGGTTGCAGGACGTTGCCGCTGATCCACAAGTGTCTGTGCAAATTCCACGGCACTGGCGCGCTGCGATGTACCGTCAACCTGTGCGGGAGTGGCATTTGCCGCGTCCGAAGGCGGGTTGATTCGGTGTTTCTGCATCTGCCGGGTGAGGGCGTAGGCATAGAGCGCCGACAGTGGCATGACGATCGCGATCTTGAACAGGATCCACACGCCCGTGCCGTCGGTGTGATAGCCCAACAGGCTGTAGGTTTCGAAATCCTTGAAAGTCAAACGGACGATCTCGTTGGCGACAGCCGTCAATACGAAGAACCAGGCAAAGCTCCAGGTGAAGCGGTTCCAACCATCGTCCGAATAGTGGAATGTCTTCTCGAACACGTACTTGAAGAAGTTCCTCTTCAGCGCCAGGCCGATCAGCAGGAATGCCGCGAACATCGCATTGAAGATCGTCACCTTGATCTTCACCCACATCGGGTCGCCTGTGACGATGGTCATGGCGCCGAATACCAGCGTGACGGTGGAAGCGATCAAGGGAAAGGCCGGTAGTCTCCTCAGCACCAGCCACATGGCGCAGATGGCCATGACGGTCGTCGCCAGAAGTGCCCAAGTACCCGCGGTAATGCCGTAGGCCGCATTGACGACGAACATCGTCACGAGCGGGCCAAACTCGCTCATGATGTTGACTGTCTGTTCCGCATTGAACGGATAGAAGCGCTTCAAGCCTCGGCTCATCGATCGTTGCTCCCCGCCTTGCAAACGCTTTTCGGCGTCGTCGGTCTTACCGGCATAGGCTCGCCTCCCCCCAGGCTTTGTATCTTCAGGCAACATCGGCGATGGCTCTTGCGAATGCCTCCGCCTCGAACGGCTGCAGGTCGTCGATCCCCTCTCCGACGCCGATCGCATGCACAGGCAACCCGAACTTCTCGGCAATGGCGACAATAATGCCGCCGCGAGCCGTCCCATCCAACTTGGTTAGAATTAGGCCGCTCACTTCCGCGCGCTGTTGGAACACCTCGACTTGCGAGAGCGCATTCTGGCCTGTTGTTGCATCAAGGACGAGCAGAACGTCGTGCGGTGCGGTCGGGTCCAGCTTTTTGATGACGCGGATGACTTTTTCCAGCTCTTCCATCAGCGCCTGCTTGTTTTGCAGCCGCCCGGCGGTATCGACCAGAAGCACGTCATGGCCACCCGCCTGGGCCGCCTGGAGCGCATCGTAGGCAAGTCCAGAGGCATCGGCGCCGACATCGCGCGAAATGACGGCGGCTCCGGAGCGCTCGCCCCAAACCTTGAGCTGATCGATTGCGGCCGCGCGGAAAGTGTCGCCGGCGGCCATCATGACTTTTCTTCCCTCGCGCTGGAAACGCTGGGCCAGCTTGCCGATGGTCGTGGTCTTTCCCGTGCCGTTGACGCCGACCATCAAGACGACGTGCGGCTTGTGTTTTCCGCTGATCTCAAGGGGGCGCGCCACAGGCGCCAGCACACGGGAAACCTCCTGCGCCAGCACCGTGCGCACATCGTCGGCCGAGATGCCTTTCTGATATCGGCTTTGCGATAGCGCGGTGGTGATACGCATGGCTGTTTCCACCCCAAGATCCGCCTGGATCAACAGGTCTTCCAGATCATCCAGGGTATCAGCGTCGAGCTTGCGTTTGGTAAAGAGACCAGAGATGCCGTCCGAAAGCTTGTTCGAGGTCTTTGCGAGCCCAGACTTTAATCTGCTGAACCAGCTTGATTTTCTTGTTTCTGACGACGACTGGTCAGGAGTTGCGTCAAGGGGCTGGGCTGGCTGTGTGTCAACGCCGGATGGGTGCTCACCCTCGCTGGGTGCATCAACTACCTCGACAGGCGCTGCCGAGCCAGCAAGCACATCAGCAGCTTCCACGGCGTCGACGACATCCACGGGGTCCGGAGATTTTTCCTCCGCCTCGGCCGGAGCAGCAACGCCCGCGAACAGCCGGGAGAAAAAACCCTTCTTCTTGGGCTGCTCGCTCACGCCGTCACCCCGCCACGGAGAAAAAATCCCTCAACACCTGTAATCCGAACCTGCGTGAGGGAGCCGTGGGGCGCGTCACCGTGATCGAGACGGACTTCGGCGAAATGCGGTGTCCGTCCGGTTTTGCTCTGTTCCATCAATACCTGTATTAAGCGTCCGGTCTGGCTTGCCAGATAGGTGCTGTGAGCACGATCGCCAAGTCCGCGCAGATGTTGAGCCCTGGCCTTTGCGACGGCGCGGTCGACCTGTGGCATGCGCGCGGCAGGCGTTCCCCGTCGCGGCGAGAACGGAAAGACGTGCAGATAGGTCAGTCCGCATTCCTGGACAATATCGCAGGTCGCCGCGAACATGCCGTCGGTTTCTGTAGGGAAGCCGGCGATGAGATCTGCGCCGAATACGACATCTGGCCTCAGCCGGCGCGCCTCCTCGCAAAAGCGGATGGCGTCAGCCCGGCTGTGCCGCCGCTTCATGCGCTTCAAGATCATGTCGTCGCCGGACTGCATGGACAGGTGCAGGTGCGGCATCAGCCGCTCCTCTTCCGCCAGCGCGATCATCAGTTCGGGATCGGCCTCCACCTGGTCGATGGAGGACAAGCGCAACCGCTTGAGTTCGGGAACGTGCCGCAGGATCTGCCGCACAAGCCGGCCGAGCCGCATCCCCCCCGGCAGATCGCCACCATAGGATGTGATGTCGACGCCCGTCAGAACGATCTCGCCGTAACCTAGGCCGACAAGCTGCCGGATCTCCGCGACGACGTCACCGGCTGGAACGGAGCGTGATGGCCCCCTGCCGAAAGGAATGATGCAGAACGTGCAGCGGTGGTCGCAACCGTTCTGAACCTGGACGTAGGCGCGCGAACGATTGCCAAAGCCCTCGATCATGTGGCTCGCGGTTTCGGTGACACTCTGGATGTCGTTGACGAGCACCCGCTCGCTGCTGCTGGTCGCCAGCAGATCGAACGTGGCGCGCTGCATCTTCTCCGCGTTGCCGATCACATGATCGACGCCATCGAGCCCGGAAAAACGCTCTGGTTCGATCTGTGCCGCGCATCCGGTGACGATAACCCGCGCATCCGGACGCTCGCGCTTCAACCGGCGGATCGTCTGCCGGGCCTGACGCACGGCTTCGTTGGTGACTGCGCAAGTGTTGACGATGATAACGTCGTTGAGGCCTGCAAGTTCGGCATTCCGGCGCATCACCTCTGATTCATAGGCATTGAGCCGGCAGCCAAGTGTCACCACCTGCACACCGTCAGCGCCAAGCCCCGCCACACGCTGCTCGCCACTGTCGTGCTCGGCTTCGCCAGCTGTGAGGCCTTCGCTGATTTCGATCGCGTCGTGCATGGGTGTGCGCGTTGGTCCTGTACGTCAGGGTCAGGTTAGGCGGTGGCCGGCATCAGGCCGTCGCGGGCGAGCGTGCCCCTGAATTCCAGCTCAGCCGGTCCCGTCATCATGATGTGATCGTCCGGTGTCCAGGCGATGACAAGATCGCCGCCCGGCAGTGAAACCGTTACTGGCTTGTCACGGTCGACAAGCTTTGTGCGCATGGCCGTAACAGCGGCGGCGCAAGCAGCCGTGCCGCAGGCGCGCGTGAGCCCGGCGCCTCGTTCCCACGTCCGAATCTTCAAATGCGTCCGCGACAGCACTTGCGCGATGGAGATGTTGGCCCGATCGGGAAAGATCGGGTGGTTTTCCAAAAGTGGTCCAATGCGGCCAAGGTCGATCGCATTGACGTCGTCGACCCAGAAGACGGCATGCGGGTTGCCGACGTTGACGACCGAGGGCGAATGCAGGATCGGATTATCGATGGGTCCAGCCTGAAGCTCGATGTGCCGCGTATCGTGAAATGGCTCGGCAAGCGGGATATCGGCCCAGCCGAAGCGGGGCGACCCCATGTCCACCGTAATGTCGTCGATCCCGGCCACCTGGGCTTCCAGTTCGCCCGCAGCCGTATCGATCGAGACATTTCTGGCGCCGGTTTCGTTCGCGATCAGCCATGCGACGCAACGGGTGGCATTCCCGCAGGCGGAAACCTCCGAACCATCCGCGTTGAGTATGCGCATCTTGACATCCGCGTGGCGCGAGGGTTCCAGCACGATAACCTGGTCGCAGCCCACGCCCGCCGTGCGGTCTGCCAGGTGGCGGGCCTCGTCCGGCCCGATGCGCACGGTCTCCGCCCGGCCATCGACAACGACAAAATCGTTGCCGAGACCGTTCATCTTCAGGAACGGGATGGTTCTGGTCGGTGTGGACATGCGCCCATATATGGCGAGAGTGGGCCAAAACACAATTCGCTTGGAGGCCTAGGGCATGTTTAGCTGAAGTGAGTAACGGTTCAGCGTGAGAAACATGCCCAATCAAGGGAGAATGTTTAGCTGAAGTGAGTAGCGGTTCAGCGTGAGAAACATGCCCAATCAAGGGAGCATGTTTAGCTGAAGTTCGCAGCGGTTCAGCACGAAAAACATGTCCATAACAAAAGGATAGAGCGCGTTCCCAATTCCATCGAAAATGAGCGCGCTCTAGGGACTGTGTCGGCGGTTGGCGGGCCGGCAGCATGGGAGATGCGGCGTCATGAGCGCGGGCACGGCGAAGTCTGAAAGTTTGGGGGCGCACGGTTCCGGGGCGCCTTCAACCTGGGTCACCCGGTTCATGCGCGGTATTTCCGGAGGTGGCACCGTGCTCGACGTGGCCTGCGGAAACGGCCGCAATCTGCGCATGGCGCTGGCTGCGGGGTATAGCGTTACCGGCGTCGACCGCGATCTGTCCGGCGTCGCAGATCTGGAGGGAGGAAAAAATCTCCGCCTCTGCGCTGCCGACCTGGAAACTGGCGCGGCAAGCCCATTGCGCAGCCTCCTGAATGGCGAGACATTCGATGGCGTCATCGTCACCAATTACCTTTGGCGTCCAATCCTGCCGGACATCGTGGAGCGTGTCGCTCCCGGAGGCGTGCTGATCTATGAAACTTTCGCGCTGGGCAATGAGCGCGTCGGTCGCGGCAAGCCCTCCAACCCGGATTTTCTGCTGAAGCCTGGCGAACTGCTGGAGGCGATCGGCCCGCATCTGGTCGCTATCGCCTACGAGCATGTGTGCCTCGCAACACCCCAAAGCGTCGTACAGAGGGTGGTTGCGGTGGGCAAGGACCACCGCTGGCACATCATGCCGCCTGCGGCTTGAGCCACGAGATTGCCGCGCAACGATACGGTCAGGTTGGAGGATGATGGCATGCAGTTGGCAAGGGTGATGCTCCCGATTCTGTTGGCCACAATTGCAGTACTTCCCGGTGCGCAGGCCGCTCAGACCAACGCTCCCGCCGCGCCGGCAACACCAATCAAGGTCGACGTGATAGCCTCCGGGCTGGACCGTCCGTGGGGCATCGAATTTCTTCCCGATGGCAGTATGCTGGTGACGGAGAAGCCCGGCCGGCTCCGCATCGTCACAGCGGATGGCGAACTGTCTAAGCCAATCGCAGGTGTGCCGGAGGTCCATGCAAGCGGCCAGGGCGGCCTGCTCGACGTCCGCCTCGCCCCCGACTTTGCATCGAGCGGCACGATCTATCTTTCTTACGCCGAGCCGCGCGGTTGGTTCACCAGTGCCACCGCCGTTGCCCGCGCCAGGCTCGTGTTCGACAAAGAGAACGGTTCTGGCCGCCTTGACGGCTTGAAGGTGATCTTCCAGCAGCAGCCCGAGCAGCGCACCAGCCATCACTACGGCTCGCGTATTGTTCCAGTCTCTGATGGCACGCTCTTCATCACCACCGGTGAGCGGGGCAACGCGGCCCTGTCGCAGGACCCCGGCGCCATGCTGGGCAAGGTCATCCGCATCAATCCCGATGGCTCGATCCCCGCTGACAACCCCCAAGCCAAGGGCTGGGCGCCGGGCGTATGGTCCTTCGGTCATCGCAACATTCAAGGTGCTGCCATCGATCCGGCAACCGGGCGCCTATGGACGGTGGAACACGGCGCCCGCGGCGGCGATGAACTGAATGCGCCGGAAAAGGGCAAGAACTACGGCTGGCCGATCATCACCTATGGCCGCAATTATGATGGCTCGAAGATCGGCGTAGGCAACGCAAAAGAAGGTCTGGAGCAGCCGGTCTATTATTGGGATCCGTCCATCGCGACATCCGGACTTGCGATATACAATGCGTCGCTCTTCCCGGCGTGGAAGGGCAACTTCCTGGTTGGTGGCCTCTCCGGCGCGCGGCTCTCGCGGCTGGTCATGCAGAATGGCGCCGTGGTTGCCGAGGAGGTGCTGCTGGGCGACCATGGCGACCGGATACGCGATGTCGAGATCGGCCCTGATGGCGCCGTCTATGTGCTCGTCGATGATTCGAACGGCCGGATAATGAAGCTGACGCCGGCATCGCCATGATTGCGATGCAACATCATCGATCGCCTGATTTGAAGCGTGAACCGCCGATTGTGCTCGTCGCGATGCTCGTCCATTATTGCCCAGTACAAGGCAAATATGGGCGAGGGAACAAGCGTGTCGGACATGAGGGACGAGATGGCAGAGGGGACTACGAACGCGACCGACGCCGCAGCCGCTGATTCACGCAACCCCGCCAAGCGGAAATCCCAATGGCCAGAGGTCTACAAGATTTCCTTCGACGATCTGATCGAAGTGACCGCTGCTGGTATCAACGACTTCCGTGCAGCCCCTAAGTATGGCCTCTTTTTCGGCGGCATGTATGCCGTCGTCGGCTGGCTGCTGCTGGCGATGCTATGGTTCTTCAATCTCAATTATCTGGTCTATCCGATTGCCATGGGCTTTGCCCTGATTGCTCCGTTCGCCAGCGTCGGCTTCTATTCGGTGAGCGACTTCCTGGAGCAGGGCAAGCCGCTGTCATGGGGGGCGGTGTTCGGCGCGGTGCGAGCCTCGGTCAACCGCGATCTGCGCTGGATGGCGCTCATCACCGGCTTCACGTTCTTTATGTGGATCGACTATGCGATGCTCATCTTCCTGACGTTCATGGGGTTCGATGCGCTGGGACCGCAGGCCTTCGATTTGATCTTCGCGACGCCGCAGGGCTGGATGTTCCTGGTGGCGGGTCACATCGCCGGAGCGATCGTCGCCATCATCGTGTTCTCGATCTCTGTCGTGACCTATCCGATGCTGTATGACCGCGACATCGACTTCGTCACCGCGATGGTGACAAGCGTCCGGCTCGTGATCGCAAACCCCGTCACCATGCTGGCGTGGTGTGCCTTCATAACGGTGTTGACTGGACTGTCGTTGCTTTCGGTTTTCGCGGGCCTCTTCCTGATGCTTCCGGTTCTGGGTCATGCCAGCTGGCACCTGTACCGGCGCGCGGTTGGCCCGCAGCCTCGCCCGGCACAGTCGGATTGAGTCTCGGTAGCCGTAGGCAAATGGGTGAAAGTGAGACAATGCAAGCTGATCCCGTTCGCTATGTGCCTCCCGTCTACCGTCCTCCAAGCGAAGCCGATTCGCTGATCCTGCCGCTGACCGACGGCTGCTCGTGGAACAAGTGTACGTTCTGCGAAATGTATACCGATCAGCACAAGAAATTCCGCCCGCGCGGCGAGCAGGAGGTGCTGGATACGATCCGCCGTTGCCGCGAGACTTATGGCGATCAGGTGCGCCGCATCTTTCTGGCGGATGGCGATGCGCTGACGCTGTCGACGCGCCGCCTGAAAGCCGTGCTGGAGGCGATCCGCCAAGAGCTGCCTGCGGTGCGCCGGGTATCGAGCTATTGCCTGCCGCGCAATGTCCGCAACAAGTCCGTCGATGAGTTGAAGGAGCTGGCCGATCTGGGCTTGTCACTTGTCTATGTCGGCGCGGAGTCGGGCGACGACGAGGTGCTGGCCCGCGTGCAGAAGGGCGAGACGTTCGAAACCTCGCGCGATGCACTGGTGAAGCTGGGCGCTGCCGGCATCAAGCGCTCTGTGATGATCCTCAATGGGCTCGGCGGAAAAGCGCTCTCGCGCCAGCATGCGGAAAACTCTGCCCGCCTGATGAACGAAACCCAGCCAGAGTTTCTAGCCACCCTGGTTGTGAGCTTCCCCAAGGGCGAAGAGCGGCTTCGCGCGGGCTTCGATAACTGGCA
The DNA here is from genome assembly GCA_020442165.1 of Hyphomicrobiaceae bacterium. Taxonomy (GTDB): domain Bacteria; phylum Pseudomonadota; class Alphaproteobacteria; order Rhizobiales; family Hyphomicrobiaceae; genus JAEUMD01. Next base: position 116,511 of record JAGRKV010000032.1, on the reverse strand, counting down.
GGAACTGAATATCGTCGAGCTGATGCAGGAGATGGAGCTTCTGATCTCGCAACTTCATCTGCGCCGCACCGTCTTCCGTTCCGATCATGCATCCAACTGGCTGATCTTGAAGGGAACGCTTGGTGCCGACAAAGAGCGTTTGCTTGCCAAGCTGCGCTCGGCAATTGCCGCACCCGAGGCCGCCCACCTGCGCCCTGCCTGGGCGAGGGGACTTTAGACAATTCGCCAGACGTTCCGCCCTATCCCGTTAGGCACCTCCCTTTGCGGCAGCGGCAGGGATCCCGTCCGCAATATGGCGGGAACGGTTGACGGAGGCGGCCTACGGACGAGTCCCCGAGGGTATAGAGGCCGCCAATCAGATGAGCGGTACCCGCGCTTTGACTTCGTGCGGGATTGAGCGTGTTGATAAGCTCCCACCGGAAACGCGGGGGCCACAACGCCGATGTCAGCCGTAGTCTTGAAGATCATACTGCCGCTGTTCGGTATCATGGCGGCAGGCTATCTGTGTGGGCGCCTGCGCATTCTCCCTGAGAACAGCAGCGAGGTTCTTGGCCGATTTGTATTTGTCATCGCGCTGCCCGCACTGATCGTCGTCTCGTTGGCGCGGATGCCAATGGCCGACTTCTTCGCATGGCACTACATAGCAGCCCTCGGCGGAGGAATGCTGACCACTTACGCCATCGCTTTCCTTGTTGCGCGCAGTTTCTTTCCCGACACGCTGACCGCGCACAGCCTGCACGCGCTGACAGCAATGTTTTCAAGCACCGGCTATGTCGGCCTGCCCCTCATCCTCTTTGCATTTGGTGACGCGGGACTGCCTGCCGCGATCTTCGGCGTGATTATCACCAGCGCCTGCTTCCTGCCGTTGACCGTGATCATGTCGGAACTGGATAACGGCAGGCGCGAGAAAAGATCAGGCTTCCGGCCATTCGCCACAGTCCTGGTCAATCCACTGTTCCTTGCGACAGCGGCCGGTCTTGCCGCATCGGCGACGGGGACTGAAATTCCAGGCCCCGCAGCAAAGTTTTGCGAGCTGCTGGGCGGCGCCTACATCCCCTGCGCCCTCTTTTCAGCCGGTCTCTTCATGTCCAGGCACGCGGCGCTGGGTGGCACCGGCGAGGTCGTGTGGCTGATTGTGGCGAAGCTGTTCGTGCATCCGCTCATCACCTGGTGGCTTGCATATAAAGTGATGGGGCTTGAAGGAATACTGCCGGCGATTGCAGTGCTGCAGGCGGCGCTTCCAAGCGGCGTGCCGGCTTTCGTACTGGCGCAATCCTATCGGACATTTGAAGCGCGATCGAATGCAGTCATCGTGATCTCGACCGCCCTTTCAATCGTAACGCTGACGGCGCTGCTCATCCTGCTTGAAGTGGGTTCGCACTAGTCTTTATCGATCCCCGATATTTCATGAGCACGGCGTTGACGACGTCTGGACCATGCGTTGAAAGCGTTGTGCGGCACCCGTGGTGCAGCCCATCCCCGTCACTGCCCAGCAGGCGTGATCCAGAACATGGCCGCTCCGTCCGGCTTGTCCAGGAGGCGAATAAGGTTGCGGTTCGTGTCGAAGGCAGTAATGCGAGGAAGCGCAGCAACAATAGCTGCATCCTGATCCTGCGTGTCCTCGGCGCACGGCGCTTGTGGCTCGGCGTAAACGACATCTGAAACCTCGAGCCGCGTGCCATCTCGCTTGTAGTGCGCGGTAAATCCCCTGCACCCGGTAGTACCCTCGATCCTTCCGCCGTTGAACGAAATGGACGGCCCGGTATCGGGTCCGGCACTGTAGAGGCCGCCATTGTGGTAGTAGGAAACAATCTTCTGCATCTGCCCTTCGAGTGCCGCGTCGGGCGAACGCAACAGCTCCACCAGCGAACGGCTGTCGGTGCCGGTCAGTTCCAGCCGGTCGCCGTCGATGCGGAATGCGCGCGCCTCGGCCATGGCCCTAAGGAAAGCCCGCTCGCTCTCGGCGGCAGGTCCGGAGCACCCGCGCCGCGTCATCGTGCCGACGTGGATGGCAAGATCCGTTTCCCCGGAGGTCTCGAACGTGCCACGAAAGAAGTTGCACGCGGTTGCCCCGTTGATCGTCCGGTCGCCGGTCTCGAATGTAATGTCCCCTGCTGGAGTAGCGAGCTTGCCCCCGTTGAGCGAGACGATCGACCAGCGCCCTGCAAGTGATGAACCTGCCCAAGAGGCATTCGTGACTATTGCACTGAGCGCAACAGCTGCGACGAAAGCCACCAAAATGGCAGAGAGGGACAAGCGGAAAGGACGCAATTCGTTTCTCCCAGATGACGTTGTCTGGACACTTGGAACGGTTCGCGGGGCGGGGGAGCGGCAACAGCGAACCGCCCTGGATCGAGCAATTCCTGGGATTGCAGGACAATCAGCCGTCCGTTCGTGGCGTCCCGCCGGGCCACCCGCACTGATGCGTTGGTAGCGTTGACACTTTGTCGCTCAGCGGGCAAGTCAATGTGCAGTGCAGCAGGCAGTCCCTGCAGACAACGGACGGGTCACGACATGGTCGAGCTCACACTTCCCAGAAACTCCACCTATAAGTCCGGCAAGACATGGAACAAGCCATCGGGCTCGGGCAGCTGGAGGGAGTTCAATATCTATCGCTGGAGCCCGGACGACGGGGCCAATCCGCGTATCGATACCTATTGGCTCAATCTCGACGACTGCGGTCCGATGGTTCTCGACGCCATCATCAAGATCAAGAACGAGATCGACCCCACACTCACCTTCCGCCGGTCTTGCCGTGAGGGCATCTGCGGTTCTTGTTCCATGAACATCGATGGCACCAACACTTTGGCGTGCCTGAAGTCGATCGACGACATCTCCGGTCCGGTGAAGATCTTCCCGCTCCCGCATATGAGCGTGATTAAGGATCTCATCCCCGACATGACCCATTTCTATGCCCAGCATCGCTCCATCGAGCCCTGGCTCAAGACCGATACGGCCGCACCGCCCAAGGAGTGGAAGCAAAGCCGGGAAGATCGCGAGAAGCTCGACGGGCTTTATGAGTGCATCCTGTGTGCCTGCTGCTCGACGTCGTGCCCGAGCTATTGGTGGAATTCCGACCGCTATTTGGGCCCGGCAATCCTATTGCAGGCTTATCGCTGGGTGATCGACAGCCGTGACGAGGCGACCGGCGAGCGCCTGGATAACCTGGAAGATCCTTTCAGGCTTTATCGCTGCCATACGATCATGAACTGCGCGAAGGCATGCCCGAAGGGCCTTTCTCCGGCCAAGGCAATTGCCGAGCTGAAAAAGCTGATGGTCGAGCGCCGCGTCTAAAGCATGTTTAGCTGAAGTGCGTAGCGGTTCAGCTTGAAAAATATGCCTAAGCCAAAAAGATTGAACGCGCTCTAGGTTCGCGCCCCTGGCAGTATCCCGCGCGCCAAGTAACCTCGAAGCCCAAATTCATATCCTGGCAGCACGCTTGCCGGGATTATTGTTATTGCCAATGGCACTGCGTCATGCACCGCCGCGGTGCCCAATCGTTCCGAAGCGGTCTGATCTGGCGTTGGACTGCCCGGTAGAGGTCCGCCATGTCCCGTCTTGTCATCATCGACCGCCGGCTCAGCCTGCCCGAAGCAGTGGTGATGGCATCAATGCTCGGCGCCTATCGGGTGCCGGCCTGGCTTGGAGGCACGGACATCGCGTTCATGAGCTGGCTCACGCTGTGGCCGATGGGGGGCGTCGCCGTCCATGTGATGGAAACCGATGCTGCGTTGGCGGCGGCGTTGTTGCGGCCGGTCGATCCCAACAAGACCTTGCGCGAGTCGCGGAGTTTCTGGAGCCACCCCATCCGCCATGCGCTGGCTGCAAGTCTCATCGTTTTTGGCCTGCCGTTTCCGGTTTGGCTCGCCAACCGCAGGCTGTGGTCGAGTAGTGAGGCCGATACAACACCCGCCGGCAAGGCGTGACCAGGCTTGGGCGTTGTAGCGCCCGGCACGATCTGGCCTGGCGGTCCCGCCTAAAAAAGCAAGACCGGTGGCGCGTCCCGCAGCCACCGGTCTTGGATAGAAGGGGCAGTCTGAAGACCACCGGTCACGCCTCGGGTGCCCAGCCCGAAGCGCGACAACCGGCGTCTTAGGCGGCCTTTTTCTTGCGTGCAGCAGCCTTCTTCGCAGGCGCGCGCTTCTTGGCGGCCGGCTTCTTCACGGCAGCCTTGCGAGCGGCGGGCTTGCGGGCAGCGGCCTTGCGTGCTGCCGGCTTACGGGTGGCCTTGCGTGCCGCCGGCTTGCGGGTTGCCTTGCGAGCAGCAGCCTTCTTGGCCGGAGCGCGCTTTGCCGCCGCCTTCTTGGCAGGGGCCTTCTTCGTCGCGGTCTTCTTCACAGTCTTTGCAGCCATGGTTCTCTCTCCCTCTCAGGTGCAAATCAGCTCGAATCAGTTCGAACAAAAAAATCATGTGCAAGTTCCACTCTTTTGTTGACATGCAAAATGAAAGCGACCGCTATTTTTTTCGTCACACCATGCGAAGTGTTGCGCAATCGCATCGTTTTTTGCCATTTGCGGATGTGCCGAATGCATTCGCGATGTTCTTCCAATTCAATCTTCGAAATTTTTCGATAGCCAAAACTTCAAAACAGAGCGTGCGCTCATTCCAATTTTGCACTTTGCATTGCGCGTTCCTACTCGCTCGAACCAGACAGGCGATGGTCATGTCTTTGTCCGAATTGAAACGGGCAGTCGACAATTAGAAAAGGTTGGAAACCGCCGACGTTCGAATTTCAAAATGCCGAGGTCAATTCTTCGGCTTGGAAAAGCCAAGCGCGGCACTGGGTCGAATTCGATGGCAGGCAATTCAATTCAAAGTGAGCTGCTGCCGCCCCGGCGCCATGGGGACACGGCAGGCCGCTGGCGCGCGCGGCGCGAAAGAACGGCAAGCCATCTTGCCGCCACATCCCTTTGTTCAACACCGCCACCGCAACGGCGCCGGACTTACAGGGCAGGGCGGATCTGGAAGTGCAGTTCTACGGTCCAACGGTTTCGCGTCCGCGTGCGGGTGGGCCGCAGCGCCGCACCGCACAACTATTTTTGAATAGTGCCGCTATCGCTCTTGTTGACCACGTATCGTTGTCCGGTCTCGCCCAGATGCTGTCATCACCTTGACACCGACCAGGCGCTATCCCAGGTGCAGCAATCGGCAACACCGGCCGCCGCAGAAGCGGCCAGGGGGCCAGTATAGAGAAACAATTTCAGGGATGGATCGAATGTCGCCCGCAAGCAGCATTCTCATTCTTTGCCGCACGAATTCGGTCACATCGACGATGATCGAGGCACTTCTCAATGCAAATGAACATGCCGGTTGGCGCGCTTTTAGCGCCGGGCCGGAGCCGGCATTGACGGTCAACACCCATACGATGTCGGCATTGAAGAACAGCGGTATTTCCGCACGTTTTGTAACTTCGCCGAAGTGCTGGCATCTCTTCGAGGGGCCGGATGCGCCGCGTTTCGATGTCGTGCTTACGGTGAGTGAGGATGTTTCATGGGATGGAATGCCGAAATGGAACGGCGTGCCGCGCCTGTTGCATTGGCCGCTTCCCGATCCGCTTGCGCTGTCCTGCACACCGGCTGAGCGGGCAGGGCTGTTCGCCGCTCTCCTGGATCTGGCGGCGACCCGTGTCGAAGCCTTCCTGGAAGAGGAGCGGGAAGCAGTCCGCGTCGGAAGCATTGCCAACGACAACTCTTGGCTGCCGTCCGGGCGGGTCGGCACCTGATCGAGTGGTTGTGAGGTCGGGTATAGGAAAGGGCGCCGGAGCGGCAAGCTCCGGCGCCCTTGAACTTTGTTGGAAGCAACTGATCCTTGCCGCCGGCTTCAGGCCGCGTTGACGGCCAGTCGCGACTGAAGATCGAGCACGGCAAGCATGTAGCCGACCCGATCATCGACGGCCTCGGCCATCAACGAGAAGTAGTCGGGCGAATTGGGAATGATTTCACCCACCACCTCGCCGTACTCGAAATGCAGGTCTGCACCGTGCTTGCGCGCGACCGCCTGCATTTTCCCGTTCTCCGAAAGGCAGCTCATGTAGAGCTGGTGAACCCCACGGTTTCGTGCCGAGCGGATCACGCGGCCCATCAATTCGGTGCCGATGCCTTTTTCCTGGAACGGCCGCTCGACGGAGAACGCTGCTTCCGCCTCGTGACCCCACACGTCACCGAGCTTTCTCAACTCCGCCGCTGCGCGCATTTCGCCGCCGGAGAAGTAGCCATAGACGATCGAACCCATCTCCGACATGTGGTCCGCATAGTCCGTGATGAATGCATCGGACACGCCGTGCGCAAATCTCATCCGGCGTGCGTCTTTGTCGAGCCGCAACAAGTGTCCGCGGAACTTGTCTGTCTCCGTCGGCCAAAGTTTGCGAATAGTTCCTCCCCAGATTCGTTGCTCGCTCATGATGAACCTCGCTCTGGTTATTCGTTGCCGGGACCGGTCCCCCTTGGTTTGTTGTCGGGAACGTCGGCCCAGGCCGCCTCTAAGGACGCAGAGTATCCGCGTCGACAAGCGGCGGGGATACTGCGCTGCACAATACGGCATATACGAGACATATATTTATTTTTAACAAGAGCCTGTCGATTCGGCCCGCGACGTGATGCTGCAGTGCCGCAAAATTGCGTTTCGGATTTGAACGAGGTTCAATCAACATAGCCGATCGTGCAACTGGAGTTTCCGGCAATTTTTGGCGATGACCGGTGACAAGAGCGGCTGACCACTTAACGAGCATTGCGGTAAATGCATAGCTGGAGTGCTTTCGGCGGGAGCCTCAATGAAACATCCGGTACGAGCGAGTTACGAGGAGAGGGTCGCGGCGGGCGAGATCGAGCCCGACGCCGCGCAGCTTGCCGCCGCCGACCGGTTTGATTGTCTGGCCGACGAACTCGCAAACTTGAAACCGCCCGGCCGCGGCCTCTTTGCCCGCTTGCAGCGCAAGGTCCCGGTGACACCGCGCGGCGTCTATCTCCATGGCGGGGTTGGTCGCGGCAAGACGATGCTGATGGACCTGTTTTTTGAGGCAGCCGCGTTCGAGCGCAAGCGCCGAAGCCATTTCCATGAGTTCATGGCGGAGGTTCATGAGCGCATCGCCGTCGCCCGCAAGAACCATGAAGGTGACCCGATTCCTCACGTCGCCCTTGAGATGGTCGGATCACCCGGTCTCTTGTGCTTCGATGAGCTCCATGTGACCGACATTGCCGACGCCATGATCCTGGGCCGCTTCTTCAAGGTTGTTTTCGAGCGGCAGGTGGTGATCGTCGCAACCTCCAACGCGCTGCCGCGCGATCTCTACCGCCACGGCCTCAACCGGCAGCTGTTCCTGCCGTTCATCGATCTCATTGAGGAGAACATGGACGTCATCGAGTTGGAATCCGCAAAGGACTTCCGGCTCGATAAGATCGCCGGGCAGCCGCTCTATTTCACCCCGCCCGACAGTGCAGCCCGGGCGGCGATGGACAACCATTGGGATCGCTTGACAGGCCATCACAGGCCCGAGCCCGCCGTCATCGAGGTCAAGGGCCGCCACCTGACGGTGCCGGCGGCCGCTGCTGGCGTGGCGCGTTTCGGTTTTTCCGATCTTTGCGAGCGCCCTTTGGGGTCGTTGGACTACCTGGCAATCGCCCACGCCTTCCACACCGTGTTGATTGATGACATTCCGGTGATGAACTCTGCCCGGCGCGATCATGCCCGCCGGTTCATCAATCTGATCGATACGTTCTACGACAACGGCGTCTGCATCGTCGTATCAGCCGATGCCCAGCCAGATAGCCTCTACGTCAGCGGCGACGGTGCCGATTTGTTCACCAGAACTGCGTCGCGATTGATTGAAATGCGCTCTGAAAACTACGTCGCCCACCGTACCGATCGCACCACCACGATTTCCCAGGAACTTTGAGGTTTCAGCCGCCGCACGATGGACTGGAGCGATTCCGGCCAAGGCGGAATCATTAAGGCCGCGACTGCGGCCCGGCGCCTTGCGCCGCCCCCACGGAGCAGCCCGAGCGATAGCGAGGTTTGGCTGCGTGAGAGAAGAAATCAGGATCGTTTCAACGCAAGTCTGAAACGATCCAGATGCGGCTCTGCCCCAGCCCTCCTGGCCAGCACGCCAGCACGCCGGGGCCGCCGAGCGTGGCAGGGGAATGGTCATCGCCAACCGGCGCAAGAGGGCTGGTCGCCCCCGCTCACCCGAGACCTGCCCGGACGGGGCCTGCTCCGAGACTTTCGTTCGATTCTGCAGGCTATCGCTTGAGCGGCCCAGGGTTTCGGGCTAACCAACCCGCGCGGCAATTTTGTCGCATATCCGCTGTAGGCCATGGGCCGACGCTTGCCCCCCGGTGCGCGCCGCCCGGCATCCAGCAACATCATCCTTATTCAGCAAGGGAGACAGACCCGCATGGCGCGCACGAAGATCGCCTTGATCGGTGCAGGTATGATCGGCGGAACGCTCGCTCATCTCGTTGGCTTGAAAGAGCTGGGCGACGTCGTTCTCTTCGACATCGCCGAGGGCATGCCGCAGGGCAAGTCTCTCGATATCGCGCAGTCCGGCGCGGTCGAGGGTTTCAATGCGACGTTGAAGGGCACCAACGCCTACGCCGATATCGAGGGCGCGGCGGTGTGTATCGTCACCGCCGGCGTACCGCGAAAGCCCGGCATGAGCCGCGATGATCTGCTTGGCATCAACCTGAAGGTGATGGAGCAGGTTGGCGCAGGCATCAAGAAGTACGCACCCAATGCGCTTGTCATCGCGGTGACGAACCCGCTTGATGCCATGGTATGGGCGCTGCAGAAGGCATCCGGCCTGCCCACCAACATGGTGATTGGCATGGCGGGAGTGCTCGACTCCGGTCGCTTCCGCCACTTCCTGGCGGACGAGCTAAACATCTCGGTTCAGGACGTGACCGCGTTCGTGCTGGGTGGCCATGGCGACGACATGGTGCCGCTGGTGCGCTACTCGACGATCGCCGGCATTCCGCTGCCCGACGTTGTCAAGATGGGCTGGATCAGCCAGGAGCGCGTCGACCAGATCGTCGACCGCACGCGCAAGGGCGGCGGCGAGATCGTCGGCCTGTTGAAGACGGGTTCTGCCTATTACGCGCCCGCTGCTTCAGCCATCGAGATGGCCGAGAGTTTCTTGAAGGACAAGAAGCGCATCCTGCCGTGCGCCGCTTACCTCTCCGGCGAGTACGGCGTGAAGGACATCTATTGCGGCGTGCCCGTGGTGATCGGTTCGGGCGGTGCGGAGCGGGTCGTTGAGGTCGACCTCAACGGTGCCGAACGTGAAATGTTCATGAAGTCGGTCAACTCCGTGAAGACCCTGGTCGAAGCCTGCAAGGGCATCGCCCCGCAGCTCGGAGCATGAAGCTAAGGCGGCGCGCCCCTCGGGGCGCGCCGTTTCGCTTGCGGGCGGCCCATCCGGGGCGTGCGTTCCGCGCAGGAAATCATGACCGCGGCACCATCACACAACGATGGTCCGTCGGTCGAAATTCCAGCCTGAAGCGCATTTCCAGTAAGATTGGCAGTCAAAGCACGTTCTCTGCTCCATCAGGCTTCCCGAACCATGCCAATATGGCATACGGTATACCACAAATTGGGAATCACCAGTGTCTGTGGTGGCCGGTGGAAGCGGTCGGTAAGATCCCGCTCGGACGTAGAAAAACGAGTTGGAAGGCGACTGGGAGCGGCTCTCGCTCCGCCAGATGGCGGACGGGGCATAAAAAATCATCGGCGGCATTACCAGAGCAACGGAAGTGCCACTACAACTGACGCCATGAAGCGGCGCATTTGATGGATCGAAGCGATGAACATTCACGAATATCAAGCCAAACAGGTTTTGCGGAGCTACGGCGCTCCGGTTGCGGCGGGAGTTCCCGTCGAGGCAGCCGATGAAATCGAGAGCTCGGTGATGGCGCTGCCTGGACCGGTGTGGGTGGTCAAGAGCCAGATCCACGCTGGCGGTCGCGGCAAGGGCAAGTTCAAGGAACTGCCGCCCGACGCCAAGGGCGGTGTGCGTGTTTCCTTCTCGGCCGAAGAGGCGATCAAGAACGCCAAGGAGATGTTCGGCAACACGCTTGTCACCAAGCAGACGGGCGCAGCAGGCAAACAGGTCAACCGCCTCTATATCGAGGATGGCGCCGACATCGCGCGTGAACTCTATCTGTCGATCCTGGTCGACCGTACCGTTGGCCGCCCCGCGTTCGTCGTCTCGACGGAAGGCGGCATGGACATCGAGACCGTGGCCCACGACACGCCCGAAAAGATTGTCACCTTGGCAATCAACCCGCAAACCGGGGTGACGGATGCCGATGCCGGCAAGCTGTGCGACGCGCTGAAGCTAACAGGTGATGCGCGCGCTGACGGCATGGAACTCTTTCCCGCGCTCTACAACGCCTTCACCGAGAAGGACATGAGCCTCCTCGAGATCAACCCGCTGATTGTCATGAAGGACGGACATCTGCGCGTGCTCGATGCCAAGGTCAGCTTCGACAACAACGCTCTGTTCCGCCATCCCGACATCATGTCCTTGCGGGACATCACTGAAGAAGACGCCAAGGAGATCGAAGCCTCCAAGTACGACCTCTCCTACGTCGCACTCGACGGCAACATCGGCTGCATGGTCAACGGCGCCGGTCTTGCCATGTCGACCATGGACATCATCAAGCTTTATGGCGAGGAGCCGGCGAACTTCCTCGACGTCGGCGGCGGCGCGTCCAAGGAGAAGGTGACGGCGGCATTCAAGATCATCACCGCCGATCCCAACGTGAAGGGCATCCTGGTCAACATCTTCGGCGGCATCATGCGTTGCGACACGATCGCCGAAGGCGTGGTCGCGGCTGTGAAGGAAGTGGGTCTGAAGGTGCCGCTCGTCGTGCGCCTGGAAGGCACCAACGTCGAACTCGGCAAGAAGATCATCAACGAGTCGGGCCTCAACGTCATTTCAGCAGATGATCTCGACGATGCCGCGCAGAAGATCGTGGCCGCGATCAAGGGAGCGTGAGCATATGTCCATCCTGATAAACAAAGACACCAAGATTCTCGTGCAGGGGCTCACCGGCAAGACCGGCACGTTCCATACCGAGCAGGCGCTCGCCTACCACGGCACCAAGATGGTCGGCGGAATCCATCCCAAGAAGGGCGGCGAGTCGTGGACGGGTAAGGGCGGCGAAAAGTTGCCGATCTTCAAGAGCGTCGCCGACGGCATCAAGGAGACCGGCGCCAACGCGACCGTGGTTTACGTGCCGCCGGCTGGTGCGGCCGACGCCATCATCGAGGCGATCGATGCGGAAGTGCCGCTCATCGTCGCGATCACCGAAGGCGTGCCCGTCATGGACATGGTCAAGGTGAAGGCACGACTCGACAAGTCGAAGTCCCGCCTCGTCGGCCCCAACTGCCCCGGCGTGCTGACCCCAGACGAGTGCAAGATCGGCATCATGCCCGGCAATATCTTCAAGAAGGGCTCGGTCGGCGTGCTGTCGCGCTCCGGCACGCTCACTTATGAAGCTGTGTTCCAGACCACCAATGAGGGTCTCGGGCAGACCACCGCCATCGGCATCGGCGGCGACCCGGTGAAAGGAACCGAGTTCATCGACGTGCTCGACCTGTTCCTTGACGATCCCGCGACCGAGAGCATCATCATGATCGGCGAGATCGGTGGCTCGGCTGAAGAAGATGCCTCGGCATGGCTGATCGAACAGGCCAAGAAGGGCCGCAAGAAGCCGATGGTAGGGTTCATTGCCGGTCTGACCGCACCGCCAGGCCGCACGATGGGCCACGCTGGCGCCGTCATCTCCGGCGGCAAGGGTGGCGCCAAGGACAAGATCGCAGCAATGGAAGCGGCGGGCATCCGCGTTTCCAAGTCGCCCGCCAAGCTTGGCAAGACGCTTGTCGATGTGCTGAAGGGCAACTAGCCCTCTAGCCTCCATCCGGCACGGCAGGAAATACGAAAGGCGAGGGGTGGCCCACCCCTCGCCTTTTCCGTTGCGGTCTCATGTGCCCTATGATGCGGGGCCGAAACCCCGCTCATCAGGCTCAGCCGAACATGTCGGCGGTGATACCAGAGTACCAGCCCACCGACTCTTCATAGTTGGACTTGCGCAAGGCGGCGTCCTCGCCGGTTTGGCTGATGAAGGTGGACGTGGCGGCAATCTTGCCCTCCGCCGGAGCGTATTGCGCGCCAACCTTCACGCCATCGTCCGTTTCGATCAGGCTCCAGCATGTGTTGGCGTATTTCGCCGGGAAGACCTTGGAGCCGATGAGATCGCCGCGGACATTCATCGCGGCAACCTTGGCTTGGCTGTTGGCCGAGAAGGCGGATTTCGGCATCGCACCGGCGATTGAAGCATCTCCGATGATGAAGATGTTCGGGTCCTTGGTAGAGCGCATGGTGCTGGCGTCGATCGGGCAGAAGCCGCTGTCGTCCGTCAGTCCAGCTGCCGCGGCGATCGCCCCGGCCTTCTGGGCCGGAATCACGTTGAGCAGCGCGCCTTTGAACGTGTCGAGATCCGTTGTCACCGCACCCGACTTGACATCGACACTCTTGATGCCGCCGTGGACGGATGGCCCGTACCACTCAACCATGCCTTGGTAGTGTTTCTGCCAGCCTTCCTGGAACAGCGCCTGCTTGGAGAATTTCTCCTTGGGGTCGATCACAATGATCTTGCAGTTCTTGTAGCCCTTCCCCTTCAGGGCATGCGCCATCATCGAAACACGCTCATACGGCCCCGGCGGACAACGATAGGGGTTGGGCGGAGCCACCATCACAATATTCTGGCCGTCTTGAATGGCATCAAGTTTGGCCTTGAGCAGCTCTGTCTGCGGCCCCGCCTTCCAGGCATGCGGCGCAATTTCGGCTGCTTCCTTGGAATAGCCAGAAATTGAATCGTAAACGATGTCGATTCCCGGCGACACGATAAGGCGATCATAGGGAATGGTCGAGCCATCGGCCATCTTCACCGTTTTTGCGGCAACGTCGACAGATTCCGCACGCCCGGTCACTTTCTTGATGCCGTAATTGGACTCCAATTTATCATAGCCATGAGTAATGGATTTGAAATCGCGATAGCCGCCGAGATAGAGATTCGAAAAGAAACAGGTGGTGAATTTCGCGGACTCATCGATCAACGTGACGTCGATGGCATTTTCTGAGTCCTTGGCAATGTACCGTGCAGCCGTTGCACCGCCCGCGCCGCCACCGATCACCACGACCTTTGGCTTTCCTTGAGCGCGAAGATAAGCGGGCACCGCCAATACTGCAGCACTGGTTGACAGGAGCAGACCAAAGTGCCTGCGTGTCAATCCTCCTTGCATGTGTCGTCCTCCATCAGTTGTTCTTTGTTAATCGTCCCCGGGCCGCCCGTCGTGCGATTATTTTGGCTCGAGTTTGCTGAAATACGCTGCCAAGGCCGCGATCTCTTCATTGGTGAGATTGACCACGCGCAACTTCATGACTTCGTTGCGCCGAACATTGGTTTTGTACTCGAAGAGTGCGTGAACGAAATAGTCGGCGGGCAAGCCTACGATCGAGGGAATGCCGTCGGCGTGGCCGCTCGATTGATGGCATGTCACGCATTCGCCCGCGAGGTATTCACCGTATTCCGGGTCGCCCTTCTGTGCCAGAACGATGTCGGTAAAGCTGCGTGCTTCAGCGCTGATTGGGACAGCAACTGGCAGCGCTTTCGGGTCGACAGCAGCCTTTGCGGACGAAGCTTTTCCGAGCCACGCGATGAGCGTTTCGCGGTCCTTGGTGTCGGCCATGCCCCGGTAGGACATGCGATTGCCAGCAATGAAATCACGCGGCCGTTCCAGATACTTTGCCAGATTCTCGTGGTCCCACTTCAGACCTGAAGTACCGGCTTCGAGCATGGCTTTGGAATAGTTGAAGCCGCTGACGGTGCCGGCGGTGCGGCCGATGATGCCATCGAGATGCGGCCCCACCTTGTTGTGGGCGCCCTCTCCGATTTCGTGACAGGCCTTGCAGACCTTGAACAGCTTCTCACCAGCGTCAGTGGTGTCCGCTATGGCAGAACCAATTGTTCCTGCAAAGAGGAACGTGGCTATCACTGCTTGGACGATAGGTGCGTGTCGCAACACGCAGTTAGACTGGTAGCGAACCAAACGGTTCCCAAGTCGCATGCCGCTTCCTCCCGAGATCCGGCGCTACGAAACTTTCTTACTTTTGTTGGCCGTCATTTTAGTATGTTATCCCTCGTTGATAATTCTGATCCACCACAAGTTCAACCAAAATCCGACAGCCGAGCAACATCAAATCGGAAGAAAATGCAAATCGCTGCAATGCAATATTCTCTTTGCAAATTGTTGCATAAAGGAAAAAAATAGCTGTTGCGGACATTGTCACCGGCGCGCGCAGTTTGCAGGCCTGATTGGCCTATCCGCCAATGCGCAATGGAATATGTGACGACCGGATGATCGAAGACGCGTGACAGTTGTCCGCCCAGCTTGTCAGAAGGCGGCACGCGCAGACCACAACGTGCCCGCCATCCTGGCACCTTGGCTGCCAACCGAGCATCTGGCCCGGATTCCTGCATTTGCCCCCTTCTTTCGACGGTCTTAAACGCAAGGCATAAACGGACTACATAGTGACCGAATGCCGCGCATTACTCGGCAGCGTTGCGCGTCAGTCCGATCGCGGCGGTCTTCGACGGCCCTGACAAAAATCCTAAGGATATCAAATGTCACGACAGGCGCAGAACGATCAGTTCCTCCGCACCGCCTTCCTTGACGGTGCCAACGCCGCCTACATCGAACAGCTGCAGGAAGAATACGAGAAGAACCCCGGCTCGGTGTCCGACGAGTGGCGCCACTTTTTCGAGTCAATGAAATCGGGCCATGTCAGCGAGGAGCCGAGCCGCGCCGAGCATGCATCTTGGGCAGTTCCGCTCAATCAGCTTGCGGTCAACGACGAGCTGACCTCCGCGCTCACCGGAGACTATGCGGCGGTTGAGCAGGACATCCGCAACAAGATTTCGGCTCGCGCGCATTTCGCCGGCTTCGACATGTCGCCGGTAGCCTCGCTGCGGGCGACCCAGGATTCGATCCGCGCCCTCATGTTGATCCGCTCCTACCGCGTCATGGGGCATCTGGCCGCCGATCTCGATCCGCTCGGTCTTGCCGACCGCAAGGTCCACCGGGAGCTGAAGCCGGAGACCTACGGTTTCACCGAGGCTGATTTCGACCGCCCAATTTTCATCGATAAGGTGCTTGGTCTGGAGACGGCTTCTATCCGCGAGATCATCGCGATCCTCAGGCGCACCTATTGCCGGCATATCGGCGTGCAGTTCATGCACATCACTTCGCCGGCGCAGAAGTCGTGGATCCAGGAGCGCATCGAGGGACCGGAAAAGGACATCCGGTTCACCATCGAAGGCAAGAAGGCGATCCTCAACAAGCTGATCGAGGCTGAAGCCTTCGAGAAGTTCTGCGACGTCAAGTACACCGGCACCAAGCGCTTCGGCCTTGATGGCGGCGAGGCGATGGTTCCAGCACTGGAGCAGATCATCAAGCGCGGCGGCCAGCTTGGCGTACGCGAGATCGTGCTGGGCATGGCCCACCGCGGCAGGCTCAACGTGCTCGCCAGCGTGATGGGAAAGCCGCATCGCGCCATCTTCAACGAATTCAAGGGCGGCTCATTCAAGCCCGAGGAGGTCGAGGGTTCAGGCGACGTGAAGTACCACCTCGGTGCTTCGTCCGACCGCTCTTTCGACGGCAACAACGTGCACTTGTCGCTGACCGCCAACCCCTCGCATCTAGAGATCGTCGATCCCGTCGTGCTTGGCAAGGTGCGCGCGAAGCAGGATCAGCATGGCTGCAAGGCGGGCGAGCGCACGCCGGTCATGCCGCTGCTCATCCATGGCGACGCCGCATTCGCCGGCCAGGGCGTCGTGGCTGAATGCTTCGGGCTGTCCGGGCTGAAGGGGCACCGCACTGGCGGTTCCATCCACTTCATCATCAACAACCAGATCGGCTTCACGACCAATCCGCGCCACTCGCGCTCGTCGCCCTACTGTTCCGACGTCGCCCGCATGATTGAAGCACCGATCTTCCATGTGAACGGCGACAACCCGGAAGCAGTGGTGCATGTGGCCAAGATCGCCACAGAGTTCCGGCAGAAGTTCCAGAAGCCGGTCGTCATCGACATGTTCTGCTACCGCCGGTTCGGTCATAACGAATCCGACGAGCCGATGTTCACGCAGCCGCGCATGTATCGCGCCATCAAGAGCCATCCGCCGGTCACGAGCATCTACGCCGAGCGTCTCGTCAAAGAAGGCGTCATGACGGAGGAAGGTGTGGAGGAGATGCGCGCCGCCTTCCGTACGCATCTCGATAAGGAATTCACCGATTCCGACAGCTACAAGCCAAACAAGGCCGATTGGCTCGATGGCCGCTGGTCGTCGATAGGCTTTGCTGAAGACGAGGCCCGCCGTGGCCAGACTGGTATTCCCGTCACCAAGCTCCTCGATATTGGCCGTCGCATCACCACGATCCCGGCCGATTTCAACGCACACAAGACGGTGGCGCGCCTGCTGGAACGCCGTCGCGAGATGGTCGAATCCGGTGAGGGCATCGACTGGGGCATGGCCGAGCATTTGGCCTTCGGCACGCTTTGTGTCGACGGCGTACCCGTCCGCCTGTCCGGCCAGGATTGCGAGCGTGGAACTTTCTCTCAGCGCCACTCGGTGCTGATCGACCAGCAGACCGAGCGTCGCTTCACACCGCTGCGGCACATATCGCCCGACCAGGCCCGCTATGAGGTCATCAATTCGATGCTCTCCGAAGAGGCGGTTCTCGGTTTCGAGTACGGCTACTCGCTGGCCGAGCCCAACGCGCTTGTCATGTGGGAAGGCCAGTTCGGCGATTTCGCCAATGGCGCGCAGGTGATCTTCGATCAGTTCCTGTCGTCTGGTGAACGCAAGTGGTTGCGCATGTCCGGACTCGTCTGTCTTCTGCCGCACGGCTATGAGGGCCAGGGACCAGAGCACTCTTCCGCGCGTCTTGAACGCTACTTGCAGCTTTCCGCGGAAGATAACTGGCAGGTCGCCAACTGCACGACGCCTGCCAACTATTTCCACATCCTCCGCCGCCAGATCCACCGCAAGTTCAGGAAGCCTTTGATCCTGATGACGCCGAAGTCGCTGCTGCGCCACAAGCGCGTCATCTCGCGCCTGGAGGAAATGGGCGAAGGCACCACGTTCCACCGCGTCCTTTGGGATGACGCCGATCGCGTCAATCGCCCGGACAGCAAGGAGAAGATCGTTCTGGCGCCCGACAACGAGATCAAGCGCGTTGTCCTGTGCACCGGCAAGGTCTACTACGACATCATCGACGCGCGCGAAGCGAGCGGCGTCACGGATACAGTCGTTTTGCGCGTTGAGCAGCTCTATCCCTTCCCTGCGCGCTCGCTGATCCACGAAATCGGCCGCTTCCCCAACGCCACCGATATCGTGTGGTGTCAGGAAGAACCCAAGAACATGGGCGCCTGGACATTCATCGAGCCGAACCTGGAATGGGTGCTGGAGCACGTCGACGGCCATGTGAAGCGCGCGCGCTATGCCGGTCGCCCTGCATCCGCGGCCACCGCAACCGGTCTTGCGCGCAAGCATGCCGAGGAACAGAAAAAGCTTGTGGCCGATGCGCTCGGCTAGGCAAGGGTTGGCTTGAGCACCGATGACAGGACTACGGTCCCCATCGCACGCGATTTGGAATTGTATGCAGCCCACTGGGCGGCAGGAGCCAGAGAGGACGAACTGAGACATGGCGATCGAGATTCGAGTGCCGACGCTGGGTGAGAGCGTGACCGAGGCGACGGTGGGCCAGTGGTTCAAGAAGCCCGGGGACGCGGTCAAGGCCGACGAGCCGCTGGTCGAACTCGAGACCGACAAGGTCACGGTCGAGGTCCCGGCACCCGCGGCAGGTGTGCTCGGCGATATCGCTGTGGAAGCTGGCGCAACCGTCGCGGTCGGAGCGGTGCTCGGTCACGTGAGCGACGGCGCGGGAGCAGCCGCACAGCCAGCGAAAACCGCGCCCGCCGCAGCGCCTGCCCCGGCAAAGGCGGAAGCGCCCCGCCCGGCTGCCGCCGTCGAAAGCGCTGGC
Organism: Hyphomicrobiaceae bacterium; assembly: GCA_020442165.1. Classification (GTDB taxonomy): domain Bacteria; phylum Pseudomonadota; class Alphaproteobacteria; order Rhizobiales; family Hyphomicrobiaceae; genus JAEUMD01. Next base: position 98,411 of record JAGRKV010000032.1, on the reverse strand, counting down.
AGCGCACCGGCCGCCCCGGCAGGCGGCGGCATGCCGCCATCACCTGCTGCACGCAAGGCTCTTGATGAAGCTGGCCTCGACGCGGCGTCAGTGCAGGGTTCGGGCAAGCGCGGGCAGGTGCTGAAGGAAGATGTTGCCGCCGCTATTGAACGGGGCGGCACGCCGCCGCCATCTGCGGCAGCGGCACCCGCGCAATCCGTCGTCGCGGCCCCCGCCGCTCAAGCCATGAATTACATGACGGCGCCGCAGCCGGTGCCATTGCAGCAGGTGCGCGCACCCTCCGTTCCCAACGATGTCGCGCGTGAGGAACGTGTGAAGATGACGCGCCTGCGCCAGACCATCGCGCGCCGCCTGAAGGACGCACAGAACACAGCCGCGATGCTGACCACGTTCAACGACGTCGACATGACGAACGTGATGGCGCTGCGCAACCAGTACAAGGACCTGTTCGAGAAGCGGCACGGTACCAAGCTCGGCTTCATGAGCTTCTTCGTCAAGGCGTGCATCCAGGCGCTGAAGGAGATTCCGGCGGTCAATGCCGAGATCGACGGCACCGACCTCATCTACAAGAACTACTATCACGTCGGCGTTGCCGTCGGCACAGACAAGGGCCTTGTAGTGCCGGTCGTGCGCGAGGCTGATCGCCTCACGCTGGCCGAAATCGAGGCCAAGATCGCGGAATTTGGCAAACGGGCGCGCGATGGCCGCCTCGGTATCGAGGACATGCAGGGTGGCACGTTCACCATCACCAACGGCGGCGTCTACGGCTCGATGATGTCGACACCGATCTTGAACGCGCCGCAGTCGGGCATCCTCGGCATGCACCGCATCGAGCAGCGCCCCGTCGTGCGCAACGGCGAGGTCGTCGTCCGCCCGATGATGTATCTCGCCTTGAGCTACGATCACCGCATCGTTGACGGCAAGGAGGCGGTGACGTTCCTTGTCCGTGTCAAGGAGAACCTGGAAGATCCGCAGCGATTCCTGCTGGAGCTGTGAGCCTGCACTGCGTATTGCAAACGCATGCGATTGCACGAGTGACAGTAGCGGCCGGCGGGTCTGGTCCGGCATCTTGAGGTTTTTCGCAGCTTCGAGTACGGGGGGCGCCCAGTCACGCCCCTGCCGGCAGTGCTTGAACGTGCAGCGGCCCGTGCAATAGCAGATGCGATAAGCCGGGCAGCACCGGCACATTGATTGAGGACGACTTCAAATGGCAGGACCTTACGATCTCATCGTCATCGGCACCGGACCTGGCGGATATGTCTGCGCAATCCGCGCGGCGCAGCTCGGTATGAAGGTCGCGGTGGTGGAGAAGCGGGCGACGCACGGCGGCACCTGCCTCAACGTCGGCTGCATTCCTTCAAAGGCGCTGCTTCATGCCTCCGAGCTTTTCGCGGAAGCGCAGCACGCTTTCGCCGGCATGGGCATCGAAGTGACACCCAAGCTCGACATCTCCAAGATGCAGGCATTCAAGTCGGAGGGCATCAAGGGCAACGTTGACGGTGTCGCCTTCCTGCTGAAGAAGAACAAGATCGATTCCCATCACGGCACCGGTCGCATTATTGCAGCCGGCAAGGTCGAGGTGACGAACGCGGAAGGGGCCAAGCAAACGCTTGAGACGAAGTCCATCGTCATCGCAACCGGCTCGGACGTTGCGAAACTGCCGGGCATCGAAATCGACGAGAAACAGGTCGTCTCCTCGACCGGGGCACTCGACCTGAAGAAGGTGCCGGCAACGCTGCTGGTCGTCGGTGCCGGCGTCATCGGCCTTGAGCTGGGCTCGGTATGGAAGCGTCTGGGTGCGGATGTCACCGTGGTCGAGTACCTGGACCGCATCCTGCCCGGCACCGACCTTGAGGTCGCCAAGCAGTTCCAGAAGATCCTGCAGAAGCAGGGCTTCAAGTTCCATCTCGGCGCCAAGGTAACGGGCCTGGATAAGAGCGACATCGGTTGCTCGGTGATGATCGAACCGGCGGCGGGCGGCGAAAAGAAGAAGCTGGCGGCAGACGTCGTCCTCGTAGCCATTGGCCGCGTGCCCTATACCGAGGGCCTCGGTCTCGCTGAAGTCGGTGTGCAGCTCGACCAGAGAAAGCGCGTTGTCGTTGATGACCACTACCAGACCAACGTCAACGGCATCTATGCCATTGGCGACGTGATCGCCGGACCCATGCTGGCGCATAAGGCCGAGGATGAGGGCGTCGCGGTTGCCGAGATGCTGGCCGGCCAGTCCGGACACGTCAATTATGGTGTCATTCCTGGTGTCATCTATACGGCACCTGAGGTCGCCACCGTTGGCAAGACCGAAGAGGAGCTGAAGGAGGCAGGCGTAGCCTACACCGTCGGCAAGTTCCCCTTCACGGCCAACGGCCGTGCCAAGGTCAATCGCACCGCAGAAGGCTTCGTCAAGATCCTCGCCGACGCGAAGACGGATCGCATTCTGGGCGTCCACATGATTGGCCCCAATGTCGGCGAGTTGATCGCCGAGGCGTGCGTCATCATGGAGTTCGGCGGCAGTGCCGAGGATCTCGCGCGCACATGCCACGCACATCCCACGCTGTCGGAAGCGGTCAAGGAGGCGGCACTCTCCGTCGAGAAGCGCGCCATTCATATGTGACGCGATTCTCCTGTCCGCAGGTCCAGCACAATGGAAAACGGCCGGTCATCGCGACCGGCCGTATTTATTTTTCGCTTCTATGAAGCTCTGGCTTTGAAGGGCGCCACTCGGCGCTACTCGATCGCCGTCACCGTGAAGCCTTCTTTGCGAAGCCCTTCGACCAGACCTTCTTCTCCGACGAGATGCAGCACGCCCACGGCGATCAGGGACCGGCCCTTCTTCAGCATAGGCATGGCCGAGACGAGCATGGCGCGGTTGCGATCATCGACGATCTTTTTCTGGAACCCGGAGAACGATTGCTGGCCCACGCCTGCCTGCCGCGCCAGGACCAGATGGAACGGCCACGCCGCCCCCATGTTCCGCCTGAGATAGAGCTGCAGCAGCGTCTCCATCGTGTCGTTCGCCCGGTTGACGTACTTGAGGCCGGCGCGAAGCATGGCGACCTGCTGGTCATCAGGAATGTTCGCCATCGCGGCAAGCTGGCTCTCGATCGTTTCCAGCCCGACGACCTTCAGGCCGCGCGCCCGCGCCGCTGTCGCGATCTTCATGTCGAGCACCGGCTGGCCCGCCTTGACCTTCTGCCGCTCGCATGACGATACCGACAGGATCATCGATACCACCCAGGGCCGGAACATCGCCGCCAGCTCTCCGGGAAGCCCGGCGTCAGAAAGTGTCTCCTGCACCTTCTTGTATTCATCGCTCGACAACAGGCCGTCGAGTTTGCGCCCATCGGTGAACAGCACGAGGCTCGCCGCCTTCAGCATCGCGGCATTTGTCGCATCAGCGGAGACGTCGGCCACCTCAAGCGCCACAGTATCGGAATGCAGGAGCGCGTCCTGGATCTGCGGCGACAGCACGGTGACGCGGGGATCGGTCATGTGGATTGTGCCAAGCAGATAGGACGGCGCAACGCCCGCCTTCTCCACCTTCCACAGAACGGCTCTGGCGTTTGCCGTCTTGCTGGCCGTCGCCTCGATCTCGGCATAGACGTCAGGTGTCGCGGCCCTGATCTCGTCGAGCATATTGATGCCGTGACAGGTGGCGGCGAGTCCCACGTTTGGCTGCTGTTCGGCGGCATCCGCCGGCACGCAAACAACCACCGCCAGCGCCCCGAGCGCAGCCAACACCCGGGCGGACCCTGCAGTCATTTTGCGGACCAACGAAAACATCAAGCAATCCCGGGCCATTACAAGGTGCGAACGCCAATCAGAATGACGCCAATGCGCTAACCTTCTCTAATTGCCAGGATAGGCTCGTGGTGAATCTGTGAAAAGGGTTAATCCGTATCAATCCCCATCGGCGACACCTGCCTCGGGTGTGCGGCGTCGTAGACCGCAAGCAGACGGTCGCGCTCCACCTTCGTGTAGACCTGCGTCGTCGACAGCGATGCATGGCCCAGCAGTTCCTGGATCTGCCTCAGGTCTGCGCCAGCGGCGAGCAGGTGGGTTGCAAAGGAGTGCCTGAGCGCATGTGGGGTCGCCGTCTCCGGAAGCCCGAAAGCAGAGCGCATACGCTCCATCGCCAGCTGGATGAGACGCGGAGAAAGTGCGCCGCCCTTGGCACCGAGAAACAGCGGGTCACTGCCGCTGATCGGATAGGGGCATAACTCCAGATACCGCCGGATGGCGGATTGCGTTACGGGCAGGATCGGCACCATCCGCTCCTTGCCGCCCTTGCCGCGGATCACGATCACATCGCGCCCGTCTATCGGCGCATCCGCGACCGTCAGCCCGAGCGCTTCAGAGATGCGCAGCCCCGCACCGTAAAGCAGCAACAACACAGCGGTGTCCCGCGCGCCAATCCAGTCGTCATCTGCAACGGCGGCATCCGCCGAGACGACGAGCGCCGCGTGCTCGACGGTCAGCGGCTTGGGCACCGACTGGCCGACCTTGGGAAGCGAAACGCGCTGAAGCGTGCGGTTCTTGACCTTCTGCTCCGCTTCCAGCCAGCGAAAGAAAGTGCGTAGAGCCGATAGCGTACGTGAAAGCGAACGGCTGCTGGCACCCTGCCGCCGCCGCGCTGAAAGGAAGGCGCGGATGGTCTTTGCATCGATGCGTGCAAGGTCGCCAAGGCAAGGCGTGTAGTCGAGATGCACGCTGAGAAAGCCGGTGAACTGCCTGAGGTCCCGCTCGTAGGCGGCAAGCGTTTCGCCGGTATAACCGCGCGCGTGGGCGAGATGGGAAAGCCACTGCGTGGCTGCCTCGGCGAGGTCGGCGCCAAGGTCGAACCCGTCGAGGGAGGGACCGACGGATGCGGCGTCAGCACGGTATCGTTGGGCAGGTGCCATGTGCTCTCGGTCAAACGGAAGGGGACCATCACGCGACAACATGGTTAGCGAAGTCTTAACCAACAGGAACTCGCCAGACTTGCTCCCGACCGGCGTCGCGACGAGCTGTTCAGCCAGCATGGGATCTGATTGCCTCAAGTATGGAATGAGTCGGAGAATTCTAGCAGTCTCCATCCCGGTTTTCGATACAACCCGCTCCTTTTTTGTTTTGCGTCTTGGAGTTTTGTCATGCCGCGTTTGGGCCGGGCCGCGCGCCCTTGGTTGTTCGCTCTTGCCGGATTGGCCGTTGCGGCAGCACCGGTCAGCGCCGGCAACGAGACGATGACCTTCCGCGCCGGCTGCGCCACCGGCGAACGTGCGGTGATCGCGGCCGTGGGCGATCTGCTGTTTCACAACGCCTTGCAGCGCCAGGCACTCACCAGCACCGGCAGCTATCAGCGCTTCTGGCGACCGTTGTCACCGGTCCTGTCGGGTGCCGATCTCACTTATGGAAATCTGGAAGGACCGGTGGCCGCGGGTGTGGCGCTGGGCGGATATGCCGTCAAGGACCCTGGCCGGCGGTTGGATGGCCGCGTTTATGGTGCCCCACGCGGCGCCCTCGTCTTCAATTATCACCCCTCGCTTGCCGTCGAGCTGAAGGAGACCGGCTTCGACGTCGTCTCCACCGCCAACAACCATGCGGCAGATCGTGGTGCGCTGGGCATGGATCGCACCATCGATGCGCTGGATGCCGCTGTTCTGGCGTATTCGGGAACGCGCCGCCGCATCGCCGCACCGGATCACCGCTGGGCGGTCAAGACGCGCACTGGCGGCATGACGATCGCCTGGATTGCTTGCACCTACTCGACCAACGGCATGCCGGACCGGCATGGCCAGGCGCTCAATTGTTATACCGCGCGTGACAAGGTGCTGGAGGAGATCCGCTGGAATGCGCAGGACCCGGATGTGGACGCCGTTATCCTGACGCCGCACTGGGGCATAGAGAAGAGCCCCACGCCACTCTCGACAGACCGCACTTATGCACGCGATGCCATCGAGGCTGGCGCCACCGCCGTCATCGGCACTCACCCGCATGTTCTGCAGGGGTGGGAGAAGATCGCAACTCCCGATGGTCGCGAAGGCCTCGTGGTCTATTCGACGGGAAATTTCATCTCCAATCAGGTGTCCGACGACCAACGCACCGGGGTGATCGCGCTGGTCGAACTGACCCGCACCTCCAACACGCGCGTCGCGGTTTCAGCTGCTGGCTTCATTCCGACGTGGGTTGAGCGGGGCCGCCACCAGGTCGCCGAGATGCGCATCGACAAGCAGCGCGGCGACCGCGCGTATTCCTCGTCTCTGCGCCGTCTGCCGACCGGCAATCATGTGACGGCGGCGGACTTCCGCAATCTGCCGCGCGCGTGTCCCGTCAGTGCTGTCACAGAGGGCACGATGGCCAGCGTACGTTGAAGGGCAGGGCTCGATTGCGCTGCCGGAAGACACATCAATCGGCAAGGTTCATAAAGGCTCGCCGCGCAATAGGCGTGGCACGTCGCCGGTAACGCCTGCCGCCTCCGAAACGAGCATGCGTTTCACGAACGGCAGCCGGTCGACGACACCCAGGCCGACATCGCGCGCGGCGCGCACAAGCGTCCAGTCGTTGGAAAAGAGCCGGTTGAGCCCATCGAAGGCCAGTGTAGAAACTGTGCTGTCGAACCGCCGCCAGCGCTCGTATTGCCGCAGCGTCTCCGCATTGCCTGGCTCCAGGCCTACCCGCATCGCCTCGGCGATCACTTGCGCAAGGGCAGCAACGTCACGCAGGCCAAGGTTGAGCCCCTGCCCGGCGATCGGATGCACGCCATGCGCGGTATCGCCAATCAGCGCCAGTCGCGGCGCGACGTAGTTGCGCGCAAGGTGCATGGAAAGGGGCCAGGAGGCACGCGGTCCGGCTAGCGACAGGCTACCAAGCATTCCGCCGAAACGCTTATCGACCTCACGCAGGAACGCCGCATCGTCGAGCGCCAGGATTCGCCGCGCCTCGCCAGTCGTTTCCGACCAGGTAATGCATGAGCGGTTGCCAGGCAGCGGCAGGATCGCGAACGGACCCGACGGCAGGAAGTGCTGCACCGCCCGGCCTTCGTGCGGGCGCTCGTGAGCGATGGTGACGACAATGCCGGTCTGATCGTAGTCCCAGGTGACGAGCTTGATGCCGGCCGCCTCCCGCAGCGTCGAACGCCGGCCTTCTGCCGCGACCACCAGCGACCCGCGAACGCTTCCTCCCCCGGCAAGCTTGACGCACGCATCATGTGCGCCCGCCTCATAGCCGGTTGCCGTCGCGGTAATAAAGGTGATCTCGGGCGTCTCGCGTGCGACGGCGTCGAGCGCGCCGCGCAGCGGAGCGCCCATCACGATGAACGAGGCCGCCGAGCCGTCCTCGATCTCGTTGGAATAGGTTAGGAGCGTCGGCCTGATGCCAGCATCCAGCTCCGAGTCGGTAACTTCAATCCGAGCGACCGGCTGCGCCGCATCGGCGATCATCGGCCAGATGCCGATTGCCTCCAGCAGCCGCCGCGACGAGGCCGACAACGAAAATGCGCGGGGATCATCGAGCAATGGCTCATCGGGTTCGCGCGGCGCCGGATCGACGATCGCGATCCTGATCCCCTCCAGTGCCTGCGTCAGCGCAAGAGCCAGGGACAGTCCGGCATAGCTGCCGCCGGAGATGACGATGTCGAAGCGATCGGATGTTGTGGTGCTCATAACGGGCTCGATCTCTACGGCGGGGGAGTTCGCCAAGCTTCGCCGTTAGCCAAGCCGGGGAATTCGAACAGGCTTGGTCAGAGTGACGGTTTCCGCCCTCATACCATGGGTGGTGGCGCCCTGCCTTGACATTGCGCGGCAACCGGCGTCCCCTCGCTGCTGGTTGCCGTAATCGTAAGGGCTTGGCGGCAGAGCCGAAAGCGAAGCGGGGGAGCCCCTTGAGTGCGCTTCAAACCTTGTTGCAGATCCTCGATCTGGAGCAGTTGGACGACAATATCTTCCGCGGCACCAGCCCAAAGGACGGCTGGCAGCGGGTCTACGGCGGACAGGTGCTGGGACAAGCCCTGATTGCCGCGATCCGCATGGTCCCGCCGACAAGAATAGCTCATTCCCTGCATGGCTATTTTTTGCTTGGCGGCGATCCAAAGCACCCCATCCTCTATGAAGTCGAGCGCACCCGCGATGGCGGCAGCTTCTCAACCCGTCGCGTCAAGGCAATCCAGCATGGCCGCATGATTTTCGTCATGGGGGTCTCCTTCCACGATCCCGAGCCGGGCTTCGACCATGCCGCGCCGATGCCCGATGTGCCGCCTCCGGAGGATTTGAAATCAGCCAACGAGTTGTTTGCTGCCCTGGTCGACAAGCTGCCGGAGAACATGCGTGCCTACTGGAGCCGCGAACGGCCGGTCGACATGCGCCCGGTGGATCTCTCCCGCTACATGAAGCGTGAGGCCCGTGAGCCGGTCCAGCATATCTGGCTGAAGCCTAATGGCGTTTTGCCCGACGACCCGGCGGTACATCAGGGCATGCTCGCCTATGCGTCAGATTTCACGTTGCTCGATACCGCCCTGATCGCTCACGCCAAGCTGCTTTTTGACGCAGACATGCAGCTGGCGAGCCTCGACCATGCCTTGTGGTTCCACCGCCCATTCCTTTGGAATGATTGGATTCTTTATGCGCAGGATAGCCCCAGCGCCGCTGGTTCGCGGGGGTTTTGTCGTGGCTCCCTTTATGCGCGCGATGGAACTTTGATCGCCTCCACGGTGCAGGAAGGTCTGATGAGGCAACGGGCAACCAATTTCCAAGTCCGATAATTAGGCAAAAATTAGCATTTGCACACAAATTAGGCACATATGCCGGCATCAGAGGCGGGCGACGCAGCCGCCTGCCAAAAAATATAACACTGAAACAAGAGATTACTCGTTTCCGCCCAAGCTGGCACAGCTTTTGACTCTAAGGCGCGGTCGACGTTCGTGCGCCCTCGCCTGCGGCATTGCCAAGGCTTTATGCGGGGAACCGGGGGCGCCTGACGCAAAACGTCAAAAATCAACGAGGGTCATCGCATGAAGCTCATTACAGCGATTATCAAGCCCTTCAAGCTCGAGGAAGTGCGCTCAGCGCTGACCGACCTCGGCTTGCAAGGCATGACCGTAACGGAGGTCAAGGGTTACGGCCGCCAGAAGGGGCACACCGAAATCTACAGGGGCGCCGAGTATGCCGTCAGCTTCCTGCCGAAAGTGAAGATCGAGGTGGTGGTGCCATCCGATTCCGTCGGCAAGGCGCTGGGTGCAATCCAGGGAGCCGCCAAGACCGGCCAGATCGGCGACGGCAAGATCTTTGTCTCGAGTATCGAGAACACGATCCGCATTCGTACCGGCGAGGCCGACGACGACGCGCTCTGATTTCTTCTCCGGCGCGGCGCTCATACGCCGACGTCCGCCCGAATGTACACGACAATCTGGAGAAACCAGCTGATGTCTTCCAAGCTCATGAGACGTATGGGAGCAGGCGCGATTGCCGCCCCGCTTCTATCGCTTGTCTACGCAGGAATTGCATTTGCCCAAGAGGCTGCTCCCGCAGCTGCGGCCGCAGCAGAAGCGGCCAAACCCAAGCTCGATTCGGGTGATACCGCCTGGATGCTCACCTCCACCGCGCTGGTGTTGATGATGACCATCCCAGGCCTCGCCCTCTTCTACGGTGGCATGGTGCGCAAGAAGAACGTGCTCGCCACGGTGATGCAGTCCTTTGCCATCACCTGCCTTGTCACCGTTCTGTGGTTCATCGCCGGCTACAGCCTCGCCTTCTCGGACGGCGGTGTATATAACGCCTACGTCGGCGGCACGGCCAACCTGTTCCTCAAGGGTATTGGCATGGAGAGTGCCAACTCGCTTGCGGCGACGATCCCCGAATACGTCTTCATGATGTTCCAGATGACCTTCGCGATCATCACGCCGGCCCTGATTGCCGGCGCCTTTGCGGAGCGCATGAAGTTCTCGTCCATGCTGGTCTTCATGGCGCTGTGGTCGCTGATCGTTTATTCGCCGATTGCCCACTGGGTGTGGGGCGGCGGCATGCTCGGCTCTGCTGGCGTGCTCGACTTCGCCGGCGGCACGGTCGTTCACATCAACGCCGGTGTGGCAGGTCTCGTCACCGCGCTGGTGCTTGGCCGTCGCAAAGGCTACGGCACCGAGAACATGGCGCCGCACAACCTCGTGCTGTCGCTGATCGGCGCCTCGCTTCTGTGGGTAGGCTGGTTCGGCTTCAACGCAGGCTCCGCGGTGGCGTCCAACGCTCTGGCCGGTGTCGCCATGGCGAACACGCAGATCGCAACGGCCGCTGCAGGGTTGACCTGGATGCTTGCTGAATGGATGTTCCGCGGCAAGCCTTCGATCCTGGGTATCATCTCCGGTGCAGTTGCTGGCCTCGTTGCCATCACGCCTGCAGCTGGCTTCGTTGATCCGATGGGTTCGCTCTGGATCGGCATCGCCGGTGGTCTGGTTGGCTTCATATTCGCGGTCTACGTCAAGCATTGGCTCGGTTATGACGACAGCCTCGACGCTTTCGGCGTTCACGGCATGTGCGGCATCACCGGCGCCATTCTGACCGCGGTGTTTGCTTCTCCTGCGGTCAACGAACTGGGCAAGGACGCCAGCGTCATGCTGCAGCTCTATGGCATCGGTGTCACCATTGCCTACACCGCGGTTGCGACGTTCGTGATCCTCATGGTCGTCAAGCTCGTCATGGGTCTGCGGGTCGAGGAAAGCGCCGAAGTCGAAGGCCTGGATCTCCGCCTGCACGGCGAGTCGGTCCACTAGGATTGTCTGGATGGCGTCGACCCGATGACGCCATTCTCCCCAAGGACCGGCCACTCTTTTCCCGAGTGGCCGGTCATTTGAGCATGTTGAGCTGAAGTGTGGTGCGGTTCAGCGTGAAGAACATGCTCAAGACACCACGGCAGCTGAGATTGCGCGGCAGCGTCTATTGGGTAAGTCATTCGCGATTGGAGCGGGCTCGGACCAGGTGTTCCGGGCCCGTTTCGCATTTGCACGTTGCCTTCTCCCGCACCGCCTCGAGATAGCAGCGCGCGCGTGCGGTCTGCCTGCCCGCTGCGGCTTCAATTCAGGTCAACGGTTTGCTAGAGCTGATTTATCGAACGAAGCAGCGCACGCAGTCAAAAAAGGGGTACTCAATTTGGTTTTCCGGACAGCGCTACTGCCTCGATGGCGCTACGGCGGTTTGCTCAAATATGTGGCCAACAGGCGGACAGTAACCGCCGGCGTATTTCAAAGAGCGGGAATTGATTGCGTGGGATCTATCTTCCAGCGGAAGCAAAATAGAGCGCGATGACGAAGGGGATCGTAGCTGCCGGTCACAAGGCGACCGCTGACGTCGCCGCGCAAGTGCTGGCGTCTGGGGGCAATGCGTTCGACGCGGTTATCGCCGGACTGTTCGCGGCCTGTGTCGCGGAGCCAGTGCTGGCGTCTTTGGGCGGCGGCGGCTTCCTCATGGCGCATGACCCGCGCCATGGCGGCGATGATCTGCTCTACGACTTCTTCGTCGATACGCCACGCAACAGGTTGCCCTCCGGCAAGGCGGACTTTTTCGGCGTGGTAGTGGATTTCGGTCCCGCCACACAGGAGTTCCATATCGGAATGGGGGCCAGCGCCACGCCCGGACTGGTGCCTGGTCTCTTTGCCGTACACCGCGCCCACGGCAGCTTGCCGATGGCTGATCTCGTAGCACCCGCAGCGCGGATCGCCCGCGCCGGGGTCGAGGTCAACGAGTTTCAGGACTACCTGTTCCGCATCGCCGCGCCGATCTACACCCGCAATGCCGAGTCCCGCGCCATCTTCGCTCCAGGTGGCGACCCATTGAAGCTGGGCGACACGCTCCGCAATCCGTCGCTGGCCAATACGCTGACGCTTCTGGGCATGAGCGGAGAACAACTCTTCGTCTCGGGTGAGGTCGGTCGCGAAATCGTGGGCCAGTGCGCGGCGCTGGGCGGCCACCTCGAAGCATCGGACCTTAAGGGCTATCGCGTCGAAGTCCGCGCGCCACTCGTGACGCAACACAAGGGTGCAGCGATCGATTTGAATCCGGCACCGGCAGCCAGCGGTCCCTTGATAGCCTTCGCGATGCGCCTCCTCGACGGTATTGCCGGTGATCGCGAGCCCTCTGCGTTGGAACTCGCGCTGGCGATGGCGGCAACCAATTCCGCCCGCATGGAGTTGGCAAATGAGCCCGAACGCATTCTCGCGAGCGACGTCATTTCTGCCCATGTTGCAACGCTGGCGAACCACGCCGGGGCATATCGCGGGACGACCCATATCTCGGTGATCGATGATGATGGCCGCGCCGCGGCTGCAACCGTCAGCAATGGTGAAGGTAACGGCCGCCTCGTTGGCCCATATGGCTTCATGCTCAACAATATGCTGGGCGAGGAGGATTTGAACCCGGAAGGCTTCGGCAATTGGCAGCCCGGCCGGCGCATGTCGACCATGATGGCGCCGACGATCATCCGGACAGCGGACGGGCGCCTCATCGCGCTGGGCTCTGGCGGCTCCAACCGCATCCGCACGGCCATCTTGCAGGTCGCGATAAATGCGATCGATCGCGGTATGTCTCTTGCCGATGCCGTGATCGCGCCACGCCTTCACGTCGAGAAATGCGGAACGCTGAGCTACGAGGAGCAGATCGGCAGCGCCGCGGCGAACTCCCTGCGCCAAGCATTCCCTGAGACTCGAGCGTGGCCGGAGCCCAATATGTTTTTCGGCGGCGTCCACGCTGTCGAGCGCGCGCGCGACGGAAAGCTCTCAGGCATTGGCGATCCGCGCCGCGCCGGCGTCGTGATCGCTGTCGATGCGTGAGGCGGCGTACAACCCACCGCGATGCGGGTTGGCGACACTCACCGCACGACCACCGCCGCTCCCTTCCGCAACCGCGCCACGAGCATCATGAGGTCGCCACGCGCCAGGGCAATGCAACCTTCCGTGGGTGCGTAGCCCGCCCGGGCAACATGCATGAAGATGGCGCTGCCGCCGCCTTGCACACGGGGCCGCTGGTTGTGGTCGAGCACCACAACGATGTCGTAGAGGCCGTCCTCCCGCCACATACGTTCCGCGCTCGCGGGGTAGGGCAGGCGCACGGGGCGGTTATAGTTTCGGTCGCCTTCTGCATCGCACCAGCCATCCCGCTGGGCAATCCGCCGAACTGGGAAAATGCCAGTGCGCGGCCGTGCGGTCCGGTCAGGCCGGTAGAGCACGGCGATGACGTGCCAAGTCCCGACCGGCGTGGCTCCGTCGCCTTCCCGTTTCCGGGGCCGCCGCCCGCTCCGCCCCAGGGCGACTGCATACCAGCGTTGGCCATGCCGCAGCCAGCCCCGCCGGGCGTTGCCAGAAAGGCTTGTCACGAGCAATTTATGAGGTTTGAGCGGCATTTCCGCGCCATTTCGGGCAAGAAAGGTGGCCTGGCAATCAGGCGACGCCCACACTACCTCAGACCGTCCGGTAATGCTAAAACGCCATCCATCAGTTCTTCACCACCATGGAGCCCACAGGACATGAGCACGGCCCGAAAGATCTTGATTGTCGACGACGATGAGGATCTGCGTTCCTCGCTCCGGGACCAGCTCGATCTCCATGACGAGTTCGAGGTGACGGTAGCCGGCACCGCCACCAAGGGCGTAGAGACGGCCAAGGGCGATCATTTCGATCTGATCTTGTTTGATGTCGGGTTGCCTGACATGGACGGACGCGAAGCAGTAAAGTTGCTGCGCAAATCCGGCTACAAGGGGCCGATCGTTATGTTGACCGGCAACGACTCGGATGCCGACCAGATCCTGGGTCTTGATGCTGGCGCCAACGATTACGTAACAAAGCCATTCAAATTCGCTGTTCTTCTGGCTCGCATCCGCGCCCAGCTGCGCCAGCACGAACAAAGCGAGGATGCCGTATTCGCCATTGGCCAGTACACATTCAAGCCGGCCTCCAAACTTCTGCTCGATGAGAAAGGCTCCAAGATCCGTCTCACCGAGAAGGAGACGTCGATTCTCAAGTACCTCTATCGTGCCGGAGAAAAGGTCGTCACGCGCGATGTGCTGCTGCACGAAGTCTGGGGTTACAACGCAGGCGTAACCACCCATACGCTCGAAACCCACATCTATCGTCTCCGGCAGAAAATCGAAAAAGATCCATCGAACGCTGAGCTGCTTGTGACTGAAACAGGTGGCTATAAACTTGTTCCATAGAATATATATTGATTTTTATATGAATGGCGACGATCCCGAAGATTGGTATTTTTCGTTGCCAAAACAGAGGCTTAATTCGGTTCCGCATTTCATCATATTTCAAAACCATTGCGGAACTTGCAAAAATTAAATGGCAAATGTCGGCGTGTCATTTGAAGTTCGTTTTTCAATTTCAATAATCGATGCCGGCATTAACGATTGAGCAGAATGCAGCCTCTAGATTGCTCCACATTGCATTGTTCCGCGTCTTGAACAGGCGCCAGTTGTTGGAGCGAAGTCATGTACCGCAAGAAGGACCTAATCCTCAGTGGCATTGCCGCTATTTCGCGGCGGTGGTGGCACGACAAGAACGGCAGCATCGCCATCATGTTCGGCTTGACCTTCTCGATCATGCTGATGTTTGTGGCGGGTGCTGTCGACATCAGCCGCTGGATGGCGGCGCGCACGGAGTCCAAAGCAGCGGTGGATTCGGCGGTCCTTGCTGGCGCAAGATCGCTTCAGGTCGAGAACGAAAACATTGGCGGCGCCATCGCTGCCGCCCAGCGTTATTACAAAGAGAATACGAAGAACCTGCAGGTGGTGGATGACTCCATCACGTTCCAGACCTCTCGCAACAACATGGCGATGGAGGCGAGCGGTCAGTCGTTCGTGACGACGCCGTTCCTGTCGCTCATCGGTATTCCCAAAATGGCGCTGTTCACGGAAACCGAAGCGATCGCGGAAGCGGTCGTTGCGACTGGCGGCAAAGGCGAGGGTGGGGTCGAGATTGCCATGATGCTCGACATCACGGGCTCGATGCGGGGCGACAAGCTCTCCGATCTTAAGGATGCAGCCAAGGATCTGCTCGATATCGTACTGCTGCAGGAGAACGGCAAGACGCGCGTTTCGCTGGTGCCCTTCTCCGAGGCCATCAATATCGAAAAGAACTGGGCCGCTGAAGTCGTCTCGAATGGTCCGCAGTGGGTCAAAATAGGTGGAACCAAGTACTTTTTGGACCCGCAGTGCGCGACGGAACGGACGGGAGACGATGCCCTTACGGACGCTGCGCCAAATGGGCAGAACAAGCTCGGCAAGTTCTATTCCAAGGACGGCGAGTGCATGCCGAAGTCTGCTTCGGTGATCCCGCTGTCCTATGACAAGTCGGCGCTGAAATCGGCCATCGAACAGTACGAAGCCAGCGGCAACACGGCCGGCCACCTGGGAACGGCCTGGGCATGGTACATGCTGTCGCCGAACTGGGCACAGCGGGTGCCGCCTGCCAGCCGCGCCGGTGAATATGACGAGCCGGGCTTGCGCAAAATCGCGATCCTGATGACCGATGGTGAGTACAATACGCAATACGCCGACGGCTTTCCTGTAAGTGCGAACTCCGCGCCCAACGGTTCATCGACGGAGCAGGCACGCACGCTGTGCACGAACATGAAGGCGAAGGGGATCACCGTCTACACCGTCGGCTTCAAGCTCGATAGGGGCGGTGACTCGGAACAGACCATGCAGATGTGTGCGTCTGACGCTTCGATGGCCTTCTCCGCTGACAACGGCGATGCGCTGAAGCAGGCATTCCGCGATATCGCCCTGCAGATTTCGACGCTATACCTGATACGCTAAACCCGGTTCTTGCCGGCAAGATCGACGCGGATGATCCCCGGATCATCCGCGTTTCCTTTTTTCGCTTCGCAACGGGGCAGCGCTCGCGATGAGCACCGGCTGCTGGCCGCCATTCTTTCGCCGCGCCGGCTTGTGCATATGCAACCGGGGGAGGGCCTTTGGTCACGGACACGTTGAGGTGAGCCATGACAGGCCTAAGATCTTTTGCGTTATCCGATCATATCTCGGAACATGAGATGGAAGTCCGCGAGGCGCGGCAAGCTGCCGAGTTCCTTGCGCCGGATGCAAGCGTCACATTCTATCCCGGCGAGCCGATCTATGCGCCGCCGCGCCGCCGTGGCAGCACGATGGGCGAAGCAATGCTTGCCGTCACGCTGATGGGGTTCATTGGCTGGGGGCTCTTTGCCACGCAGGACGTCTGGCGCCCCTGGGTGTCACCGCTTGTCGCGTCCGTGCTGGCTGAAATAGAACGGGCAGGCGCCCCAGGAGCGCCGGGCGTGCCGCAGGAGCCGCTGCCGCCATCCACCGCTGAACACGCACAGCATCTCTTGCCTGCGGCTGCGGTCACGGCGCGCGACGTGGCTGCGGCGCCGGGCGCGGCAGCCGGAGAAGCGGCACCCGCCCCGCCCGCGCCAGATGTCTCCGACAAGGCAACCCAGGAAGCGGACGCATCAAGCACCGCCGCTGCCGATACTTCCCAGCCTGCCGACGGCACTGGCGAAGAAGAAACTGCCAAGGTGGAACCGCTGCCGCCGCTGCATATCGATCAATCCGATCCCTATCAGAAGCGTGCGCTGACCGCTGGTCTTCACCCCGACCTGTCGCGCGCGCTCCTTTCGCGATTGAACGAGGATGACTATCGCAACGCCAGGACGGCGATAGCCAAGGCCATTGCTGAAGTACCCGATACCGGCAAGCTGGTCTGGCCGAAGCAGCGCGCACCTGAACGTGCGCTCTTCACTGTCCACTTCGTCAAGGGGGCATCCGGCGATTGCCGCCGCTATGTCGTAACCGTGTTGAAGGACCGCTGGACGACGACGGCACTACCCATGGAGCGATGCGGCGTGAAGCGGCCTGCAGCCCGTCGCGCTGCACTGTAGCGGACCGCCCCCGGCAAGGCGCTGCGAATGTTAGCCGCCTCCCCATCGCACACAAAAAACAACGCCCGCTCTCTTCGAGCGGGCGTTGCTGTGTCGGCTTAAATTGTCATCCCGCAACAAGGGGAGCGGGCATGGCGGAATAGCGCGTCAGGCCGCCTTGTTCAGCATGTTGCGCGCAATCATTTCCTCGGCGATCTGGATGGTGTTGAGCGCCGCGCCCTTCAAAAGGTTGTCGGACACGATCCACATCGCCAGCCCGTTCTCCACCGTTGCATCTTCGCGAATGCGCGAAACGTAGGTGTCATATTCGCCAGCACACTCAACGGGTGTCGCGTAACCACCAGGCTCACGCTTGTCGACGACGGCGATGCCCGGCGCATTGCGCAGGATCTCGCGCGCCTCTTCCGGTGTCAGCGGCTTTTCGAGTTCCAGGTTGACGGCTTCCGAGTGGCCGACGAACACCGGCACACGCACGCACGTCGCGGTCAGCTTGATGCGCGGGTCCATGATCTTCTTGGTCTCCGCCATCATCTTCCATTCCTCCTTCGTGTAGCCGTCCTCCATGAAGACGTCGATGTGGGGAATGCAGTTGAAGGCGATCTCCTTGGTGAACTTCTTCGGGTTGACCTCGGTGCCAGGCACGTACTTCGCCTTGGTCTGGTGCCAAAGCTCATCCATCGCATCCTTGCCCGCGCCCGAGACCGATTGATAGGTGGAAACGACCACGCGCTTGATCGTGGCGGCATCGTGGATCGGCTTAAGGGCAACAACCATCTGCGCCGTCGAGCAGTTCGGATTGGCGATGATGTTCTTCTTGCGATAGCCGGCAATCGCCTCCGGGTTCACTTCCGGCACGATCAGCGGCACGTCCTGGTCGTAGCGCCAGCACGACGAGTTATCGATCACGACGCAGCCCTGTTGACCGATGCGGGGTGCCCAGTCCTTGGAAACGGACGAGCCCGCCGACATCAGGCAGAAGTCGACGCCGCGGAAATCGAAGCTCTCCAGATCGCGGCACTTGAGCGTCTTGTCGCCATAGGAGATCTCCGTGCCGATCGAACGGCGGGATGCCAGCGGAATGACCTCATCCGCCGGAAAGCGGCGATCGTTGAGAACATTCATCATCTCGCGGCCCACGTTGCCAGTGGCTCCGACGACGGCGACCTTGTAGCCCATGACGTGTCAGTCCTTGCGGTTGAGTGGCGGCAGGCCCGTTGCCCGTGCCTTCCTTCGGCATGCTCATGCCGTCAAGCCGGTTCCAATACGCGGGGTTTGCCCATGATTCAAGGTGACAACTGGGCGGAGGCCCGGGCCCTGCTTGGTAAATGGCTGCTATCGGCTGAAGCACAAGCTCCGCGCTCCGTGCAATTCAGCCATGCCCGACGGAAACCACGCGATCTCCTCGTTTCGGTTATCGAGTGCAACGAAGACCTGTGCGGCTGCTCTGACGGCTGTAGACTCCGAGGGAAAACAAAGATGGATCAGAGAGATAAATTGAGTGGCATGACTGTTGGCCTGCATTGGCTGCTGGCCTTCGGCATGATCGGCATGCTGGTGTTCGGTCTTGTTCTTGAAGACATGCCCAAGGGCGACTCCAAGGCGGCGCTGATGTGGTGGCATAAGGGATTGGGCGTCGCTGTACTGGCGTTTGCCCTTTGGCGCCTCGGCTGGCGCATGACCCAGGGCTTCCCAGCCGCCCTTTCGCACGCGCCGGCGTGGCAGGAAAAGATCGCCGGCCTGACCCACTGGTTCCTGCTCCTTGGTACGCTTTTCATGCCCATTTCCGGCCTGCTGATGTCGCTGTCTCGTAATCGCGCCGTCGACGTGCTGGGCCTGTTCACGATCCCGCCGTTCGGTGAAATCGAGGTGCTGCATGAGGTTGCCGAAGCGGTCCACGGCCTGGGCGGCAAACTGCTGATTGCGGCGATAATTCTTCACGTAGTCGGCGCCGTGAAGCACGAGGCGGTGGACAAGGACGGCACCATGGCCCGCATGGCCGGACGCCGCGTGGAGCCCCGCATCGAGGCTTGACCGTCGATCGCCTTGGTTTGCACGCAACTTCCAGGTCTATCATGCGTAGGCGTTGCGACCGTTCGGGAGAATTGCGATGGAAATGGCGGGAATCGGCCTGAAGAACCGGAAGGCAGCATTGCTCGCCGCTGGCACTTCACTATTGGGCTTGTGGTCGGTGGCGGCTGCCGCCACCGATGCTGCCTGGATGAGCGAGGACGACATGCGCGCCGCGTTCTCCGGCGTCACGCTGGAAGGCAAGTACGGCTCGGGCAAACCTTTCACCGAGTCCTATGGCAGCGACGGCCGCATCGAATACCGCGAAGCGGCAACTATCATCGGCGGCAAGTGGACCGTCGAGTCCGGCACCTTCTGCACCATCTACGACCGCGATCCGACCGGCGGCTGCTATCGCGTCAAGAAAGTCGGCGGCAATTGCTACGAGTTCTATTTCGTGGCCCGCACGGAGAAGCAGGCGAAGGCGGATCCGAAAAGCCCATCGTGGACCGCACGCGGCTCCGTCACGGGCAAGCCCGGCATCTGCGCCGAAGAGCATAGCGTTTAGCTAGCGCGGTTTGCGCCAGCGTGGTTCGCCACCCTTGTGGCCCGGTGCCTATGCGCCGCCCCTGCGGAAGAGCCCGCGCGAAAGCAAGGATCGGCTGCGTGAGCGAAAAAACTAGTCAATCACCCGCGCGAACATCCAGGTCATCGCCTCGATGATTTTCCCTTCGCTGATCTCACCCGTGACGATGTCGGGGTCGGCAACCAGGTCGTAGGTCGCAGCAAGGCTCTCGACGCGAAGCCAGTGGAACGGCCTGCCCGTCACTTCGTTGTTGAGCTGGCGGTGGGCGCGGACGACGCCCGTCATCCACACGACAGGCTCTGGCTGCTTCTGCTCGGCCCCGCCATCTTCTTCGTCGGGATCGTTGAAAAGTCCGATCGGAATGAGCGCCTGCGCGGCAAGCCGCTGTCCGCCGCCCAGATCAGGCAGCGTCCCAGCGTCCTCATGCACATTGAGGTTGCGGCAAAAGCCCGTGATCCGGCAGCGCCATGAGGCAGGTAGCGGCCGGCCCGCATGGGCGGCAAAATCGATCGCATCGAGTGCCAGCGGATAGGCACCGGCTCCGCGGCCGTCCGGCGCCACCCAGCCGTGCAGCAGGCCTTCGAGTGGCGTGTCGTCGGGCCGCTTCCACGCCGCCGTTATCATCATCGGAATAGCGCTTTGGCCCTCGTAGAACGGCGTCAGGCCAAGGATGCTCGCCTGCCCGCCGTCTTCGTCTGCCGGTGCCAGGTGGAACCAGATTTCAGCCCCGGTGCGCGACCGCCAGATCGCATATTCGCCAGCATCGCAGCGCAGCCGTTCGCGTGAGGCTTCGGCAAGCTCCAGCATGCGCGCGTGAAACTCTTCCGCGTCGCGGAACGCAAATCCTATGCTGGAAAGGTTGCTCGCCATCAGGCGGATCTGTTCGTTCTTGAATTGGTGGAAGCGTTCACACTAGCATCTTGCGATCCCAACTCGCTAACGCGACTCATGAACACAGACAGCAACGCTTTGTCGAGATCACGTGGGTTGCTTGTAATTATCTCTCCGAAAGGGTCAGGGAACGTATACCGATCGTATCCATTCGCTCCCTCAATAAAATCGAAAATGCGGCCTTTCTTTATTTGTTCGTAGTAGACGGTAAAATGCCCAATATAGTCTCTGTATTGAATGCGCTCAATTGCATCGAAATAACGCTCATTGGACACAAGAAAAGAAAGTCTCCGACGCACAAAAGCAAAAATAGATAATTCCCTCTCTGTAGTGACAATTCGGGACCCTGCCGATGCCTTGCCTTCCGCTTCATCGGGCTGCTCTAGCGCTGAGCGCTCCCTCAAGATCCTGACCACCGGCTCGATCAAGCTTTCTTCGAAAGCTGAAACGACAAGAGGAGCATAATGTTTATCAATCGTATGGCTGCGCAAGTACTTCAAACCCACGCGTTCCAAAGCAAAGCGGCAAAAATCTTGCGAGGGAGCACGCGCCTCTTCGACAAAAAATGTCCGCAAACGACGCTTCAATAACTTCTGTTGCGCTTGCTCTGAAATAAACTCAGGATTAAAGACGGGTTTTGTCAAAGCTTCAATTGCGTCAAGTGTCTCCACGTCATGATTACCCAACGCGACCTTCTCTAGGTCCACGATCAGAAAAGGGTCGTCATCCATCATATTCGGAGCATCTGAATCTACATAGAACGCATAAATTATGCCATTTGTAATTACCCCGACTCTAATGGATGGAACGGCATTGAAGTATCTGGCCAGTTGTCCGCGATGGTCAATAATTGGTGCGCCAGCCTTCTTGACTTCAAAGGCAATTGTCGGAACGCCGTCTTTCAGTATCACAAGGTCCACCTTGTCGGGGTATTCTTGCGAAAAATCGGCATTGTGCTCAGGATATACCTCGTGGGGATCTGTAAAATCGTACCCCAGTGTGCCGATGAAAGGCATTACGAGATAAAGCTTAGTGCTCTCTTCGTTCGAACAAGCACCCTTAAGCGAAACCACGCGCTCTGCGATTTCCCGCAGTCGCACCAGCAGCTCTGTCTTCATCGGAACTCTCTAGGCCAAGGATTCCCTTCGCCCATATCATTCGATCTCAATTCCAATGCCGCAAGCAGAATCAGCGCGCCAAATCCGATGTCAAACAATTGATGTGGATGAATTGGTTGACTGTCGAGCAGCTCTCTACGCAGCCATCGCCTCCATTTCCTTGAGGATGGCGGAGCCCATCTCCGACGTGCCGACCTTGGTCATGCCGGGCTGCATGATGTCGCCGGTGCGCAGTCCCTTTTCGAGCACCTTGGCGATGGCACCATCGACCAGATCCGCTTCCTTGCCCATGTCGAACGAATAGCGCAGCGCCATGCCGAACGAAGCGATCGTGGCGATGGGGTTGGCAAGGCCCTGGCCGGCGATGTCGGGCGCCGAGCCATGCACCGGCTCATAAAGTGCCCGCCGCTTGCCGGTCTTGGGATCAGCCGCACCCAGCGATGCGGACGGCAGCATGCCGAGCGAACCGGTCATCATTGCGGCTTCGTCGGAAAGAATATCGCCGAACAGGTTGTCGGTGACGACGACATCGAATTGCTTGGGATTGCGGATGAGCTGCATGGCGCAGTTGTCCGCCAGGATCTCGTGATACTCGACATCTGCCGCATAGCTCTTGTGAACCGCAGCGGTCACTTCCCGCCAGAGTACGCCCGAGCGCATGACGTTCCACTTCGCCGCCATATGCACCTTGTTGCGGCGCTTGCGGGCGAGATCGAAGCCCATCCGCGCGATACGGTCCACTTCGCGCGTGGTGTAGAGCGTGGTGTCGACGGCGCGCTTTTCGCCGTTCTCCAGCGTCACGATCTCTTTCGGCTCGCCGAAGTATGTGCCGCCGGTCAGCTCGCGCAGGATCAGGATATCAAGGCCCTCGACCAGATCGCGCTTCAGTGACGAGGCATCAGCCAGCGCCGGATAGCAGATCGCCGGGCGAAGGTTGGCAAACAGGTCCAGGTCCTTGCGCAGCCTCAGCAGCCCCGCCTCCGGACGGTGCTCGTAGGGAACGCTGTCCCACTTCGGCCCGCCCACCGATCCGAAGATGATGGCATCCGCTGCCGTCGCCTTGGCCATCGCGTCTTCCGTGATCGAGACGCCATGCTTGTCGAATGCCGCACCGCCGACGAGATCCGACTGCGTTTCGAATTTCGCGGAATTGGAACGGGCATTGAGGAAAGCGATGATGCGCTCGACCTCGGCCATGGTTTCGACGCCGATTCCGTCGCCGGGCAGAAGAAGCAGGGAGTGCGTGGACATGCGCTATTGGTTCCATTGTTGCTTGCGCGCTTTCGCCCAACCATGGTGCGCAGGTGCAAGGCAGAGCGCGGGAAGGAATTCCGGACCCGCGTCCGGAGCGTCCTTCTGCTACCGCCTCGAGCGGCGTCCTGCAACGACAAAGGCACAAGTGTGCGGAACAGCCCGGCAATACATTCCGCTCACGCCATTATGTTGATGCTGCTTGCTAATTCGAGCCTAGCCTGATGCAGTGCAGTTTCCGGCGGTTTCGGTGGCCATCCAGGCATCCGGCAACCGCCGCAACCGGGCGAAGTCCCGGCCTCGCCAACCAAGCAACTGAACGGAGGAAAAATTCGCATGATTCGCTTTTTTGCACTCGCAGCAACGCTTGTGGCCATGACGATGACCTACGCCGCGAGCCCAGCCGTAGCCGAAGACCGATATGGCAAGCAGAAGGTCGTCTATCACGTCAACTACGATGGCGGTGAAAGCGACAAGGCCTATATCAAGGCCCTGAAGAACATCCAGAACCACATCAATGCGGTCGGCAAGGAGAATATCGAGGTCAAGGTCGTGCTGCATGGTGACGGCGTCAACATGCTCCGTGATGCCACCAAGGACCTCAAACTGCAGGGCGAGGTGACCAACCTGAAGACCCAGAAGGTCGCGTTCAACGTCTGCGCCAACACTTTGAAGGGCCGCAAGATCGATCCCGATAAGGATCTGTTCGAAGTCTTCAAGGAAGACATCGTTCCATCAGGCGTGGCCGAGTTGTCGTATCTGCAAGGCAAAGGCTACACATACATCAAGCCGTAGCTTGATTGCTTGTGTGCGAGGGCACGGCGAATATACCGCCGCGTCCTCGCATCGCTCCTGCCAGCGGGCACCGGTAGGCGCAGGTGATGCGCGCCCGCATAAGCATGAAGCAGTCCCCCTCGTTTAAAGAACTGTGTGTTGTCGCCATTCCTATTGATCGCACCCGTCCGACGCCGGTAAATTCGCAGGTGTGGCGAGAGCGATCGATTTGGGGACTGGGGTGCACCGCGCGGCAAGGCTGCTGAGGGCGATGGCGCTGTCGGGCGTTGCGGCGCTCGCAGGCGGCTGCGCAGTCATGAATGAAGTTGCCGGCGTGGCCCATCCAGGACATCAGCCCGACGGCACGTATGTGCTGCTTGCCCAGGAAAACGATTACGATTGCCGGGCCCTGCTGAACGAAATCGAACAGGGCCTCAAGGACATGGACAAGGCCAATTCGCGCATCGACAAAGAGCGTTCCACGCTGCCGCCGACGGTCGAGGCCGCTTATGGCCGGATGTTCGGCGGTCCAGACGGCGGTCTAAAGAATGCGGAGCAATTTCGCCAGACGGGGACCAGAGTAAGAGCGCTTAACCAGCAGCTGCAAATCAAGAATTGCCCGCCGGTGCCGGTTGAGGAGCGCATCGCGGCAATTACGGCGCCGCAAGCGCAGCAGCCCGCGCAGGTCGCAGTGGCGAAGCCGCAAAATCGCTAGAGCATGTTTAGCTGAAGTGTGTAGCGGTTCAGCGTGACAAACAGGCTCCAGGCAAAAGGATCAAACATGTTTAGCTGAAGTGCGTAGCGGTTCGGCGTGAAAAACATGGTCCAGGCAAAAGGATCAAGCGTGGCCCCGTTTTCATCAAATGTGAACGCGCTTATATCGCAACTGCCCCGCGTGTCAGCCGATCAACGGCAGATGGGCAACCATGAGAAATCCGTTCAGCGTCAGCAAGGCGCCCGCCGCGCCCAGCACCATGCTGAGGACCAGCAAAGCCGACCCGCCTGAAATGATCGCAATCGATGCCAGCACGATGGCGATTTGAAGCGCCGCCTGCCCATAATCGAAATAGGGGTCTTTGGCCATCGCGAGGTCGCGTTCTGCTTCGAGCGCCTTGCCGCGCTTGTATAGCTCGTCGAGCCCTTCTCCCGAAGCTGGATCGCTGGTGAGCTTGGCGTCATAGGCCTTACCAGCGGTTATCTTGTCCGTGATTCGCTTCGCCTGTTCCGCCGTCAGTGTCGGCATGGTGTCGACG
Organism: Hyphomicrobiaceae bacterium; assembly: GCA_020442165.1. Taxonomy (GTDB): domain Bacteria; phylum Pseudomonadota; class Alphaproteobacteria; order Rhizobiales; family Hyphomicrobiaceae; genus JAEUMD01. The sequence continues at coordinate 73,660 of JAGRKV010000032.1, read as the reverse complement.
ATGATTTCCAGATCCTCGGTGTGCGAGCGCACGATCTGCCGTCGAACATTCTTGCCCTGGAAGAACGACCAGACATTGGCCGCTTCGATGTGTTTGAGCGTCGCATCTTTCGCGGCGTTGTCGCCGCCGACAGAGCAAATCGCGAGGATCACGGCAAGCGCACCGATATAGACCCCGATCCAGCGGTCGCGTTCGCGCCCGTGCGCGTCCCCGCCGGCACTTCCGCGTAGATCATCCAATGCCATGGGGCGGCTCCAGGGGAAAATGGCTTTGGCCCTGACGGGCAATTAACGGCAACACCCACCTTGTGCGGTTGCAGGGAGCAGCGTTGCAAATGCCGCGCTGCCCGCCAACCAGGTGCGGTCGCGCAAATGTTCAATACGCGATCGTGGCGCGAGGAAGGCAATTGCGCGCGCCCGCTCCAAGTCCAATTTCAACTTGCAGCAGAGACGCAGGGCAGTAGGGCAACAGAACCGCCGGTCAGGCCGTGAGTTCACTTCTGCCAGCGACGGCACCGGTTTCCGTCAGGCGGTAAATGATCGGCACGCCGGTCGAAATCTCGCGCTCAATGATCTCTTGCGGTGATAGCTTCTCAAGGTCCATCACCAGCGCGCGTATCGAATTGCCGTGCGCGGCCACCAGCACGTTCTGGCCGGATTTGAGCCGCGGCCAGATCTGCGCCTTGTAGTAGGGCAGCACACGGGCCGCGGTATCCTTCAGGCTTTCCCCTCCAGGTGGCGGCACATCGTAGCTGCGTCGCCAAATGTGTACCTGCTCGTCGCCCCACTTCTTGCGGGCATCATCCTTGTTGAGGCCGCACAGGTCGCCGTAGTGGCGCTCGTTGAGCGCCTGGTCGCGGATGATCTCAAGATCGGTCTGCTCGAGTTTGTCGAGCATGAGGGAAAGCGTCCGCTGGGCGCGGTGCAGCACGCTGGTGAAGGCTATGTCGAACTTGTAGCCATGCGCCTTGAGCATCTCGCCTGCACGCACGGCCTCGGCAACGCCCTTCTCGGTCAGGTCAGGATCGCGCCATCCGGTGAAGAGGTTTTTGAGGTTCCATTCGCTTTGGCCGTGGCGCACGAGAACCAGCACGTTGTCCATATCGATCAGATCCTTGCTTCATGTGAGGCGACATGCCTACAGGCCGTTGAGTAGGGCCGGCTCCAAAATGCGAGCACGCTCAGCCCGGTTATCTTCATGAGCGGTGTGAAAGACACGCACCGGTCCAAGAGCATGTTCAGCCGAAGTGGCCGCCGGTTCGGCATGAAGAACCTGCTCCAATCAAAGAGCCTCTGAGGCGTTCTAGGGGCAGGTCGTTTGCATGCATTGCGGCGCATCAAATACCCAGCACATCGGTCATCGTGAACAACCCCGGACCCCGTCCCCGTCCCCATAACGCAGCCTTCACTGCGCCGCGTGCAAAGATGCCGCGATCCCCCGCGACGTGGGTGAGTTCGATGCGCTCCCCCTCGCCCGCGAAGATCACCGAATGGTCTCCAACGACACTACCGCCTCGCAGCGATTGGAAGCCGATGTCGCCACGCCGCCGGGCCCCGGTGTGGCCGTCGCGGCATCTCACCGAAACGTCCTCAAGTGTTACTTTTCGCCCATCGGCCGCTGCCTGCCCGAGCATAAGTGCCGTGCCGGATGGGGCGTCGACCTTGTGCCGGTGATGCATCTCGACGATTTCGATGTCGAAGTCGGCATCGAGAGCCTCCGCGACACGGCGCGTTACCGCAGCGAGCAGATTGACGCCGAGGCTCATGTTGCCGGCCTTGATGATGGTCGCATGCCGCGCCGCGGCCTCGATCGCCGATTCGTGCTCCGGCCGCAGCCCGGTCGTGCCGATGACGTGTACGATGCGGGCGTTGGCCGCCAGTCCGGCAAATTCGACAGTTGCCGCCGGCGCCGTGAAATCCAGGATGGCATCGACCTTGGTCATCACGTCGAGTGCGTCGTCCGAAATGGCGATGCCCAGTTCGCCGATGCCAGCGAGCGCGCCGACGTCCTGGCCGAGAAATGGTGAACCGGCCTGCTCCACGCCGCCGCCGACTGCGCAGCCGTCGATGGCATGCACCGAGCGAATGAGTTCACGCCCCATGCGTCCGCCGGCGCCCATCACAGCGATCTTCATGTTGCCCATGCGCTCCTCGCTAGGTTTGCGTTGGCGCGGGGAAATGGCCCGGCCATGGGGCGCGGTATAGCAACCGGCGCAGCGCAGTGAAAGTGCGCGGGATTTGTTGCCTGCCTGGCGTGCTCGGGAATGAGGACAATGGCCAAGGACACAGCAGACTGCACGCTGGGGCGCCAAATGGCGCCATAGCGCCCTTGCAGGCACTTCGCGATGAACCCGCATATCGCAGTATCGGCAAGCCCCGGTGCAATGTAACCGTCTGGACAGACGACAGACTGCGCTCCATGCGGAAGCCCATCTGTCGCCCGCCCGCCTCGTTGATTAGCCCTTGGACTTGCCTTTGCCCTTGGCCGTGCTGTCTTCCTTAACGGCTTCCGGCGGGGCTTCGGCAGCCTTTGCGCGATCAATGGCTTCGCGGATTATCCGCTTGGCGTCATCCACATCGCCCCAAGCTACGATCTTGACCCATTTGCCGGGTTCGAGGTCCTTGTAGTGCTGGAAGAAGTGCTCGATCTGCGATTTCGTGATGGGTGGCAGGTCGGCAATCGTGCGGATGCGGTCGTAACGCGCGGAGATCTTGGAGCTGGGAACAGCGATGATCTTCTCGTCGCCGCCGCCATCATCTTCCATCATCATCACGCCGATGGGGCGGCAATTGATGATGCCGCCGGGGACGATCGTGCGCGTGTTGCAAACAAGTACGTCGATCGGGTCGCCATCGGGTGAAAGAGTGTGCGGTACGAACCCGTAGTTCCCCGGATAACGCATCGGCGTGTAGAGAAAACGGTCGACCACGAGCGCGCCGGCGTCCTTGTCCATCTCGTACTTGATGGGTTCGCCGCCAACGGGCACCTCGATGATGACGTTAATGTCGTCCGGGGGATGTTTGCCGATCGAGATAGCGTCGATGCGCATGTTGGGGGCTCCTTTGGGGTTGTCCTCGTCGATTGGCCGGGCTTCGCGGTCCACAGCAGATGTTAGCTGCCCGAGTGTGGTCGAAGGAGCAATCCCCCCTTTTGTTCGAGGCCAGCAATCTGAGGCAACTTTTGGCCGAATTTCCTCTGGCCGAGAGTTTCAGGCGGCCAGGCGTGGGGGGAGGCGCGCGGCGGAAGGCGCGGAGATTAGGCGGCAGGGGATGGCTGAGGACGCGCATAGGGTTGCAAAGTTGCAGGCAGAAAGTGCTCGCTGAGGAATTCGGAGTGCAGCGCTCGCGAGGCCGGCGGCTGCCGGCCCAGGACCGACATGATAATCGCGGGATCGATCAAGGCCAGCCGAAGCCGACCCGCCGCATTTCCACTTCGCCAAGCTTGTCGGTGGCCTGCCGCACCGGACGACCGCCGCGCCGCCAGTAGAAATCTGCTGCCAAGTCGTTGTCCGCCAGCGCCCAGACGATCAGGCCATCGAGCTTGCGCTCGTCGAGCACATTGCGGCAGGCTTCAAATAGCAGTTCCCCGAACCCGAGCCCCTGGTACTCGGGCACCAGGTAGATCTCATAGATCTCTCCCTCATACCGGCTGCGATGGCGCGCGGGCCCGCATGAGGCATAGCCGCAGATGACGCCTTCGACTTCGAGCACGAGAATTGAATCGCCCGCGCGAATGGCACTTGTCCACCAGCGGCGTCCACGTCTCAGGATGAGGGATTCAAGGTGAGCACGAGGCAGGATGCCCACGTAGGCATGCCGCCATGAACGCTCGAAAACGTCGGCCAAAGCCTTCGCATCGGAAAGCTGACCGGAACGCACGCGTACTTGAAAACTCGAACCAAGCATGCCCTGACTATAGCGCGAAAAAAGCGTTTGTCTCTGCTGATTGTCACTCTGGCGCATGCATTTTTTCGTTGCCTCTGCGACTTGGCGATAAGCCCGCATGACCGCCTGCAGCTACAAGTGTTGCGGCATGGCGCCGGCGCCCTGGCGGATTGGTTTTTTCTTGCGAATGCTTCCCTCTGCAAGGCGTGACCGCAGCTACCAGACAGCCGCCCAATAGCAGAACGCCCGGAGACACATGGGCCCCGGGCGTTCTGTCAGTAGGTGTTCAATCGCAGAAGGCGGCAACCCCGCTCAATGCACCGCCATCAGACGCGCCAGCTTAGCCGGCGTTCTTCATCTGCTCGAAACCCTTCGTGGCGGCAGCGTTCACCGTTTCGAACGTCTGCTTGGCAACCTTGGTGGACAGCTCGAACAGCTCCTTGCTCTGAGCGCCGGCAACAGCCAGCTGCTGCTGCAGGAAATCGGCCTGGAGGCGAACGACTTCCGGAAGCGTCTTGGCGCGAGCAATGGCCTGCGCGGCATCGAAGGCTGCTTCCGTGTTAACCGTGGTGTTGTGGATCAGCTTGTCGCCGATGGCCTTGGCGCCAGCCTGCGAAGCAAGCATGACTTCCTCGACGACCTTGGCGCCGTCCTTGGCAACCGCGCTCATCTTGTAATAGGCCTCGCGGGTCTTCTGCACGCCGTCCTCAGCCATCGCCTGGATGTTCTCAGGGATGCGGGCGTCCTTTGCAGCGGCGAACATGTCCTGCGCCTGGCGGGTGAATTGCTCATTCATTGTTTTGCTCCTTTGTGGGGTATCGGTTGGTTGATTTCTTGCGACTGAACTTAAGAGTCCCATCGGGACCATCGGGGCAGGACTGCATCAAATCGTGTGATCCACGACCTGTCGTCTCGATGTTCAGAACATAGCCGAAGTCGTTGTGCATTGCAACATAGATTTTGCTGCCACGCGAAAAATGTATGCTTAAAATTCCAACAGGCATTGTCGGATAGGCCGTGATTCGGACATTACGTAAGGGTCAACACGATCCACATCAGTGTCGACAACATATTGCAATGCAGCATGGCATGGGCCGATGTGCGATTGCACCGCAAAATCAGTTCGTTGGCTGTGATGCACGTCAAATCAGTCGGGGGAAAAGCTGCCGGTAACCCATGGCGCCGGGATCGAACAGGATATCGCTGGGCCGAAGCGGCCGCGCCAACGCCATACCCTCAAGAGAGCGGCACCGCGACAAAGCGACATAGGCCTGCCCATGGGCGAAAGTACCACGACCCAGATCGATATATACCCGGTCGAGCGTCAGCCCCTGCGACTTATGTATAGTCAGCGCCCAGGCCAGCCTCAACGGAAACTGCTTGAAGGTGCCGGCGACTGTTTCCACGACCTTCTCTGCTGTCTGGTCGAAAGCATACCGGCGGCTCTCCCACGAGACGGGCTCCAGCTCGTATTCGCGCCCCCCGACTTCGATGAAGACCTGGCGCTCGGTGAGCCGTGAAACCCGCGCGACAGTGCCGTTGACCCATCGCCGGTCGGGATCGTTGCGCAACAGAATGACCTTCGCCCCCGGCTTCAGCACCAAAACCTGGTCGGTCGGCTGTGCTGCGGCATTGAACTCGCCCGTCACACCGGCTTCGTAGGTGCGCGCTTGGGCGGGCAGCGCATCGAGATACGCCATGTTTATGCGCTGCGCGGCGTTGTTGGTCGGCGTCAGGATGACGTATGGATCGCCCTCCCCCAGCGTGCGGATCGGATGAACCCTCTCGTTGAGTAATTCGAGATCCGTTTCGTCGGCTTCGCCATCACGCACACGGTTAAGAACGTGCAGCAGTGCCTCGTCACTCTGGCGGAACACCTGTTCGAGTTCGAGCAGCGTGGTTCCCGCGCCCTCCTGCAGCGCGCTGACAGAGAAGAAAAACGGGCCGCCATGAGCACTTTCAAGGTGCTCGGCCACCTCCGGATCGGTCACGACCGGGGGAAGCTGGTGGAGGTCGCCGAACATCAACAACCGCACCCCGCCGAAAGGTTCGCGCGCGCGACCGCGGTTGAGCCGCAAGGACAGATCGATCGCCGCCATGAGGTCGGAACGGACCATCGAAATTTCATCGATGATGAGCAGCTCCAGGCGTCGCATGACGCGCCCGTTGCGGCTCCGCCTGATGTCGTCCGGGCGGATCAGGCGCGGCGGCAGTCCGAAAAACGAATGAATGGTCTGCCCGCCGACATTGACGGCCGCAAGCCCGGTGGGCGCCACGACGGCAGCTTCCACCGACAGAGCATCGCGCATGTGGCGAAGCAATGTCGACTTGCCGGTGCCTGCGCGGCCGGTGACGAAGAGGTTGCCTTGCGCGGAGCGGGCGAAATCAAGTGCGGCTTCGTACTCCGCCGTCGGCACGACGTCCGCCGGCCACGCTTCCTGCCGCTGCGCCAAGGGCGCGGCGGCTGACGGCTGTGGCAAATGTCGGCTCGGGTCCTGCGGCAACGGGACGTTCTCCGGGTAGCGGAAGGTAGCGGCGGCGCCTCGTGGCATAGAGCATAGGCATGACCGCTTCAGGCGTGCATAGGCAGGCGTTGCGGCCAAGTCAAAGCAACGCGCCACACAAGACAGGGAAAACGAAAAAGCCGCCGGGGAGAATCCGGCGGCCTGGTTGCGTGAAGTTGCCTTGAAAGGTCAGTCGCGGGTCATCGACATCAGCTTGAAGTCCTTGTCGAGCTTGATGTCGAATTGTCCGTCCTTGCACTTTGCGTCGTCGATCTCGAAAACACCGGTTGCTTCACTCTCCTTTTCGCTCTCGCCGCCTGAACAGCCGATTTGCGTGAGCGCTTCTTGAATCTTTTTGGCTTCCGCATCGCTTGGCTTTTCGTCGGCCAAAGCGGGCGTGAAGGAGAGAAATAGTGCGCAACCGCACGCGAGCAGAAGTCTCGTCATCTCAGTCTCCTTGTGATTTGGAACGCCTTGTGGTTTCGCAGCGGTTCTGCTTGCGATCTGGCCCCTATGCCCGGCGCTGAGCTGGGCTGGCCGACAATATGAAACACTATAACATATCAAAATCCAAGTAAAGCCTCGCGGCTGCCCTGCGATTGGCAAACCGGATTCAGGCACCTGGTTGCACAGGGCAATACCCACACGTTGATCGGGGTGTGCGTGCGCCGCAGCCAATACGGCCGGGAAAGCAGCGCAGGTTTCCGCTGGGCAGCAGGCTTTAGCCGCGCCGGCGGCCTTGGCGGGCGTAGACATGTGGCTGCGCACTGGCGCGCTTTTCCCAGGCGGCCGCCCATTCGTCGGTATCGCCGCCGATCATGTCACGTATGGCTTCAATGTCCGCCCAGGTCGTTGAACCCGGCAGTGTGAGGCTTTTGCCATTGGCGAGATCCAGGGTGGGGGTGCTCACCTTTGTGCCACCCGCGCCGTAGCTCATCGCCATGCGTGCGCCGGAAATCTTGGAAAAGGGCAAAGGCCATTCGGTGTGCGCTGTCGGTCCCCGGTAGAGCAAATGCGCTTTCTGGGTTTCCGCATCGAAACGCGCTTCAATGAGGTCGCCGGTGGCAACAAAGCTGAAAAGCATCAGCCCAGCCGCGCCGAACAGCACGAAAACCAACGTCAAGATCATCGGCATCATCAAGGATGGAAGAAACTCAGCGGAACCGATCGCGCCCAGCGTGCCCAAAGTGGCAAGCACGAGCAATATCGGCGCGCTGGCGTGGCCACCCGCATAGGGTCTGGCGATGAGTTCTTCTAGTCCAGGCCGCTGGACCACGATTGCTGATTGGCTAGCCATAGCGCCCACCATGTGCAGTCCCATTATTTTTGACTTAGGTAGCGGGAACTATCGCCATATTGTCGTTTCTAGAGTCTTGAGAAACATAGTTAAAGTTTGACATGGTTACATGCCGTCCAAGCCCTATCGGGATAGATACACGCAATAAGGGCAATGCCACAGCGGTGGTTTCAAAATAGCGTAGAGGCCACGCATGCCCAATGCTGCGCTAGAGCGATTCCGGCCAAGGTGGATCGTGTTAAGGCCGCGACTGCGGCCCGGCGCTTTGCGCCGCCCCCCCGCAGAGCAGCCCGAGCGATGGCGAGGGATAGCTGCGTGTGCGAAGAAATCTGGATCGTTTCAACGTAAGTCCGAGCCGATCTAGCCCAGGCGCTGGGCCCGCGCGATCAGCGTCGCCACATGCTTGCCCAAACGGCGTTGTTGCACTTTTTCACCCATGGCAGCCCGCCCAGCTACCGCTCATCTGAGCGAAAGCCGCTACGCGCCGTCACCAGGGCCTGGGCCAAGTCGCATGCGGGCCTCAGGCCGCTGAAGCTTCCCGCTTGCGCTCCTGCTTCTTGCGCTCGTTGGGGTCGAGCCAGCGCTTCCTGAGACGGATCGAATCCGGCGTGATTTCCACCAGTTCGTCATCGTTGATGTAGGAAAGCGCCCGTTCCAGCGACAGCCGCATTGGCGGAGTGAGCGTCAGCGCCTCGTCCTTGCCCGCCGCGCGGATGTTGGTGAGCTTCTTGTTCTCGATGACGTTGACGATCAGGTCGTTGTCGCGCGTGTGCTGACCGACGATCATGCCCTCGTAGACGCGCGTCTGCGGGGTAATCATGATCGGTCCGCGCTCCTGCAGGTAGAACAGCGAATAGGCCGTCGCCTCGCCGACGCCGTTGGAAATGAGGACGCCGGTGCGCCGTCCCTGGATCTCGCCCTTGTAGGGGGCATAGGCATGAAAGAGCCGGTTCATGACGGCCGTGCCGCGCGTGTCGGACAGCAATTCGCTCTGGTAGCCCAGAAGACCGCGTGTGGGCGCGTGAAACACGAGCCGCTGCCGTCCACCGCCCGACGACCGCATCTCCATCAGGTCGGCCCGGCGCTCCGAAAGTTTCTGTACCACGACGCCCGAATGCTGCTCGTCAACGTCGATGATGACCTCTTCGATGGGTTCCAGCCGATCGCCGGAATCGGCGTCATTCTGATAGACGACGCGCGGACGCGAGACTGTCAGCTCGAAGCCTTCGCGCCGCATGTTCTCGATAAGGATGGCGAGTTGTAATTCGCCGCGCCCAGAAACATCGAACGAGTCCTTGTCGGGGTTCTCGACGATCCGGATGGCGATGTTGCGCTCCGCTTCCTTCAAGAGCCGCTCGCGGATGACGCGGCTTTGAACCTTGTCGCCCTCCTGCCCGGCAAAAGGACCATCATTGATGCGGAACGTCATCGACAGCGTCGGCGGGTCGATCGGCTGCGCCGGCAGCGGTTCTGACACCACCGGATCGCAAAGCGTGTCGGCGACGGTCGCCTCCGTCATGCCCGCGATGGCGACAATATCGCCCGCCTCGGCAAGCTCCACGGCGGTCCGCTCCAGACCACGGAAGGCCAGCACCTTGGACACCCGGAAGCTCTCGATCTGCTTGCCGTCGCGCGACAGCGCCTTGAGCTGCTGGTTCGGCTTGATGGTGCCCGATGTGATACGGCCCGTCAGGATGCGTCCCAGGAACGGGTCGGCCTCCAGCGTCGTCGCCAGGATGCGCAGCGGCCCCTCCTCTACCTTCGGAGGCGGCACATGCTGGATGACCAGATCAAACATCGGCGCCAGGCTCTCTTGCGGCCCGGCCGGGTCGAGTGCCATCCAGCCGTTGCGGCCAGACCCGTAAAGCACGGGGAAGTCGAGCTGCTCGTCGGTCGCATCGAGATTGGCGAACAGGTCGAAGATTTCGTTGAGAACGTCGAGGTGCCGTTCGTCCGGCCGGTCGATCTTGTTGATAGCCACGATCGGCCGCATGCCCAACTTCAAGGCCTTCGACACCACGAACTTGGTCTGTGGCAGCGGCCCCTCCGAGGCGTCGACCAGGACGATGACGCCGTCGACCATGTTGAGGATGCGCTCCACCTCGCCGCCGAAATCGGCGTGTCCTGGCGTATCGACGATGTTGATGCGCACGTCGTTCCACACCACGGAGGTGCATTTGGCGAGGATGGTGATGCCCCGCTCCCGCTCCAGGTCGTTGGAATCCATCGCCCGCTCGGCAACCTTCTGGTTGTCACGAAAGGCGCCGGACTGCTTCAGGAGCTGGTCGACCAAGGTCGTCTTGCCGTGGTCGACGTGGGCGATGATGGCGATGTTTCTAAGCAGCATAGGTGTCCTGGGGTAGGCCCGTTGTCATGCGGGGCATTTGGGCGCCGTCAACCGGGCTCGGCAATTGGCCGACTTGGGGTCGCAGTGTGTGCGGCGCAAAAAGTTGGCTGGGAGGTATCACATCGCCGGGCAGCCCGCCAGCGGCAGGTCTGTCACACCGCTCCATCAGGCTCCCGCAAGGCTGGAATGGCCGGGCGCCAAATCGCGGTCCTAAGGTAGTTTGCACCCCGATTGCACGGAATTTGCTGCAGGAGCCATATCGGCTAGTGGCGCGTCCCAGGTTGGGACACAAACACGCAAGACCCCGGAGACGCAGAGATGTTCGAGCGCACGCGCGTTGACAATATGGCACAAAGCCAGTGCATTCCGGTTCCCGCCGAACTGACGCTGGATGACCGCCAGATCTTGAAGGGCGAATTGCTGATGCCGTCGACACGCCCGGTCCAGGACGTGCTGAATGGCCCCGGCGTGTTCCTCGAATTTCGTGCCTATGGCGGCGACGTCGAGCTGATCGCCAAGAGCGCCATCCGGGCGCTGAAATTGACCCGCGTTCCCTCCGCCAGCCAGCTTCGCCGCGTGATCCGGGGCGAGGATTCATTCAATCCCCACCAGACGCTCGGCGTGAGCACCGGCGCCAGTCACGACGAGATCCGCAAGGCGTATGTCGATCTGGCCAAGATCTATCACCCCGACCGCTTCTCCAATGCCGAGCTGCCAAAGGAGGTTATGGACTACCTGGAGGCCATGGCCCGCCGTATCAATCTTGCTTTCAATTCGCTCGACCAGGCACATCGGGTGGTCGTCCGCCGCTCCTCGCCGGCAGCCGAACCGATCTATACATCCACGCCGCGCAGCTGAGATGAGGCGCCATCCTCGTGGAGCATTCCGAGCATCAGCGATGAACGGTTGCGCGCGCGGAAAGAACCAGACCGTTTCAACGTAATTCTGAAACGATCTAGGGGGCCAACCGGCGGCCGTTGCCTTCCTCGTTGGCGGCATCGCCTTGTTGTTCAGCGTAATAAAGGTGGGACAGAAGCGTATCGACGTCTGGTCGCGGCTGCTGCTCCTTGTCGAGCCGTTTGCGCTGCCGTTCCTGCTCCGCCTTGGCGCCGCGTGTCGCACCCGATTTCTTCAGCCGCCGCCCGCCTGAAATCAGAAGAGGATGACGCGGCTCTTCCAGATCGAGTTCCTCCAGGAAATTTTCTCTGAGTGCATAGAACGACTGCAGTATCGCGTCCTGTGCCAGCTTCCGCTCCGCTGCCGTGGTGTTGGGCTTCTTGCGCGGATCGAGCCATTGCAGTGCGCGGCGCATGTCGTGCAGTGGCGAATAGGGATAAAGCCCGACCAGCCCGCTCGTCTCCCCCGCATTGCGATAGACAATGCGCATGCCATCGATGGTCTCGGAGATGCGGGCAAAGGCATTGAGATAATCGTCGGTCGATGGATAGGGACGGTCGCAGTAGGTCACCAGAACCGCCTTGGTGGCGACGATGCCGCGCCATTCCCGCTCTAGGTTCTCAACAAACTTCGAACGCTTCTGGAATACGTTGGCAAGGTAGGCGGCAACCACGGTGACGAACACCAGCGCCATGTCCTTGAGATAGTCGTAAAGGTCCTTGAGAACCTGCTCCACGCCGCTGCCCGACAACCCTGGAATATGGTCGGCGAGCCGGGCCACCAGCGCAATGATAAGAACCAGCCCGAGCGCAATGTAGGCGCGGCGCAATGTCTTGTTGATGCTATGTCGTGTCATGGCAACCAGGGACGCAATACAATTCGGGCAGAGCATATATGCCAGCCCTGAGCTGCGTCACCTCCGCTGCTCGTTTGGTGTGCGCTTTCTGCCGCCGTGCGCCACTTTCGCACCGGTGGGGGCGACGGCAGTCGCAATGAAGAAAATTGTTCAGCCGCATGATGTTGGAGTTTCAATAGCCGCGCCGCGGCGAAGTGAACCCCTTGCGCTGGAGCAAATCGCTGCCGATGTGTTGTCAATACTGTAATACGAAACAACAAGCTTGATTGGGAGAAGCCGATATGAAGCTGGGTGCGAATATGTGGATTGCTGTACTCGACGGCGCCAAGGGGCTCGTCCTTGTGAACGAGGGAACCGCATTGGAGCCGCGTTTGGTGGTGCGCCAAAGTTTCAGCCAGGACAATCCGCCGACGCGCGAACAGGGCAGCGACAGACCGGGACGCATGAACGACGCGGTAGGTCGGCATAAATCCTCGATGGAAGCGCCGGATCTCCACCAGCGCGCCGAGGATGAGTTCGTCTCGGGTATCGTCGGAGAGCTGGAAGGCGCGGCAGCCAAAGGCGCATTCGACAAGATCGTCCTTGTCGCACCACCCGTAGCGCTCGGCACCATCCGGAAGGAAATCGGCAGGGCGCTCCAGGACAAGATCGTCAAGGAGATCGCTGCCGACTACGTCAAGCTGCCGGTTTCAGAAATTGGCAAGGCCGTTGAGCGCGCGCTGGAAGGATGACGGTGCCGGCAAGCTGAGGCCCTGGCAAACCCGCACTGCGCCACCCGTCTGACGGTCGCCAGACAGGTGGCGCATTGATGGCAGTTTGCCGTGAGCGGTTTTATCAGTCCTTATCTCGCATCCCCAGCGTCCTGAGCCTCTGGGCATTGAGGCGGATGAAGCCTTCCGCATCCTTTTGGTCGTAGGCGCCGCGGTCGTCCTCGAAGGTCACGAGGTTCATGTTGTAAAGTGACTTGGAACTCTTGCGGCCGATGACGATCGTGTTGCCCTTGTAGAGTTTCAACCGAACTTCACCCTCGACGTTCTCCTGGCTCTTGTCGATCAGCGCCTGCAGCATTTCGCGCTCTGGACTGAACCAGAAGCCGTTATAGACCAACTCCGCGTAACGAGGCATCAGCTCGTCCTTCAGATGCGCAGCACCTCGGTCGAGCGTCAGGCTTTCCATCGCACGGTGCGCGGCCAGCAGGATCGTGCCGCCAGGTGTCTCGTAGACGCCGCGCGATTTCATGCCAACGAAGCGGTTTTCAACCAGATCGACCCGGCCGATGCCGTTGTCGCGACCAAGATCGTTGAGCGCCGCCAGCAATTTTGCCGGGCTCATCTTCTTGCCGTTGAGCGAGACCGCATCACCCTTCTTGAAGCCGAGCGTGATGATGGTTGGCTCGTCGGGTGCTTCCTCCGGTGCGATCGTCCGCATGTAGACGTAAGGCGGCGGCTCCTCGTTGGGGTCTTCGAGCACTTTGCCCTCGGAGGATGAGTGCAGCAGATTGGCGTCGACGGAGAACGGCGCTTCTCCGCGCTTGTCCTTTGCCACCGGGATCTGATGCTTCTCGGCAAAATCGATGAGGTCTTCGCGGCTCTTGAACGACCACTCGCGCCACGGCGCGATAATCTTGATCGAGGGTTCGAGAGCATAGTAGCCAAGCTCGAAACGCACCTGGTCGTTGCCCTTGCCGGTAGCGCCATGGCAGACGGCATCGGCGCCGGTCTCGCGTGCAATTTCGATTTGCCTCTTGGCGATAAGCGGCCGCGCGATCGACGTGCCGAGCAGGTAGATGCCCTCATAGAGCGCATTGGCCCGCATCATCGGAAAGACGTAGTCGCGAACGAACTCCTCGCGCAGATCCTCGATAAAGATGTTTTTCTTTTTGATGCCCAGCAGCTCGGCCTTTTTGCGGGCCGGCTCCAATTCTTCTCCCTGCCCGAGGTCAGCCGTGAAGGTGACGACGTCGCAGCCATACGTCTCCTGCAGCCATTTCAGGATGATCGACGTATCAAGGCCGCCCGAATAGGCCAGGACGACTTTTTTGATTTCGGGCTTCTTCTTTGACATGGAAGTACCTATCGAGGTTCAGGAGCGGCGGGCGGACAGACGCCCAAATCGGGTCGCCACTATAGGGTCACTTGCCTGCGCCGCAAGTCTTCAGTCGATGCAGATCGGTGCCATGCAAACACCCATAGTCGAAACCAAAAATCGGTGATTCGGCATAGCTTTAGGTGATGGTGATCCGGCGTTGTTTTGCAGTGGTCCAGGGTAGATCAAGGTTATGTGTGCAATGCAGCGGAAGTTGCCAAAACAAAAACCACTGCATTTCACATGCGCCGCCTTAATTTCCAGAAATCAATGCAGTATTTCCGATCGCGAGGACTATCACAAAACGGCTTTGGTGATATAACCCGCGTCGGCATCAGCACATGGAGGTGTTTGCCGTGACTATGACACTACGAATGGGCGCTCTTGCGACCGTTATCGGTTTTGCGCTCGTCGGCTTCGCGCCGATTGCATCTGCCCAGAAAGCGCCAGAGGCGCCGGCGGCACCGGCTGCAGCCAAGACGGTTAAGCCGACAGCCAAGGCAGCAGCCAAGGCGGCTTCTCCGTGCAAGGGCCTGGATGAGGCCGCATGCACAAAGTCTGGCGAGACCTGTTCCTGGATCGCTGCGACCACCCGCAAGGATGGCAAGGCGGTGAAGGCGTACTGCCGCAAGAAGGGTGGCTTCTTGACCAACAAGAAGGCCGCGCCGGCAAAGGCTGCTACACCTGCGACCCCGGCCGAACCGGCAAAGCCCGCTACGAAAAAGACCACAAAGGCGACGAAGCCAGCCGCTGCTGCTGCAGAGCCAGCGAAGCCAGCTGAGCCTGCCGCTGCGACGGCAAAGAAGGCGACAACGAAGAAGGTGACACCGCCTCCGGCCAAAGCCAACTAGATCATGTTGCGCTGAAGGCTGGCGCGCTTATCAAGAGAAACGGTGCCGTGCTCAATGTCGAGCGCGGCACTTTTTTATTTCGCAAGCGGGATGATGGAAGCCCGGCCTTTGCGCGGCGGTGCCAGCGGCCTGGCCGGGCAGGTTTGTCGAAGCCGGAAAAAAGTCTCCCGGCAAACGAATGGCGCTGGAGATAGTCTGTCGGCTCAGGCGGAAACTGTGCTGCGTGGCATCAGGCTCAGCCACGGCGCAAAGAGAGCGCAGTTGAAAGCTGGGGGGCCAACTGCTTCAGCCGTCCGTTGCTGTCTCACGATTATCTGGGCGGAGGCATGCCCGCCGTCGGAGCGGTATGTGGCAAATGATTTCTCCAACGCGGTCTTTGCCGCCATCATCGCATCCATGGCAGCCGTATTGGCTTCAGCCAACGGATAGGCCACCGTGCGGGGCATCCCAAAACCCATGAATGCGAAAGCCATTGGCCAAGCCGCCGGGCTTCCTTCGAGTGGCCACGCCCGCATCCACATCATGAATGGATTGGGCGTCGCCTGACGGGCGGGCTGTGTCCAGTTCATCCAGCCGAATGGATTGAACATAGCGTTTGCACCGGCGGGAAATGCGGGAACCGCTTTGTCGGGATGGCGATACCAGGACTTGGGTTCTTCCTTAGGCAGCATCGCGCTACAAGAGTCCGCCCAGAAGTTAAAGGTTTGCGACGCGAAGTCGGCATAGGCGGCCATCACGGCCTTGGCATAGTTCGATGCGGCGTCTGACGTCGACACTGCCGCACGCAGGCTCATTTCCGCGGCATTGCTCATGGGGAACCCTTTCCAGCGTTTTCGGCTCAGCATTTTGGAGCCGTGCTGCAACGGCGCATCCGCGTGGTGCCATCAGGTGCTGCGCCTAGCGCCAGGAGAAGCAAGGCGCCACGCAAACCGAGATAATCAATGGCAGTATAATAACTGATTTTTTGCAGCGCAGCAATAGAATTCCGCGTCGCAGCATGAAATTCGGACGCTTTTTGAGGACTAAAGCGATCCCGACCAAAGCGGAATCGTTCAGGCCGCGACTGCGGCCCGGCGCCTTGCGCCGCCCCTGCGGAGCAGCCCGAGCGATAGCGAGGATTAGCTGCGTGAGCAAAGAAATCTGGATCGTTTCAACGTAAGTCTGAAACGATCTAGGGCCCGCCTCGGACCAAGCCAGCAGTTAGGTCCAAAACCTAAAAGGCTAGGCCTTTTCAGGCTCACTCGTGTTGGTATCGGTCACGGAATGGGGCGATATCCTGATGCGGCGGGCGTCGCGCGATGGCCCGGCGTCAGGCACGGAAGTGATCGGTTTTTGCGCTATGGTTTCCGCACCATCGGCCGGTTCCGGCCCCCCGGGCTCGGTCAGGTCTGGATCAATGCCGCCGGTCTCTGGCGCGTCGGGTGAATTGCTTGCCTCCGCGGGGCGCTGCCCGTCCGCGCCTTCATCGACCACCAGCGCCTCTTCGTCGCTCTCGCTTTCGTCGGCAACTGCGATCCGGGGAGACGTGCGTGCGCGTCCTGCCCGGTGGCCGGCAAAAACCCAGTAAACGAGACCGCCAATTGCGCCGGACGTAACAAATGCAATCAGCGCATAATTGTTGAGGATGGTCGGTTGCTTGGCATTCTCTGCCGCGTATTGCGCCACAAATCCACCAATCGCGATGACCAACCCCGTGAGGACGTAATAGGTCCATTCGCGGCGCCGCTGCCATTCGCCGATGACAATGGCAACCAGGGCGAAAAGAAATGAAAAAATGAAAATGTGGGTCGACGTGGCAAGCACCAGCATCGCGAAATCGGACCACCAGCCCGAGAGCTTATCGACGCCCGAGCTCAGCGCAGGCGAATGAGGCAGCGCGAAGCGCACCTGTGTCGCCGCCGCGGCGAGAATCGCGAAAAAGAAGCCGACCAAAACTCTGAAAGTGCGTCGCACGTCGATCACCCCGGCCCGCCTTTGAAGAATTTGCTGCGGGCACCGGCGACTTTACAGGTGCCAGTTGAGCGACGACAACCCGCGCAGCGCCTTTCGTGTCGGCCTGTGGGCGCCGCGCCTCATGCGTTGCGCCCGGCGAGAAGCCAATAAACCCACCCGCCGGCGAATCCGGCCGTGGCGGAGACCTGCCACACGGCCGTCGGCAATCCCGATATGGCGCCCGTCTCGCCGAATCGCGCGAGTAGCGGTACTGCGACAACGGCCAGGCCGCCGCCCAGAACGTAGTAGAGCATGGACCGGATGCGGGCGACCTCGCCTATGATGACGACGGCAAGCGCCGGCACCACGGTCAGCCCCGAGATGAGAATCTGGCCCTGGAGGATGAGGTCAAACAGTCCTGAGATCGTGTCGCCATCCTGCCATCGACCCTGCGTTGCCTGTGTAATCCGTTCAAGCCCCAGCGTGAACAGCACGAGGCCGCCGACAAGTGTGGCAATGACCAATGCGATGGGGATGAGGAGCACCCGCCCCAGTGTGCGCCAGACCATTGCCGTCAGGCCTCGCCCGCGCCGCTCGGCGCAACTGCCGAACGATCTTTCGCGCGCAGCTTCTCGCTTTCAGATCTGAGCTGCCCGCACGCTGCCAGAATGTCCCGCCCGCGCGGCGTCCGCACCGGGCTCGCATAGCCTGCCCGGTTGACGACATCGGCAAACGCCTCGATGGCCTCCCAATCCGAACATTCGTAGGCCGAGCCGGGCCATGGGTTGAAGGGGATGAGGTTGATCTTGGCGGGAATGCCCTTCAGCAGCCGCACAAGCGCCTTTGCGTCTTCGGCCGAGTCGTTGACGCCCTTCAGCATGACGTACTCGAAGGTGATGCGCCGCGCATTGGAAAGACCCGGATAGTTGCGGCACGCTTCGAGCAGTTCGGCGATCGGATAGCGCTTGTTGATTGGCACCAGCACGTCACGCAGTTCGTCGCGCACCGCATGCAGCGAAATGGCAAGCATCGTTCCAGCCTCTTCGCCCCACCGCGCAATCTCCGGCACCACGCCTGAAGTCGACAGTGTGATGCGGCGCCTCGACAGTGAAAGCCCCTCGCCGTCCGCCGCGACCTCCATCGCCGTTCTCACGTTGTCGAAATTGTAGAGAGGCTCGCCCATGCCCATCAGCACGACATTGGTGATCTTGCGCTCCGTCGTGGGGAGCAATCGACCGTCTCCTGGCGGTTCCGCTCCCGGCCAGTCTCCAATGCGATCGCGCGCCAGCACGATCTGGCCGACAATTTCTTCGGCTTCCAGGTTGCGGACGAGGCGCTGCGTGCCCGTGTGGCAGAACGTGCAGGTCAGCGTGCAGCCCACTTGGCTCGAAATGCACAGCGTCCCGCGATCCTCTTCCGGGATATAGACGCATTCGATCTCGGGCGCCTTGGCCTCGTGTCCTCGCTTCGGCAGACGCAGCAGCCATTTGCGCGTGCCGTCGATCGACACCTGTTCGGACACGATTTCCAGCCGATCGAGCGTGTAGGCGTCGGCAAGCTTGGCGCGCAGGTCCTTGGACACGTCGGTCATGTCGTCGAACGACGTCACGCCGCGAACGTAAATCCAGCTCCACAATTGGTTGACCCGCATGCGCAGCTGCTTGTCAGGAACGCCGATGGCGCCGAGCGCCGCGCCGAGACGTACGCGGTCGAGGCCGGCGAGCGAGGGCTTCGCTGGCAGTTCTGTGGCAGCGGCGCG
This sequence comes from Hyphomicrobiaceae bacterium, assembly GCA_020442165.1. Taxonomy (GTDB): domain Bacteria; phylum Pseudomonadota; class Alphaproteobacteria; order Rhizobiales; family Hyphomicrobiaceae; genus JAEUMD01. Next base: position 55,248 of record JAGRKV010000032.1, on the reverse strand, counting down.
CGTTTGGGCTGTGTCCAGGACTGTAACCATGAGTCGGCTGTAGGCTCGGGTGTCTAGGGTAAAGGGTTGCGCAGTCGTTGGCCTCTATCTAGCGAGCCCGGCGGGCGAGGAAAAGGCTTGGTTTGCCGTTCTGACCGCCAAAACGGGTGGCTCCCGCATGCGATTGGCGCGATAACGCTGAATTTTGAGTACCAGAGGGAAGCCGGAATGGTGAGCAGAAATCGGCATATGGCGGCTGGACGTTGGCGCATTGTCAGCGGTGTGGCGGCCTTTGTTCTTGCCGCCGCAGTCCCCGCGCAAAGCAGCGCCGCCGTCGATATTGCCCGGGGCAAGGAACTGGCTGAAAAACTGTGCGCCGTTTGCCATTTGAACCCCGGCCAGGGCGACAAGACCAGCCCTAGTGCGGTGCCAGGTTTCGTGGCGGTGGCACGCCGGCCGGGCCAGAACTTGGAGGGAATTATCGCCTGGCTGCGCTCCGTTCCACCCATGATGCCGGACCATCACCTGTCACAGGACGAGATGGAAGCCATCGCCTTCTACATCCTGTCGCTGGCGGATGAAGCACCATCCGGGCCGGCGAAATAAGTTTGGGCGAAACGATCGGGCGGAATTTTCTCAACAGCCGTCGACTGGCGCCTTGAGATACGCGGCGACAGCGCGCGCGACCGGCGGCGCAAACAGGATGTTGCGGTGTCCGAGCCCGGTGAAGCTCGTGAGCTTGGAGCCTGGCACTGCACTCACAATCTCTTCGGCGCGCGCATGCGGCACGTCGTCATCCTTGGTATCGTGAATGACGAGCGCTGGCCGTCTAGCTTCCCGCAGCAGCCTTGCCACGTTGAAGAGCCCGATGCTGCGCCGGCCGATGCGTTCCAGCCGCCGCTCGAAGGCCCGGCGTCCCGCCGTCGAGATGCTGCGCTTCTCACAGAACGAAGACGTAATGTCGGTGAGTTCGTTGGGGCTTGCGATAAGGACGAACCGGGATGTGCTGAAGCCGTGGGGCATGGGCGCGACACCTTCGGCGGCCAGTAGCGCGATCATGCTGCCAAACGAGTGCGTCACGACGGCTTCGAACGGCCCGAGTGCGTCATGCACGAACACGACCGCCCGCGCGCACTCCATCAGATTGGTCGAGCGTCCTTCGCTGTGTCCGTGCGCGGGAAGGTCAAGCAGCACCACCCGGAAGCCCGCCCGCCGGATCGGCTCGGCCAGCGCTGTCATGAAGGATGCTTCACCCGTCCATCCATGCACCAGCAACACAGTGCCGCTAATTGCCACGCCGTCGTCGGGTTCGAAGATGTAGGCCTGAAGCTGGCCGATTGGCGTCGCAACGCGCTCCCATCGCGCATTGCGCAGATAGTACCGCGCCCGTTGCGTCAGAACATTCTGTTCCGGATGACGCCAGTTCGACAGCGCGGGCAGGCAGAACAGCCTGACGGCGTTGTCACCCTCAACCGCCGGAAATATCCCGGCATCGTGATCCTTGATCCAAAGATCTCGCGGTAGCCAAACCATATGCAGTCCGATGTAAAAATATCGGCAATTAAGCCCGCGCCAAGAAAAGTGCCCATCGCTGGGGGCGTCAAGAGGCAGGCGGCGTCAACCTTACATCAGGTGGAACGGGTTCTGTCCAATTCCTGATTGCTGGCCTGGGACAGCTGAAGAATTTGCTGGCCGTCAATGCGATGCCGCCAGTTCGTCCATTGTGACAGTCCGCAGCCACGCATTGATAGCGGAATCCTCGCGATCAAGCTCATGCTTTGCCCATGCATAAGCTTGCGCTGCGATGTCGGCGTGACGTGTCCAGTCGAGAAAGCTCGCGTTTTCGGGAAGCGGAGGAATCATCAGCAGGTCTTCGTCGGTCATGTTCCGCGTGAAGTCCTGGCGATTTGCCATAAGGCTTCGCAAGAGGACACTCACCACGCCCGGAGCCCGCGGGAAAGCGCTACGGCGCGCGAAGGGATTGAGCGATTGGGCAAGCAACGCACTGCGCGAGGGCAAGTCATCATACGCAACATCGAACCGCTCAAGTTCCGGCACCTCGAAACTCATCACCACGTTGGGGCCGCTTTTCAGTTCGTGCATGGTCTTGATTGGCACATTGTCAAGCAGGCAGCCGTCGACCAGCATCTCGCCATCAGCAGTGTAATAGGGAGGCAGCACGACTGGAATAGCAGACGACGCCCGCACCGCAGTCCAGAGATCGCCAGTGCGATGATGATTGAGCCGGTTTCGGGACAAGTTGGTGGATACGGCAAAAAACGGGATCCACATGTCTTCGATCGCAAGTCCGCCATAGTAGCGCGCGAGCTGGGCATCGAAGTGCTTGTGGTCGATCAGGCTATAGCGCGGCAGGGTCAGGCGCCGCATGGCGCGATTGACGACGAACATGTCATGCACTGCGGCTTCGATGTCGTCGGCGTTCCGCCCAAGCGCGAAAGCCCCAGTAAACGCACTGCCGCCCGATGTGCCGCCCATCATGTCGAAGCTGAGCCCCGCTTCGGTTAGCGCGCGAAAAAGGCCGATCTGCGCTGTGCACAGAGCGCCGCCGCCGCAGGCGATAAGGCCGATGGCCGTCCCCTTCAGGAAACGGGCGAGCCGGGTCAAATCGTCGGGAGTATCGAGCGCCACATGATGATGCATGGCGACATCGCGGTCCTTGAGCCAGCGCGCCGTGCCTGTGATCGCGCGGCGCCTATCATGCAGCAGGACCAGGCGGCGGGACGAAGCCGGCAGCAGAGTCGCCGCCCGCTGTTCGAGCGGGTTGGGGCCGGCATCGGCAGTGAACTCTCCCACATGAAGCGCGATGTCAGCCTGGCGGATCACCTTGTCGGACCAGCCGTCGAGATCATTGCCCGCCACATAGACGACGAAGTCGGACTGCCGCTCAAGGTCATTGAAGGCCGAGGTCGCTTCGGCCGAGTCGAGCAGGGCCGCGCGCGGCAGCATTTCCGCTGCGCGTGCCGCATCGACAATTTGCACGCGCCGCCCCCGGTGATGCCGCCGCTGCGTTGCACGGCCCAGGGCGTCACCGAGCGCCGAGACGAAGGAAGGTGGCACCTTGGATGATCCAGCGCGGATGATTGCTATTGTGCGCGGTCGCGGATCGGGTGGAGCTGGCCGCGCTGCATTGAGATCGGCAACACGCCGCGCCAGCGCCACCGTAACGAGACGCCAGAGCTGCGGATGCGATGCCGTGAGCTTGTCGAAGTCCGCCCGTTCAAGTCGCAGGACTAGACTGTCGCGCAGCGCCGTCACGGTCGCCGTGCGCTGACCCCCGGCAAGAAATGCGATCTCGCCGATCGGTTGCCCAGGTCCGATCTCGGCAACAGGAGTACGGCGCCCGTCGAGCAGCACGGCAAATCGTCCCGACACCACGATGAACATATTGTCGGCGGCATCGCCTTGCCGCAGCAGCGCCTCGCCGCGCGTAACGGCAATGGCATCCATCTCCCGCGCCAGAGCCGAGCGCGTTTCGGCATCGAGATCCGCAAGGATTTCGAGCGATTGAAGAAGCTTGTCTCGGTTATCGCAGGACATGGCGGGCATGCGGGATCATGGGGCACGACCCGCACACTACCACAGCTTACAGCGGCGCATGCGAAGCAAGCTGTTAAAGGATGAACTTGGAAAGATCCGCATTCCGGGCGAGATCGCCGATCCGGGCTTCGACATAGCTCTTGTCGATTGTCACGGTCTGCCCGGCCTTGTCTGAGGCTTCGAAAGAGATTTCTTCCAGCACCCGTTCGATGACGGTCTGCAATCGCCGTGCGCCAATGTTCTCCACCGACGCATTGACCGAGACAGCCATGTCCGCGAGTGCGTCGATGGCGTCATCGGTAAACGACAACGTCACGCCCTCCGTCGCCATCAGCGCCACCGATTGTTTGATGAGGTTCGCCTCCGGCTCCGTCAGGATGCGGCGGAAGTCGTCGCGGGTAAGCGCGGTAAGCTCCACGCGGATCGGCAGGCGGCCCTGCAGCTCCGGTAGCAGGTCAGAGGGCTTGGCAACGTGGAAGGCGCCGGACGCGATGAACAGCACATGATCGGTTTTCACCGGACCGTGTTTCGTGGCAACCGTGGTGCCTTCGATCAGCGGCAGCAGGTCGCGCTGGACGCCTTCGCGTGAGACATCGGCGCCGCCGCGCGCGTTGTCGGATCGCGAGCAGATCTTGTCGATTTCGTCGAGGAACACGATGCCGTCGTTCTCGACCGCACGGATGGCCTCGCTGGTTATCTGGTCGGAATCGATCAGCTTGTCGCTCTCTTCCTGGATGAGAATGTCGTAGCTGTCGCTAACCGTCACACGGCGCGACTTGGTGCGGCCGCCGAATGCCTTGCCCAGCATGTCGGATATGTTGATCGCACCCATCGAAGCGCCCGGCATGCCGGGTATCTCGAACATCGGCATGCCTGATGCCGATTCGGAGACCTGGATTTCGATCTCCTTGTCGTTGAGTTCGCCATCGCGCAGCCGCCTGCGGAATGAATCCCGCGTCGCCGGCGATGACGATGGCCCAACAAGTGCGTCAAGGACGCGCTCTTCGGATGCCTTCTCCGCCTTGGCGCGCACTTCCTTGCGCTTCGATTCACGTACCAGGCCAATCGAAACTTCGACGAGATCGCGCACGATCTGTTCCACATCACGGCCGACGTAGCCCACTTCCGTGAACTTGGTGGCCTCGACCTTGAGGAAAGGCGCACCGGCAAGTTTGGCGAGCCGCCGCGAGATCTCCGTCTTGCCCACGCCCGTCGGTCCGATCATCAGGATGTTTTTGGGCAGCACTTCGTCTTTCAGTTCGTCCGTGAGCTGCTGCCGCCGCCAGCGGTTGCGCAGCGCAATGGCAACGGCGCGCTTGGCGTCGGCTTGCCCAACAATGAACCGGTCGAGCTCTGATACGATTTCGCGGGGAGAAAAGCTTGTCATGCGCTCTGAGGTGGGGGTGGGAGCATTCGTTTCAAGGGCCCGTCAGGGATAAGCCCGAGCAGGCTTCGGCGCAACCCATGCCAATTCATTCCTAAGACCAGCACCAGGATGCCGACGAAGAGCAGGGAAGCGGTGATCGGCCCGCGACCGATGTTTCCGCCCGTGTTGACCAGATAAGCTAGGGCTGTGATGAGATAGGACAGTGAAGCGACGAGCATCGCCCGCCGGTCAATACCAAGAGCGACGACACCCATGACGCTAACGAGAGCGAGCACCAGGATCGCGTTGCCCGTTACCCCTGCTCCCGCACCGGCCTTGATGCCCGAGATCAGTGGCGCGATGACGGGATGCACAAGCAAAGGTGCTGCCGCCATGTGCAGCCAGAATGCACAGTCTGCGCGGCGCGTGTTGCGTTGAGGGTCCGATATGTCGAAGCGCATGGCTGCCGCAAACAGCACGAGCCCCGCAATGAACGCCGGAACAACGACAGCCGTTTCGGTGAAGTATTCAAGCGGCTTGCCGACTGGTGGCGCGTGGAGCCAGATGGCGCCGTAGACCAGCGCGAGAGCTGTGCAGCTGCCGATCGTGAAAAGCGCAAATGGCAGTCGATAGCGTGAGTAGTAGGCAACTCCACCGATCGCAGCCGCGGCAAGCGAGCCTGCCGCCAGCAAATAGTAACTGGTGGAATTGTCATAGTAGGCCCAGCTGAAGCCGAGCCACTCAAGCGCCGCCGCACCAAGCCGCGCGAATGCAATGGCGAATATCGTCGCCAGAACGATGCCTGGAAGCACCGTGCGCCTGCGTCGCACCAATAGCTCGCTGAGCCCGAGAACAATCGCCGCGACGATAGGTGACACGGCGGCAGCAGGGCCGAGGGAAAAGACCGCCACAGTAATCAGCACGATCCCGATCGACAGGAAAATATCGTTGAAGCCGTTGAGGAAGCGGAAGCGCTCGTCGTCGCGGTCGGGAGACAGCATGTCTTCGTCCATGCCTGGCATGGGAGCTGCACCGATCTCACGCAGGGACTTCATCTGGTCGGCCGTAATGAGACCGCGCGCTACTGCGTCTTCGAGCTGCGCTTCGCTCAGGACAAGATTGGCCATCTCAGACTCCGATTTGCAGAACGATACAAGACAGGACAATGCAGCCCGGGCGCGCAAGACGCTCCAAATCTTGGCTCCCATACGTTGAGAGTTCGTTGCTCATATATCGGAATGTGGGCGGATCAACGATCCGACTTCACGCTCTCCACCACCACGTTGCCATTGGTGTAGACGCAGATGTCGGCGGCAATCGCCATCGCCCGCCGCGCGATTTCTTCCGCCGACAAGGGCTGGTCGGCCAGCGCGCGGGCAGCGGCAAGCGCATAGTTTCCACCCGAGCCGATCCCCATGATGTGCTCCTCCGGCTCCAGCACGTCACCCGTGCCGGTCAGCACCAGCGTCGTTGTCGCATCTGCAACGATCATCATGGCTTCAAGGCGCCTGAGGTAACGGTCGGTCCGCCAGTCCTTGGCCAGTTCCACGGCAGCCCGCATCAGCTGGCCTGGATATTGCTCCAGCTTCGCTTCGAGCCGCTCGAACAGGGTAAAGGCGTCGGCCGTTGCACCGGCAAATCCGCCGATCACCTCGCCTTTTCCGAGCCGGCGCACCTTGCGGGCATTCGCCTTGATGACGGTCGAGCCGAGGCTCACCTGCCCATCCCCGGCGATCACCGCCTGCCCGTCCTTGCGCACGGTAACAATGGTGGTGCCGCGCCACTGCTGGGCACCGGGGGAAGAAGATGAGGCTGGGAACTCCTGGGTCATGCGTGCTTTCACATTTGGGGACGAAGCCCGTGGATTTTCAAGGATCCGCCATGACGAACCCAGCCGCGCAAACGCTGGCAGGCCGTGCCTCAAGCTGATAAACGCTTGGGACCACGAGGGCAAGAAACACGCGAGGGCGGGAAAATGAGCCGCAAAGCCAAGATCGAGCGCAAGACCAAGGAGACCGAAATCGTCGCCGAGATCGATCTCGACGGCACCGGCGCCTATGATATTTCAACCGGCATCGGCTTCCTGGACCACATGCTGGAGCAACTCGCACGTCATGGCCTCATCGACATCAAGCTCAAGGCCAAGGGCGATCTGCACATCGATTTCCATCACACCGCCGAGGACAGCGGCATTGTGCTCGGTCAGGCCGTCGCCAAGGCATTGGGCGACAAGATCGGCATCACCCGCTACGCTGACGTCCACCTGCCTATGGACGAGACAATGACGCGCGTCGCCATCGATGTCTCCGGCCGCCCCTATCTCATCTGGAAGGTGGAATTCTCTCGTCCCAAGGTCGGTGAGATGGATACCGAGCTGTTCCGCGAGTGGTTCCAGGCATTTGCGCAGAACGCGGGCATCACACTGCACATCGAGAATCTCTACGGCGAGAACAACCACCACATCGCCGAGACCTGCTATAAGGGCCTCGCGCGTGCCTTGCGTCAGGCCGTGAGCCTGGATCCGCGGCAGGCGGGCCGGGTTCCCTCGACCAAGGGAACGCTCACCGGATGATTGTTACCGTTTGGCCGTTCCAAGCCAGGAAATCGATGACCGTCTTTACAGTACATGAGCCGCCATCCCCACCGGCCGATCGCATCGACCGCGCCGAACAGCTTGTGTTTGTGAAGGACGGCTTCAGCTGGGGCGCATTCCTTCTTGGCCCGGTCTGGCTGCTCGCCAACCGCCTGTGGTGGGCAGCGTTCGGTTACATCGGCATCCTTGTTCTCGCCAGCCTGGCGCTGAAGTCGCTGGGTGCCGCCGACGGATGGTCGAGCCTGCTTGTGCTTGGCCTCAACGCTATCATTGCTTTCGAAGCCCATGTGCTGAAGGTGGTAAAGCTTGAGCAGGAAGGCTGGGCATCGCTGGGCGCGGTCACGGGCAACGGCATCGCTGATTGCGAACGCCGGTTCTATGAAGGCTGGCTGCCGGACCAGCCCATGCTCCGGCGCAACAGGCCCGCTGCTCCCGCAACCTCAAGCGAACCCGCGAACGTAAGTGGAGCGCCGGCTGACGAGGCGGCGCACAATATGGCTGCGGATGAGGCCCGTCCGATGACCGGCGTCCCCGGCGTCAAGAGGCGCTGGCGCCTGCCAGGCTTTTTCTCAAAGAAGAGCTGAGCCCATCTGATGCAGCACGTCGCCATCATCGACTACGGGTCGGGAAATCTCCATTCAGCCTTGAAGGCGTTCGAGCGCGCAGCGCGCGAGAGCGGCAGCAACCTGAAGCCCATTCTCGCAACCACGCCCGAGCAGGTTGCCTCAGCCGATCGCATCGTGCTTCCCGGAGTCGGCGCCTATGCCGATTGCAAACGCGGCCTGGAAGCTGTGCCGGGCATGCGTGATGCTTTGGAAGAAGCGGTGCGCACAAAGGCACGTCCGTTTTTCGGCATCTGCGTCGGCATGCAGTTGATGGCGACGCGCGGACTGGAGCATGGCGTTACCGAGGGGCTCGGCTGGATCGCTGGCGAAGTCGCGCACATCACACCGTCCGACCCGGCGCTGAAGATTCCGCACATGGGCTGGAACACGCTCGATGTCGTCACGCCGCACGCGCTGCTTGACGGAATTCCGACAGGCCGCGATGGCCTGCACGCCTATTTTGTTCATTCCTATCATTTCGTCGCCAAGGACGAGGCGAACGTCGTCGCCCGCACAGATTATGGCGGCCCCATTACCGCGATGGTGGGGCGCGACAACATGGTGGGCACCCAGTTTCACCCGGAAAAGAGCCAAGCCCTGGGCCTGAAGCTGATCGCGAACTTCCTCGCATGGAAGCCGTAAGACGGGCGTTTCGGCTTCCAGCAGCTTGGAACCGAACGGCACCAGGCCAAAGCTGTTCGATCAGATAATAAAAGTGTCCCGAGCAGCACTTGCGGGCCGTGCGCACGCTTCCCCATATCTCCGCTAGTCCTTGGTACTTACGGAGAGCCCGCATGACACCCCAAGAGCAGCGTTTGATCGAGGATCTATTCGATCGGTTGGCGGCGCAGCGGCCGCAAGGCAAGGATCGGCAGGCCGATGCGCTGATTGCGAGGCTGGTCCGCGACGTGCCCGACGCCGGCTATATGTTGGTGCAGACCGCACTCGTCTATGAGCATCAGCTGCAGGAAGCAGCCGATCGCATTGCCGAACTTGAAGGCGCGCTGGAACAAGGATCTGCGGAGCCCGCGGGTGGCGGCAGTTTCCTGTCGGGGCGTCTCGGCAACCCGTCTGCTGATCGCGCCGCGCCAGTCCGCTCGCGCACAAGTGCCGCGGACGCGGGCAGTTCCGTTCCTAGTGCGGGTTCGCGTTCATCCTGGAGTGCTGCAGCCCCCGCTAGCATTCCTCCGGCGCAAGCTGCGCCATCTGGTGGCGGCGGCTTTTTCCGCTCCGCGATGGCGACTGCCGCTGGCGTCGCGGGAGGTATGCTCGCCGCCGACAGCCTGCGCAGCCTGTTTGGCGGAAGTTCGTCCCAAGCCTCCGAGACAAAAGGCGGCACGAGCGATGCCGCGGCATGGGAGGATGCCAACCGCACCCAGGATGAATTGCAGGACGCACAGCTCGCCCAGGAAGACGACAACGATGACGACTGGGGCGGCGACGATCTCAGTGACAGCATCGACATCTGATGCTCGGCCGCTTGGGCTGCGCTAGATGTGTGCGAATTCTGAGGCGCGACTTCAGCCGGTATCACCTTCGGCATAGCGTCGCCGCCACGATGGTGTGTAGGCGGTCGCGAATCCATCGGAGCGACGCGGCCGCTGGCCGCGGTCGGTACGGGCACGCGCATGGCGCGCTCTGTCGTCATCAGCACGGCTTGCACGCGAGGGTTGGCCTGGCACGCAGATGCGGATCACGCACCACGGCAGTTCGAGCGCGATCTCCCAGCCGCCGACATCTGACGCGCTGTGATCCTGCGGGCCTGCCGCGTCGGTGTTCGTTCTGAAATTTTCCATCGCGCGTTTGCCCTACGATCTGCCGCCTTGTTCATCATGCTCACGCAAAGCAGGCCACGAATCGAATGTTCAAAAATGCAAAGGAGCGGCACGGGGCGGTGCCGCTCCTTCTTGCTCCGGGCTGCCTATGCGTTCGAGGGAGAGAGGGCGCGTGCAACCGTCGGATTGGGGTGTGAAGAACGTACTCCAAACGATTAGTGCCGCATGGCCAGGAGCTCATCAGCATCGAGCCGCGCCATATTCCACACGCGCGAAGCCTGGTAGTGAACCATCTCCGAGCCAACCTCCATGACGCGGATCTCGTCACGCCGTCCAATGCCCGGCATCACCGCGTTGGCAATGCCATCGGCGGTGGCGGCCGAGCGCACCAGCCACAGGTTCTTGTCGATCTTGGAGAACTCGGCGGCGACCAGCTTCAGACCCTCGGCAACGAGACCGTAGCTCTGGCTGGGATCTTTCTGTGTGTGGGTGACGACATAGGTCTTCATGGACATTACTCCGCAAATTGGGTGGCACACGGGGGCGATCGGGGGATCGGCGACGGCATCGGCTGATTGACGCGGGACGCAACGGCACGAACACAGGGTCTGGACGAAGGGGACCCCCTGCCGGCTTTCAGGGTCGGGGCGGAGCCGGCAGGGGCTGGGGAACCGGGAACAGAAACAACTCAGGAACACGTTGGGAAGGAGGATTCTGGCGGGCGCGGCATCGAGGGGCGTCAAGGCCGCGCCAGCCAGAAGATCAGCTCGCCTTGGCGAAGGGCAGCTCCGGCTCGTCATCGATGCTCGGATGCTGCGGTGCTGGGAACGTCACCACGTTGTTGCGATCGGCGCTTGCGGTGAGCGGCTGGCGGCGCTGGCGGAACCAGCGCAGCGATGTATTCGTGAGCACCGCCTTGTCGTCGACCGACTGGATCAGCAGTCCATCGTCGCTGTCGAGCAGCGGACCGAGGCGGTCGGCAAGGCCCGCCTCGTCGGCGTCGGCCGTGACGTACCAGGTGTTGTCGAGCGGACGTGCCCAACGCTCGCCCGCTGACATGATCGACTGGGCAACAGCGTGCTTGTTCTGGGCCGGATTGGCGAGGTCGTAGGAGATCAGGAACGTGCGCATGGGGGCTCTCTCAGCTCTAGCGGGGGTGGGAGAGAGACGCGATACAGGCTCCCGGGAGATATTGTGTTCCGCAGCGGAACGTAGTGAGAACATGCCACGAATCACGGGGCATGTCCAGCATCAGTTCGAATTTTGTTCTTTTTCAGTTCTGGGTATGGCGACGGGCCCGGAACGGCCACGGAAATGCCGCAACTGAGCCTAAATCGCTAATGGTCAGTTACTCGAAAAGGCCCATTTGCTGATCGTCGGGGCCGCCACGCGGAATCCGCCGGTAGCCGTAGCTGGTGCGGTCGGCGAGACCCGGATAGCGGTCACGGAACAGGACCTCAGCCTTTCCACGGCTGGCAGGGAAGCGCTCACCCCACCACACTTCATAGAGACGGCGCGAGTCGCACTGATACCGGGCGACCAGCACTTTCAGCGGGATGCGTAGCCATCGCGCAATCCAGATTTCAACAGCGTCGGCTTCCTTCAGTGGCATGCTGCCGGCACGCTGATCGGGTCCGGCCTCGTAGGCCAGCGCGGTATCGGTGGAATTGAGAGAAAGGCTGGCGGGCATGGCAACTGAACTCATCACTTGACGCTTGCACTGGAATGCCATTTGTCGCCTCAAAAGACAGCAATCTCAAGGCGGCAGGTCTGGTGGCCTAGCGCCGATACAACTCCAACATCTGGTGGGTGGCCCCGTGATTCTATTTCCTGCGATCGATTTGAAGGATGGCCAATGCGTGCGCCTGAAGCTTGGCGAGATGAGTGAGGCGACAGTCTTCAATGATGATCCGGCCGCTCAGGCAAAAATCTTCGAGGATCAGGGCTTCGAGTACCTGCACATCGTCGATCTCAACGGTGCCTTCGAGGGCAAGCCGGTCAATGCCGCTGCGGTCGAGGCGATTTTGGGCGCGATAACGATGCCGGCACAGCTAGGCGGCGGCATCCGCGATTTGAAGACGATCGAGATGTGGCTGGAGAAGGGAATTCGCCGCGTGATCCTGGGCACCGTTGCCGTTCGCGATCCCGATCTGGTGCGCGATGCATGCGCAAAGTTCCCTGGCCGGATTGCTGTCGGCATCGACGCCAAGGGCGGCAAGGTCGCGGTCGAGGGCTGGGCGGAGACGAGCGAGCTGACGGCGATCGCGCTTGCCCGCCGCTTCGAGGACGCCGGCGTCGCCGCGATCATCTATACCGACATCGAACGTGATGGCGTACTGAAGGGGCTGAACCTGCCCGCCACCGCCGAGCTGGCACGGTCTGTCGAGATCCCCGTCATCGCATCGGGCGGTCTGGCATCCATTGACGACATCAAGGCGCTGATCCAGCCTGAATACGCAATGCTCGAAGGCGCCATTTCCGGCCGCGCGCTGTATGATGGCCGCATCGATCCCAAAGAGGCTTTGCGCATTCTTCGCGGAGCTTGAGAGCATCCATCCACCGGGATCGGGGACGGCAGCCAGTCGCTACTGCCCGAAATCACAGAAGCCTGATACGACAGGACGAAGCCTCACCAATAAGATGAGCAAAAAAAGCCGAATGCCAAAAGGCAAATACGACAAGAGCAAAACGCCAAGGGAACGCTAGGAGAGAATAGATGTTCAACCGCCGCTTCTTCTTTGGTCTGGCTGCCGCACTTCCCGGTGCCGGACTGCTTGTAAAAACCGCGACCAAGGCCAACGCCGCGAATGAAAAGGCAAAGGTCGTCTACCACGTATCGGACGGAGACAAGGTCGGCTTCGTTCTGGGCAACATCAAGAATCACATCAACGGCGTTGGCGGACCTGAGAACATCGAGATTGTGCTCGTGGCCCATGGCCCGGCGGTCAAGATGCTGAACACGATCTCAGGCGATCAGTCGATCATTCAGAACATGACGGGCCTCATGGGGCAAAAAGTGCAACTGCATATTTGCGCCAACACACTGAAGGCTCTGAAGACAGAACTGTCTGACCTGCCGGAAGGCGCAAAGCTGGCCGAGAAGGGTGGCGTGGTCCGCATCGCCGATCTGCAGCAGCAGGGCTACCTCTACATCCGCCCATAAGCAGCCAGCAAAAGCGGTAGATCTTTTTGACTTGCCAGATGTTGGCCGCCGTTAACTCGGCGGCCAATTTCTTTTCGGCCACTCTCTTAACCGAAAATTCCAGGTGCCCGTGCTATCCGTTCAGGATGTCCGTTTTTCTTGCGATGGCAGCTTTCATCCTCATGGTGGCCGCACCGTTCCTGGTGATGACCCTCGTGACGGCGGCGATTGTCTACGGTCTGATCGGGCTGCTGCAGGGATTGGCTGGACGTGCGCCACGACGCGCAGCGGTCGGTGCCGCCTTGCTCGTCGTCGGGGTGTGTTCGGGATTGATACTCATGCACTGGGTCTCCACGCCACCCGTCGCGGGCGAAAGGTCGAGTCCGCACGCGCTTGTTCATGATGCCTGGAAGCAGACGCGCCACCGCTTTGTCGCGTTGAAGTGGATGACCGACGGCACTTTCGAGAAGCTGGCCAGAGACCAGCGCCAAGGCGATCGCTAGAGCATGCTGAGCTGAAGTGCTTAGTGGCTGAGTGCGAAAAACAATCCCGGATAGGATGACAAGGCCTTGCGGGGCCCACGCGACTGCCGGAGGATGGTCCCAAGCAAGCCGGAGAGTGTCAGGCGTGGACCAAAGGCCTTCAGGATCGCGCGCGATTACCTTCGTCTACGACGGCGACTGTCCCCTGTGTACGTCTGCCGCGATGGCGATGCGCATCAAGCGCGATTACGGCACCCTCAATCTCATCAATGCGCGTGATGAGCTGGATCATCCGCTCGTGCGCGATCTGACGCTTCGTGGCTTCGATCTCGACGAGGGCATGGCCATCATCGCCGATGACCAGATACATCATGGCCACGATGCACTCGTTTTCATGGCCCGCTATGGCGAGACAACGAATGCCTTCATGGCGGCAACGCGCGGCCTTTACTGGTCGAAGGGGCTCGCCGCGCTCACGTATCCGTGGCTGCGTGGCACGCGCAATTGGCTTCTGCGCCGCCGCCACGTCGCGCCGATCGACAATATGAGCCGCAAGTCGGAGCCGACATTCAAGCCGGTCTTCGGCGCAGACTGGGAAAAGCTGCCCGCTGTCCTGCGTGCGCACTATGCCAACCGGCCCTATACCGACGACGTGGTCGTCGCCGAGGGCGTGCTCGATGTCGAATGCCAGGGCATCATGCGCCTGTTGGGCCTATTGTTGAGGCTCATGGGCCAGATCCCGGCGCGCAATGAGAGCAATGTTCCCGTCACGGTTCGGTTTCTCAGCGATCGCAACAGCACGGCGTATCACTTTGACCGGACATTCCACTTCACATCCGGCACCTACCGTTTCCACTCACGCATGTACCAGACCTCCGGCAACGAGATGGTCGAGGTCATGCGCTTCGGCCTGGGCTGGCGCATGCGCTATTCCTGGGATGGCGAAAAGGTCGTATTGCAGCACGCTGGCTATGCACTGCGTCTGTTAGGGCATTTCATTCCCATTCCGCTCGGCCTGCTGATTGGTGAAGGATATGCCGAAGAGATTGCCGTCGATGACGATCATTTCGATATGATGACCCACATCACCCATCCCTGGTGGGGCAACATCTATGGCTACAGGGGCCGCTTCAAACTGACGGTCCGCACCATGCGGGAGTAGCCGCGCGTCCGGTGTGTCAGCCCCCGTCGAATGCCGAATTGAGCGTTGCGATGTCGATTTTCACCATGCCCATCATGGACTCCATCACGCGCGCCTGCTGCTCGGGGCTGCCTAGCGTCATGAATGTTGCTATTTGCTTGGGCACGATCTGCCACGGCAGCCCGTAGCGATCCTTGAGCCAGCCGCATTGCTGCTCCTTGCCGCCATCGATAAGCAAGGCGGACCACAGGCGATCGATTTCATCTTGATCGTCGCACTGCACGACCAGCGATGCAGCCTCCGAGTGCTTGAAGATGGGACCACCGTTGAGGGCCATGAATTCAGCGCCGTCCAGCGTGAAGTTGACGACCATGGCGAGACCGGCCGGCATCCGTTGACCTTCGCCGTAGCGCGTGATGTTGGTAATTTGAGAGTTGGGAATGAGCGATACGTAAAGCTTTGCCGCTTCTTCGGCGCCCGTGTCGTACCAGAAGCAGGTCTTTACCTTCTGTGTCATCGCAATATCCTCACGCCTGCTGACCAACGGATGCCGGAGTTGCGAACGTCACTCGCCATCCGCCAGCAGTGCCGGATAAGCGGCAGCGCCCTTGAGAATATCAGTAAGATTATCCGGCGCTAATGTGGCGCCTGTCTTCTGCAGCCAACGCTTCAGGAACGGCTTGCGGTCGAGGGCATCCATCAGCATGGCGCGCCGCAGGGCAACAGTATCGCTGGTTCCGTGCTTCTTCTCCAGCACCGTCCGCAGCGCATCTTTCGCAAGCGTCATATCGAAACCTTCCCGCGCCATCAGCAGTTGGCGTGCTTGCCGAGACGCACGCTCGCGGTGCAGGGAGGTAAGAAACGGATACCCATATTCGGCATCGATCCTTGCGGCATCGCCGGAGCGGTTGTCGAAATAGACTTCCAGGGCGCGTTGCCGCGCATCCTTTGCCGCACCAAGATCATAAAGCGTCGCATCGGTTGCCGTCGAAACGAGATTTCCGCGAAGCAGTTCCGGCACCTGCAGATAGCTGGGCAACTGGATATTGTAATGCACGTAGAGAAATGACATCAGCGCGCCGAACACGACGCCGAATATGAATTTCAACATGACGTAGGCCTCGCTCTTTCCATCGCATCGCAGTGTCGGCAATGCCGAAATATGCATGCGAGTAGGCCGCAACCGCGCGGCGATTGCAAGGCGCGCGTTGCCCGGTATCGAGGGCAGGAAAGAATCGTAGGCTAATTGCCGCGCGGACTAACGAGCCAGGCGATGCCCATCACGATCAGGCACAATCCCGCCGGGACGACAGCCAACCACGATCCAGCCGCTGCTACGGCCGCGGTGCCCGCGCATAGGATCGACGCCAGCGCTTCCAGGATTGTCGAGATGCGCGAAGCAACCTGTCTGCGGCGGAAATTGGTGCGCTTTGCCTGGGCGCGGAACCACAGCTGAATGAGGATGGCGCACGCAGCGCCAGCGAGCACGCCGATCAGGATGACAGCCGCGCCATGCAGCGATAGGAATGCAATCGCCAGAACGAACGGCAGCGCCACTGCGCCGATCAACGCCAGAACCGAAACCACTTTGGCCCAGATGAGCGCGGCGGGCCGGACCGGCGCGGTGGCCACAAGATCAGGCGCATCCTCGCCCGAGATCGCCAGCCAGGCCAATGCGCCGGCAAGCTGCCCGGCGGCCATCACCAGCACTGGCGCCAGGATCGTCTGCACGTTGGTCTTGGCGCCATAACTCACCCAGAGCAGCAGCGCGGGCGGAACGAGATAGAGAATCTGCATCAGCGTTTGCGAGATCAGCCAAGGATCGCGCGCCAGCAGCAGCCACTCCTTGTGCAACAACGCGCCGAATGTTGATCGAGCCCGGAAGGCGCCATGCCGCGTAACATGCCGGTGGCGCTTCTCTGAAACGCCCATCGCAGCCACGACATGCTCGCGGAAAGCGAGGGAACCACGCCACACCACAGCGGCGAAGAAGGCCAGCGAGGCAAGCGAGAACAGAACGAACGGCGCCGGCATGCCCATTACGGCCTTGGCAGGCACCCACAGCAGACTGCCGGCATCCGGCAACTGCGCCAGAGCGCCTTCCGATTTCAGAAATTCGAAGCGCGACAGCGAACCGTAGGCCAGAATGGCGGCAGTCTGGATGCCGATCAGGAATGAGGCGCCGACGACCGCCGCCGCGATCTGGGCGATGAGCCGCGTGCGCTTTGCGCCGACATGCCGGAACAACATCAGCGTTGTCAGAACGGCAGCCCCGGCGGCAACGCCGGCTAGCGCGATGATGACAGGATAGGCCGCCAGCCAGTACGCGCCATCGAGGATGGCGGCGACATTGACGAACGGTGCCACGACGAGGCCGGACATCAGTGCCGTCGTCATCGCCATCGCCGTGATGCGCACGGCGAAGAGATGCCGTGACGGCGCCGGCGAAGATAAGATGAGATCGAGGTCGTCGCGGGCATAGAACGCGCGCGTCACCTGCTCCAGCGCCTGCGAGAACATCATCGTGAAAGTAAGCACGAAACTGACCGAGATTGCCGCTAGCATCGCCTTGCCGGGCGCGGTACCGGCGGCGATTGGCAGATGAGGCGTAAGTGCGATCCAAGCAATGCCATGCACGCCGAGCACGAACAGCGCCATGCCAACAAGCACCGCGCGGTCCTTGAGCTTTCGCCCGCCAGACATCAGCATCTTCCAGTCGCGCCAGGCGAGACGGATTTCGTGCGCCGCGAACCAGGAGAGTGTGGCGGTGTTGGCCGTCGCGATCATGCAAGAGCACCCGCAAGCTGCGCGCCATGGCGATCAACCGGAGCGCCTTGCGCCGTGTCTGGCTGTTCTTCGACGAGCTGCAGGAAGATATCTTCCAGCGTTGCACCGTGCGCTCCGGACGTATTGCGCAGTTCCTCCAGCGTGCCTTCAGCCAGCAGACGTCCCTTGGCGATGACGCCGATGCGGTCTGCCATGCGTTCCGCCACTTCCAGGATGTGCGTGGTCATGATGACGGTGACGCCCTGAGACACCAGATGCCGCAGCACCGCCTTCACCTGACGCGCCGAGCCAGCGTCGAGGCCCGTCAGCGGTTCGTCGAGAATGATGAGCTTGGGCTCGTGGATCAGCGCGCCAGCCAGCGCCACCTTCTGCCGCATGCCTTTTGAGAAGCCGCCGCAGCGCTCGTGCGCCTTTTGGGACAAGCCCAGCACGTCGATCAGCTGGTCGGCTTTCGCCCGCGCCACTTCGCCGTCCATGCTCCACAGGCCCGCGACGAAGGCGAGATATTCCATGGGCGTCAGCTTGTCGTAGATCATCGGCTCGTCGGGAACCCAGGCCAGCACGCGCTTGGCCGCGATCGGGTCCTTGGCCGTGTCGATGCCGCAGATGGCAATCTCGCCCGCGTCCGCATTGAGCAGTCCCGCCACCATGCGCAGCGTCGTCGTCTTGCCGGCACCATTGGGCCCGAGCAGCGCATAGAATTCGCCCGACTTGATGGTGAGTGAGAGATCGTCGACCGCCGGTTCTTCGAACGTCTTCTTGAGATGGCGGATGGCAAGCGCCGGAGCATCGGAAACTGCAGACATGAACACTTCACTCACGCATGGCTCATCCCGGCACACCCACACGGGCCGCCAGGGAAAGAGGACAAAACACGAGTGTCAGTCTAGTCGGGTTGGGTTGAGGAGCCGTGAAGGCTTGGCGGCTTATTCAGCCGCCTTGCTCGCCTCGCTCTCCAGACAATGGATATACTTCTCGGCCTCCAGAGCTGCCATGCAGCCCATGCCTGCCGCCGTCACCGCCTGCCGGTAGACGTCGTCGGTCACGTCGCCTGCCGCGAATACACCCGGCACACCGGTTGAAACCGTGCCCGGCTTGACGATGACGTAACCGGAGTCCTTCAGCTCCAACTGCCCCTTGAACATCTCGGTCGCCGGTGCGTGTCCGATGGCGATGAACACGCCGTCTGCCTTGCGTTCCGAGATCTCGCCGGTCTTGACGTTCTTGAGCCGCACACCCGTCACCGATTTTGGGTCCTTGTCGCCCGTGATCTCGTCGATCACCGAGTCCCACACGACTTCGATCTTTGGGTTCTTGAACAGCCGGTCCTGCATGATGCGCTCGGCGCGGAATTCGTTGCGGCGGTGAACCACCGTCACCTTCGACGCGAAGTTGGTGAGGAAGATCGCTTCCTCGACGGCGGTATTGCCGCCGCCTGCGACGATCACTTCCTTGCCGCGATAGAAGAATCCGTCGCAGGTCGCGCACGCCGAAACGCCGTGGCCCTTGAAGAATTCCTCCGACGGGATGCCGAGCCAGCGCGCCTGCGCGCCGGTGCAGATGATGAGTACGTCACAGGTGTAGGTGTCGCCCGAATCCGCTTCGAGCCGATAGGGCCGCGCGCGCAGGTCCACCTTGGAGATGTGGTCCATGACGATCTCGGTGCCGACGTGGCGCGCCTGCGCCTCCATCTGCTCCATCAGCCACGGCCCCTGAACCGCCTCCGCGAAGCCCGGATAATTCTCGACTTCCGTTGTGATGGTGAGCTGCCCGCCGGGCTGGATGCCCTGGATTAGCAGCGGCTTCAACATCGCGCGCGCGGCATAGATCGCGGCGGTATAGCCGGCCGGCCCCGAGCCAAGGATCAGGACTTTCGCGTGGCGGGGGCTGGACATGTTTTTCTCCTTCGGCGGTCGGTCGGGCCGGTCGTCGGCAGCGGAAGGCTGGCGTGCCCGAAATATGGTCAATTTGGAGCCGGTAACTTGGGGTGCCCGCCCGCTCCGGTCAATGCCCGACATCACCGCGCGCCCGCGAACTGTGGGGATGGGGGCTGCATCCGGCGGAACGCCGCCAGATGCACCGTTAACTGTGCCATTTCACAAATGCCTAATTAAGTTGTGCCAAGGTGCGGCCATGAACCCACTGAACGAATTGCCGCACGACGCAGTCCAGACGATCACCGCCGAAACACAAGGCGAAATCATTCGCTGGACCGGCCGTCCCAACCCCCGCTCAATTTTCTGGAGTGCAACGCCGGCCTGGCTGATGGGCATACCGTGGCTGGCACTGTCCGGCGGCATGTTCGGCGCCATGGTCCATGTCGCCCTTTTCGGAAAAGCGAACACAGCGGCAATGAACGGGTGGGGTCCGGCCGCCCTCGGAATAGCCATCGTTTTTGTCAGCGCCTTCGTGTTGATCGGTTTGGCGATGGTTGGCGCGCCGTTCTGGGCGTGGGCGAAGTCCCGCCGCATGATCTACGTCATCACCGACAAGCGGCTCATCCGGATCGGCTGGGATGGACGCACGAAGGAAGTCGCCTCATGGGACCCGGCCAGGATCGTGTCGCTGTTGAAGCGTGAACGCCGCGATGGCAGCGGTACATTGACCGTTACCACGCTGGTCTATCAGGACAGCGACGGCGACAAGTCCAAGGACGTCGAGATACTCGCCGGCGTGCCGAATGTAGCGGCAGCCGAGCGCCTCCTGCGCGAGAAAATGGATGGCAGGAACGGCGGCGCAAGCGGTGGTGGCGCTCCGCTGCATCGGGATGCACCGCGCGACAAGGCCGCTTGATCTGAAAGAATGGCGCAGACCCGATGTCGGCCTCGTCTAGGGCCGCCAATCATGACAGACAATGAGTAAGGCCAAACGACAAAGGGCGGGCTCTGGTGCCCGCCCCTAAGCGTTTGGGGTCAATCTTGACCGTTGACCTCACGCCCCCGGATACTCCCTGACATCCACGAAGTGGCCTTCGAGCGCTGCCGCCGCCGCCATCACGGGCGAGACGAGATGCGTGCGGCCCTTGTAACCCTGACGGCCTTCGAAGTTGCGGTTTGACGTCGAGGCGCAGCGCTGGCCGGGCTTCAGCTGGTCGGGGTTCATGCCCAGACACATCGAGCAGCCGGGCTCGCGCCACTCGAAACCGGCAGCCTTGAAGATCTTGTCGAGGCCTTCCGCTTCCGCCTGCTCCTTCACGAGACCCGAGCCGGGAACGACCATGACATAGGCGAGGTTTGACGCCTTCTGTTTGCCTTCCACAATCTTGGCCACTGCGCGCAGGTCCTCGATGCGGCCGTTGGTGCATGAGCCGATCCACACGACGTCGAGCGGGATGTCGGTGATCTTCGTGCCAGCGACGAGGCCCATGTAGTCGAGCGCGCGGGCCATCGACGCGCGCTTGTTTTCGTTCTCCACCTTGGCAGGGTCTGGCACCATGCCGGTGATCGCGACGACGTCTTCAGGGCTCGTGCCCCACGTCACGATCGGCGGCAGCTTGGCGGCGTCGAGCTTGATGACGGAATCGAAGTGCGCGCCTTCGTCAGTCTTCAGCGTCTGCCAGTATTTCATCGCCATGTCCCAGGCCGCACCCTTGGGCGCCTTGGGCTTGCCCTCGATGAAGGCATAGGTCTTCTCGTCGGGCGCAATCATGCCAGCGCGTGCGCCGCCTTCGATCGACATGTTGCAGACCGTCATGCGGCCTTCCATGGTGAGATCGCGGATTGCTTCGCCCGCATATTCAATGACGTGGCCGGTGCCGCCCGCAGTGCCGATCTCGCCAATGATGGCAAGGATGATGTCCTTGGCGCCGACGCCGTGCGGTGTCTTGCCGTCCACCTGCACCAGCATGTTCTTGGCTTTCTTCTGCACCAGCGTCTGCGTGGCGAGCACATGCTCCACTTCAGACGTGCCAATGCCGTGCGCCAGTGCGCCGAATGCGCCATGCGTCGAGGTGTGGCTATCGCCGCAGACGATAGTGGTGCCGGGCAGCGTGAAGCCCTGCTCGGGCCCGACGACGTGAACGATGCCCTGGCGCTTGTCGAGCTCGTTGTAATACTCGATGCCGAAATCGGCGGCGTTCTTGGCCAGCGTCTCCACCTGGATGCGGCTGTCATTGTCCGCGATGCCATGGCTGCGGTCGGTGGTCGGCACGTTGTGGTCGACGACGGCGAGCGTCTTCTCCGGCGCGCGCACCTTGCGGCCAGCCATGCGCAGTCCCTCGAACGCCTGCGGGCTCGTCACCTCATGGACAAGGTGGCGGTCGATATAGAGGAGGCAGGTGCCGTCGGGTGAGCGCTCGACGACGTGGTCCTCGAAGATCTTGTCGTAGAGCGTGGTAGGCGCGGTCTTGGTCATCGTGCTCGCCATGTTGAGAGGTTGGCAGGGATTGGCTTGCCGGTCCGCGCCACACCGTTCCTTCCGGTCGCGTATCGTCGCGCCCGGCGGCAGGGCATGCGGCCGCCACTTAGATAGCGATTTGACCGGAACCGCGCAAATGGCTCATGACTGGGGCTGTGCCGGGCGGCCCGTCGCCGCAGCGGCTGCCCAGCAACGGGGCGGCGCGCTCGTCCGGCGCGCCGTTCTCAGATCTTCACCTGCCGCGCCTTGGACAACAGAAAATCGCGCAAAACCTGCACCTTTTTCGACGTCTTGAGCTCTTCAGGGTAGACGAACAGGATCGGCAGGGTCGGCGGGTCGATCTCCGTCAGCACAGTGACGAGGTCGCTTTCCTCCTCCACCATGTAATCGGGAATCATGCCGATGCCGATGCCCGAGCGGACGGCATACTTGAGGGCCACCACCGAATTGGCGCGGAAAACCGGCACCCGCGGCGGCTGGCCGTCACGTCCCACACTCTCGATCCAGGTGATGGCGGCGAGGTGCTGCGACGGCACGCCAGAGTAGGAAACAATGCGGTGATTATCGAGCGACTGTAGTGTCGTGGGCGCTCCAAAACGGCGGATGTACTGGGTGGACGCATAGGCGCGCACTTTCATTGAGAAGAGCGGGCGCCGGATCAGATCCGCCTGATCGGGCTCGCGGGTCCAGAGCCCCACGTCGGCCGCGCGCATCGACAAGTCGACCTGCTCGTCGTTGAGGTTGAGGTCGATGCGCACCTCTGGATAAAGCTCCAGAAATTCCCGCAAACGCTGTGTCACCCAGACGGTGCCGAGCCCGGTCGCCGCTGTGACGCGCAATTCCCCCGATGGCTTGGTGGTGGTGTCGGACAGGAGCGTCTCGACCGTGTGCAGCTTGTTCATCACCTCCGCGACGGTGCGGTAGAGCATCTCGCCCTGCTCGGTCAGCACCAGTCCGCGTGCGTGGCGGTGGAACAGCGAGATCTTCAGGTCCTTTTCGAGAGCCGACACCTGCCGGCTCACCGCTGACTGGCTCATGTGCAGAGTGTCGCCGGCGTGGGTGAAACTGCCGGCTTCGGCGGCGGCGTGGAAGATGCGGAGCTTGTCCCAGTCCATCTGCGGACGTCCTTTTTTTGCGCAAGCACAGCGCACCTTCAGGCAGTTCGTTCGACACTGCCGAATGGCCCGTGGCATACCATCGTTGCAGTGCACAATATAGTCAAGCTATGCGAATTTTGCAAAGCTTAAGCAAAGTCTGCAATCAGAATAGTGACCAAAGCAGCAGGACTGGGGGGTCGTTTTCCAGGCGATTAGCGTCGCTTGCGCGCTTCCAGCAGATCGGGCCGGCGCTCAGACGTAATCCTGAGGGAGTCGGTCTCCTGCCACGCGGCGATTTTCTTGTGGTCGCCAGATAACAGGACTTCGGGAATGGACCTGCCCTCCCACTCACGCGGCTTTGTGTAGAGAGCGTGCTCCAGCAGCCCGGTTTCAAAGCTCTCATGGGTGAGGCTGTCGGCTGAGCCGACGACGCCGGGCAAGAGCCGGATGCAGGCATCAAGAAGCACCATTGCCGCCAGTTCGCCGCCCGACAGGATGTAGTCGCCAATCGAGATCTCGCGCATGCCGCGCGCCTCGATCACCCGCTGGTCCAATCCCTCGAACCGTCCGGCCAGCAGCATGACACCCGGCCCCTCCGCCAACTCGTGGGCAAGGCTCTGGGTTAGCGGTGTGCCTCGCGGCGAGAAGTAGATCAGCGGCAGGTCCGCACCATCCTGGCTACGGGCCGAGTCGACCGCCGCTCCGACCACGTCGGCACGCATCACCATGCCGGCGCCGCCTCCGGCTGGCGTATCGTCCACCGCCCGATGCCGTCCAAGCCCGTGCTCGCGGATCTGATGTGTGGCGAGCGACCAAAGTCCGGCGTCCAGCGCCTGCCCGGCCAATGACAGGCCCAGCGGTCCCGGAAACATCTCCGGAAACAGCGTCAGGATGGATGCGCGCCATGCCTGGCGGGTAGCATCATGTTCTGGCCGGTGGGGCATTGTGGCGTTGCGTAAGGCTGCTGCGGTGACCGGGATTGGCGTCAGATGCAGCTTAAAGCAGATATCCGCCCGAGGGTGTAGGGGCGGCGATTGCCGCCACGCCCCCGAATAAATCCTCAACCGTTTCGGCCCCACACCTGGGCAACGGTATACATGGTGAAGGCAGTGCCCGGCTGCGCGAGGTGTGCCCGGCATTGAGCCAGTGTGTCGGCAAATTCGCTTTCGTCCAGCAGACCCAGCTTGACCACCGTTGCCCGCAGCGATTGCACCGTCGCGGGCAAATAATCGACCATGGGGTCCATCGACCGCACGCCGACGATGAAGGGCCGGTATTGGACGTCAGCGAGGCCAGACTGGCAGACGACATGGTAAAGCCGCCGGGCCAGCTCCAGGTCCGCGCCCACCCCACTGAAGGCGCCGAGCAAGGCGGACTTGAGTTTGTCCCAGCTTGGATGCGGTGGATAGCAGTTCAGGGTGGAGCCGTCAGGCTCCTGCAACGCGATCGTTCCTCCCGGCCGCGCAAGCCGTCTCGCTTCCTGAAGGAGCCGTTCCGGGTCGCCGGCGGTACTGGCGACAAAGCGCATGTGGACGAGGTCGAATGACGCCGCCGGGAGCTGCGATCCATAAGCGTCGCCCAGTATGAACTGGGTATTGGCGGCGGCACCCGCGCGCGCATGCTCCAGAAAGCCCGCGTTCATGTCCAATCCAACCACGCGGCCTTCGGGTCCGACGCGCCTACTCAACAGCCCTGTGATGCCGCCCGGGCCGCAGCCGATGTCGAGACACGACCAGCCTTCGCTGACGCCAATGAGGTCGAGCATACGTTCCGCATCCGGAGCCATGGCAAGACCTTGCACGGCGAGCCGGTCGATTTCGCCGCTGCGCGATTCGATCGGGTAGCTGCCGGAGAACTCATCACCCATCCGAACCTCCATCGAGAGGATGCCGTCGAACGCCCGATGCGCTGCCCCAGATCATGCGAAAACTCGACGTGGAAAGGAAGGGCTGTCTGCATCACCAGCACCACTGGCAATCCAGCGTCTTGCCAGTCACCACAGCATAGCGCCTGTCATGGTGCCGTCAGGTTCAGTCCAGAAAGAATAGCCCAATGAGCAATGAGCACGTGCCTGTGGGTGTCGCTGTCGCTCGAACTTGGGTTTCGCGGCTATTTCAGCGGTGCGTTTCAGCGATCGTGATGGAGCAGCAGATTCACGCGGAAAGTGACCTGGTGCATGTCAACATCGATGCCATGGTAGGACGCCGTCGTTCGGAATGAGCTTGGTATATCGAAGGTCGCGTCACCGGCGTCGAGATTCACGTAGGTGTAGTCCAAGCCCACGGTGACATTATCCATTATCGCATACTCGATACCTGCGCCGAGCAGATAGCCATGCGCCAAATCATGCGCTCGGTTTCTCAACACAATGGAATTGCGCAATTCCAAACCATCAACCGCAATATCGGCGCTGGCATAGCCTGCTTTGACGTAGCTCAACAGCTTGTCGTTCGCGATGCCAAAGCGCCCGGCTACGGTCAGAAGATCGCCCATTTCAGTCTTCAGCGATGTCAGATTGCTGCGGACAAGGACCGTTTCTGAGCCTTCTTGAAAAGAATACCCAATTTCGACGCCCGTGACGAAGCGACCAAACTGGCGCTGAAGTCCAAGCTGCAGGCCGCCAGACAACGACGATGGGTCCACCCAAACGGCCCGGTCATACGCGTAAGTGTTGTCAAAGACATATGCTGCTGATGTGTATTGATAAGCCACCGGCGACCAGGTGCCGCCGATGTGACCGCCCAAATAGAACCCCGACCATGAGAACGGCGCGGCAGACGCTGCGGGCCCACCCTCGAGACCGCCGCTACGCGCGTCACCACTCCGATCTGCTGCGATCGCGTTGCCAGCCATGACAACGCCACTCAGCAACGCCGCTGCGAAAGTGCGGCCAAGTTTCATGTTCAGACCCCAAGCGAATCTCTGTCACGTTAAGGTAACAAGATATTCGTCACTTCAACCGAGATCGCCGAGTCAGTGCGAGGAATTGACCGCGCTGTCGCTGTCAGGTCACAACACGAATTGTCACCGATGAATGGATGTCTGGGCGGGGCTGCGAACATTTAGTTGGCGGCCAGCTGCCACCTATGCCCGCATGTTGTGGTCAAACCCCCTCGACAACGGTGATGTCGATGCTGCCGGCGCCTTGGCGCATGGCTTTCGCTTCGGCGTACTCGGGCGACTTGGCATAGGCGAGTGCATCAGCGTAGCTCGCGAATTCGATCACGACGTTGCGCTGGGTGCCGTTGCCTTCCATGATCTCGCATGCGCCGCCACGCACGATCGGCGTGCCGCCATACTTGTCGAGCGCCACCTTTGATTTGGCAACGTATTGGCCCCACTTCTCCGCGTCCGTGACCGTGGCGTGCGCGATGACATATCCCTTGGGCATTTCAGCTCTCTCTTTTCAATTGCATGTGGTGTGCTGTGAGGGGCGCCGCTCAATTCAAACTCATGGCGTCGCGGATGTGCTGCAGGAACGCCAGCGCCGCCGCGCGTGGATCATCGGCCTGCGTAATTGGTCTGCCCACGACGATGTGGTCCGCACCGGAACGGATGGCGTGTTCCGGCGTCATCACGCGCTCCTGATCGTCCATCGCGCTGCCCTCAAGGCGAATGCCGGGCGTCACGATGAGGAAATTGGGCCCTACGGCCGCGCGGATTTTATGCGCCTCCTGCCCCGATGCGATGACGCCGTCGAAGCCGGCCTCCCGCGCCATGCGTGCGCGGTGCAGGACGAGATCGCTTGGCGACATCGACGAGCCTTGCTGTTTGAGATCATCGGACGAAAGATTTGTGAGCACGGTGACGGCGAGGAGCTTCAACGGTGAGTTGGCCCGCCCCACGACTGCTGCGTGCAGCGTCTTGAGGTCGTGCCCATGCACGGTCAGAAAATCGACGCCGAAGTCGGCGGCATTGGCAACCGCGCGCTCCACCGTGTTGCCGATGTCCAAAAGCTTCATATCGAGGAAGACACGCTTGCCGTGGGACTTCAGGTGCTGCGCGAAATCAAGTCCGCCAGCGAACAGCAGCTCCAGCCCCACCTTGTAGAAGGTTACGCCGTCGCCGAGTTGCGCAACGAGCCGAGCTGCCTCTTCCACCGTCGGCATGTCGAGCGCGACGATCAGGCGTTCTCTCAAAGCGATGTCGTGGCTCATGGCGATCGCTCGTCCTGGTTGTCTGTTGGGCGCCAGCTGCGCGGAGCGGCGGGCCAACTACCCATGCAACACGTGGGCGGCCCGGGCAAGCTTCTGGATCAGCACCTTGAATGTTTCCTGGGAGTCCTTGTTCTTCAAGTGGCCGTTGTCGTCGAAGGCGTCGGCAGCGCGCGGCACGGCAAATTGTTCCGGCAGGACAAGGGCACCAAGGCCCAGTTCAAGGACTTGACGCACGGTATTGAGTCCCCTGAGGCCGCCCATGCCACCGGGTGAAGCCGAACCCAGGGCGAACACACGGGTCTTGAACACCTCGTTTGCCGCTTCATTGTGCTCGCGAACGCGGCTGACCCAGTCGAGCGCATTCTTCAGCAGCGGCGAAATCGAACTGTTGTATTCCGGAGATGCAATGAAGATTCCGGAATGCAGCGCCATCAAGTGCTTGAGCTTTGCAGCGTTTTCCGGCGGCCCTTTCTCGGCTTCCAGGTCGCCGTCGTAGATCGGCATCGGGTAGTCGCCAAGATCTGCGAATGTGGCAGCAACGCCGTTGGCCTCCGCGATCGATGCGCCAAGCCGGGCCAGCTTCTTGTTGTAGGAAGCGCTGCGCTGCGATCCTGGCAGAAACAGCAGGCGGACGGGTTGAGTCATGGGCAGTTTCCATTGTGTGTTGGTTTGCAGCCAAACGGCGCTCCGCGGTCGATCATGGACGTCGAGGATGTCGTCCGGGGCCGATGATAACCGCAGCGGGCTGCGCGGTCACGGCATGCGATCTGAAATGACAATGCCGGCGGATGATGTCGTTGCACCGCTGCTCCACCTTCGCCGCGCCGCCCGCCCCGCCCCGCTTGCCATGAAAGCAAAAGGCCCGGATGCAGCTTCCTGCATCCGGGCCTTTTGGCAGCGACTATCAGATAGCTCTCTATTTCAGAGACTTCAGATAGGACAGCAGGAAGTCCTGCTCGTTCTTGTCGGAGATGTTGATATGTTTCATCCGCGTGCCAGGAAGAATGCTTGTGTTGTCAGCGATCCACTTGCGCAACTGATCCTCGTCCCACACGATGCCTGAGGACTTCATGGCTTCCGAATAGGCAAAGCCCTCGACAGTACCAGCCTTGCGGCCAACGATGCCAATGAGGCTGGGGCCATAGCTTTGCTTTGCGGGATCGTCAGCATGGCAGCTGCGGCAGCGGTGATCGAACATGACGTGGCCTGCGGTGTTCATGGCCTCTTCGCCCGCCGGGCTCATAGCGCCGGCCGAGCCAGCGAGGAGGCAGCCTGCTGCCGCGGCAATCGCGGCAGAGAGCGCCGCCGAGATCTTAAGGTCCATCGTCCGTGTCCTTTCCCTGGTGCGCCTGCTGGCACGCGGCCAAGCCCGGGCTGCGCGCGCGCGAACGAGCGAACCATGCCGTATGTTGAAAGGGGTGTCTTCCGCCAGAAAGTACAAGGTTTCTGTATTTTCAGCGCTTACACGGTCTCGCATGCCGAACCTCGCACACGATATTTCTGTCCTAGATCAGAAATCGGCGCGTGGGTCGGATGACACCGGCATCAATGAGTGTGTTGAGCCGTGGAAGGTTGGAGCATGTTTAGCCGAAGTGCGTAGCGGATCGGCGTGAAAAACATGCTCAAGACCAAAAGATTGAGCGTCCTTCCGAGCCCATCGAAAGCTCACACCTAGTCCAAGAGAGTGTGTCGGACCGCAAAGATGTCCAACCGTCTGGGGGCAGAGACGGCTGGCTGGGCAGCCTCACCCCTTGCCTTCGAAAAACTCCTTCACGCGCGTGAAGAATCCGGCGCTGTGAGGCGACGTCTCCTTGTGACTTTCGCGCTCGAATTCCTCAAGCAGTTCGCGCTGGCGCCGGGTCAGGCTTTTCGGAGTTTCAACTTCCACCTGAATGTACATGTCGCCCGTCACCTTGGAGCGCAACACCGGCATGCCCTTGCCCCGTAGCCGGAACTGCTTGCCCGTTTCGGTGCCGTCGGGGACCTTGACGCGGGTGATCGAGCCTTCAACTGTGGGAACGTCGATTTGGCCGCCGAGCGCCGCCGTCGTCATCGCAATCGGCACCTTGCAGAAGATGTCTGCTCCGTCGCGCTGGAAGAATTCGTGCGGCCTGATCGACAAGAAAATGTAGAGATCGCCAGCAGGCCCGCCGCGCAGTCCGGCTTCACCTTCTCCCGCAAGACGAATGCGCGTTCCGTCTTCCACGCCCGCCGGGATATTGACGGCAAGTTTGCGCTCCTTGGTCACGCGGCCGGCGCCCGAGCAACCGGGGCACGGATCCTGGATCACCTCGCCACGGCCCTGACAGGCTGGACACGTCCGCTCGATGGTGAAGAAGCCTTGGCTGGCGCGCACCTTCCCGTGCCCGGCGCACGTCGGGCATGTTGCCGGTTTGGTGCCGGCCTTCGCGCCGCTGCCCGAGCAGGTCTCGCAGGCAACGCTGGTCGGCACGACAATCTCGGCGTTCTTGCCGGTGTAGGCGTCCGATAGCGAGATTTCCATGTTGTAGCGCAAGTCTGCGCCGCGCTCGCGGCCAGACCTGCCGCGGCCAGCGCCACCACGCCGCCCGCCCATGAATTCGCCAAACAGGTCGTCGAAGATGTCCGACATCGAGGAGGCGAAGTCGGGCCCGAAACCGCCGGGACCACCAGGTCCACGCCCGCCTTCGAAGGCGGCATGGCCGAACTGGTCGTAGGCGGCGCGCTTGTTGGGGTCCTTCAGGGTCTCGTAGGCTTCGTTGATTTCCTTGAAGCGCTGCTCGGCGCCGTTATCACCGGGATTGCGGTCTGGGTGGCAGTCCTTGGCAAGTTTGCGGAATGCGCTCTTGAGGTCCGCATCGCTCGCGTCCTTCTTCAACCCCAGGACTTCATAATAATCTCGTTTGGCCATGGGCGTTCTTGCCGTCCTCGTGAACGTCGGGCTCCGCGGCATGCATTCCCGCGTTCGCTTCAGCGACGCGCGCAGACCCATGAACGCCTGGCCCATGAAGTGTGCGGCAGGAGCAAAGCCGAAGCCAGTTGCATTCTGGCAGCGCTTCGGTGAGCCCCGGCATGCGTCAGAACATCTCTTTTGCGATATGGAAAATCCAGGACCCGGTTGCCCGGGCCCTGGCGTTTGAACTTACGAGGACTTCTTGTCGTCGTCCTTGACTTCTTCGAAATCGGCATCGACGACATTCTCGTCGGCGCTGCCGCTACCGGAGGCCTGGGGGGCCTCGTCATCTGCTGCACCCGCTGCACCGCCCTGACCCGCATACATCGCTTCGCCGATCTTCATGGCGGCTTGAGCCAGGCTTGCCGTTGCCGATTTGATCTTCTCTGCGTCCCCAGAGGCGATTGCCTCCTTGGTCGCCGCGATCTCCTTCTCGACATCGGCCTTGATCGCATCAACCTTGGGGTTGTCTTTCAGCTCGCCGAGCTGCTTTTCAAGCTGATGCACCATGCTTTCGGCGTGGTTTTTGGCTTCCACCTGCTCACGGCGCTGCTTGTCCTCGGCGGCGTGGGCTTCTGCGTCCTTGACCATCCGCTCGATCTCGTCGTCGGAAAGGCCGCCGGAGGCACGGATCTGGATTGACTGCTCCTTGCCCGTGGCCTTGTCCTTGGCCGAGACGTGAACGATGCCGTTGGCGTCGATGTCGAACGTCACCTCGATCTGCGGCATGCCCCGCGGCGCCGGCGGAATGCCGACGAGATCGAAGGTGCCGAGCTGCTTGTTGTCGGCCGCCATCTCGCGCTCACCCTGGCTGACGCGGATGGTAACGGCTGTCTGGCCATCCTCGGCGGTCGAGAAGGTCTGGCCCTTCTTCGTCGGGATGGTGGTGTTGCGGTCGATGAGGCGCGTGAAAACACCGCCAAGAGTTTCGATACCCAGCGACAGTGGCGTCACGTCGAGAAGCAGGACGTCCTTCACCTCGCCCTTCAGCACGCCGCCCTGGATGGCAGCGCCAACGGCGACGACCTCGTCAGGATTGACGCCCTTGTGAGGCTCCTTGCCGAACAGCTCCTTGACCACCTGCTGCACCTTGGGCATGCGCGTCATGCCACCGACCAGCACCACTTCGTCGATGTCGGCAGCCTTGAGGCCGGCATCCTTGATGGCCTTCACGCACGGCCCCTTGGTGCGCTCGATGAGTTCGTCGACCAGGCTTTCAAGCTTGGCGCGGGTGAGCTTCATCGTCAGATGCTTCGGACCGGAAGAATCCGCCGTGATGTAGGGCAGATTGATCTCGGTCTGCGTCGAGGACGAAAGCTCCTTCTTCGCCCGCTCGGCCGCTTCCTTGAGGCGCTGCAGCGCGAGCTTGTCTTTCCTGAGGTCGATGCCCTGCTCTTTCTTGAACTCGTCGGCGAGGTAGGCAACGATCTTCATGTCGAAGTCTTCACCGCCGAGGAACGTGTCGCCGTTCGTCGACTTCACCTCGAAGACGCCGTCGCCGATCTCCAGCACCGAGATGTCGAAGGTGCCACCGCCAAGGTCGTAGACGGCGATCGTCTTGGCGCCATCCTTCTTGTCGAGACCGTAGGCGAGCGCGGCTGCGGTCGGCTCGTTGATGATGCGCAGGACTTCAAGTCCGGCGATCTTGCCGGCATCCTTGGTCGCCTGGCGCTGGGCGTCGTTGAAGTAGGCAGGCACGGTGATGACGGCCTGCGTGATGGTTTCGCCGAGCTTGGCTTCCGCGGTCTCCCTCATCTTCTGCAGGATGAAGGCTGAGACCTGCTGGGGAGAATATTGCTTGCCTTGTGCCTCGACCCAGGCGTCGCCATTCGGGCCCTGCACGATCTTGTAGGGAACGAGGCCCTGGTCCTTCTTCACCATCTCGTCGTCGAACCGGCGGCCGATGAGGCGCTTGATCGCGAAGAGCGTGTTGAGGGGATTTGTCACCGCCTGGTTCTTGGCGGTCTGGCCGACGAGGCGCTCGCCGTCATCGGTAAAGGCAACAATCGAAGGCGTTGTGTTGGCGCCTTCCGCATTTTCAAGCACCTTCGGCTTGCCGCCATCCATCACGGCGACGCACGAGTTGGTGGTTCCAAGATCGATGCCGATAACTTTTGCCATAGATTTCAATTTCCTCTTCTTGCGGCAGGCCGTCCGGACCCGGTACAGGCGTCCAATCTGTCTCCGGCCTTACGGAACATCGTTCCGAAAGTTCGGGTGACGCGGCCCCCTGGAGCTGCAGTCGTTGATGCGGCTTATATAAGGTGCCCGTTTCGGTGCGCAACGGCGACAGGTCACCACGTTGTGATGTTTTTTCGTCCACCGTGCCACCCGAATTTGCCGTTGGTCCAGCAATTGGTCCAGGTTGCACCCGTTTTCCACCCCGCCGCCTGCAGGCAACTGCAGCCTTTCGGGCAAAGCTCGGCGCAGCGCCACAGCTTCATGGATCTGGCTTGCTGGGTAACGGGTAGGTGGCATTGCCCTACCCTGTTCTCTCCCATGCGCCCGCGACGCCCGCCCCCGGTTGGCCCGTTTGCTTTCAAAATCCCCTCCGCTGCCCTAGCCCGTTGACCGATCATTAACCCACCGGAGCACTCAGCAGCCGCCGTCACCATTCCCAACTTGAACATCGTTCAAAATGCTCTATATTGAGAAACTGTACGGTGTTCAATTATTCAAGGAGGACGTCAGCGTCATGTTCAAGACCATTTCCACACTGTTCCGGGCACAGGTGGCAGAGGCGGAAGAAGCCATCTTCGATGCCAATGCAACCCGCCTGCTCGAACAGCGGCTCCGCGAGGCCAACGCAGCCTTCGAGGCCGGTAAGCGCGATCTCGCCATGGTGCTGGCGGAAGAAGCCGGGGAGCGCAGACACGCCGCCGACATCGGTACGCGCATTGCCGAGGATGAGACGGAAGCCATGGCGCTTCTGGATCAAGGCAAGGACGCCGAGGCGGAGCGTCTCGCCGGTCGGATTGCGGGACTTTCCGACGACCTGAAGGCCCACGAATTGGCGGCATCCGATTGTGCCGAAGCCGCTCACCGGATCCGGCGCATGCTGGAGAGTAACGCGCGCCTACTGGGCGAGCTGCGGCGTGGTCTCGCCACCGCGAAAGCCGCCGCCGCTGTCAGCCGCGCCAATGCCAGGTCGCTAAGCGCTGCCGGCGTTTCGGAGAGTGCAATCCAGGAAGCGCGCAGGACGCTGGACCGTATTCGTATTCGCCAGACCGAACAGCGCGACTTCGCCGAAGCAATGGACAAGGTGGAACGTGACCCCGCCTTGAAATCGTCGGCTGGCGCTGTCGCGCGCCGCCCTTCCGAAACCGATCCGAAAGCCGTGCTGGAACGCTTGAAGGCGCGCCGCAGCCCACCACCCACGCCGGGCAACTAGCGCCCGGCGCCCATCCGGCATTTCAACGTCCATGACCACACAATCAAACTTCTAGGAGCTTCACATGCATCAAGATTCCCAAGCCTGGCGCTTCTACGCCTATTCCTCGTTCGCCGTTTCGCTCGGCATGATGGTGCTGGGCGTCCTCGCCATACCCGGCGAGGTGTGGATGAAGGGCTTTTTCCTGCTCGGCACCTTCTTCCTGGTTGGATCGTGCTTCACCTTGTCAAAGGCGCTGCGTGACCAGCACGAGGCGGAAAACCTCGTCAACAAGCTCGAAAGCGCGAAGGCAGAGCGCATCCTTCGCGAGTTCGACGGCGGGCGAACCGCAAAAACCGTGGGCTGACCGTTGCTTGCAGGTCGAACAAGCCCAGAGGGCGGCGGAGAGGCCGCCCTCATTTCCGCACCAAACCGCTTCATGTTGCCCGGACTTGATGTTAGCCAACGGACAACCGATCTTTGGGTTGAGACAGCAGCTCAGTCCGCCTGTGTATCGCGGCGGCTGTGGCTGGGCGTTCCTCGCTGGTCTCCGGCGGCAACAGGCACGGCCGCCGCGCCAAAGCAGCACGAGGCAGGAAAGATGAAGGACATTGTCGTAAGCTTCGTCATCGCGATGGTGGTCGCTTTCGCGTTCCAGACGGCGGCTTATGCCACCTATCACATCCCCTCGGAAAGCATGGTGCCGACGCTGGAGGTTGGCGACCGGCTGACGGTCAACAAATTCGCGTATGGCTATTCGCGTCACTCGCTGCCGCTGGAGTTCTCCCTGCCCCCGAGCGTGTTGAAGGGGCGCATTATGGGCGGCGCACCCCGCCGCGGCGACATCGTCGTCTTCGTCCACCCCAAGCGGTCGGACCGGATGATAAAGAGGCTAATCGGACTGCCGGGCGATCGCATCGCCATCGACAATGGCGAAGTGATCCTCAATGGCGAGCGCCTGCCCCGCAAGCTTGAGAGCACATACAAGTTTCGCGAGTACGAAGGACACGTCGTCGAGGTGAACCGGTACGTCGAGACACTGCCCGGTGGCGTTTCTCATCCCATCCTTGAGTACACGCACCGGCTCCGTCACGGGTCGATGGCTGAAATCACCGTGCCGCCTGGGCACTACTTCATGATGGGCGACAATCGCGACAATTCCGCCGACAGCCGCTTTCCCGACATGGGGCTGGTGCCTGCCGAGAACCTTGTCGGCCGCGCGGATGCGGTGCTCTATTCTTTTTATTCCTGCGCGCCCGAACCCGGCACGCATTGCGCAAAGCGCCGCTTCGCCACCAAGCTTCAATAAATATTATCGCAGCGGCAGCAAAAGCGGCAGGCGCCTGTAGGCGAGCATGACCCCTACAGGCTGTCGGTCAGGCGTTCGAGGTGCCGCTGCTGTCGTGCGGATCATGGCCCGCCGCGCCCGGCTGCTCGCCTGACATGCCGTCGGCGGTAGAGGTTGTGTCCTCTGAACTGGTATCGGCGGCGGTCCGTTGCGTTTCCGGTGCCTGTTGGGGTGCGGCTGCCGGATCCTCGTCCGTTTTCGGCTGTCCCTTGCCGCCGCCTCGCGCAACGACAACCATCGCCGGCCTCAAGCAGCGATCCTCGATCGTGTATCCCGACTGGAAGACCTCAACCACGGTCCCGTTGGGCACGCTGGCGTCCTGCCGTTCCATCACGGCCTGATGTAGACGCGGGTCGAATGCATCGCCTTTCGGGGTGACGCGCCGCACGCCGTGCCGCTCCAACACGTTCAAGAACTCGCGCTCCGTCATTGTGACGCCTTCGAGCAGAGCCTTGAGGTGCGGATCCTGCTCTACGGCAGCCGCATCGACCGCCTGCACCGCGCGCTCGAAGTTGTCGACGAGGCTCACGGTATCCTTGGCAAAACTGGAGATCGCATAACGAGCAGTGTCTTGCTTCTCGCGCTCCGCCCGCTTGCGCAAGTTGTCCAGATCGGCATGCGACCTGAGCAGACGGTTGGTCAGGTCGGCAATCTGGCTCTGCAGGGTTTCCACCTGCAATGCGAGCACCGCAGCGGGATCGGCACCAACGTCTGCGGCATCGAGGTCCGCAAGGTCCTCATCCGAATAATTCATGTCCAGGCCCTCCGGAGACTGGGCGGCCGCTTCTCGCATTTTCGGGGAGCGCGTGGAAGCGCCCTGGCTCGAACCCGGCTTATCTAGATTGTTCTCGTCCGACATTGTGACTCCGCTGCCGATGCATTCGTCCGCCGGGTGCGATCTGACCGCCGCACGCCAAGCGGATCCAGCATGAATTTCGCGCGCTGCGGCCAGTCATGTCCACAGCGCCCGGCTTTGGTTCCGCATATCGGACCCATTGCCAAAAAAATCAAGTCGCATCAGGGCCGCTTATCATTTCGACAGCAACCGGCTGACGATCTTGGCGGTGTAATCCACCATTGGGATAATGCGGGCGTAGTTGATGCGCGTCGGTCCGATGACACCGACGATGCCGACCACCTTGGCGGCCTTATCATGAAATGGAGCAACCACAACAGAGGAGCCCGAAAGCGAGAACAACTTGTTCTCCGAACCGATGAAAATCCGCACGCCCTCCGCGTTGTCCGCCAGTTTCAGCAGTTGCACCATCTCGTGCTTGGATTCCAGGTCGCTGAAGAGCTGGCGGATGCGTTCCAGATCCTCGATCGCGGTGAGATCCTTCAACAGGTTGGATTGCCCACGCACGATCAGGCTCTTGCGTTCGTCGAGCGCTCCTGACCATTCCGCCAGGCCTGACTGGATGACCTTTTTGGTCAGCGCGTCGAGTTCCGCCCTTGCCTTCGCGAGCTGAGTCTCGATCTTCTCCCGTGCCTCCACCATGGTCAGGCCGCGGATCTGGGCATTGAGGAAGTTGGCCGCCTCCACCAGCGCCGACGGCGGCAATCCCTCGGGCAAAGTGAGAATGCGGTTGTCGATCTGTTGGTCCTCGCCAACCAGAACGGCCAGAGCCCGCGTCGCCTCGATCGGCACGAACTCGATATGCTTGAGGCGGCGCACCTGCTTTTCCGCCAGCACCAGTCCGGCGCAGTGCGAAAGCCCCGAGATCATGTTGCTGGCTTCCGACAGTGCCTGATCGATCGAGGTTTGCGGCCTGCCAACGATCTGGCTTTCGATCGCTTGCCGCTCGTCGCGCGTCAGGTCGCCGACTTCCAGGAGCCCATCGACAAACATCCTGAGGCCGGAGTGTGTGGGCAGGCGCCCCGCCGACGTGTGCGGTGCGAAGATGAGGCCAAGATGCTCAAGATCCGACATCACGTTGCGGATCGAGGCGGGCGAAAGCGACATCGGCAGCAGCCGCGACAAGTTGCGCGAACCAACTGGTTCACCCGTCGCGAGATAGGATTCCACGATCTGGCGCAGAATCGTGCGCGATCGTTCGTTGAGGGCATCGATGGTGGTCAGGTTGTCGCTCGACATCGGCTGGGTCTTGATACCTTCGTTGTGCGCCCGACGCGGGTCCGCGAAATCTAGAGCATGTTTAGCTGAAGTGTGTAGCGGTTCAGCGTGAAAAACATGCATAAAACAGAAAGATAGGGCGCGCTTTCGTTCCCATGAAGAATGAACGCGCATTCGGCGCGCCGCCTGCGGCCGGTCAAATTGGTCCCGCGAACGCCGGGATTCAGGCGCGCGTTGACCCTCATTCGCCGATTTCGTGTTGAATGCGGGCCTCCCCTCTTCTAGCTTGCGCCGCATTCGGCGAGACCGCATTCCAGCGGCTCGCGTATTTCCGTATGTCCAGCCCGGTGATCCATGCGCCCATCCAAACGTCAACCCGACGAGCTTCGCCGCGTTTCCATCGAACGCGCTGTATCAATGCACGCCGAGGGCTCTTGCCTCATCAAGTTCGGCAACACCCACGTTCTGTGCACGGCGAGCCTGGAGGAGCGCGTTCCCCCGTGGCTGAAGGGCCAGCAGCGCGGCTGGGTGACGGCAGAATATTCCATGCTCCCCCGCGCCACCCACGATCGCACGCGGCGCGAAGTGACCACTGGCCATCCATCAGGCCGCACCCAGGAAATCCAGCGGCTGATCGGCCGGGCACTGCGCGCGGTTGTCGATCTGCAGAAGCTGGGCGAACGGCAGATCACAGTCGATTGCGACGTCATCCAGGCTGATGGCGGCACACGGACGGCCTCGATCACCGGGGCGTGGGTGGCCCTTTACGATTGCATCCAGTGGATGAAGTTGCGCGACATGGTGAAAGACGGTGTCCTGCGCGATCAGGTGGCCGCGGTCTCCTGTGGGCTCTACGGTGGTAAGCCGGTGCTCGACCTCGACTATGCGGAGGATTCCAACGCCGACGCAGACGCCAACTTCGTCATGACGGGCTCTGGCGGCATCGTCGAGGTGCAGGGTACGGCCGAGACGATACCCTTCAGCCAGGAAAGCTTCGACCAGCTCATGGTTCTTGCACGCAAGGGAATCGGCGAACTGGTGCAGCTGCAGAAACTGACGGTGGCCTAGAGCCCTTTTCTAAAAGCCTGAAGGAGCCGGTCCTGCCGCATTTTTGAAGGATGGAAAGTCGCGATGCCGCCACCGGCCCCGAAAGCCATTCTTGAAACCATCCTCTATGCCGAGGACCTCGAGACAGCCGAAAGTTTCTACCGCGACGTCCTGGGGTTTGAGGTCTACGCGCGCTCGCCCGCGCGCCAGGTATTCTTCAAGCTTGCGGATCAGATGCTTCTTATCTTCAACCCGAAGGCGACGGTGATACCGCTGCCTGAGGGTGCGCGATTTCCCGTACCTCCACATGGGGCGGTTGGCGAAGGCCACGTCTGTTTTGCCGCAACGGCACAGGAGATCGAAGACTGGAAGACCCGCCTGGAAGCGGCAGGCATTGCCATCGAGGCTGAATTCCGCTGGCCGTCCGGCGGACGATCGATTTATTTTCGCGACCCGGCCGGAAATTGCCTTGAGTTCGCCGAGGCCAACATCTGGGGATTTGAGACTTGATGACAAACCGTCTCGCATCGGGCGACAAGCTCGTCGTCGCCAGCCACAACCCGGGCAAGGCCTGGGAGATCCACCAGCTGATCGCGCCCTATGGTCTTGAAGCGATCTCAGCGGCGACGCTGGGGCTTCCCGAGCCTGAGGAGACGGAACGCACGTTTGCCGGCAATGCGCGGCTGAAAGCGGTTGCGGCTGCGAAGGCCTCGGGCCTGCCGGCACTGGCGGATGATTCCGGGCTGCAGGTTGAGATCTTGAACGGTGCACCGGGCATCTATTCGGCGCGCTGGGCCGGGCCGTCGAAGGATTTCTCGATTGCCATGCAGAAGGTCGCTGATGAGATTTCTATGCGCGGCGGGTGGGATGCCGCCGGGCCGCGCGCCAACTTCATTTCCGTACTCTGCCTCGCCTGGCCGGATGGCAGCAACGAGACCTATGAAGGCAAGGTTTTCGGCAACCTTGTGTGGCCGCCACGCGGCGGCAACGGCTTCGGCTACGATCCGATGTTCCAGGCCGAAGGCGCCACCGAGACATTCGGCGAGATGGAGCCGGACGAGAAATACGCCATCTCCCATCGCACACGCGCTTTTGCGGCATTCAAGGCGGCATGCCTCGCCGGAATTCAGACCGGCCCGGCAAAGCCATCCCGCGCGATGGAGATCGAAGCGCTCAATGCAGCCGCAGCCAACCTTTCAACGCAGGCCGAGTTGTCACGCTTCATCGCCAACCTCGCAGCGGATGTTGCGGCGGACGCCACAGCGGCGAAAGAAGGAACGTGCGTCGCTCCGGCGCTGCAGCGCGTGCGCGAGTGGCTGGGCGATACTGATTGTTCCGAGGAAATGCGCTGGCGCTTGTTGGCCAAGGCCTTGCTTGCCGCCACGGGCAGGCTCAAGAATGCCTGAAGGTGATGGCAGCCGCGTGAATTAATCGCTTACGGGGTGTCAGCCAGATTCGTATCTCTCGAACTGTTTTTAAAATTGCCTTTCCCAATCCCGCAGCATGCCAATAATAGTTTCGATAAAATGCTGCTGAATGCGCCCTCAAATTTCGGCAAATTCGCATTTGACGACGTCTGCCGGGGAGCTCCGCCCACAGGCACAGTCTACGCAAGCAGCAAAAAACATAATAGAAACAATGTATTATGTGGAAGGGCGGCCGCCGGGCGAGCAAGTGTTGATTTTCGGTTGATTCTGTCCGTCGCCCGAATAGTAAACGAATTCTTGGCGCAATATGGAAATTTAACGCGAATAAATTTGAAAAAATGACGCTGTTTCGCGAACAGGTTCGCAACAGTTTTAGATCAGATTGCTGGATCAGTTCTTCGTCACACATGTGCCGGGCGGAAATCCATGCATTCATCCATGCAGTCAAACACTTTGAAGTCACTTGGCCGGTTCCACAAGGACCAGCAAGGCACGGTAGCGGTCATGTTTGGCCTGTTGGCCATTCCGATGGTTCTATTCGTCGGGCTTGCAGTCGACTACAGCCGTGCGCTCTCGGCAGACCGGGATCTGCAAGAGGCGGTGGATGCGGCGACTCTCGCCGCCGCAATCTACAAAGCCAACGAGCCGACGTCGGGAACAAACACGAGTTCCGGGGGTACGATCTCTCAGGACGAACGCAAGACGGCAAAACAGGTAGCGATAGATTACCTGAGTCAGAATGCTGCGCTACGCTATATGAAGAACATCCTGACCGAAGCGCAGGAAAACAACAATACGCTTCAGGTGAAAGTCAGCGCGGAAGTCCCCGCGACGTTTGCGAAGCTGGTGTTCGAAAAGTTCGACGTGAAGGCTGAGGCCAAGTCGCGAATGGCGGGTGAGCCCATCCCGATGTGCTTGCTCGGGCTCAACCCAACGGCGTCGGAGGCTGTGAAGGCGTGGGGCTCGGGAGAAGTATTCGCAACAAACTGCGCTGTCCTCTCGAATTCGACTAGCACCACTGGTCTCGTAACTGGCGGTAGCGCGACGATGGAGGCGACTGCATTTTGTTCGGCAGGCGGCTCGTCAGGTGACGGGTTCACGCCGAAACCCTATACGAAATGCGATCAGCAGGACGACCCGTATGAGAACAGGTTCACGAAAAGCGCCCTGTCGACGGCAGGCTACACCGTTCCCGGCCCCTGCATGCAAACCGACTACGTCGCCAAGCAAAACGTGACATTCAACGCCGGCAATAGCATCTACACATTCTGCGGTGGCCTCGACATTCGCTCCAATAAAACGGTCACACTCGGCCCCGGAATCTACCTGATTTTCGGTGAGCTCCACATCAATGCGAACGCTACTCTCGACGCAAGACAGGGCACGACCATAATCTTCGGTGACAGCAGTTGGATGTCTGGCCAGGAGAACGGCTACATCGACATGCAGGGCAACGGCAATCTTCTGCTGACGGCTCCGACGACAGGTCTCACGGCGTCGATGGCGGTCATTCAGCCCAGCGTTTCTGGTTATAATGGCTCCAGCACTTCGGGCAACCAGCACACGATCACCGGTGGCGGCAACATTGAAATGGTCGGCAACTGGTACACGCCGCAATCGAAGACCCTTATCACGGGCAATGGCACGATCAACGGCGGATCGGCATACTTCTCGATGGTCTCGGATACGGTCGAGGTCGATGGCAACGGCTCGCTGACAATTCGTGCAGGAGGTGATCCGGCTTCCGTGACAATGACGGCAATCCCAGGCCGGATGACCATGGGACGGTTCATCACGCTGATCGAATGACAAAGTAGTCAGTCTTGCAGCTTTGGGTATGACCACCCAGAATCATGGCGGCGCTGCCTTGCGGTAGTGCCGCCATTCAGTTTGATGCAGGCAAATCCCTACTGCTGAAGCACACACACCATGCCGGAGATGCAAACTCTTGCGTTCGGCTGCGACATGCGGGATGTGTCTCCCGTTCATGGCTCAAGGGGGCAAAAGGGTGTCAGCGCAGGCGCCAGGTTTCGGCATCTACATACACTGGCCGTTCTGTGCGCAGAAATGCCCTTACTGCGACTTCAACAGCCACGTCCGCATGAAGGGCGTGGACGAGGCGCGCATGGTGGCCGCATATCGAAGCGAGCTTGAGTATTGCGCGGAGATTTCCGGGCGCGACGCCGTCGTCACCAGCATCTTTCTGGGCGGCGGAACGCCATCGCTCATGCAGCCAGAAACAGTTGCGGCAACTCTAGATCATGTGGCCGCGAACTGGCACATCGCTGCGGATGCCGAGATAACGCTGGAGGCCAACCCCGGAAGTGTCGAGGCTGGGCGGTTCGCCGGATATCGAACGGCGGGTGTGAACCGCGTGTCCTTGGGACTCCAGGCACTCAACGATGGCGACTTGCGCCGGCTGGGCCGCATCCACACCGTCGAGGAGGCCAAGACGGCGCTAGCCATCGCGCAAAGGACATTCGAGCGCTCAAGTTTCGATTTGATCTACGCGCGTCCCGGCCAGTCGATCGAGGCATGGCGTGAAGAACTGGGTGAAGCTCTGGCAATGGCTGGCGAGCACCTGTCTCTCTATCAGCTCACCATTGAGGACGGCACGCCCTATTCCACGCTGCATAAGGCAGGTCGCCTGGTGATACCCGATCCCGAACAGGCGCACGCGCTCTATGAGCTGACGCAGGAGATGACCGAAGCTGCGGGATGGCCCGCCTACGAGATCTCAAATCACGCGCGCGCAGGTGCGGAGAGCCGACACAATCTGACGTATTGGCGTTACGGCCCCTATGTTGGTATCGGCGCCGGCGCGCATGGACGCCTCCGACGTGCCAGTGACGATGCTTCGATCGCAACCGCCACGGAGCGCAATCCCGAAGCCTGGCGCGACGCCGTCGAACGGCATGGCCACGGCTTCATCGAGCAGACGCAACTCTCCGCCGCCGAACAGGCAGACGAGATGCTGCTGATGGGCCTGCGCATCGCAGAGGGCGTCGATCTGAGGCGCCTGCAAGCATTGACCAATCATCGCCCGGACTGGCAGGTCATCGCGGAATTGGAATCGCAGGGTCTTTTGGTCGCCTCCCCCAGGCGCGACAGGATCAGCACAACACCAGCAGGGCGCATTGTCCTTGACTGGATCGTAACGCGCGTATCGCAAGGTCTGTCGCCGGTGCCATTCGGGCATCTTCCTGTCGTGTGAATTTTCGTCTAGGGCACATCTAGCTGAAGTGAGTAGCGGTTCAGCATGGAAAACATGCCCGTAACAAAAGGACAGAGCGCGTTCCCGATTCCATCGGAGATGAACGCGCTCTACAAGACCGAGCCCGCTGGCGGACGCCGCGCCAGCGCTTTCGCGGTCTGCACAATCGCACGGCAATCTGGCTTGAACGAGATACCTCACGATGATGCGCAAACTCTACGACTGGACCCTTTCCCTGGCCGCCCGCAAAACGGCGGAGGTTTGGCTTGCGGTCATCGCCTTTATCGAAAGTTCGGTTTTTCTCGTTCCCGCCGATGTTCTGTTCCTGC
Source organism: Hyphomicrobiaceae bacterium (assembly GCA_020442165.1). Lineage (GTDB taxonomy): Bacteria > Pseudomonadota > Alphaproteobacteria > Rhizobiales > Hyphomicrobiaceae > JAEUMD01. Next base: position 12,469 of record JAGRKV010000032.1, on the reverse strand, counting down.
CGATGGCGCTTGCCCGCCCCGAACGCGCCTACCGTTATGCGCTGGTGGCGACGCTTGCTTCGACAGCGGGAGGAATCGCAGGTTATCTGCTGGGCGCCTATGCGTTTGATGCCTTCGCCAAGCCGATACTTGAGATTTACAACAAGACGGCCGAGTTCGAGCAACTTCGCGCCTGCGCCGGCCGCGAGACAACGATGGTTCTGCTCGTCACGTCTGGGCTGTCACATCTGCCGCCCATAAAGGTCGTGACCATCCTCTCAGGCGTCGTGCAGGTCGGTCTCGCCTTCTTCATCGTATCCTGCCTGCTCGCGCGCGGCGCTCGCTTCTACGCGCTGGCCTGGGCACTCAAGCGCTATGGCGAACCCATCAAGGGGTTCATCGAAAAGCGCCTCGGTTTGATCGCGGGAGTTGCGGCGGCGATCTTGATTGGTCTTTATTTCATCCTCAAGTTCGCAGCAGGTTCCGGCCAATGGTTGAACTGCTGACCAAGGTGGCGGGCGGACTTTTAATCGCACCGGGAACTGCGTCGAGCCGGGCACCGTGACCTGTGAGGGAGTTTGGACGTGGCATCGCATGTGAAGAGCATAACCGGGAGCGAAGCATATCGTGCGGGCGGGATGCTGCTGTTTGCGGCGCTTGCCGTGATCCTTGCCGCACTGGGCTTTGAACACATCGGCGGCTTCCGGCCGTGCGAGCTATGCCTGTTGCAACGCTGGGCGTATTACATTTCGATACCGGCGACCTTCCTGGCCCTCATCCTGCTTTCGGCCGACAGGCCCAAGCTCGCCGCATTGCTCTTTTTCGCCATAGCACTGGCTTTTCTCGCCAACGCGGGAATTGGCGCCTATCAGGCAGGCGCCGAATGGAAGTTCTGGCCGGGCCCCGCCACTTGCAGCGGCGAGCAGAATGTGACCGGGAATGCCGGCGGTCTGCTCGAGGCATTGAAAACGACCAACGTCGTGCGCTGTGACGTGCCGCAGATCCGCATTCTTGGCCTCTCTTTCGCGGGCTGGAACGTGCTCGTCTGCCTGTTCCTGTTCTCGGTCGGGCTGAAGGCCGCCTTCGCGGCCGCCGACCGGCGCTGAGGGGGAAAATTCCCCGGCCTCGGGCGCGGAGAATTTTATCCACAACCTTTCGGGATATGCGCACGCGGCATTTTTGATGCGCGCAAAACACCGTGTTTCCGCCGTTTGAACGGCCGGAACAGAAGCTCATTCATGTGCCGTCAAGCAAAATTCCTTGCTCGAGCCTATCTTCAGTCCAACCGTCGCCCAAATGTCACGGTTTATTCTCCCTCGTTCGCGACACACGACAGAGCGGACGGGCCGCGCCGGCAAGTTGAGTTCGGGTAGCAGGCGCCCCGGCTGCTCGTGAGACCGGACCAGCGAGAACCAGTCAGTGCCTCGCGCGTAATTGTGGGCAGCGTTCCCGCCCAGCCGGATGCGTTTCTCCGGTGCGTACCAGGTAGCAGGCCAGCGTATCGGGATTTGTTCTCCCTTGGCCGCGTTGCGTTGCATGAGGTGGGCGTCACGGGCCGTGCGTTGTGATGTCCCTGGTCCTGAGTGTCGCGTTATTGGGTTTATCCGCTTTCGAGTGCTGCGTTTGTGCCTTGCGTAAGTATCTGTTGCGTTCCGTTGCGTTTGCGTAGGGAAGACTCTCCCGATCAAAGGGGTGTCGCGAGACATCCCTTCAAAATCCAAGGCGAGCCGCTCGTGGCAGCGCGTTTTCAGTAGCAGCGAGCAGCTCGTCCACCCCCGGATCTTGCGGTCTTCTTTTCCCAGTCTAGCAGTCGAGTGGTTGCGTCGCGTTGCGTCACGTCACACGGTTGTCGGCGTGCAGTCGCAGTTGCGTGGTCGAGTTTCGTATTTTGAGTGAGGTGTAGCGTGGAGCGTGATGAGACGCAGTGGTCAAGCCTGTATGACATCGTTGGCGTAGTGTTGGAATCCGTGCGGCCCATAGGAGAGCCGCGCAACGGAGCAAACGCCCCGGCTGGCGAATGATCCGAGGCTGAGATGAAAGTTTCCTGGAACGTGCCGCCATGCGGCCATTCCTACGAGAAGGCAAGTGCGTTTAGCGTCGGAGTAGTCCTCAACCGAGGTGGCACATTGCATGGTTCCGCGTAGTGCTACCGTGATGCTGGGCGTACTTGCCGCCTGATACGCCGGAAACGGCAGCGGTCGAAAGTGCCGCAAGATGTAACTGTAAATGCGTAGATCGGTTCCTGGTGGGTTCGCGTTTGCCTCCAAAGTCCCGCGTAAAATTGTGAGGCAGGACCGGGAGCCAGAAAAGTCTTGGGACGCGCATCCCCCCCGGGCGCCGTCCAATGTAGAGGAGGCTCAGTACATGATTCCCGACCACATCAATCCGATGGCTTGGCACCAGGCATTAGGCATCGCCCGCCAGTCGTGCGCTCGCGTATTCCGCGATGGCGGCGCGCCGCGAGATGCGCTGCAGGCCTTCGGCATCCGCCGCCGTGACGCTGAAGTCAAAGACATCAGCTGGGACAAGGTTGTCGAGTTGGTCGCCGAAGTGTTGTGCATGAAGCCGCAGCGCCGCGCGGCCTGACACCGCGCACCCCTCGCGGAGCATTTTTGAATTCTGCTGATCTGCCGGACTGAAGGGGCACGCGCGTCGTGCCCCATTTTTTTTGCTCGTATTGACGCAACAAAACCAGCGCGACGGAAAAGTGCATCACGCGAGTGACAAAACCAGACAGCTCAAGGCTCGAGTTCCGTATCCCAATAAAGATAGTCGACCCAGCTCTCGTGCAGGTAGTTGGGCGGGAATTGCCGGCCGTTGCGATGCAATTCGAACACCGTGGGCCGTGTCGGCGCCTGCATCGGGTACATGCCGGCATCGCGTGGCATCGCATTGCCCTTGGCAAGATTGCATGGGGCGCACGCGGTGACGACGTTCTCCCAGCGGGTCATGCCGCCGCGAGAGCGCGGGATGACGTGATCGAACGTCAGGTCATCGCGGCAACCGCAATACTGGCACGAGAAGCGATCGCGCAGGAACACGTTGAAGCGTGTGAAAGCAGGGTAAAGCGCCGGTTTGACGTAGGTCTTCAGCGAGACGACGCTCGGCAGCCGCATTTCGAAAGTCGGGCTGCGCACGAAGCGGTCGTACTCGGAGACGATGTTGACGCGATCCAGGAATACGGCCTTGACCGCTTCCTGCCAGTTCCAGAGCGACAAAGGATAGTAGCTCAGTGGCCGGAAGTCGGCATTCAGAACCAGGGCCGGAAACGCTTCCGGCACGGTGGCATGAGCAAGCACGATCCTGCGTCCTGTCGCGTCCCAGTTCACGAATCACAGTTGTGATCTGTGATTAGCGGACGGGATACTAGCCGCGCATGTCAGCTCTGTGAAGACGACACGGCAAGAAACCGGGTAGCGGCCTTAAACAGCCGAATGTTGTAAGGATTCCAGACACACCACAGTGGATTAGCCACCGTTCAGCGTTCGCGCCAGGAAGTGGCCGCCCATCTTCAGCCCTTCCTCGTCGATGCCGTGGCCTAGGCCGGGTGAAAGATGCCAGGTCGATGCGATGCCAGCCTCGGCAAGCGCATTTGTTGTGAAGCCAAGTGCCTCGGCAGGGATCACGGCATCATCCTCGCCATGGATCAGGAGCACGGGCGGCTGATCGCCGCCGGCACGGGCCTCGCGATCGTTCTTGAGATGCTCAGGCCCGGCAATAATCCCCGAATAGCCCAGTATCGCCAGCGGTGTGGCCGCTCGCCGAAGCCCCACATGCAGCGCCATCATCGTGCCTTGGCTGAAACCCACAAGGGCAAGACGGGTGGCATCGAGCCCGAGCCGCGCAAGCTCCGCATCAATGAACCGGTCGAGAATGGGCCCCGCCCGCTGGCAGCCCTGCCAGAGTTCATCAGGATCGCGAAACGTCAGGTCGAACCACTGGAAACCGCCAACGGCTTCGAATGGCAAAGACTCTGGTGCGTTGGGCGCAACAAACGCTGCAGTCGGCAGCAGCCGGCGCCAAGCCTCACCCAGTGCAATGAGATCCTCGCCATTGGCACCATAGCCGTGGACCAGAACGACGAGGGCATCGGCGCGGCCCGTTCGCGGCATCAGTCGTGGTCCGTCCAGTTGGGTGAGCATTGCAGTCGTCCTGTCGTCAATCGCGTAGAGTTCGCTTTCGTGCGGGCGTATCGAGTTTCAGTGCAAGTGGGTCGCCGCTGCCGGACCGCCGCAGGTTGGCATAGTCGGCCCAGATCAGCCGCGCCGCAACACCGCGCCACGGCCGCCAGCGCTCTGCAACCTTGCTTGCCTCTTCAGCGCTCAGGCGTTCGCCAAGATCGAAGGCACGCGCAACGCCGACCTGCAACGCCAGATCACCTGCCGCCCAGGCGTCGGCCCGCCCCAGGCAGAACATGATGAAGATGTCGGCGGTCCACGGTCCGATGCCGCTGACCGCCGTCAACGCCGCGTGAACGTCATCGTCGCTGGCCTTCTGCAACGCGGCAAGGTCGAGTCCATCCCGCCGCACCGCTTCAGCCAGCGCTTTCAATGCACGGATCTTGGGAGTGGAAAGCCCGGCCGACTTGAGTGTCTCGGCGCGCACGCGCGCCAGGCGATCCGCGCTCACGTCACCCAACGATTGTTCAACCCTCGCCCAGATCGCTGCCGCACTGGCGATCGACAACTGCTGCCCAACGATGATCCGCGCCAGCCCGGCGATGTCGGCGGGATGGCGTCGCAACGGCGGATCACCGTTGCGTGCGTGGATCTTCGCTATCACCGGGCATCGTCGGCGCAACGCGCGCACGCCCTTCCGAATGTCGTCGCTGGAGCAAATGACTTTCATGAAACTAATTCATGACGGGAGGCTGGAGCGGGCTATCATTGAGCATGTTCACATCAGGTGGTGCAGCAATGCGAGAAGAATGGTGGCGGCTCGTCTGAACCATTTGCGTGCCCGACAACCGTCGCGGGTCCGCCGGTCGTCGTCGCGCGCTTCAAGCCCTCATCACTTGGCAGCTGTGTTAGCGCTTAAGGTTCGGGAATGCCATGATACTCCGCTCCCAATCCAGCAGGTTCCAATTCGGGTACGTCACTGCAATCGCCGCCGCCATGGCGCTGTGTGTGTTGGCACAGCCTAAAGCGCTCACCGCAGCGCAGGCCGTTCCCTTCGCCAGCAGCCTGCCGCCGGTGACCAACTGGCAGGTCGTCTCGCATGAAAGGCTTGGGTTCGAGCTGTCATATCCCGCATCCGTTTTCCAGCCCGCTCCGGGCGTCGCATCCGATGCGGGCCGCGTTTTTGTTTCGCGCGATGGTATGGCTAAACTGCTCATTGCCGCAATCGACAACGAAATAGGCACCACGCTGGAGGATTACCGCCAGCATGTCCTGACGACCAGCTACCAGGGCGCCACAGTGGACTATGCGCCGGTCCGCAGGAGTTGGTTTGTGCTTTCCGGTGTCCGCGACGATACCGAATTTTACGAACGAGTTTCATTCACCTGCGGCGGACGGCGCATCACCAGTTGGGCAATGCTCTATCCTCGAGCGCAAAGCCGCTACTACAGTCGCATACTTGAATCTATCGCACCCACATTCCGGCCAAGTCGCAGCGTCGAAGGCTCTTGTTGAGCGCCAGCGCACCTTCCGCTATTCCCGGGCGCAGCAACGCTGGCGAGATCACGCCAGGCGTAACGGAACGGGAACGCGATGAAACCGCACCGGAATGAAAGCGGTTTGCAGCCGGTCTTCCGCTTTGCGCCGAGCCCAAATGGTGAGCTGCATCTGGGTCACGCGCTGTCGGCGATCGTTGGCCATGACTGGGCCCGCCGCACCGGTGGCCGCTTTCTCGTTCGCATCGAGAATATCGACCAGTCGCGCGCACGCCCGGATTTTGAAAGCTCCATCCTCGACGACCTGGCTTGGCTCGGGTTGAAATGGGAGGAGCCCGTGCTTCGCCAGTCCGAGCACTTCGATGTCTACAGGCGCGCTGCTGACCAACTCGCCGCCCTGGGTGTGCTCTACCCATGTTTTGCAACCAGGAGCGAAATCGCTGTCGGGGTTGCGGCCAGGGTTGCCGCCGGTAGACCCGAAGAGCGCGACCCCGATGGCGCGCCGCTCTATCCGGGCCTGCACAAGGCGATGAGCGGCGAGGAGTTCGCCCGGCGGATCGCCGCCGGCGAACGCCCAGCCTATCGCCTCGACATGGAACGTGCGCTCGCAATTGCCGATGAGCGGCTGTCGGGCCTTCAGCTCACCTTCCACGAAATCTCTGCTGGAGGCGCGATCAGCCGTATCGTGGCCAATCCGGCTCGCTGGGGCGACGTTGTTCTTGTGCGGAAGGACACGCCCACCAGCTACCACCTCTCCGTCGTCGTCGACGATGCGCGTCAGGCGGTCACGCACGTCACGCGCGGCCAGGACCTCTACCCCGCAACCGACCTGCACCGCTTGTTGCAGGTACTGCTGGATCTGCCGGAGCCGGTCTATCACCACCACCAGTTGCTGCTCGGACCCGATGGCCGCAAGCTGGCGAAGAGCATGGGCGCTCCGCGCCTCAAGGATCTGCGCAGGGCTGGTGTCACACCCGAGGAAGTGCGCCAGATGCTGGGCCTTCAGACCGCCCCCCGAGCAGAATGATGCCGTTCGGCAACTCACAATATGCCGTCGATCTGCAGCCATAGATCTGTTTGCGTTGTTAACTATTTAGGTCGTATGATTAATTTTGAGTGGAAGGTCGCTAGGCCGCGCATCAGAGCACTGCGGCACGGGCAGCCAGTTTGAGAACATCGTCCGACCCAGCGGGTGTGGCGGGGGCATGAAAAAGGCGAAGCACCGCAAGCCGAAGGCGAAGGCCAGACGGCAGAGCACAGCAGCGACGCTCACGTCGCAGCGAGTGCCTTCGCGTGCAAATGCGCCATCGCGTCGGGTAGGCGCCAACGCCACCATCCGGCAAGAGGCGGGGCGCGGTTATGTCATCACGGACAGCTTCGTGCGTTGGCGCGAGGCAGGCGCGGCAGCCAGTCGGTCGACGGCACGCTGGGTGCGTGGCATGCCGCGTGCGATCACCCGCGCATTGCCGCTTGAGCCGGAAGATCGTGAAGTGGCCGTCCTGCTGCTGGCGCCGTTCTTCATTCTGGCGATGGCTATTGCCGTCAATCAGAGCGCCCAGATCAGCCGTCACTTGCGAGCGCTGATTGCACGGCCAGTGCCGCCGGTCATGCTGCCGGCCACAAACGATGGCGCACAGCAAACAGCACTTGCGCCGCTGGCACGTCCCTCCGTGATTGCATCTCCGGATGGAGCTGGCATTCGTGCTGAGATTTCTGCCTCGCGCGCGCCTGATGGTGCCGGTACCGCGCGACTTGTCCGGCAGGGAACGGTGATCGCAGCCAGCCGCTCAACGGATTTAACACGTCAGGCGGCGTGGTTACCGCAATCGATCATGCCCGTCATGACAAAACTGCAGCCTGCTGTAGCGTCAGGCGCGCCGCCGGTTGCCACTGCGCCCGCCGCGAATGAGATAGCAGCACTGTCGCCACAAGCATTGGCAGCGACCGCGCCAGGCCTCGTCACGGTATCTCTCCAGGCGGCAGCACCCGCGCCACGGGCGCTGCTGGGCACAGGCGGTCTGGTGCAGCTGGACGCTTACGACGAGCACCTTTGGACCAATAATGGCCGCGTGGCGCTCGATGAGCGGTGTGAGCTGGGATACGAAAAACGGCTTGAAAAGGTCGCCGCGGCTCAGGTCGCGAGCGGTGGGGCCATTCTGCTGGCGAGCACGCCCGACGCATCATTTGGCGCCCGGCTGGCGGAGGCGGCACGGCGCCAGCTATCGAGCTTCGTCATCTACGATGACGCCTACAGAAGCATTACCTATCCGCGCGGAGATGTACCGCCGCTCTACGGTGTCTGTACCGATGTCGTCATCCGTGCCTATCGCGCGCTGGGCATCGATCTCCAGGTCGCGGTGCAGAAGGCGCGCGTAGGATCGGGCGACCGCAATATCGATCATCGCCGGACCGAAACGCTGAGGCGCTTTTTCGCGCGCGTCGGCGAAAACCTTCCGGTGACAAGCTACGCCGAGGACTTTCTTCCAGGCGACATCGTCACCTATGCACGACCGCAAAACACCGGGTCGTCTTCCCGTTCGCACATAGCCATCGTGAGCGACGTTGTTGCTCCATCCGGGCGGCCCATGATCCTGCACAACCGGGGGTGGGGCCCGCAGTTGGAGGATGCTCTGTTCGTCGACCGCATCACCGGCCATTATCGTTACGCGGGTGTGGAAGGCGTCGCCCCTGTGCGCGCCGTTGATGGTAATGCTGAGAGGCGTGCATCCGCTTCTGCCCGGCTGGCGGCGCCTCCGCAGCGCAAGGCAGGCACCGCACGCACGGCGTCTGTATCTCAAGCCGCTGCCCGCGCGCTGTCTGCGTCACGCTGATAAGGCGCGCTCGAATCCCCCTCCTATGAGAATCGCGAAAGTCATTTCTGCCGTCGCGCTGACAGAGCGCTGGGCTCCATCATCGTTTTGGCAATCTTTCCTGGTTTGATCCCACCAGAATCGCTTCGAGGAAAGCAAGCTTCGCTGAGCGCGAAGCGATGCCCGAACGGCGAATGGGCGCTCCGACACAACGGATCGCTCACGCGAAAGAGGAGTCGAAGGCAAATATGCCGATGGTCGCTGACACCCAGGCCCGGCAGCGCGGCCGCCTGCCGCCGATGGGCGTTGTCTGCTTAGTGCTGCTCGCGGTTGCAATGCTCATGGCAACAACAGCCCAGGCAGATGCAGGCACAACTAAGAATGTAGAACCGAGCTTCGGCGTTAGACTCGCGGCAGCGGCAAGAAAGCAAACCTGGTTCCCCGTCATCTACAACCCGGCCTATCGCAAGATCGAATACCCCAATGGCGACGTGCCCTGGTACTACGGCGTTTGTACGGACGTCGTCGTTCGCGCCTATCGCGCCCTGGGAACTGATTTGCAGGTGCTGGTGCATCAGGCCGGCGTCGGCTCAGGCGACACCAATATCGATCATCGCCGCGTCCCCGTGCTCAAGGCGTTCTTCGCCCGAAAGGGCCGCTCCTTGCCGGCGACAACCAGGCCAGACGACTACGCCGCGGGAGATATTGTCACCTATCATCTACCGGACGGCCGCTTCTCCAAGACCCATATAGCCATTGTTTCCGATCGCAAAAACGCTGCCGGGGTCCCGCTTATTATTCACAATCGCGGCTGGGGTGTTGCCGAGGAAGACTGGCTTTTTTCAGAAAAGATCACCGGTCATTTCCGCTTTGAAACCTCGGATCGTTCCATTTCCATGACGTCGACGGAAAGTCATAAGGAATAGTTTATGCCCTGAAAACGCGATGCCGGCGGCGATATTTGGCGATGAGCCCTCAGAATGAGGCCGCATCTAGAAATGGGAGAAAGCGCTGGCGTTAACCATTTATTATCCTGTTCCGCGCCAGGAGTTATTCGTGCCATTTCGGTTTCGCCGCATTTTTCGGCATGGTACATTCCTTGCGGTGTTTCGCCTCGATTAGACGTTGTCTTTTTTGGCGAATAAGCTCATTTTGCTTTTTGCGCACCTGAAAAATGTGAAACGGCCGACATGGAAGCTGCCATCCTCCCAACCGCTGCAGAACTGTCTCTGGTCGTCGCCGTGGCGGTCAGCATGGCAGTTCTGGGGTTCTGGCTGACGCGAACGGTCTCGATGTCGTTTGGCTGGGTCCGAACCGCCTTGTTTGGCGATGCGGCGCCGAGGCGTTCACCAGGGAACGATCCATTCCTTGCCAACGCGCGGCCACTTGCTGTGGTGCGCGAACAGATGGCCGAAATCATCAGGACAGCGATCGGTGCGGCAGAAGCCGCTGTCGGTTCGATCCGCTATTCCATCAGAGCCCTGCTTGTGCGGCCAGCCGCCACCGTTGCGAAGTCCTCGCGCAATGCGCATGCGCAACCCAGACGGGGCGTTGTGGCAGGCGAAGTGGCTGCGCACCTCACAGCGGAAATGCAGTGGGAGCGGGCGGCTGCTACCGTATCGCGGGCGATCCTCGGTACGAATTCGGTGCGCAAGGTTCACGCCGCTGCCGCGGAAAAGCTGGATGTGGCAAGCTACGCAATGGAACAGCTGCTTGCCGAGCTTGACGGCGTCATGAAGCGGAAGCCGGCTCTGGGCGAAGTAGCGCGTCTGACAGTGGTGAAGGGCAGCAGGTCCAATATCGCTGTTGCTGCGCGCGTTGCCGCCTAAAGCATGTTTAGCTGAAGTGTGCAGCGGTTCAGCGTGAAGAACATGCTCGAGACGTAAAGATTGAGCGTGTTCCCGAGCCTGTTGAAAGCGAACCCACTATAGGCGTCATCATTCGATGAGCCCGCAAGTACTTCACCAATTCGCATGGATATATGGTTCGCGCATACGCCGGCTCCACCGCGGGAGTGAGGTGCCTCAACCACCGTGAAGGAGACTGACGAGCACCGCGGCAGTTCCGGATGCGAGCAGCGTGCCGAGCGCAACCGCTCCTGATGTCGAATCGACAGCCCTGCCAAGCCGGCTCGCGAACAGGAAGGCGTTGGCACCGGTTGGCATGGCGGCCATGATGACGATGACACCGCGTGCCACGTTGTCCAACTCGAACACATATGTTGCAAGGAGCCACGCCAGCCCCGGCATCCAGAGTAGCTTCAGTCCAATAGCCGTGGCCAGTGTCGCCACCTGCCCCTTGATGCCAAATCCCAGCAGCGAAAGCCCCAGGGCCACCAGCGCCGTCGGCACGCCCGCCTGTGCCATGAGCAGTAGCAGCCGGTCCAATGCGCTAGGTAGTGTCAGTCCGGTCAGCCGCCACGATGCCCCAGCCAGGATGCCGAGCACGATCGGATTGCGCACGAGATCCAGAACCGCTCCCCGAGCGATGGCCATGCGGCTCTGCCCGGAATAGTCGCCGCCAGCCTGCGCGTGAAGCATGCCGATCAGCCACCACGTCGGCGCGTGAATGGATAGGATGATCGCGATGATTGCAGTGGCTGGAGTCCCGTAGACGCCCATCGACAGCGGCAACCCGAGCATGATTGTGTTGCCGAAGGTCGAGGTCATGGCAATCGCCGGCGCGTCGGCGGCCGGCCGCTTCAATACGAATAGCGTCGCCAGCGTCGCTGCAAGCCAGGTCATAAGACCCGCCGCATAAAAGCTTCCCCAGATGCTGAGCGGCGAAAGGCTTCCAATTTCCATCGTCGCAATCGTGCGGCACAGCAGTGCTGGAATGGCCAGGGTGAACGCGAATTCCGAAATGCCTTGGGCGGCCGACTGCGAAACGATTTTCCAGCGCCCGGCGAGATAGCCGATGGCGATCAGGCCAAACACGGGCGCCACGATGGTGAGAACGGAAGCCATTTAGATCCGGATTGCAGCGAGCACGATGAGCGGTGTTCTAGTGATAAATGGCCACGGGTGTTGCCACGTCGTTGTGAAAGTCACGAAACTTAGAATCCGATCATCTGCGATGCCAGAGCGGATTTTCAGAGGGCCGAGCCTGATGTCAGGCGAGGCCATTAAGCATGCTCAACTGATTTGCAGACGGTTCATTCTGAAAACAACGGCAGGGCAAGGTCTAGAGATTTCCACCTTGAAGTGGAAGTGAGCCCGGCATCGCAATGTCAATTTTTTGCTTTCCCCCAGATGGCGAGAGCCTGCCGCAGGGGGAAATTCGGTTGACGCCCCTCAGTGCCCTCGAAAACGGGAAAAAGTAATCTTGCGGTAGCAGCCGGCGAGCGAGGCGAACCTAGCAAGCGCGATGAAATTGCGTTGGTGAAAAGCGCAGCCCCCGACCGCAATCCGCGCGATGGATTGGTAGGCGGCTTCACGCTAGGAGAAATGGTGGTGGAGGCAGTCGTGAACGTGGCCGTCTCTGGCCATTTTCGCCGATTCACGTAGCTTTCCGGCCAGAGAGACGCCAAGTTCCAACGCGATTTCCGTCGGTTAGGTCAGGAATTCCCTGCCGACGGAACAGGGAATCTTGCGAGCGGAGCAGGGAAGTTCTGTAAGCGTCCAGGGAATGCACACTCGAGAATAGGGAGCGATCCGTGACCTTCGTGTGCACGACTTGATCTCACCTTCCAACATTCCATCGACTGAAACCGCCGCGCCGGCAGTTTGAAATCATCCACTGCACCCCCATCGGGAACGATAATCCCGTCGCGAGTGAATATATCTTCGCCTGGTTTGACCGGAACCGACTCCCCAGGAGCAAAAGGGTTCAGCTGGACATCGCCAACATCGCCAAGATTTAATGAAGGCTTGTAGACACCGGTCGCCAACGCAACCACAAGCAGGCCGTTGGCGAGGGCCAGTGTCCAGCCCCCTCAGTCTGGGCCATCATGTTTCGACCTTTGAGAGGAGCGAACGATGGCCCGGAAGCGGCATTCCGACGAGGACATACTGAAGCTGTTGCGCGAGATCGAGGTTCGTCTGGCGTCAGGAAGTGACGTTACGTC
>JAGRKV010000031.1 GCA_020442165.1 Hyphomicrobiaceae bacterium | reverse complement strand
TCGAAGAACGCCGTGTGCGACTGCTCGCGGATAATGTCCTCCGGCGCGAGCCCCTGTTTCTTCGCTTCAGCCTTGAATTCCTTGGCCTTTTCCTCTTTCAGCTGCTCCACCCTTGTGGCGACCTTGGGGAGTGCCAGTTTTTTCGACGCTTCCTCGTGCACCGACTTGTCGGACCACGACTTGGACCGCGGATAGGCGCGACGATAGGCCTCGCTGGCGTTGCCGAGTTCGACGACCCAGCGCGCGAATTCTTCTTGTGCCGGTGTCAGTTTCATTCTTTCGCCCAAAAAATAACCCCGCCGAAGCGGGGTAAGTGCCATACCGTTTTAACCACCAAAAGGAGGATTGGAGGAGGTCCGATTATTGCGTTAGGGGCAATGACCGAACCTGGGAAAAAAGTAGCCGCAACTGGGGAATTTTGCAAATCCTTTCGTATCAGTGACTTGCGTTCGATTCTTGCTGTGCAACTTGTTGTTTATGCCGCAACAGCAGAAAGGGGGTAGGACAGCGCTACCCCCTTGATTTGTCTCATGTTTGGGCCGCTTCTAACGGCTGAGTTCACATTTTCCCACCCTCTTTACTCCCGGCGCATGGGGGGCACTGAGCGGGCGGCGCCGGGTTTCGCCCTATAAATCAACACTTCCTGAGCGCAACAAACTGCCCTGAAATTCCACACTTCCGTAGGCAGTCAGCGTTCTCGCATCCGTAGGCCACGAGCACTGAAGGGGCCCCTGAGTTTGCGGCTGCCCTGGTGCCATCCACATGATGGAAATGCAGTCTCCCTTCGACGAATAGCACACCATGGGCCTTTGGCCATACCTGCGAAAAGAACATCTTCGTTTCCGTCCTGGCGAAGATCAGCGCAATCCCGTTGCCATGATCTGCCAGCCGAGATAGCCACCTTTCGGTGTCACGGCCATACGGCGGGTTGCACCATACGCGCCCACGCCAGTCTTGCTTCAATCCGTCGTCGAGCATCGTGTAGTGACGCTCAGCGGTATCCCATGGCCGCGACACGGGAGCGCAAGGATCAAGATCGAACTGGCCGAGCGCACCGAGAATCTCAGGAGGTGTCAGCCACTCGTCCTTCAACATCCTGGCGCTGTGATGATCACCCATGGCCATTTCTTTTTGCCCTCTCCAGTACAGCAGTAGCCATCCTCGCAACCGACTTGACGGTACTCGGCACGACCTTCTTACCGGTCGCGCGCTCCATCCAGGCGCCGAGGCCGGCGTTGTAGCCTTCGAGGTACTCGGCGTAGCCATCGTCCAACGGGCTCTCGGGGATCGGCTTGTCCGGGTCATCGCCGCGCCAGACGTCGTCGTACCACGCCTTGAAGGCGCGAACCTCATCGATCACGCTCATTCGACCGCCCCATCAGCGCGCCCATTCCATACCGGAGCGGCCCGAACGCGCCACGCCTCGATCGGCGCGGACGCATGGCAAGCTCGACACTCGACCGCTTCGCCTTCCCACTCGTCGGCATAGGTGTCCTGGATGACGAGATCGTCACCACCGCAGAACGGGCAGGACGGCAGATCGTCGTACTCGCTCATGGCGTGTGCTCCTCGACCAACCGCTGCAGCCAGCCAGCTGCATGGTAGTCGCAGCACCAGTCATCCCCATTCGACGGAATCACAAGCATGCCGCCGTAGCTGTTTTTCTCGGGGTTGTGGAAACTCAGGTTTGCCTCATCCACCTCGTTGACGGCCATCACGACACTGTCTGCAGTGACGGTTTCCCACTGACTGTCGCCGTCGCCCAGGTCGATCTTCACCGAGATCCCTGCTTCGTTGGCCGCTCGAACCAACTCGGGAAGGCCCTTGCACTCCCACAGCCGGCCCTCGGCGGCCACCTTGAGAATGTGCTTGCTCGGCTCATAGTCGCTCATGACCAGTCCTCCACAATCTGTTTCAGGATTTCACCGCCTTCGATCGATGAAAGGCTGATCTTCACCGATTGGTTGTACGTCGGCTCGAACTCCCCGCACCAATCGTCCTCGGCAACCCGAGGCTGCTGCCCTTCCGAATTCGGCGGGTTTTTCCTGCACAGACCGTACTCAGTCGCAAATGCGGTTACGCCTTTCTTGCTGTAGAACCCGCAGTTGATGCAGGCGCGGACGCTTCCGCCTTCAGTTTCGTTCGTCATATTCCACCAACCTCGTCCACCCTTCCGGGTCTTGCTCGGCCAGCGCCTGGGCTTCGCGCAATTCATCAGGCGCATATCCCCAGCGCTTGGCCATCTTCTTGATTCGCGCCTTGAGCGCGAGCCCTTCGGCCTGCTTCAGCGGGTCAGGCTTTCGCTTTTCCGCCACGTCCGCCGATCCTCATCACCGTCTTCAGCGTCGGGAACTCCGCGCCCTCGCCGATCGCCAGCTTCATGCCCTGGTACTTAATCTTTCCGCATTCGAGGCGCTCGCCGTGCTCGATCGCTTCGAGCGTCATGCGCTGCAGCCACGAGTAGAGCCCCTCGTCCTCCCCGCGCGTCTCGTGCCAAATCTTCCTGACGCGCAGGCTTGCTCGGTCTATCGCGTGCCCGGATATCTCGACCTTCGGCATGGTGTCGCCGCGGCGCTCGAACTCAGCCTTGGCAATCTCCCACTGCGGCGCCTTCTCGTTGATCATCCAGCGCAGGTACGACACCGGGAGCCGCGTGAACAGTTCGCCGCGGTGCTTGCCGTAGTCGATCGTTTGGCCATGCGGATCGATATCGCTCACGTTTGCTGCTCCCCGACGTACAGGAAGTGCAGCGTTTCCAGCTGCCGGATGACGTAGCGCTCTTGGTTCGTGATGCTCAACCACAGCGCTCCCTCAGCTTCCTCGAATTCGCGCAGCCGACTGATCTCCTTCGCCACGCGATCCGCCTGGGTATCCCACTTACTCATGACACGTCACCCCCAGATCCCCATGTGCACCGCGCCTGTTGCCACGATGGCAAGCAGCACCAGCACGATCACCCCGATTGCCAGTTTCATTGCCCTGTTTCTCCCTTTTCCGTTGACTGTAAAAGCGGTACGCGAAGCAGCCGAGCCAATCGCTCATGTAGTAGCGGTCCTTGTTCTCGCTCTTGCGCGGCTTTCGCAGGATCTGCCGATCCTTGTCGCCGACATCCGCCCTGACCACCTCGCGACCCTGCGGTTTGCGCAGCACCAGATCGTCTTGCGTGCCAAGGAACGCGATGAACGCCTCGACGTCTCGTCTCTTGATGAACATCGTCATGCGAGCTTCCCCCAGCGGCAGGCCGCAGCAATCAGGCCGGCCAGGATCAGATCGACAAGCAGCAGTTCAACCATTACCCCCCTCCTTCGCCGGCTGCCCAAGGTCATTGACGTCGGCCAGGATCACATTGCCGTCCCAGATGCCGAGCACCGCGGCGCCCGGGTATCGATCCATGTAGGCATTCGCCTTGGCGTCTTCCGTCTCCGGGAATTCGGCGAGCACGATGAAGTCGCGACCCATGTGCCTGACCATCTTCGGCTCGTAGTTCACCCCGGCGACGCCGTAGGTGCGTCGGAACTCCGTGGGGTCCATGCGTCGCTGATGGAGGATCCAGTCAGTGCAGAGTCTGCAGATTCCGAATCCGGTATCCCGGTTCCAGTGCTGGTGCCAGCGCCCGGCGTCGCTGCCGCAGACGGCGCATTGCAGTTGTCGCTTTGGTCCGCTCACACCCCACCCCCTTCGGCATCTGCGATCGCTTCTTCGAGCGCGCGCAGTGCGTTGATGTCGTCGAACGACCCGAACGGATCACTCCGCGCGCTGTCGTAGTCGACCTGGATATGCGGTAGTGCCATCTTCGCCGCGCGGTACAGCTTCCAGGCCGCTGCCATCACACGAGCGTTGGCCATGCCTTCGCCGTCGATCACCCCGTTATCGAGGTGCGGCGAGTGCTTGCCGGCCACGTCGACGACCTGGGCCAGGAACGTCCGGCCGTTGGAATGCTTGCTGCGATCGTCCGGCGCACCGTAGATGCGGCCGTACTGGTCGGAGACCCATGGTCCTTTCGTTGTGAGATCGGTCATGACGCACCCCCTGCCTTTCTAATGGCATCCATCAGTTTGTGATGAAGCTCAATCTCCTGACCGGCATCTGCTGCGCTACCGCTTTCACCCAACGATTCCAGCATCAGCAGGACATAGCGATCAGCCAGAACGCATGCCTCAAGCAGGTCATCAGCTGCCGCCATCTTCGCGACAAGCGAGGTGTCGATACCTGGGGTGACGACAACCTCGGCCAGAGGCATGCCGTACAAGGCGTTGCGGATCTCGAAGCGACTGCCTTTGCCGTCCACCTCGATCAGATCGGAGTGCCACATGGTCATCAGAAACCTCCGATGTAATGCGGGTGTCCGTTCTCGAACGCTTCCAGCGCGAGGTCGCGCGTCGCCTGCGGTTCGTAGCTCGGCCAATCTTCCAGGGGAATGATCTCGATGCGGACTGGACCCTCGGCGTGTTCGTACACGCCATCCCAGAGCGCTTTCCACGCTTCCAAGGTCGGCTCAATCCAAACCAAGTGAGAGCCTGTTGCGTAGTCGCAGTCCATCTGCCAGACATCGACCGGAACGAGACCCTTCTGGGATGCAGCGACGAGGCGGAGGCGCAGATTCTCGCGCTTGGCCGCTTCCTCGATCTGCTCGGCCTCGCGCATGCTGTACGAGACCATGCGTAGCAGCGCGTCAATCCGCGCGATGTCATCGTTTCGGTAGTAGCGACGCATCAGCCATTTGGTGGCTTCGTCGGTGTGAATCTCGTGGAGCGCGTCCTGGAGAATGCGCGTCGGGAAATTGAATCGGCCGTTCATGATTGCCCCCAGTTCTCGTAGTTACCGGGAACATCCAAGCGGTAAGGCGCTGGGCCTACTTCGATATCGAAGTCGACAACCGCCGTGTCGTACACGTCACCGTTTTCGTCACGGATGCAGAACTCTGTCGTGCCGTCGCCATTCGGCCATACGTCACTGACGTCAAAGCCTCCTGGCGTTTCTGGGCTGTAGTGTCGCCGCAGGAATGCGGTCGGATTCTCGAAAATTTCACTAACGTGCATTGTGCTGTCCTCTGAATCCGGGCTGAGACGGGCCCGTTGAGAGTATTGTGGACAGCGCAATGCGTTGCGTCAAGCGCAACGGTTAAAAATTCTTTCCTCGCTCAGCTTGCATCGACTCGATGCCCAGGTAGTAGTCATCCATCGAACTCGGTAGGTGCCAACCAAGACTCGAAGCGGCCATCTGCACCTCCTCCATGAGCGCGTGCATTTCCTCATTGCTCAGATCGCTGATCCCTCGCCCCTGCATCCAGGATACGAGGTCATGCTTGATCGTCTCGTACACACCTTCCTTGGTGTCGCCCATGTCGTCGCCGAGGATTTGCATCCACACCCACCATAGCTTTCGCTGTCCATCGCTGATGGGCGTTTCAAGCCTCTTGATCGTGACCACCCAAGGCTTGTTGTCAGGCAGCTGACCAACATCATGCAGTAGCGCCTTCATCACGTTCTTGCGTTTGGCTGGGTCGGCAATGATGTACTCGCGCTTGCGCAATGTTGCAGTGCTCCTGCGATAGCAGCCAACAAGTGGCTGTGTAATACCTGTTAGGCGCTACGCGACGGCAACAAATTGCGTTTTTCCGCACGCTCAATAATCTCTGCTGCTGCTACAGCCAGTGCAGCGACCTGCACCAGCCTTCGCTTTGCCTTGTCGAAGCTTTGCATGCCGGCCATTGTCCGCGCCCAGCCCGCGTAATCCTCGATAAGCTGCACCATATCAGCCGTGGTATGCCTGTCGTCGTGTGCTGGTCCGCCCCACTTCTGATCCTGGCGGTCTCGCTCGGCCGCTACTTGCTGCAGCACGCTTTCGGTCTCGTGTGTCATTGTTTATCTCCCGCGCCTAACAAGGCATTCCAGCGGACCCTGAGAGTCCGCGCATTGATCTGGCCTCAGTGATTGGGCCGCTGAATATCAGCGTTATCTGGAATACCGCTTTCCCTGCTCAGCGAGAAAGCCAGCAACCGTCTCGCGCTGGCCATCGCTCATCGCGTCAATCATGTAGTCGGGGATTGCGCGCAGCGCTCCAGCAACATTATTCAATGTCCGTAGCACTCCGCCGAAGGCATCCGGATCATCGAGAATGGCGGCGATCATGTCGTCCGCTGAAACTTCCACTTCAATGGGTTGGCAGATATCAATCATCGTCTCTATTTTCATTGAAAATTCCAGATAACAAGGCGGTCAACCCGTTCGTTTCACTCACTCGGACCCCGGCTATCGCCGGGTCCGCTTACCTGGGCGTTAGGCGGCCGCAGCCCGAATGATTTCCGCCAAGGTCTCAACCAGTTCTACGCGCACACATTCTTCGATGTCTTCCAGGACACTCTTAATTCCGCTTCGATCGTTTAGATCGGCTAATACTCCGCGCGCTGCTGAGTGCGCCCAATCTTTAGCCGCTGGCGGGTTACTTCCATCACCAGCCCACCAGTCGTCGGACGCGTCGTATGGAAATTCTGCGCCATGCTCAAGGCTATGTTTTGCTTTACTCATTCAAAATCCTTGCGCCTAACAAGGCGCTCAAGGCGTTCGTTGCCGGTACTTTCCCGGCTGTCATCGCGCACACTTCTCTGCGGTATTTCCGGCGCTGCCGAATTTGAACTCGTGGTCGATATTCCGCCACGATCATTAATTCCGTCACCGTTGCCCCAATTATTGGGTCACCCGTTCAATCAGGTCGCGAACTCCCACTCCAATTCAAATCACGGCGCGACGGCTGCCGCCTCGCCGATCGTTTCGGTACCTGCTGCGACCTCGCCAGACTCGCTACCGGTCGGCTTCTTGACCTGATACGGCATCCATTCGCAGAAGGGCCCGTCTTCGGGCGTCTCCTCGAACGGCTGCACCAGCCGGATGGACGTCGGCGGCTGCTCATAGGGCCTTCCGTGCGCATCGAAGATCGCCAGATTCACGCACGTCGACGTGAACACCTGGGCGATGATGGCCGCCAGTGGCGCATGGGCATAGTTCGGATCATCGGATGCCGGCGTGTAGTAGACGACCCGGCCAACGGTGGGTTTGATTCCCTCAGTCACAAGTAACCTCCAATTGGGTTGTTGCTATGGCGCGCCTCATTGTTCGGCAGCGCGCCTCCTTTCCTTCCCCCAGGCTGGAGCCGTCTCGCCTGGGCCTAATCATCTGGGGCTGCTGGCGCCGCGGTGGGCGGATCCAATCGGCTACCGCGGTCAATCACCGATCACCTCAAACCAGCCAGCTTTCTGCGCCCCTTCTCTCTTGGGTTGGTATTTCCTCAATCGGGCAGCTTCAACACGTTGACGCCGAGCCCGGAATAGATGTCGTACTTGCTCGCGATCCTCACAGCCTTGGCAGCATCAGCACCGGCCTCCATGGCGCCCATCGCGAAGTCCGTACCGCTGCCCCATGCCATCTTCTTCGCCAGCACCTGGATCGCGACAGGCTCTTCCTCGAACTCGTAGACGCGACCCCTCTCGAACACGACCATGGTCAACTCGGTCTCACCCTCGAACCTCGGCCACAGCGCGGGCTTCGCGCCGGCCCGGTACCACCGAACACGCAACAGACCGCGCTCAAGGTGGCCAGCGATAGCGATCACGCCACCTGAATCCAGCCGCCATATCTTTTTCGCCATGACAGCCATGCCGCCCGCTGTCGACTGACGATCGGACGCGACCACCTTTCCATCCCAGGCGATGACGCTCATTGGCCATCATCCTTCGACAGTCGCGCCTCGATCTCGGATCGCAGCCGTTGACGGTACTGGGTGTAATTCATGGTCCCTGGATTCGAGAAACCGTGTGTCTTGGCATGACCCCACAGCTTGTCGTCATCGAACGGGAGCCGCGCCCACTCGGGGAGCGCCTTCTTCTCGTCGGGCTTGTGGATGGCGGTTCCAAGTTCGCCGACGTACTGGCCGAACTTCTCGGCGCTGAACAGGGTCGCCGGCCGCAGGTACTTCTCGAACTTCGTGCCGCGCCACTCCTCGACCTTCCGATCGACGACAGCCTTCAGCTGGTCGATGGTCCGACCCTTCTCCTTCAGCCGGGCCCGGATGAGCTTCAGGTTCGCCTCGACTGGTTCGTAGCGTCTTCCTGCCTTCTCGTTCAGGTACTCGATGACCGAGCGCGCATCACTGTCGTCGGGCTTGGCCCGACCGAGAGACGACGTCTCGACAATAGAATTTATCTTTCCCTGTTCCCTGTTCCCTGTTCCCTGTTCCTGGGCATCCGGGTGCTTCCCCGGGAACGACCCAGCGCTTCCCTCTTGCTGCACTTTCGCAGGTGGTTGTTTTTCTTCTTCTTCTCTCTCATCCCAGCTTGGGAACTGGCTTTTTGCAGCGGCCTCTTTGCCTGTGAGTCGTTGGTGCTTGTTGAACCCGGGAATCCAGGCGTATTCACGCCCTCTGACACGATAGATTCTCAGGTAATCAACGGTGCACAACTCGTGAAGCAGAGGGGAAAGATCGATTGTTTCCCAGGGGAAAACGTGGGCACCCACAACAGCCGGTATCCAGCGCATGCGGCCCTGGCAGTCGGCCAACTGCAGCAACCCGATCGCCAGCAGCCGCGCGGCGTGCGAGCAGTGGCGCGCCAATTCTTCGTTCATGAAAAACTCCGGCTTGATGGTTCTTATCCGCGCCATGCTTCTTTGGCCCTCCGCACCATCCCCTGATTCCGCTTGCGCAGTTGGGCGACGGTTCTCAGGTGGATCTCGACCTGCTCACGAAGATGCTGGGGTGCCAACTCCAGCCGGCGCTTGCGCTCCTCGAAGGTATCGCCGGCCGCGGCCCAGGCGTTCCATACGGGGAGCGGAGAATCTTGATCTGGCTCAGCTTTCCCTGACATGAAAATAATTCCCGCGCAACGAGTGTTGCGGGTTAAGAAACTCGGCTACCATTCACCTTGCGCGATTTGGCGCGTTTTGCGGGAGTCCCATCGGGCCGGTAATCAGTCGGAAAGAGAATCTGATCGCGGGTGATGCCGCCTTTGAAGTGTGACTCGATCGCATCTGCGATCTCGGGCTTGGTGCGGTATTGCCCATTGGTGTCACCAGTCTCGATCCTGGAGATCGTGGACTTGTTCACGCCGACGGCTTTGGCCAGCTGTGACTGGGAGATTTTCGCAACGTGCTCGCGGTAATACCGCAAGGGTGTCATGGACATTAACTTAACCTCGATCAGGAGTGATGCGCGATCGATGCGCATAACGCAATGCTATTGCATGCCGCGCAATAGTCAAGAGGCGACTGTCCATAGAAGTTTTTAAAAAAGAACTACCGGGTAAGAGCGATGACAACAAACTCCAAAGAGACAAAGGAATTGTCCATTCAGCGTCAGCGAATGGGAAAAGAGATCCGAAGGTTGCGAGAAGAAAAAGGCTTCGGGTTGAACGAGTTCGCGGTCGACGTCGAAATCAACCAAGGGAACATGTCCAGGATCGAGCGCGGCCTGCAGGGTGTAGCGATGGATACCTTAACCAGGATTGCAAAAAGACTCGGGGTTCCGATGTACCGTCTTTTGGCTGTTGCTGAGGGCGCAATTCTGCCGATAGAATCAGAAGGCAGCGCGCTGCTACCCGTTGTCCGTATCGGGCACATCGGCACGCTACGCGACCTGATGAAAAAGAAAGGTACAACAACAATGGATGTGTCGGAGCAATTGAACGTTCCTGTCGTCAGTGGTAGCGCGGCAGGCCTACAGGGTGATTTCGTTCTTGAGCTACGTGGTGCAGCCGCACGGTCGATGGCGCCGGATTATCAAGCCGGCGATCAAGCAGTGATTTCGATGTCGACCGACCCTGAGCCTGGGGACCACGTAATCGCCAAACTGAAGAACCAGAAGGAGGCAATATTCCGAGTCTACAAGCCGCGTTCAGACGGCAGCATCGATCTTGAGCCATTAAACGATGACTGGCCTACCGTGAAGATCGATACGAAAAACCCCGGGGAAATAGTCGGCGTGATGGTCGAGCGGAGACATCCGCGACGACGCGACTGAGACCCCAAAGCCTTCCACCACAAGCCCGTCATTGACGGGTTTTTTATTGCCCAAAATTTTTTTGTGGCGTTGCTCTTGACGCAACGTTGCGTGCTTCATATCTTTGCGTTGTGTTTCACGCAATGCTGAGGGCGCGCATGTCTGAAGTCGATCTCACCTATGCAGAGCGCTGGATAGCGCTGATCTTCGGGTACGCGCTTCCAGTGCTGATGGCCCTGTTCGTGGCCGCTGTCGGCGAGAAGATCATCAGCTGGTGGCGCTCGCGATGAGCGCGCTGGCAATCCCATTGGCGGCATTCGTTGCCGCAGTCCTCGGCCTGATCGTCAGGCGTTTCATGTGCCATCCGAAAAAGGGGAACACCCAATGACCACCGGTCAACTCCAGCCTGTGCAAAACGCGCAGGCGATGCAGCAGTTCGTCGAGCCGAAGCCGCTGACGGTTGCCGATATCAAGCGCCAGATTCAGACCATTCAGACAGTGATGCAGGAGGTCATGAAGGAAGGCGCGCACTACGGAAAGATTCCTGGCACCGATCAGCAGTCGCTACTGAAGCCCGGCGCAGAAAAGATTGCAGCCACGTTCAGGCTCGCCCCGGACTATCACGTGGAAGACCTGTCCACTGATGATGTTTCGCGGTACCGCGTTATCTGCCGACTCACCTCCCCGACTGGCGTATTCGTCGGGTCAGGCTTGGGAGAGGCATCCACCGACGAGCAGAAGTACAAGTGGCGGTCAGCAGTATGCAAAGAGGAATTCGAGGCTACCGACGAAACCCGTCGCCGCATCAAGTATGGCCGCAAGAAGGGTGGTGGTCACTACATACAGCAACAGGTGCGACAGGAGCCGGCAGACCTCGCCAACACGGTCCTGAAGATGGCGGCAAAGCGCGCCCTCGTGGCGGCAGTGCTGACCGCTACCGCGGCGAGCGACCTGTTTGCCCAGGATCTCGAAGACATGCCGCCCGAGGTACGCGACGAGATCATGGGCGAGTACAGCGAGGGCAGCCCGGCAAGGTCCAAGCCGGCCACAGGGAAGCCGGCGACCGGAAAGGCCGCGCCCCGCCAGCCGGCCGCTCGCAGCGAATCGCAGAAACAGCCTGACCGCGAGCAGAAAGAGGGTTGCATCCGTCCCAATCAGGCCAGCCAGATCGAAAGCAAGTGCGACGCCAAGGGCGTGGACATGGTCAAGT
>JAGRKV010000030.1 GCA_020442165.1 Hyphomicrobiaceae bacterium | reverse complement strand
AGGTCTATCCCGGTCAGCACGACGCGATCGTCGATGCTCGACTCTGGCAGCTGGTCCAAGAGAAGTTGGCAAGCAACCGGCAGGCTCGAACGCTCGGTGAATCCGCCGAGGCGCCGAGCCTGCTCACCGGGTTGATCGTGGATGGCGATGGACAGCGAATGACGCCGACGCATGCGGTGAAGAAGGGCCGCCGCTACAGGTATTACGTCTCGACGCAACTCATATCCGGCGCGCGGTCCGAACATGCCAAGGGCTGGCGCATTCCCGCCGGCGATGTCGAGATGCTGGTCCTCGATCGGCTTCGCGCATTCTTTGCGTCCGCAAGTCACCTCGGTGAAGTGCTGTCCTGTTTCAACCTCGACGCTTCGGCCGTCCGGTCCGCCATGGCAAAGGCGGGCGAGCTCATCGACGGCTGGTCGAGCATGCCGCCGATCAAGCTCCGGGAACTGGTCCGCACGGTCGTCGAGACCATCACCGTGGACGACGAAATGGTCGTTGCGTCTCTCAAGCCGATGCAGATCGCGGCCATTCTGCTGGGCGACACGTGCAATATTCCTGAGGCTCGCCAGCCCGGTGCGATCGAGTTGACCATCGACGCCAAACTGCGCCGAGCCGGGAAAGGAATCCGACTGGTTGTCGGGGGCGGCGTGGCCGAGAACCCCGACGGGCAGATGGTCGCCCTGCTGCGCGATGCGTACGCGACTCGCGAGGCACTGCTGTCGGGTCGCGACGAGACGATCGACGCCATGGCGCAGCGGCTCGGCAGCAATCGGGGCATCCTGTCGGCGCACATGCGGCTGACCCATCTCGCGCCGGATATCATCCGCGCCCTCGTCCTCGGGCGCCCCGTGGAGGGGCTGACGCCGGCCGATCTTCTCACCCTATGCAAAGACCTGCCGCACGACTGGCAGCTCCAGCGAACAGTCCTAGGTTTCGAGGCGCGGTAGGACCGAGCAACGCCCCGAAAACGATGCGAGTCTGACCGGCCGAAAACGGCCCTCAGAGATAAAACGGCCTACAGGACAAGGATCGTCGTCGAGAGACAGGCGCGGCCTGCGGGATCGGAAAACCAACGTCGACAAGGCGCGGAAAACACGCTAAATTTCCACCCGCGGAAAACGCATAATATGCAGTGATATCAATGAGTTAGTCGCTGGCTGTGCTGGCAGTCTGGCGCGAACGGGTCTCAAGAACAGGGTATTTTCGCGATTTCTGGGCTTGAAAATCGGCCAAGAATGCCGATTTAGTGCGTAACTACAGTGGTTTAACCCACCAGAACCCCGCGACAATATCAGGGAATTTTGCGGGCTGAACAGGGCGAGTTGCAGCCTGAGCAGGGACCACCGCGTACGTATCAGGGATAGGCACGGAGCCACATTTACCAAACTCTGCGCTGCAGCGGCAGCGTAGGGGCCACGGTCTTGATATCCCACGGTAAACCGGTCATATTTTGAGGAGCCAACGCTCCACACGTGTGAGCTCGACGGTGCGGCATTATCGTGATGCCAATCGAGCGTTGAGAACCTGCGATGCCCCTATGGCGGTATGGACCACCGTACTCGAATGGAGAGTACGACCCTACAGCTGGGACCAAGAGGAAGAAGCGGTTCGATGGCGACAACCTTGTGTCAACGAGGTGTCGCCCGATCGCGTCCGGTTCCATCCGTTCGATGACTGAGGCGGCACCTCTCAAATGGAGAGGTCGCCATGACCAGACTGAGTATCGACCATCGCTCTCCCAGCGAGCTCAAACCCTACGGTCGAAACGCTCGCACCCACAGTCCCAAGCAGATCGCCGAAATCGCGTCGAGCATCAAGGCGTTCGGCTTCAACAACCCCGTCCTGATCGATAAGGCTGATGGCATCGTCGCCGGCCACGGGCGCGTCGAAGCCGCCAAGCTCCTCGGCGTTCCGACCGTACCGACCATTCGACTTGAGCATCTGACTGAGGCGCAGAAGCGCGCCTACATCCTCGCGGACAACAAGCTCGCCGAGAAGGCCGGCTGGGATCGCGAGATCCTCGCGATCGAGCTTCAGAATCTGATGGATTTGGAGCTCGACTTCGACATCTCGGCAACCGGGTTTGAGTTGCCCGAAATCGATGTGTTGATCGACGAGCTCAACGCAAAGCCGGCAAAGGCTGATCCGGCCGACGAGGTGCCTCTGGTCGAGGGCCCGCCAGTCACGCGCCTGGGCGACATCTGGCAGATCGGTCCGCATCGGCTGATTTGCGGGGACTCGACCGCGCCGGAAACTTACCAGTGCTTGCTGGCAGGCGAGACGGCACAGTTGGTTTTCACCGACCCTCCCTACAACGTTCCGATCGAGGGCCATGTTTCAGGGCTCGGCGCGGTCAAACATCGCGAGTTTGCCATGGCTTCCGGCGAGATGACCGAAGCCGAGTTCACGGCCTTCCTCGCCAATGTTTTCGACAACTTGATCGAAGTGTCCGTCGACGGCGCAATTCACTTCATCTGCATGGACTGGCGGCACATAGGCGAAGTGATTACGGCTGCTTGCGGCCGCTACGCCGACTTCAAGAACCTCTGTGTCTGGGCGAAGACCAACGGCGGCATGGGAAGCCTCTATCGCTCCCAGCACGAGCTGGTCTTCGTGTTCAAGGCCGGGAAGGCGCCGCACATGAACAATGTCGAGCTGGGCAAGCACGGCCGATACCGCACAAACGTGTGGACCTATGCTGGCGCCAACGCCTTCGGTGCGACGCGCGACGAAGACCTCGCCTCGCATCCTACCGTGAAGCCCGTTGCCCTTGTCGCCGACGCGATCCTCGATTGCTCGACCCGCCGGTCCATCGTCCTCGACGCCTTCGCCGGCTCTGGAACGACGCTGGTCGCTGCCCATAAGACCGGGCGCCGCGGCTACGGCATCGAGCTCGATCCGCTCTACTGTGACGTCATCCTGAAACGCCTGACCCAGATTGCGAAGATCGTGCCCGTCCTGGTGGCGACCGGCCAGACCTTTGCTGATGTCGCCCGTGAGCGGCATGTCGAAGCGTGTCCAACAACGCGTGAGGAGTCCGCGGCATGAGCAAGACTGACGAAGCGAAGGACAGGCGGGCGCGAAAGTCGACTCGACGACGCAGTGATCAGATCGATCTCACTGCAGCGCTCAACGCACCTGTTCGCATCAAGCGTGACGGCGACACCAAAGCTATCGATCCCTATGAGGCGATGCTGCGCCAGCATGTCCGGAAGTCGCTGATCGAAAAGTGCATCGCCTCGATGAAGCTTCTGCTCGGCGAGGCCGAGAAGCACAAAATCATCGCGGAGCCGCGGCCACCAGTCTCGGGCGGCGTCTTCGTAGTGCCGAAGGAACTTCCCGAAGAGATCCAGCAAGAGGTCTTCGCCGTGCCAAACAATCCTGATGGAAAGCGGGTGTCGATCATCCCAACCATGATGCTTGTCTACAAGGCGCTCGGCATCCAAAGGCTGAAGAGGTGTTTCAATGGTCGAAAAGACTGAAGATCCGCACGACGAGCGGGTCGGTTATGGCCGGCCGCCGAAGGCATCGCAGTTCAAGAAGGGGCAGTCCGGCAATCCGCTCGGACGGCCGCCGAAGTCACGAAGCCGAGCTCACATCGCTGGCCGCGTGCTCGGCGAAATGCATCGCCTCTCGGGCCAGCCTAAGGGCGCACGCGTACGTTTCACGACGCTTGAGGTCATCATTATGACCCTCAAGCAGCTGGCCGCAGCTGGCAAGTCCGGCGCCTCGGCGCTCTACTTGCGATTCAGCGAGCGGTACACTCAACAGGAGAGGACGCAACACTCGGTCGGTTATCTTGTCGTGCCTGAAGAGCTGACCCCCGAGGAGTGGGTGGCTCGATACTCGCCGAAGGATATGCCGCCAAGTGACCCCGAACCGTTCGACTAGCGTTGGCGATCGTTTAACATCTCCTGGGGGCTGATTGAGGCGATTCGTTGCGTCGAGCGCGATTTCGTGAATTAGGAGCTGGCCTGCAGGTAAGGGGGGGAGCCATTCAACTCGCGTATTATCAAAGCTCGATCGGTAATTTCGTTGCAGCCGATGTGAACGCTATTCTTGGCACCCTCGCGCAGCAGCACGGTTTTGCGCTTGAACATCAACAAAAGGGCGCATGGCTATCTCAGATTCGCCTGCTGCAAACCGCACTGGCGCGGCTCTATGATGGGCACATTTTCGTTGAGTTCAGTATTCCACGCATGGGCAAACGTGCCGATGTCGTTCTGGTCGTTGGTGGCATCGTCTTCGTTCTTGAGTTCAAAGTAGGCGCTACATCGTTCGATCGCTCCGCCATCGAGCAAGTTCACGACTACGCGCTGGATCTCAAAAACTTCCACCGCGGCAGCCATGGTGTGCCGAACGTGCCTGTGGTCATTGCCACGGTGGCACAACCCCTCGGTGTCACCGACTTCTCCTGGGCGGCGGACGGCGTCGCCGAGCCGGTTCGAGCGTATGTCGACAATCTGCCCAACCTTGTCAGACTATGTTCGGCAAGCCGAAAGGCGCCCACGATTGAAATACTGGACTGGTTGAACTCAGGCTATCAACCGACACCGACTATCGTAGAGGCTGCGCAAGCTCTCTATCAGGACCATGACGTCAAGGAGATCGCCCGGTCCGATGCTGGTGCGCTGAACTTGGGCGCGACCACAGACTGCATATCTTCGATCATCGAACACTCGAAGAGCGCTGGACGAAAATCGATCTGCTTCGTCACAGGTGTCCCGGGTGCAGGCAAGACACTTGCCGGATTGAACATCGCCACAAAGCGCGCGAAGGAACATTCTGACGAACATGCCGTGTTTCTGTCCGGAAACGGACCGCTCGTAACAGTCCTTCGCGAAGCGCTGGCTCGAGACCAAGCACAGCGTGAGGCGACATCGAAGAGCGCGGCAGCCAGGAAGGTCGCAAGCTTCATTCAGAACATCCACCATTTCCGTGACGAAGCGCTCGAGAGCCTGGCTCCTCCCTACGAAAGGGTCGTAGTCTTTGATGAGGCGCAGCGCGCATGGACGAGAGACCAGGCTAGCAAGTTCATGCAAACCAAGCGCGGTCACGCCGACTTTGACATGTCGGAGCCTGAATTCCTCATCAGCGTAATGGATCGCCACCAGGATTGGTGTGTGATCGTTTGTTTGGTTGGTGGAGGGCAGGAGATCAACACTGGCGAGGCCGGGCTCAGTGAGTGGCTGCAGGCACTCGATACCAAGTATGGAAACTGGGACGTCTACATCTCTGACCGACTTGAGGAAGCTGTGGACGTACCAACTCTGAAGATAAGGGACCGTCAGAACACTACGTTGCGTAGTGCACTGCATCTCGGCATCTCAATGCGTTCTTTTCGAGCCGAAGCACTTTCCGACTTTGTCGATCATGTTGTTGAAGGCCGCGCGGACCAGGCTCGGAAAGCGTATGCCAGTATCGCTGGCCGCTATCCGATCTGGCTAACGCGCGACCTCAATGAGGCCCGCCAGTGGCT
The DNA here is from genome assembly GCA_020442165.1 of Hyphomicrobiaceae bacterium. GTDB lineage: Bacteria > Pseudomonadota > Alphaproteobacteria > Rhizobiales > Hyphomicrobiaceae > JAEUMD01. The sequence continues at coordinate 12,966 of JAGRKV010000030.1, read as the reverse complement.
CCGAAAGACCGCAAGGGGGAATGAACGGTATGGGCTTGTGGCTTCGTCAGGCGCATACCGATTGAGGCCAGAGGGTCTGCATGTGAGGGCCTCTATTGATGCGCCAACCTGGTTTCAGTCAGAAGCGACGTCCGGCCTCCAAGTCAGGCGGATGTCCAATGGGGCGAACGTGCTCCAAATGCCGATGGCGCAGCCCATGCAGGGGGACGCAAAGTGCCGCAGTTGCGCTGTCGCAACTCAGGACGCGTCCGGATCACTTGACAGGGTAAGAAGTCAGCAGCAAAAGGATTGACAAAGTGCCGAACTGATAAGTCGTCTGCAGCGTTGCAGCCAGGGATAGATGCATCGCGCGGAAGAGGGGGGGGGCGGCATTATCAAGTTGCGAAGTCTAGGGTGCGTACGAAGCGATGTTGAAGCGACTTGAATTATCCTCGTCTCAGTGGCTTGTTATCAATACCCAGCCCAGGCGCGAGGCGTCTGCAACGGTCAACCTTGAGCGTCAGGGCTTCACCGTTTATTGCCCCATGGTCGCCAAGCGAATTCGCCATGCGCGGCGCGTCTATGATGCGCCCCGGCCTCTCTTTCCGCTCTACGTATTTGTTGAATATGAGACCGCGAAGTTCCACTGGCGAAAAATTCTATCGACTTATGGAGTGCGATCGGTCGTCCGCAATGGCGATACGCCAAGTCTGCTCGATGGTGCCATCGTCGAGGGCCTCAAGTCCCGCGAAGTTGACGGCATCGTCCGCAAACCCGACGCCCCGTTTGTTGTCGGACAGCAGGTTGTCTTGCAGTCGGGCCCGCTCGACGGCCTTATTGGCCAGATCATCGAGATGCGCGAAAAGGATCGACTGGTTGTGCTGTTGGACCTGCTCAACAATCAAAGTGTCAAGCTGCACGTGCACGCCCATATGGTTGCGCGGGCGGGATAAGGACTCGACAGGGATCGGTCGATTGAAGCAGATCGATGTCGGGCGTCCGCTGCCCAAGTGCGATGATCCCTTGGGGCTCCCATGTCTTCTCATGCCGGCCTAAACGTTCTGGCAGTCACGACGCGTCCATGCTGCATGGCGCCTCAAAACGTGAGGTCTTTGAGGATGCCTCATCATGTTTGGGACTGATCTGCCGTCCGTCACGGGCATTGCGTCTCAAAGGCTCCCACCAGTCCCGATTGGCCAGGTACCAGTCGATGGTCGCCTCAAGACCGCTCTCGAACGACTCCTGCGCGCGCCATTGAAGTTCATGCTCCAGCTTGGTCGCGTCGATGCCACGGCGCTGGTCCTTGCCGGGTGGGTCTTCGACGGACGTGATGAGTAGGCCGTGCGAGGGCTTGTCAGGGTAGCGGATGTTCAAGATCTCGCAGATGCGGATGGCCAGGTCGAGGTCGGTGTGCTCGTTGCGTCCGCCGACATTGTACCTCTCGCCAACCTGACCCTTCTCAAGAATAGTCAACAATGCGCGGGCGTGGTCGTCGACATGGAGCCAGTCGCGGGCGTAAGAACCATCTCCATGGATGGTAAGCGGGCGACCATCCACCGCGTTGAGGATCATTGACGGCAGCGGCTCTGCAGGGAACTGGTAGGGACCATAATTGTTGCAACAGTTCGAAATGAGCGCTGGGAATCCGTAAGTGCGGTGCCACGCCATCACGAGGTGATCAGACGCGGCCTTGCTTGCCGCGTAGGGGGTACTCGGCTCGTATGCGGTCTGTTCAGTAAATAGGCCATCCCAGCCGAGCGAGCCGTAAACCTCATCAGTTGAGGCCTGCAGGAATCGAAATGCATCTTTGGCAGCTCCGCCGAGACCGGACCAGTATCCGCGAGCGGCTTCCAGAACTGTGTATGTACCAACGATATTGGCATTTATGAACGTGTCGACACCGCCCAAAGAGCGGTTGAGATTGTTCCTGGCCGCGAGGTGGATGATGGCATTGGGACTGAATTGAAAGAGCGCCTGATCCATCACTGCGCGTTCGCAGATATCCGCTTTGAGGAAACGATAGTTGGGGTTATTCGCGATAGGCTCGAGTGAACTTGGTTTGGTCGCATAGGCAAGTTTGTCGACGTTGAGCACTGATATGCCTTTCTCTCCAACCAGATGCCTGCAGAGCGCCGAGCCGACAAAGCCTGCACCACCCGTCACAAGTATGCGCATGATATAAACCTCTGCGATTGCCGCTTTATGTGCGCGCTGTGCTCGAAGCGGTCCCACGAGCTTCGCAAGCCGGGCGAATCCTCATCCCAGAAATCATGACGTCACCTAGCCCTAATCGGTCAGATCGGAAGATCGGGCGGACCGGCTCTTCCGTGGGCCAACAAAGTTGCACAAGTGCGCGAAAGCGTGGGCCTCGTCAAGGCCATGCATACGCACGGTGGCCGTGCGCACCATCTATCGTCGTGCCCACAAAGCTCTAGCGCCAGACTGTCAGCTGAAAGGCCGTGCAATAGCCAATTGAATCATATTCATTTCCCGTATTGGTGAAACCGCTGCGACAGCGTATATTTTATTGGTGTGCTAGGTTCTGTTTTGCGTACGTGGGGATTTTGTGAAGGCTCGGGGAGCGTCAGGGACTGGCCAGCGTGCGAACGAATTGCCGCTTCGTCCAAGCGATGAAAAGGCGCTGCGTGAATCTCTTGACGCGATCGTGGCTAAGCTTCGTGAGCACGAGGCTCTGCTCGTCAGGCTGAAGCTTGGCGCCGACGAAGACCACGCCGTTCCGCCTCGGTCGCCATCAGCAAGTCATTTGAGGGTCGCTTGGTCGCGCCCTGAAGTACCGGCGGGAGCCCCTGTCTTATACGCGATCGGTGCTGAACAGGCGCACTTTCAGGTCGAGCAAACAGCGCCACCCCATAGGGTGCCGCATCCCGACTATACAGAGAGTTCTTTTCAACAAGGAACAGAGCGCCCTGCGGCCGCTGTTGAGGCTCATCTTCCGGTTCGACCGATTGCGCGGCCGGATCGCATCTCTCAGACGCAACGTTTGCATCGGCAAGCGCGGCGGGCCTCTGGTCCCAATGACCTCGACCCCATTCCTGCTCTGGAGCAGGCACCGCAGACCGCAGTACTCATCAACGATGGGCGACTTCAGCCGAAGCCTCGATCCGCGCGCGCATTTCGGAGCTGGATGGCTGCAACCATCGCGGTCTTCATGTCCCTGGCCACAGCTACGGGCATCGTACTCATGCCTGGACAGACGGATCGCGAGAAACGGTCGGGTGAGCGGTTGTCTCTCGCAGAGTCTGAGAGCCGCCAGCGCGATGCGGCAGCCACCGATCATGCCCGGCGAGCGCCAGCCAGCAACGTACCCACGGCTTCGAATCCTTCAATTCCTAATGAGCGTGTCGTCGACGTGGCACCAATCCGCCAACCGCTGTCGCGCAGTGATCCTGAGAGTACAGGCAACGTCGGCGTCGCAGGTAGTCCGGCGCAAGAAGGACGACATGACATTCTGGGCACTCAAGGCGAAGCGGAATGGATTAGCGATAAGGCGCCTTCCGCAAGTGGTCCAGACGTATCGCCCAAGCCGGCCAACAAGGTCCTCGACCAAGGCGCGGATTTGAGCTCGCAACCGCCAGTCCAAGGTGATGTCGTTTCTGAGGCAACTCCAGCCGACGCGCGAGACTTGCTGCGGCCGTCGACGGGGGACAAAGCCCTGACAGTCACGGGTGCCCGTTGGGCGGCAGATGTCCAGATGGCAAATCGTATTCCGCCACCGGCGCGCAAGCCAAGGCTAAGCCTCCGTCCAAGCAAGAGCGAGGAGGAGGGCGCGGGGCGTGGCAACGAAAGATCCCGCAAGGCCGGAGGGGACCAGGATGGGGCAAGCCCTGCGCTCTTTGTTCCAGTCCTCATCCTGGTCAAAGATCCGGCTGCAGCGCTCGAAGTCTATTCGCGGGTTCGAAAACGCCATCCCGCACTTTTAGGCACAAAGACAGCGGAAGTAGAATCTGTCACGCACGATAACGAGACGTGGCATCGCGTGGTATTACGGCCGGCGGCGACGAAAGATGCCGCCCAAAGCGTGTGCCAACACCTCGGGGCCGAAGGGACGGCGCTCGGCTGTTCAGTGCTGCCTGTTTCAGCCCACTAAAGCCAGCCCATCATGTAACGATTTTTGAGAAGAGCGAACAATGGGCCCAGAAGCGTCATTGCGATGAGGATATTCATAAGCTTTTGCGCCAGATTGAGGTCCGTCTGGCGTCGGGCAACGATGTTGCGACGGCCTGCCGGGCGGCAGGAAACAATGACTGAACCTACTCCATCTGGCGCAAGAAGTTTGGCCGCATGGCGCGCTCGCAGCTGTCGGACATGAAGGCGCTGAAGAAGGAGAACGGGCGCTTTGCGCTTTCTCGTGAGCTCGTCGGTCCGGACCTCCTTCAACACGGAGATCGTCAACGCTGACAGTCCCGGTGCGTCCTTGCCGAGCAGTGCCGCGAGCGCCTCCTCGAAGTCGCTGGAAATGCCCTTCAAACAGAGGACGGGGATCAGAACCCCCAGGCTCCGCGAGCGGCGTGCGTACTGTGGAAGGATCATCGGCGTGAAGCGGATGCGTCCTGGATCGTTCGCGGCGACCCCACGGTCGCGGACGCGCGGCCGGCGCACGGTCCGATGCCGGTCGTCACCTCGCGCCCGGGTGGCGGACCTTAACCAGCTGGGGGAGTACCCATTGCTCGCAAGCATACCTTGCTGCAAATTAATAGGCACGGGGAGTGTTCAAGAAATGGCGGGGTAGCCCATGGCAATTTTCGTGGATAGCCCAATCAACGTGGAAGTCGTAGACAACGACGCCACCGAAATCCGCGTTCTGGCTCAGTCAATATGCGGAACCTACAAGCGATATTTCGGCCCTTTCTCGACAGCCGGCGAAGCCGCAGAAGCGGCGGATGCGATCGTTCGCGGCATCAAGAACGTTGGGGGCGTGATGACGGGTTCGCCGCCTTTGCGACGCGAACCCGAGCGTCGCAAAATGTGCTCGGAGATGTGATGGCGACCCCACGCCAAGCGTTTCCAGTGTGACCGATCCTGCGTATCTGAAAAATTCGATAAACGGCACCAGGATTGCTTGGCTTCATATGCAGCGATTGAGGCAGCTCTGGAAGAAGACCGAACGTGCCATAAAAGTTTCTTGAGGGATGAAATCCCCAATCTACTCAAATCCAATACACCCTTCGTTCACGTCCTGGCATTGTGAGTATGACCTTGAGGCATTCTTCGTGGCTCAAGGTGATGATGTGGATTTGGTTCAGGACATGGTTGATCACTGAAGGGAGGCTCGAATTCGGCACAGCCATCCGTGACGGCGATCATCTTGTCTGCCTCGCGACCGAGACGAGACCTGAGCCCGAGCAGATGTGTGCCGCTGACGCGTTGTGACCGAGACGGCTCTTCTGTCTATCGGACCCGATCCGGCCGCAGCGATCGAAAACGCTTCTACACCTTAAGATGATGGGGCGATCTGCGCGCCGCCGCTCACCGCCAGGGAAGAGGGCTCGTCATATTGGCCCGGCGGATCCGGATAGAGCGCGTGTGTGCGGCCCAGGGCCCAATATCCAAGCAAGCCTAAGACCTCGTGCCAGACCGCCGAACTCTTCTTGTCTGGTGCTGCAGGTGTATCCTTGACCGGCCAGGGTAGAACCGGGAAGTCGACAGCGGAAAAGGACGCAAAAGCGCGCGGCATGTGGAGCGCCGATGTGACGACCACCCAGTGGCCGGCTTCCGGCCCCACCAGATGGCTGCTGAAGAGCGCGTTTTCGTAAGTGTTCTTCGGCCGGCGGTCGATGGTCAATCTTCCGGCCGTCACGGCGGCAGTCTGGGCGAGCGCAATCTCGCGTGTTCCAGGGCCGCTGAGAATGATGGATGCTTGCGGATAGCGCTCAGCCAGCTGGAGGGCGGCCTCTACGCGTTTGTGCGAGCCACCCAGAACGATAATGCCGGCAAGAGACTGATCCGAGGGTAAGCTAGCCGGGGGAATGCGGTGTTCGAGTGCAAAGGCCAAACGCTGAACAAGGACAGCCTTGAGCGGATCCATCAAATGAGCCGCAGCCGCCAGGCCCAGCAGGGAGAGGGCAAACACCGGGTTGCCGATTCTTAACCACTGATTACGAGACGCGTCGTCGCCGACGAGCGATGCCATTGCTACAATCCTGACGCTAACAGACTATGGACCGCCTCTTTCTAACCCGTGCGTATTGAAACTTGGTGAAGATTTCGCAAATTGCGTGAATGAGATCTCCAGATGGTTGCGACCACAGCCAACTGAAAGACTAGGCTAAGCCCCCAGGTGAAGGAGCTATTTGGGTTCGTTTCGCAGATCCCCAGCGACCGGGATTATTCATCGTAGTGTCTACAACCATAAGCGGATCCCCCTTCGTTCTCATCCATTCTCATAGGATTGGCGGTGGCAGCCGCGATCATCGTCCCCCTCGCGTACCTTCTCCTGCTGAGCGGCCATCCGCGTACGAGAGGACGGCGGCTCAGTGACGAGCCCCCCACGCAGTCCATGCTGCGACCGGGCAGCGAAGCAGGGCCGTTGGCCGATCGCCAGATTGTTCCCGGACGGGCGCGGCATTGATCAGCGCAGTTCGCCGCATTTTGAGGAAGGCAGGTATCGCCAAAGCCCCGTCGCGAGCAAGACGCCGCATACGCCTGCAAGCCCACTGACGATCGCCGTTCCCAAGTCTGAACTCCGACCCGGTACGATAAGCTGCGCCAGTTCAAGCCCGCAGGCCAAGACAAACAGCCCGACGATGATGAGCACGCTTTGCGTCAATGACCACCACCCCAGCACCAACGCCACGGCCGTCAGGCCATAAGCAAAAAAATGCTCAAAGCCGCTGGGAGCGCCGGTGTGTGGACGATAGGAGCCGGGGACCAGAGACAGAACGATAATGAGGCTCACGCCCGTAATACCCGCCAGCCGCGATAGCCATATCATCGCGGATGTTTGCGTTTGGAAGCTGCGCATTTCGAACTCTGGACTCTCGCCTCGTGCCATCCGAACCACGCATAGAGGCCATGTGCGGCGACTTCAAGTAAAATGAGCGAAGGTTTGAGAAGGTTTGGCGGCCACAAATCTCGCAGAATCCACGAGCCGGATACGTCCCGTCGAGACGGGTCCGGTAGTGAGCTACCCAACCCTTGCGTTCTAGGGTTGGGCCCCGCTTTAAGAAGAACACTCCGGGGCCCGTCCGGCCTTGCGGCCAAAGCCAACCCTAGCGTCCTATTCTCAGGCAAACCATATCGCGCGCACGTTACCGAGATGATCTGGGGCATGGCGGTTCAGGGCGCATACCATCGGACCAGGAAGACGTCGCTGCTCTGCTTTGTCGGCAGCAACCAGGTTCACCGAACGCTGGCGCGGGCGTGCCGGCAACTTTTGGTGTGTGCTCTCACGTGCACCGCTGCGGTGGCAACGAGACCAGCGGTCCAGGCCTGATCCAGATCGGCATTGGGATCTGTTGATTGCTGCGCAACCGGAATGGGCGCCGCCTCATGCAATTGAGAGATCGCCCAAATCACCTTAGAGAATTGGATATTCGTTCGTTTCTCTGGGGGCATCATGCTGTCGTCGGCTGGACTCATCCGTCACATCTGCGCTGGGCGAGATATCCGCGTCTCGCGGTGCGGCGACGGGGTTCGAATAATCACGGTTTGCGGATGTGTGAGATCACTTGATCAGGATATTGAAGTGACACTCAGCGATCACGATGAGCTGACGTCAGAACTGGTGCAAACGATCGCCGCGAGGCCTGACCTGCGCGTGACATTCAAACAGGACTCCTTTGGAAAGCAGTGGCTTGAGGTTCGATCAGGTCGTTTGGGGTTGCGGGTTGCGCGCATCGTGATCTCACCGCGGTACATCCAAATGTTGCAGCAAGCTGTCACGGCGAAAGAGAAGCTTGAAGTCGCTGGGTAGCCTCACCGTTCGAAGCTGGCAATGCGTAGATTGCTATCGAAATGACACGCCTGCGCGGGAGCATTATTTCGGCCACGGTTTGTAACCGTGCCGAAGGCATCCTGGGAAATTGCGGTTCAGGAAGCCAGCCTCGGATCCCCGGCCACCAAATGGCATTGTCATTACGTTCATTTGCGATTGACGCACGAGAAGATCTCAGCTGTCAGCCCCATCGAAGCGGGATCGTGAGAAACCCACCACCTTGAACCTGCGCAACAGGCGAGACGAACGCGGGCTGATTGATCGTGCGGCCGAGCTGACGGTGAAGACGCGAACCGATTTTGTGCTCGAGGCAATGCGACGAGCGGCCGTCGAAGCTCTAGGGTCCGGACTCTTTAGCACCACCAGATGACGACGGCGGCGAGGCAAAGGGCCGCCATGAAGTTTTTCACGTTGCGGTCGAAGCGGGTGGCAATGCGGCGGAAGTCTTTGAGGCGGCCGAAGCTGCGCTCGATGCGATTGCGTTCGCGATAGAGCTTCTTATCGTAGTGCAGTTGCACCTTGCGGTTCGAGCGGGGCGGAATCACCGGTTGCGTGCCGCGGCTCTTCAGCCAATCTCGCAGTGCGTTGCTATCGTAGCCCTTGTCGGCGATGAGGTGCTTGGCTGGCGGCACGGCTCCGATGCAGTCCTGAGCCGGCCTATAATCGCTCGTATTTCCGGGCGTTACCGCGACCACGATCGGCCGACCTTGGCCGTCGGTGACGGCGTGGATCTTGGTCTTGCGCCCGCCTTTGCTGCGACCAATAGCATGGGCTCGCGCCCCCCTTTTGCGCCGCCCGCCGAGCGGTGAGCCTTGACGATCGTGCTGTCGATCATCAATCGGTCAGCGTCTTCGTCGCGCCCGGCGAGCGCTGCAAAGATATCCTCCCAGATGCCGCGCTCGGCCCATCTGACGAAGCGATTGTAGATGGTTTTCTTCGGACCGTAGTCGGCAGGACAGTCTGCCCATCGCCCGCCCGATTTCAGAACATGCACGATGCCGCTCAGCACGCGACGGTCATCGACACGCTTCAGTCCGCGCGTATTCTTCGGTAGCATCGGCCCGATGCGCTCCCACTGCTCATCGGAAAACCAAAATAGATCAGTCCTGTCCGCGCCTCCCCACTGGAGCACACGGAATCACGGATCAGCTGATTTGGGAATCCTTGCCCGCCCCGTTAAAGGGTCCGGACCCTAATCAATCCGACCCTCGACTTGGCTCGTCCAGATATTTTCGCCGAATTCGTCGCAGTCCTGGATTCCCCGCTAGGCCCCACAGCCAAGCTGCGTCGGACAATGCTGACGCCCGCAGCGTGGGATCTGACGTGACGCCGAAGGTCCCGGTCAAAGATCGCCATCATGTCTCCAATTTCGATTGCGGCGTGCCGGTTCTCTACGAATGGCTGAGACGCCCGCGCGCGACTGCTGCAAGCGGTGCCTCGTAGACCTACGGGCCTGCGTCGGGAACGAGGTGGTGGGGTACTATGCGCTAACAGCCGGGACAGTCGAGATGTCGGCAGCTCCCGGGCGTGTCCGGCGAAACATGCCAGACCCGTTCCCAATCGTGGTCCTGGAACGGCTTGCCCTGGAACGCTCTGTCCAAGGCAGACTTTCCCGGTCACTCTTCCGCGATGCGGGCTTGCGTGTCCTCCAAGCCGCCGGGATCATCGGCACCCGCATCCTGCTATTTGAAGCGATTTTATACCACGCCAGGGCCTTACAACCTCGGATCGGCATGGTTGTGTCCCGCATCAAACCAACGATCTTGATGGTCGCAACCACGGATCTGCGCGCAAGTCTGGCGGCCCAACGGCACGGTGCTTCGCAAGTATGTTTGGGGATAACCAAGAACCAGGGAGTGTGGACGACGCGAATCAGTTCATCTGGGGCGTTTTCAAAACGCGTTTAGAACTGCGGTTCTGAAGGTTCAGTGCTGCGCGATGAGAAGTCGGGCACCACGCGTCAGAGGACCGCGCTTCAGACTGGAGAGTGCTCTATGACAGCGCCAAAGCGCCCAACCCATACGGAGCCGAAGCCGCGTCAGCTTGATCGTCGTGAAACGCTAACCGTGCTTTCCAGGTTCGCAGCATTTGTTGCGCCGGCCTCGGTGGTACTGCTGGACGCCGAGACTGCGCGCGCCAAGCAGCCATGCTCGACCCACCCCAATCAGCCTGGATGCCAGTGATTGGACCGGTGCCGACGTGACCACAACGACGCGATCTGACGGAACACGCGAGGCACTCTCCCTGCGGGAGATCGAAATCGCGCCGCTCGGCGGGGAGTATGTCCTGCATGCTCCCAAATCTGGCGCCGTCATTCTCGCCAACCACTCCGCTGTCGAAATCGGTCGGACCGTTGAGGCGTCGGGCTCGACCGCAAGCGCGGCCGATCTCTTGAGCCAATGGTGGCGGGTCGACGCCCACGTGGCGCGACATTATATACACACCTTGCTCGAGGATTGGCAGCGAGCGGGGCTCTTCGACGACGTCCAACCACGCTCGGCGGAGCGAACCAACGCCGAAGATTTCGCATTCTCCTGGGAAAAGACCTATCGGAACGGAGCGAAATCGGTCCGATTGAGGTGCGAGAGCCCAGCCGTCGGCGCGATCCTGGACCGGGTGTTGGCGGTGCTCGAGTTCAAGCCGCCAGCCGCTCGCGACCTTCCTGGGGCAATTGCCGATCCCGTGACGGTCGATCTGATTGGGCGTCACGACAACTTCACGGTGCTCACCGACGGTCGAACGGTCTGGGGGCCAAGTGATTTCGCGAGCGCGCGGCACATGGCGTTGCGCGAAATTCTATGTGCGAGCAATCCACCCGGAGAGATCTCGGCCGTCCTGCACGCTGGCGCTGTGGCCAGGAACGGCAGGGCCGTGATCATTGCCGGCGACAGCGGTGCCGGCAAGACCACGCTGCTGTCATCCCTCGTACTGGCGGGCTGGGACTACCTGTGCGACGATCTCACAGGCCTCGATACAAACGCTAACGGGATTCGGCCATTCCCGGTCGCAATCAGTCTCAAGCCGGGGAGTGCGGCACTTCTATCAAGCGCAATTGGGCGCGAACGCGATCTCTGGCTTTCGCCGCCGGACGAATTCGGGCTTCGCTACCTTGACGCTTCCTCGCGACACGCATCGGGCGAAACCCTCCCGGTATCACTGCTCTGTTTCCCACGCTACGACGAGTTCTGCCACGAACTCATTGTGGAGCATCTCTCCCCCACAGCAGCGTTGAGCCAGCTGCTGAAGACGGGGACGCGGCTCGTCGGAAACACCCCGATGATCTCGACCTTGACGCGACTGTTGAGTGAGGTGCCCAGCGTCGGCCTGTGCTACCGTGACAGGGCTGACGCGGAAGCGTTTCTCCAGGAGCAACTGTCATGAGGCTTGGAAGCCATCGTAAGCTGCACCTGGCGGCTGTTTGCACTCTCATGCGGCGGGCGTTGGGCTTGTCCCTCGAGAAGCGAGAGCTTGGCTGCCTTGAACGCGCAGAGCCACGACGGCTGATCAAAATTGCCAGCGGCCATGCAATTGTCAATCTTCTGGCAGGCGCCACGGAAGACCCCGCCATCGCAAATTGCCTCGACCCTGACGTCGTGGCGTTTCTAGACCTCATGCAAGATCGCAATGGTGCTCGCAACGCTGCTTTCACAGCTCAGCTCCAGGAGATCGGGGGCATCCTGCGGGATGCGCGCATTGAGGCCGTCGCTCTCAAGGGCGCCACTGAACTGATCTGCCGAACGTATCCTCGCGCGACGGACCGCCTGTTGGGTGACCTGGACATCCTGGTGCCGCAAGGAGCGATCGGGGATGCCGTCGCCGCACTTGAAGCCTCAGGCTATTCGACACATGGTGCGGTCGCCAGCCCGGACTCTCTCCACGCGCCGCGCCTATGGCATGAGGCCCATCCAGCCGCAGTTGAGATTCACCACGCCCTTTCCCGAGGGCGAGGCGTTGAGATCCTGGACCCTGCTCAAATCCTGCGCGCCTCGACGGCCACGCGCGGTTGCTTGCTGCGCGTGCCAGCTCTGGCCGATCGCTTGTGCCATCTCATCGTGCACGCACAGATGAACCATGGGCGCTATCAATCACGCTTTTTGTTCCTGCGTGACGTTGCCGATCTGCAGGCGTTGTCAACCCGGGCGACTGCGCCGACGTGGACGGAGGTCTCTGCTCGATTTGCGGGCGCGCAGGCGGCCCCCATGCTGGACGCATTCCTCGTGGCGGCATTTGGCGTTCTGCAAACGCCGCTCCCTCTGGCAACCACACCAGAGGCTGCGTCATGGGCCGAAAAGGCCATGTTCCTGTTGAGACGACCCGAAATTCACCGTTGCAACTACCTGTTCGCCATGTCGCGCCACTACCTCGGCCGTTTCGTGTCGGATCAAGCGGCGAGGCGGAGGTACCTTCGCTATATCCGCTGTTCTGCGACTCTCCGGGATTTTGTGAACCAGCATGTCGCGTCGGTGCGCGACTATCAGTGAAGCATGGGCTCGATGAAGAATGTTGCTGGCGAGCCTTTGCGGCAATTTCCATGTCGATTTGGGTTGTGAGTCCATTCTCTGCTTCGCAACAGGACTAACAAGCTGCTGAAAGTAGCGCACGAGCCTGTCCATGCCGGCTCCGGCGAAACGCCACCGCCAGCGCCACATGCACGGCTTGTACTTGCCGGTCAGGCGGCCGATGCATAGACGCTCTCACGGTCGGCGTTGGCAAGCACAATGCGCACTCGCCGCACGACCTTGGCCTATCTATCTTTGGTCGCCGAGCAATCCTTCGAGACGGGGCGATTCGCAGGTGTCGCGGTGATGTCAGTCTTCGTTGCACAACCCTCACTGATTTGCTCAGTCAAGGGATTAAATGTCAGTGACGGAATACTTGCGCTTGAAATCCCGAAGGTTTCATCGCAGAGCACAGCATCAAAGGGGCGCCGGCGGAATTTCCAACTACATTGGCCGTTTGTGTTGCGCTCGAAACTTCAAATTTAACCAACACTACCGATTTGGACGCTAAGTTCTGCTCGATGCCGGGTGCTT
>JAGRKV010000029.1 GCA_020442165.1 Hyphomicrobiaceae bacterium | reverse complement strand
GGTGTCGATTGTTGCGCCTGTGCAGCGAACAGAAATTCAGCATGTGTTGGTGCCGAACGGCACGGCAACGGGGGCTCTATGGGCCGACCCTCAGAGCCGCGCCGAACATCAATACTCGCGAATGTTGTCTTCCAGGCCTGAAGTACACGAGTGGCCGTTCATGTAACGCGGTCGTCAACCAGTTGAAATTCTCAACTGGCAATTTGGGAATAGAGACCGTCGATCCCGTCCGACGGCCAAAGCGGGTTCTCGCGGGGTTCAATGGGCATTTTGAGCGTCAGGCGGTTATCGCTACAAACCAGCAGGGTTCCGTCTCTGGCAGGTGAATAAACAGTTGAAACAACTGGCCCTCATGGCAACGCCATTCGCACATTAAATTCGATTGGAAGGGACGGCGCCTGCCGTAGGGCCTGGCGTCTTTCGTCGTTCTCGATTGTCCGCGCTCACGCGTTGGGGCGCGATGGCTCGATAACAGCCACGCTATCTGCATTGATGTTCTGGATGTGGAAGCCCGCGTAGACGCGCTCGCCCTGTTTGGGCAATGACAGCGATGTGCAGCATGCGTGTCCCAACGCCGTATTCCCTTCAGAGAGAGCCAAAAGCCGCACATTCAGAGTTGCCATATCGCTCCATCGTTAAACGCCCACGAATTTGATAATGAGCGCCAAGGCCGACGCGACGCCCAACATCGCAGCAATTCCCCAGTGGCGCCACAGCAAGAGGTAACCGCTGACTAGTGCCAGGACAACGACACGCCAATCAAGTGTCGCCAACTCGGGCATCCAGAACTTCAAGCCAGCTGTGCTGATGGGCTCGACCTTGCCAAAAAATACATGCAGGCCGAACCAGACCGCCAGATTAAGAATGACGCCAACCACGGCGGCCGTGATGGCAGAGAGAGCACTGCGAAGCCGCGGCTGCGCGATGATCCACTCTATGTAGGGGGCGCCAGCGAATATCCAAAGGAAGCACGGCACGAACGTCGCCCATAGGGCCACTAAAGCACCGAGCATGCCCATCGCAACCGCAGGTCCGCCGCCATGCTGAAACGCGGCGAGGTAGCCGACAAACTCGGTGACAAGGATGAGTGGACCAGGGGTCGTTTCGGCAAGCCCCAGTCCATCCATCATCTGCCCGGCTTCCAGCCAGCCGCGATGGGCCACGACGTCTTGTCCCATGTATGCAAGCACGGCATATGCGCCGCCGAATGTCACCACGGCAAGCTTGGAGAAAAACCAACCCAGTTGGGTGATGACGTGGTCCCGCCCAAAGAATGCGGCGAGGCCAAACAGCGGTACGAACCAAATCGCAAGCCAAACCCCTACGGTTCTCATGGTGTCAAAGACAGTAGCGCGCACCGGTACACCCGGCGTTGTTTCCTTGTCGTTGTCGCCCACCACAAAACCAATGAATGCGGCAAGGGCGATCAACAGTGGGAACGGCGCGCCAAGGAAGAAGATTGCGACGAATGACAGGGCCGCAAGCACCCAGTGCCATTTAGCTTTGAGCGCACGCCTGGAAATTCTGAGCAGGGCCTCGATCACAATGACAAGGACGGCTGCCTTGACGCCAAAGAAGACCGCTTCGACCACCGGCACTTTACCGAAGGCCGCGTAGATCATTGACAGGGTCAAAACCACCGCAGCACCGGGAAGGACGAACATCAATCCTGCCGCGAGTCCGCCCTTCAAGCCATGAAGCCTCCAGCCGGCGTACGTCGCAAGCTGCATGGCTTCGGGTCCGGGCAGCAACATGCAGAAGCTCAGCGCGCTCAGATACTGCTTTTCGGAAAGCCACTGCTTCTCGTCGACGACGATCTTGTGCATGAGCGCGATCTGCGCCGTTGGCCCGCCGAATGAAAGTAAGCCGATGCGTGTCCAGGTTTTGAATGCTTCCGAAAAACTGGGCGACGCATGTTGGCGGGTGGGCAAACCTCTTGAATTGACTTCGTTCTGCATTTCAACCTCACCGGACCGCCTGGCTGGTCGGCCAGTTGTGTGTTTCTGCGTTAGCATCGCACGCCCATCCATAAGGAGCGTCATAGACGGTCAGGCCTGCCGCCTCTGGTGCCGAGTCGTGCCGAGCAAGGCGATGACCTGCGTCACGAAGAGATGGCGACAGGTTCTGATCCTGAGCGGTGCGAGCAAAGAGTCTTCCTACCTCAGGCATAGTGTCGAGGCTACGCTTCCTGCACGTTGCCAATGTTCTCACCGCTTCCCGCAGCGAAAACGCCGACCGGCAATATACCCGGCTGCGCCCTTGCCGACGCACATTCCATTGCTGACATGATCGTGCGGAACACTTGATGCGAACGAGGCACGGCGGTGGCATGGTGGCTTCGAGCAGGCGTTCGACGCCGTCGAACGTGACATGCCACGCGGCCACGGAATTTCGTGCACCAGGGCTTGCGGTGCGAACGCGATGGCAAGCGCCACAATAGTGTTTCGGGTGCTTTTCATGCCTTCTCCTTCGTTGACCCTGACGGAACACGCATTGGCAGGCGTATTGCTGCCTGCAATCCACCGTCGGCTCGGTTGGAAAGTGTAACGTCACCACCATGGCTACGCGCGATCGTGCGCGCGACCGTAACCCCCAGCCCATATCCGCCCGTTGATCGGTTGCACGCATTGTCCAGCCGGTAAAACGGGGAGAAGACGACTTCGAGCTGGTCGTCCGGAATGCCTGGGCCGTTGTCGGTAACTTCGACGAAGATTTCGTTCGCCGACCCGCGCGCCTTGATCGCGGCGCCCCCGCCGTACTTGACCGCATTCTGAACCAGATTCGTGATTGCCCGCTTCAAGGCAAGATGGCGGTCGCGGACCACAAGTTTGCGTGGCAAATCCAAAGTGACCTGTTGGCCGGAGTCAATCGCGTCATCGGCAATCGCGTGAAGAATTGCTGTGACGTCGACGGGCTCGACCGGTTCCTGCTCAGAATTTTCGCGCAGAAACCCCAGGGCGGCGTCGATCATCTCTTCCATTTCAACAATGTCACGTTCGAAAGATGCTCTTGTTTCAAGATCCACAATGGCGTTGGCGCGCAGGCGCAAGCGCGTCAGCGGAGTGCGCAAATCGTGGCTGATAGCTGCGAGCATTTGCGTCCGGTCATTGACGAGGCGGTTGATGCGAAGCTGCGAAGATGGGCTCGGCAGAGGTTCTGGAGGCGCTCTATCCGCTGCTGCTGAAGCGTGGCAGGCTGGACTACATTCGCTCGGACAATGGTCCTGAGTTCGCTGTGGCACCCTTCCAGGACTAGCTCAGCCGTGTCGGCATTCAAACGATCCACATCTATCCTGGCTCGCCCTGGGAGAACGGCTACAACGAGCGCTTCAACGGAACGCTACGACGCGAGTTTCTCAACGCCGAGTGGTTCGCGACGACCCGTCAGGCCCAGGTCGTCATCAACACGTGGTTCCCCGCCAGTACAATCTTTTCCGCCCGCATCACGCGCTCGGTATGCGTCCACCGGTGCCCGAAACGATATTAGAGAAGCCCCAAATCAGTGGCCCAGACTGAGGGGGCTGGACAACCTAGGGAACGCGAATTTGCTTCCCATGTGCTTCCCAGGCGATCTGACGTCTAGGGATTAAATGTCGTAACTTGTTGATTTTATTGGCGCGCCCGAAAGGATTCGAACCTCTGACCCCCAGATTCGTAGTCTGGTGCTCTATCCAGCTGAGCTACGGGCGCTTGCCGGGCGCTCGCGATCGAAACATCAGGATCGACACAAAGCGCCTTCGTCGGGCTGCCGGACCGGCCGCCCGCTTGGAGGCGACACCTCTAGCCGCTTCAGACTGCAAGCGCAAGGGGGTAGTGCAGGCAAATGGACTGCGGCGCATTGGTGTCGCCTGGCGCCGTTTGAGGGTGCGGTTTGAGCCGTATTCAGGGCAAGCAAATTTGGAGGAAATGGTCGCCTAGCGCTCTGCCTTGAACGGTCGAGCCAGCAGCGCGGCGATGGCGTCGTCGACGGTGGCGCTGCCCTCTACAATGGCATGCACGGCTTCCGCGATCGGCATCTCCACTTGCTTGTCCCGCGCCAGACGGACAACGGCCGCCGCAGTCCACACGCCTTCGGTGACGGCGCGGCGCGTACCCAGAATGTCGTCCAAAGACTGGCCTTGGCCAAGCGCACGCCCAAGGCTCATGTTTCGTGACTGCGGGCTGCCGCATGTGAGGATAAGGTCGCCGAGGCCAGACAGGCCCATAAGTGTTTCGGGCATGGCACCCCAGGCGGCGCCAAATCGCCTCAACTCGACGAAGCCGCGCGCAACGAGAGCGGCGTGCGCGCTGGCGCCCAACCCCTTGCCGGCAACGATGCCAGCGGCGATCGCCAGCACGTTCTTGACAGCGCCACCGATCTCGACGCCCGTGCGATCGTGCGACCAGTAGAGACGGAAATGGCGGTAGCCCAAGGCTTCAGCCAGCGCCCGCCCGGCCTCCTCCCGGTCGCAGGCGATGGTCAGCGCGGTGGGTAATCCACGCGCCACGTCTGCGGCGAAGCTTGGCCCGGAGAGCGCGGCAAGCAGCGATTCGGGAAGCGCTTCTGCCAACACTTCTCCCATCAGCCTGCCGGTCGTTCGTTCGATGCCCTTGGCGCAGTTGACGACGGGATGGCCTGGCATCAAGTGCGGCCGTAGTTCGTGCGCCACGGCGCGCACATGCTGGGCGGGCGCCACCATGAGGATCGCGTCGGTACCAGCCATGTCGGCCAGCCGATCTGTCGCGCGCAGTCCTTCATCGAGTTCGATGCCCGGCAGGAACGTGGCGTTGACATGCCGGCCGTTGATGTCGGCCACCACTTCAGGTTCGCGGGCCCACAACATGACGTCGCGACCAGCCAGCCGGAGTGTCTGAGCCAGCGCCGTGCCCCAGGCACCACCGCCAATGACGCCGACGCTGTCGATCCGCATGATTGCTCCGTTCTGAACTGCCGACGCCGAAATGGGGTGTCGGGCGATCTCTAACATGGGCGGCACTCATCGCAAGCACCAGCATTAGTGCCAGAGTGCAGACGCGCGTGCGGGCCAACGTGCAAAGTCGTATCAGCTCAGGCCTTGGCGCCCTTCGCGCCTGCCCCCAGTGCGGGTTGCGCCGTTGCGTCCAGCGGCCAGCGTGGCCGCACGGGTGCATTAAGCCCGTCAATGCCGCCAGCGGCCAGCCGCTCCGCGCCTGTCCAGGCAATCATGGCGGCATTGTCACCGCATAAATTGAGGGGTGGGGCGTGGAACTCATAGCCTTGTTCAGCAGCGAGGCCCGTCAAGGCCTCACGCAATGCCAGATTGGCGGCAACGCCACCAGCCACGACGATGTGGCGTGCTGGCAGTGGCGCGATCTTGGTCGCGTGCATTTCCATGGCGCGGCGTGTGCGGTCGATAACACTCTCGGCCACTGCTGCCTGAAAGCTGGCGCACAGATCGGCAACATCGGTCTCGCTGAGCGGGGCAATGCCGAGAGCAGCATGGCGGACAGCGGTCTTCAGACCTGCAAAAGAGAAGTGCGGTTCAGCGCGTCCCAGCATCGGCCGCGGCAGGGCGAAGCGGTGCTGATCGCCCTTGCTTGCCATCTTCTCGACGGCGGGACCGCCTGGCATTGGCAGGCCGAGCAGTTTGGCGGTCTTGTCAAAAGCCTCGCCAAGGGCATCGTCGATCGTTGAGCCGATGCGGTGGTATTTGCCGACGGCTTCGACGGTAAGCAGCTGCGTGTGGCCGCCTGAGACGAGCAGCAACAGATATGGAGGTGCGAGGCCATCGGTGAGGCCGACGGTGAGGGCGTGGGCTTCCAGGTGATTGATGGCGAGGAGTGGTTTGGCGTGCACCAGCGCCATGGTCTTGGCGGTGACGAGGCCTACCATGAGACCGCCGATCAGGCCCGGGCCGGCGGTTGCGGCAATCGCATCGAGCTCAGCGAACGACAGACCGGCCGTTCGCATCGCCTCTTCGATCAGCTGATCGAGGCATTCGACGTGGGCGCGGGCGGCGATCTCCGGCACGACGCCGCCGAAGGGCCGGTGCTGTTCCCACTGCGAACGGACGATATTGGACAGGATGCGGCCACAGCCCGCCGCATCGCGCATCACGACGGCGGCGGAAGTCTCGTCACAACTGGTCTCGATGCCCAGGACGATCAGGCCGGCAGACCGTGGCTGCGGCCCGCCGCCCGTTGCTTCGGCTGGTCGAGGTGCCGTCATAGCGGCCATTTGTTCCCAAGGGGCGCTGCGGCGGCTCAGATTTCCGTTGCAGGCGCGGTTTGCGTTCGGTGGCGAGAGGCGGCATTAATGGCGCCCGATCGAAACCCAGGCGCGCGCGGACCTCTCAGGCCCTGGCGTCGCCCTAGCACCTGGAGCCTCACGCTTGCAAGCGACCCCGATTCGTATCGGCACACGCGGTTCGCCGCTCGCCCTGGCGCAAGCCCATGAGGTGCGCGCGCGGCTGATGGCAGCGCATGGCCTTAACGAACAAGACTTCGAGATCACGGTCATCAAGACGGCGGGTGATCGCATCCTCGACCGTCCGCTGGCCGAGGTCGGCGGCAAGGGGCTGTTTACCAAGGAGATCGAGGAAGCGCTCTTGTCACGCGAGATCGACCTTGCGGTGCATTCGATGAAGGACATGCAGACCGAGTTGCCCGATGGGCTGGAAATTGGCGCCGTGCTGCCCCGGGAGGACGTGCGCGATGCGTTTATTTCTCTGGCCTATGGATCGCTGATGGAAATGCCCAGCGGCGCGGTGGTCGGCACTTCGTCGCTGCGGCGGCAAGCGCAGGTGAGGCGACTGCGGCCCGACCTGGAAGTTGTCGGCTTTCGCGGCAATGTGCAGACTCGGCTGAAAAAGCTGGAGGACGGCGTGGCCGGCGCAACCTTCCTGGCGTGTGCGGGACTGAACCGTTTGGGGCTTTCTGACCGCGTGACCCGCGCAGTGCCGACAAGCGAAATGCTGCCCGCAGTTGCCCAGGCCGCGATCGGGATCGAGGTGCGCGGCGGGGATGAAAAGTGCGCCGGGTTTATTGCGCCCTTGCGCGATGTAGCCGCGGAAGTCTGTGTCCGTGCCGAGCGCGCATTCCTGAAACGGCTCGAAGGATCGTGCCGTACGCCCATCGCTGGATTGGCGTTGTTCGACACGACTGGCAATTCTGGCCGGCTGGTCTTCGAAGGCGAGATATTAACTCCCGACGGGCGCGTTTCACATGCAACGCGGCGGGAGGGTCTGGCGAGCGACGCTGCGTTGCTGGGGGATGACGCGGCGCAGGAATTGCTCGGCAAGGCGGGACCGGGATTTTTCTCCACGGCGGGCTGATGCATATCCTGATTACGAGGCCGGAGCCCGATGCATCCGAGACGCGAAGGCTTCTGGAAGGAGAGGGGCATACGGCCGACGTCGCGCCGATGCTGGAAATCAGCGTGGGCGCGCCGGAATCGGATCTGCTTGCCGCAGCTTCTGCATTGGTGGTTACGAGCCGCAACGGTTTGAGGGCATTGGAGCAGGCCGATTTGCCAGAATGGCTCCTCTCCCTGCCGGTCCTGGTGGTGGGGCGCAGCACCGGGGCGGCGGCGCGGGCTCTGGGATTTCGTGACGTCACCGTGGGTCCGGCAACGGCCAAGGACCTGGTACCGCTGATCGTGGCGGCCTGGACAGAGAAGATTGTAACGAAGGGGGGCATGCCAGGGCCGGTGCTGCATCTGTCGGGCGACAAGATCTCGTTTGATCTGCTGCCGCCGATGACGCAGGCAGGTATCGCCTTTGCGCGTTCGACGGTCTATCACTCCAGCCCAGCCCGGGACCTGCCGACGCATGTGAGGGCGTGCCTGGAACGCGGCGGCTACGATGCCATCATTTTGATGTCGCCGCTTAGCGCCGATACTTTCGTTCAGCTCGTCATGCGCCTGCAACTTGCTGAAGGGGCGCGGCGAGCTGCATATGTGTGTTTCTCAAACGGTATTGCGCAACGGCTCGCCTCTCTCGGGGCGGAACAAGTATATGTGGCCGCCAAGCCAAATATCGAAGAAGTGCTTGCTCTTATCAGCAGTCTGGCGGCACAATCCGGGCCTCTGTCGCCCCCCGGAAAGAAAAGCGACAGCAATAGCTAGAATATAGCGGCCTCGTGCGAGCTAAAGTTCCGCGACGCTCGCTGACGGCGTGCTATGTGTCGGTGCGCCACGAAGTTGCGTCAGGTGGAGGGTTTCAGTCTTATGTCCAACAACCGCGACGACCAGAAGAAAGATCCACTGCGTGCTGGCGATCCCAAACGGCCGCATGCGACGCTTGATCTGAAGGCGGTCGAAATCAAGACGGCCGAACAGAAGGCTGCGGAAGCGAAATCAACAAGCAGCACGGGATCTGGCGCGGCTACAGCTGCGACGAGCGGTTCTGCGGCGACTGGCGCGGCGAGTTCCGCGACAAGTTCGGCGGCGTCTTCGGCGAGCGCCGCAAAGACTGCGGCAGACAGCAGCCCGTCCAAAGGGCAAACGCCTTTGTCTGGAAAGTCCGACACCACGAAGGCTGACGCAGGATCGGGCGGCAAGACTGCCGGCAGTAGCGCAGGCGCTTCCTCGGCAGCATCGGCAAAAATGCCGCCTCCGCAGCCCGCGCAAAGCAGTGGCGGATTTGGGCGGTTCGTATCACATACGGTTGCGGGTCTGGTCGGCGGCTTCCTTGCCCTGCTGGGCGCCGATACGCTGACACCTCAGCTTGAGCAGCTTGGCCTTCCGGTACATTCGGCGTCGAATGAGGCGACCCAGCAGCTCAATGCGCGTATCGCGGAGCTGGAGAAGTCGTCGAAAGCGGCAGCGCAAGGCGGCGAGGGCGCGAAGCTTTCAGAAGCGATGGGCGCGGTAACAGCCAAGCTCGCCGCTCTTGAGAAATTGAACGAGCAGGTTGCCGCGTTGAGCGCGGAACAGGACAAGCTCAAGGGCGAGACGCAGACACTTGTAGCAAAAGCCGCCGAAGCTCCTGCAGCAGGCGGTTCGGGCATCGCTGATCCGCGCATTGCGAAACTGGAAGAGCAGCTCAGCATGCTGGCGTCGGCCAGCTCAGGCGGTAGCGCCGGGGCGGCGGTGCCGCAGCTTGCCGCAGTGACAGGCAAGCTCAGCGATCTGGAATCGACGCTCGAAAACCAGATGGCGGCATTGCGCAAGAGTGTCGGCGAGGAAATCGACTCGCGCATGGGCAAGGCTGCCGAGACGGCGGAAGCCGCGCGTTCGGGCACGCAACGGATCGACCGTGAACTTGCGGATGTCAAGACCGAAGCGACGCGGCTTGGCCAGCGCATGGAAGCGCTGAAGGCCGACGGTGAACGTGTCAGCGATACGCTGCGTGTTGTGCAGGAAGAAACCGGCAAGTTGACCTCAGGGCTCGATGCCTTGAAGGGCGATCTCGCCGCCCGCTTCAAGGCAGCGGCCAAGCCGGACGACATCAGCTCGGCAATCGCGCCGGTCTCCGCCAAGGTGGCAGCGCTCGAACAGAGCGTGCATGGCGTGGTGACGGCAGAGGACAACCGCAAGGCCAATGCCGAGCGCATCGTGCTTTCTCTCGAACTTGCCAACTTGAAGCGGGTGATCGATCGCGGGCTTGGTTTCGCGGAAGAGCTGGCGCAGGTGAAGAAAGCTGCCGGCAGCAAGATCAATCTGGCGGGCCTTGAGCCCTACAAGATGGATGGCGTGCCGACACTTGCGGATCTGCAGGCGGGGTTCCGGCCGCTGGCGTTCTCAATCATCGCAGCGGCCGAGGACAGCGGCGACGGCGGTGTTCTGGACCGGCTGATGTCTGGAGCGCGTTCCGTGGTCCGGGTGCGCAAAGTCAACCACAACTCGGACGATGACGGTGTCGAGGCCGTTGTGGGGCGCATGGATAGCGCTTTGTCGGAGGGGCGCATCGGCGACTTCCAGGCGCTGAGCCAGAAGCTTTCGGACAAGGCGCGGGCTCCTGCCGGCGAATTCCTCAAGAAGGTGGCGGCACGCAATGCTGTCGATCAGGCTTTGAGGGAAATCGAGGGCCAGCTCAAATCGTCGCTGAGCGGCGAAGGAGCGCCAGCCGCTCCAGCAGCTATTCAATAACGAGGTCAAGCGATGTTGCGTCTCATCCTGTTTCTCATCGCCGTCGCTCTGGTCGCCACCGGCCTGTCATGGCTCGCGGACCGGCCCGGCCTCATCGTCGTCAACTGGGAGGGCTATGAGGGTGAACTCAGCGTGTTTCACGCCGTGGTTGGCCTGACATTCCTGGTGGGGCTGGCCATTTTCCTGTGGTCGGTGGTCAAGGCGGTTTGGAAAAGCCCTGCGACGGTCGGCAACTACTTCTACCGGCGCAAGCAAAAGCGCGGTCTTGACGCGCTATCGTCCGGCATCATTGCCATTGGTGCGGGCGACCGGACCAACGCGATGCGCTATGCGGTGCAGGCCCGCAAGTCACTTCCCAATGAGCCGCTGACGCATCTGCTGCGGGCACAGGCAGCGCAGCTCTCAGGGGACAAATCGACAGCGCGCCGCATTTTCGAGGCCATGCTGGCACAGCCCGATACGGAGCAGCTTGGGCTGCGCGGCCTGTTCCTGGAGGCGCAGCGCGAAGGTGAGCTTGAAGCAGCCCGGCAGTTTGCCGAGCGGGCGCTGGCGCTCAATCCCAAGCTTGGCTGGTCGACGGATGCGCTGTTCGAATTGCAGTGCAAGTCGGCGGACTGGCCAGGCGCCTTGCAGACACTGGCATCGGCCAAGAAGCATGGCCATGTCGACAAGTCCGTCGCGGATCGCCGGCGTGCCGTGCTGCTGACAGCGCAAGCGCAGAAGGCCGAGGATGCTGATCCTGAGCGTGCGCTCGGTCTGGCGATGGAAGCACACACGCTTGCGCCGGGGCTCGTTCCCGCTGCCGCAATCGCTGGCCGGCTGCTGGCCTCACGCGGGAATACGCCAAAGGCGGCGAAGGTGTTGCAGAAGACCTGGCTCAAGGCGCCGCACCCCGATCTCGCCGCAGCCTATGCCTATGCGCGCGTCGGCGACAGTCCGCGCGACCGGCTGGACCGCGTCCGCCAGCTTGCAAACATGCAGCAGAATTCCTTGGAGAGCGCGGTCGCAGTTGCGCGCACGGCGATCGAGGCACGCGATTTCGGTGCTGCGCGAGCAGCCTTGGAGCCTCTCCTCAGCGAGCGCCTGACGCAGCGGGTTGCCACTCTCATGGCCCGCATCGAGCACGAGGAGCATGGCAACAAGGGGCGTGTGCGTGAATGGCTGGCGCGAGCCGCCAACGCGACACGCGATCCGGCATGGACTGCGGATGGTGTCGTTTCTGAGACGTGGGCGCCGGTTTCGCCTGTTACGGGGCAGCTCGACGCATTCCAATGGCGTGTGCCCGTCGAGGCGACCGATCATGCCGGCGCTGGGCTGCTTGCGGACTCGCTTGAGGATTTGATGTCGCTTGGTGCGCCGCTTGATGCAATTGACTCAAGTGCGGTCACGGTGACAGCGCCTGTAGCGACGCCGCCCGCGCCATCTTCAACGGCGTCTCCGGCAGCTGGAGGGAGCAAACAGATTGCTGTGCCTGCTGCTGCGGGTGCTGGCGTCATGGCCCAATCGGCTGCCAGCACTGCAGCCGATATTGAGGCCAGCTCTGCTGGCGGGACTGCCAGTGGCACTAGCGATGCGGGCGCCAATGCGAAAAAAGCCGTTGCCACTGTAGAGGCCGGCACTGCGCCCGCGACAACTGCAGTGACTGTAGCGACTGGCGAGCCCGTCTCCCAGGCCGGTAGCGTGGCTGTTCCTGCGGTCGTAGAGGTGCCGGTTGCCACGGCCAAGGTGGCAGATGCCCCAAAGCCAAGTGTTAATGCAGACGCTGGCGCCAAACCGGCTGGCAATGCCGCCCCTACTGGTTCCAAGACGCTCGTCGTGGCGGATCAGCGCACGAAAACACCATCAGCCGAACCCAAAATATTTGTCTCTCCACGGGCGCCGGACGACCCGGGCCCAGATGCCGTGACCGTGGAGGAAGTGGAGCCGCCCATGCCCCGGTACGGTACGTCGCGATAACGCGTTCCCTGGGTTCAGGCGGTGGCATCACCCGTTGCCGAGGTGGCGGTCAGCAGCGGTGCCGCATTAGACATAATCGCTCCAACTCTGGCCCAGGCGGCGGTGCCGGTGGCCTGGGCTGGGGCCAATTTGTGCCGTACCCAGGGGCGTTGCCGCATAAATCTCATGGGGGTTGTTCGGGGAACTTGCAATCGAGTGGCGACCACGTTATTCCCTCGGCCTCGACACCTGTGCGGTGCGCCGCTTTAGCTCAGCCGGTAGAGCACATCATTCGTAATGATGGGGTCGCGTGTTCGAGTCACGCAAGCGGCACCACTTGTTAGTAGTGGATTGAATCTCCAGAAACTCTTGAAATTAGGGCACATTTTCGAGAGACTGCTGCACAAAGGTGCTGCATAGACTGCTAACAACGTGCCCCGAAAACAGCTTCCAAAACCCGCCCGACGTAAGGGCTCAGACAACTGGTGCATCCGCCCCCACGTTGGTGGCAAGCTGCGCTGGCGGTCGTTGCGAACCGGCGACTACAACGAAGCCTTACGGCGGGTGCCAGGGGTCTATCAGGCGCTCTTGGATGAGTATGTGGGCACCGGCCCCAAGGTGGACGCCAGCGCCTTACCTAAAGCCGCCGACAGCGCCCCACAGATCAGTCTGGAAGCCGTCTGTGCCTCGTACCGGGAATACCTGCTGGAATGCGAACAAGGTGCCCGACAAGAGGCTGCGCAGGCCGGAGTCGATGATCCGCTGAAGACGGCCACGGCGATCAGGAAACGCCTAGACCGGATGCTGAAGGACGCACGGGCGAAAGCCATAGCCTACGAGTTCGAACACCAGCGGTGGTGGCTCACATGGCTACGGAACAAGGGTATCGGTGATCTTGCACCGACGACGGGGCACTTGTTGGCGATGGCTCGGACGGGTGTCGCGACGTTGTTGGAGATAATCGACACGGACTCCGGGATCGTCCCGGTAGTCGCAGCAGCCACGGTAACCAAAGGTACCGGCGACAAGCTATCGACCGTCTTGGACTCCTACCTCAAAGCCCGCCCGAACCTGTCCACCGACAATGCGCTGTCCCTGCAAAGCCTGATCCGAGACGTTATCGAGATAATCGGTGACAAGCCTATAACCGACTACACGAGAGCCGATGGAAAGACCGTGAGGGAAGCCTTTGCGGGCTTACCCGCGAACCGGAGCAAGCGAAGCAAACTACGCGGGTTGTCGATAGCCGACACGATCAAACGGGGAGAAGAACTGGGCTACCCACCGCAGTCCCCTGTCACCATACGCACCAAGCGTGCGAATGTTGCCCGTGTCTTCGACTTCGCATCTGCCAGCTTTGATGGTGTCTACAATCCCTTTGAGAACAACGAGGCATGGAAGGCGATCACGGCGGGTGACGAAGCCGCCGCGAACCAGAAGGATGCTTTCCAGACAGACGAACTAAAGGTGGTATTAACGCCGGGTGTACTGCCTGAATACCTATGGTGGTTGACGTGGCTCGGGGTGTGTACCGGAGCCCGGTCTAACGAGATGTGTCAGTTGACGACAGAACTGGTGAGGCTGGAACCAGCGCCGCACCTCTACTTTGCACCGTGGTTGAAGTTGAAGCGCAAGGCTTCCGTTCGGTCGGTGCCGATCCACCAGAAGCTAATCGACCTTGGTTTCTTGGACTTCGCGACGCACATGAACGGTCGCTTGTTTCCCAGCGTGCCGCTGCGAGAACGTACCGGGCGTTTTTCGGATGCACCGGGGAAGGACTTCGCACGGCGTATCAAGGCTCTTGGCATCGGAAGGGATGGACTGAGCTTCCACAGCCTTCGCCATACGTTTGCAGCCGAGTGGAAACGGCGGCACCCGCTGGACAACGAGAACCGGCTTCGCATCTTGGGGCAGGCCGTGGCAGGTGTGGCGGGTAGGTACGGCGACGGCTATGTCGGAGAGGCGAATGACATGGTGTTGTTGGAGGCGCGGGCGAAGCTTGTGGAAGCTCTGCGATTCAACATCTGAGGGTTTTGCGCACACAGACGACTCGCTTTACTTTGGAACATTATCTGAACGCGAGCGGCGAACACCACTAAAAGCACGGGGTTGCTGGCGCGTATTCGAGGTGTCGCGCCATGCCGGATTTCCCGCAGTTCCAATACAGCATGAAGCAGGTCGTCAGGGCGGGTGACGCTCTGCGAGAGCCAATTGCATGGGAGGAAGAGCGTAGGGAAGAGATTCTAGAAATATTCCGAATAGCTAACAGTTGGCGGGATTCTCATGTCTACCCAATGACACGAGTTCGCCAAGAGATCATCGGCAAGAACCGCTCTGGTAACCTGCAAGGACTTTCGGTTGCCCGCCTGAAGCGTATGTCCTCGATTCAGAAGAAACTGCGGCGAATTCCTTCCAAGCTGAACCAGATGCAGGACCTTGGCGGTTGCCGCGCCATTCTGCCGTCGATGAGGGCAGCGAACGCTCTCATTCAAGCGTTTCGCGACAACCCGTTGCATGAATTTTTCAGTGAGAGCGACTACATCGCCAACCCCAAGCCGGGTGGTTATCGTTGCCATCATGTGATCTACAAGTTCAAAGGGGCCGGTGAGAGCGAGGTTTTTAATGGCAGGAGAATTGAGGTCCAGATCAGAAGTCGGCTTCAACATTCATGGGCGACAGCGGTCGAAGCTGTCGGGCTTTTTCTAAAACAGGACCTTAAGGCGGGAATCGGGAACGCCAGTTGGCTTCGTCTGCTCGAACTGATGTCGGCAGAACTTGCCGTTGCGGAAGATTGTCCCGAACCGCAAGGCGTCCCCTCTCGTTCCGAACGCGTCCGGGAGCTTAGAGAACTCGATAGGGAACTGCGGGCTGTTGGGACGCTTGAAAACCTACGGCAAGCTGTGAGATTCACCGACACATACACCACGGGGGGTGACAAACCGAGATACTATCGAATTCAGTACGACAACCGGGACATGCAGGTTGTGGTGAGCCCACACACAATACCAATAGCTGGCGTCGCTGAGACCGAAGCGGTCGAGCAGCAGAACACTGTACGTGGTGACAACCGGTTCAACACGGTGTTCGTGGAGGCGGACAGGATTGAAGACCTGAAAGAGGCGTTCCCGAACTACTTCGGCGATGTGCAGATGTTTGCCGCGAACCTTCGTGACATCACTAGGGGGTACAGCGCGAAAGAGTACACCATGCCACCGCAGCAAACCGTCCCGCCCGGCCCGAAGGAAGTCCCAGATATGTCTTGGTTCCGCAAACCCAAAAGGTGGACTGAGCCGGTACCGAAAAAGAGACAGAAATCCTAGGTGCAGCGTCTCTTTGACTGGTCAAGATTCCTTGCCGCCGTGTCGCGGGCCTTGGTCAAGTAATTATCGATCTTCGCGACAAGCAGCTTGTCTGTCAGATCGATCTCACGCGCGGAATCCCATAGGTGCAACGCGCGCTGGGCACGATACAAGGCTAGCTCTGCATCGGTCATAGCCGTCGCGATTATCTCGGACATAGCCATCTCTCCGCAACGTCCACCCGTCGCTGAAGGTGGACCGTAAGGGCCTCGTCATAAGCCCACGCATCCACCGGCAAAACGCGCTTAGAGTGCCAGTCGTCCAGATCAGCCTGTGCGACACGCAGTTGATAGGTGCCGTGGTCGATCAACGTCAGCGCCGTTGCGATAGCCTCAGCGTAGGCACAGACGACTCCGACGTAGCAGACTTCGCCGCGCTCTATGCGCTCGATAGTCTTGACCGCAACGCCAGACGACTCGGATGCACCCTTGAGGGTGATCCCGTTCGCAAGACGGTGCGCCCGTAGCTGTGCCCCCAAGTGCAAGTCAGGCCGCTGCCCCGGTATGCAGACGTAGTGATAGTAAGCCTTGGCGATCTTTGCGAGACTGTCAGTCATACCGCGTCCGCGATGGACCGCGACGACGGCTTGGGTGCATAGGCCGGTCATCTCAACGAGGTCTGCGTATTTGTATCCGCGCTCTTTACGTAGCTGTTCAAGTGGGACTGCTAGCATCTCTTTTTCTTTCGAGTTCTTCCATGTGTCGCTGGAATGAGAAGGGTTCTTCCACCGGTACCGTTTCGAGTGATGGAATCTTGTCCATCACGTTGTTGATGGTCCCCCGAACCAAGGTGAATTCGAGATTGAGCAAGCGCCCCAAGCGGTCGATTGTCTCAAACCTACAGTCGCCGCCGTGCTCAAGATCGCGGATGGCGTTGACCGATAGACGCGGTGCTCGCAGCGATGGAATGCTTGCGTTTGTGTATCGCTGTCGGAATACGCTCAACTGCGCCTGCAATGATCCGGGCAGCAACAGCAGACGGCGCTTGCAGGATTCATCGTCCCAGAACGTCCACGACAACGAGTAGCCCAAGGCGTTGGCGACGGCGATGGTGCTGGACAAGTTCGAGCGGCCACCCAAGACACCCGTAACGGTCGGTGTTGAGATGCCGGATCGCCGTGCGAGTTCGCGTAGCGTTAGATTCTGCTCAAGGCGGAGTCGGTCCAGCTCGCGAGGGATGTAGACGGTCACGGCTTGCGCCCTTGTCGTGCAAGGTCGGCGAACATCTGATCGTTGGCCAGACGTAGACGATCCTTTGCCGACAGCGACTGTATCGCGTCGGGGACGGTCTTACGTGGCTCGTCAGCGGGCTCATCCGCCCGTCGAAACAAGTGCGCGTTGGCCTTGTTGGACTTGAGGTCGTCGATAGCCAGGGCTACGTCGTCGCCGACAATTTCGCCATGCGCTGTGAGCATGAATTTGCCGGTGGACGTGAGCCTATCGGCGATGTCGCTGATCTGGGATCGGGTTAGACCGAGCTTGGTCCACTCGTCCCAACCATCGATCATGATGGCTCTCTTAAGCTCTGATCGCTCATAGTCCGTCAGTGTCATCGTCTACTCCATACTTGTGCCCTGAGGGCGATGTCGTGAATCCGTTTGGCCTTACGCTTCTCCGCGCTTGCGCGAAGCGTCGTCTCCCACTCGACAAGATCAGCCAGCTCGTCACGGCGCTCTTGCGACCACTCGCTATATGGTAGTGGGGACAAGACGGCCTGTGCTCGGCTCCAGAAGCCTGCGTGTGCCCACCTGTGGACCGTTGATGACGAGCCCGTGCGATGAGTCCACGGCGGCATGATCGTCTCAGGCAACGATCTCAGGGGGATTTTGTATCGACGCATAAACGTCACCATGCGCCAGATGCCGCGCGCCTTATCGATGGTCGTAGACGCACGCGGCTGGACCCATATCGCGCTGATCAGTAGCGTGGCCTCCGCGTCGGTCAGATCACGCGCATCGTGCTCCGTGATAATGCGATCAAGGTACTCTGATGCCGTCTCCTCGTAGCGGTCTCGTGATGGTGACGGCGCGTTGGGATCGGGCAAGGTGGAGGGGTCGATACCCATTGCACGCGCCAAGTCCCCCATGTCGTCAGACGACACAGGGGATTCAGCGCCTCTAGTTGGTCTATGGGTACACATCATCAACATATAGTGATCAAATAGAGAACTTCAAGGCTTAAGCCTTACGGATTGATAGGGATAAGGCGCTGGAGCGATATTATACCAATATTGTGTGCTAAAATGGAACATTATTCCAATACATACGGTACTACGGGTGTAGATTACTAAAAAGCGAACCGCCTCTGTGGGTCGGCAAGAGGTGTTAGGTAAATTCCGTAATAAAAATGTGGGATTTAGGTGAGGTGGGTCAACCATGTACCACTACGGGCCTAGATGACGGCCTCTTGGTCCATGGTTGTCACACGCGACATCGAAAGCTCGTGGCATGGGGGCAAGGTCGCTGCGAGGGATCGAAACTCAGTATCCGTGAGACCGAAGCAGACCAAAGCGCTTGCCGAATCCAAATGGTACTTGCGACCACCGAACGTCACTCGTTTGTCCAGAATCAGAAAACGGGAATCGGCCTCAAGCAACCATCGGTGGGTGCGCGTTTCGGGACGATAGGGGATCAGGAATAGCAGCCGTTCGGCTCGGCCCGTCGCGACCTCCGCTAGCGCCTTCAGTGTCCAGGGGATCATTTCGGAATAAGGCGGGTTGCAATAAACCGTTCGACCCTCCCAGGGGAGCCAAAGCCCGCCATCTTGTTCGGTGTAGTACGCTGCGGTGGGCACCGTGGGTGGCGCTGGGCTGGCCGGATCAAGATCAAACTGATCGATGCCCAAGCCGGTCAGCATCGCGTCTAACAAGGGCTTTGGTGTGTACCATGGCACCGTTACGGGTCGCAGTTCGGGGCGCTCGTCGAGAGCTGCACAGACAGCCTCGTAGCTTTCCACCCGCGCTGATCCAGTGGACTCCAACGCCTGCAAGGTGCGTTTGTCTACGGGCATAGAACGCAGACCAAGGCCGAGGTGGCGGCGCTTGTTTCGAAGGTAACGAGGGTGCGGGAATAGGTACAAGTCCAAGGCAGCGGCCACCCGGTTGACGGTTTCGAGGGTTCCGTTGCCTGCTTCCAGTGCGGCCAGCGACCGGCGATCAACGCCGACGCGGGCTGAGAAGGCGCGGAGGCTTTGGTTTGGTCGTAGGTGGGTGAGGGCGTTGGCTAGGATCATCCGCCAAATGTTAAATTATGCCTTGGGACGGGCTGTGCGGACCGCTTTAATGGGCGGGTCGGTTGTGACGCGAAGGGCCATGTGTTCCCGCTAACGCTCCGGCGACACAAGCCTTGCCAAACGGTAGGCTGCGGGAGGGATAGACAGACCGACTCCGCCGCATAACGACGGAAACTTCAATGTGGGGCGTTCGGCTAACTTATTTTGGGACTGCCTCGACCTCGCAATAACCATAGACAAAAGCATCGTGACGCCTGGTTGCTTTGCATCGCCAAGAACAGAATAGATACTGTTCGTTCGCGGCTGCCTGCATGCCGTGTTCTTTGTGATGCTCTGTAACGTAGTATGTTGCCGTCGCCGGAACAAACTTCAGACCTGCCGGGGCCTTCCATGGAGAAGTCCATTCCAATCTTACGCCCTCGTCCAAGAAAACCCTAGGATCGATCCCACCAATGATAATCGTCTCGACAAAGCTCCTCCGTGGGCAATTCGCCTGACCGGCAACCCTGCAAAACCTTTTGCCATCGCGGTCACTGCACGTGAGCGCTGGAAAATCTAAGCCTCGCGCTGAATTCGGTGCGAAGGATGCGAGTATTACATCCGCCGCAATAAGTGCAAAGATCACTCTAGCTCTATACGTAGACAAGGGGCGAGCTCCCGCAAACAGACATAAAAAATATTAGCAGAGCATAGCCTGTAGAGACAAGCTCCGTTAACGTCTTGGGCAAGCCGGTCTCAGTTGACCGACTGCCATCGGCAAGGCGAGGGCGGCGAAGTAGTGGATCGCCAGTCGTTGGCTCGGCGGACCGGTGAGGGGTGTGCCCAGCGACCCACCTGGTCGGGAACTGGTTGGGGCCCAAAGACGAGGTCGCGCCTGCCGTGGAACCGTTTCCGTCTGGTCGTTGGTGGCTTATCCGGTCGCGCGAAGACTAGGAACCGTGATCGATACCAGTTCAGCGAGTTTGGTCGCGACAACTGCCATCGGATTTTCCGCGGTATCGAGACCGCTACGAGAGCCAAGCAGGGGACTGACATCGCGAAGAGCATCGTACGTAGTGCCATGTACGATGGGGACAAGTAAGTCTCGCGCTAGCAAGGCAGACAGTTCTTTTTCGGCGATTCCCTCGCCCTCTATACGCCTGAGGAGCGACGGGGTGACTAGTACGATTCCGACCCGCGACTTCGCAAGCCCCTTGTCGATTTCGCGTAGCAACTGGGAGCCTAGCGCTACGTCTTTCTCGCTGAACCAGACCGTGACACCGCGTGATTCAAGCAGATCGTGAAGCTCCTTAGCAGCGCCCTGCCGGTCGTCCCAAGCATGGCAGAGGAAAACGTCCCGAATATCAGGGCGGGGTGCGCGTTTCTCGACACTCTCACGAACCGGCGTAAGTGCCCGTACTTCAGCGGGCGTGTACGACGCTGCCGAACCAGCAGGGGACCAGTGCGGTCTTACACTGCCGCCGCTGCTGCTACGGACGCTCCCACCACTTCCTGACGATGATGAGTAGGAAGGTGAGGGGTATGACTCATAGCTGCTGTAACCGCCGTAGCGACCATAGCGTGTTCTACAGGCTGGGCAGTTCGCTGCGGCGCTCGCTGAACGGTGACCTCGTGAAGGTGCGGTGCATCTAGCCATATGGTCCTCGGAGATGTTTGGGGTCAGCGATCACCTCATGAACGGTGACAGCGCATTCGTCGGCGGCTGAGGTGACAGTGCACCCAACAAGGCGTTCGTCGGCGGCGGGGGAGCGAGCGCGTTCAACCATCCGAGCGCCTGAAGGCTCGGCACTTGGTCATTCAGCGGCGTGGGGTAGCGATGACGCAAGTGCGTCTCGACTTCGAGGCGGGCCGCCTTCGTTCTGGCCAGCAGATGAACGTGGAATTCGTTCATTCCGAGAGCGAGAGCGGCAGATAGCTTTTCATGGTGCGCCATACGCGAGCCAACGTCTTCCGCTTCTCCGATGTAGAGGATCGTGCGTGAGCCGTCGTATTCGCGGCGGCAGAACAGATAGACGGCGCTACACCGGTAAGTCTCAAGGTCTTCCAGGCCAAGTACTGAGAAGATCACCCCGGAGCACCACATCGTTGGATTTTCGCGCATGATCGTAGGTCCCGAATCGGCTTTGTTAACGAAAGCATACCACGGAAGAACTGCGCGCAAGTTCTTTCTTTGTTCGGAGTGGAAAGTGTCGCCCCCTCGTAGGCCCGGCTAGCAAACGGATCGACTGGCCGCCTGACTGTTGGTCCTGCGGTTAGATGGAGACAGTGTATCCGTGGAGCCGCATGGTCGCTTGGCCGTCCCCACTTGCCGCCCCCACCGACCCCACTCCGTCCCCAGGGCAGTGGGGACGGAAAAAGACCGGAAATACGCCGTTTTAGAGGTGCTACCCCACTACCCCACTTATTTTCTAGAAGAGATATGTAAATGCGAAATAGTCAGTATAGAGATAAAAATAGGGGACAGAAACATGACAATCTGTCGTATTTCTGTCCCCTGTTTCTCGATAGATTTCGTTTTACATCTCTATTCGGCGATTTTGGTGGGGTAGTGGGGTAGCTCCGTTATCGGAATAAATAAGCGATTGAAACTGTTTATATATATTTAGAAAATTGCTACCCCACTCGTCACAAAACGAGTGGGGTAGTACTGGGGTAGGTAGTGGGGTTAGCCCCGCTTTGTGGCCTCGCGGGACGCTGGCGGGCACTCTTCCGGCCCTTCCGAGTCGATGTCCAACTCGTTTTCAGGCCGTTTTGATCGGATGCAGTAGACGCGCTTCGGCAGCCTACAGCCCTTGGGTGCGTCGCGCTTGTCGTGGCTTTTACCCCGGTGCAGTTCCCAGTCTTCCGACAGGCCATCTTTTAGGCGCTGGACGAATGCCGGGACACGCTCGGCCTGATCCCCGACCAGCCTCACGAACGCATCATCAGAGGCGATCCAATACAGTCCATGGCCATTTGCGTCGGTCGTGCGTACCCCCACGCGGTTGAAGCTGATCGGCGTCCCCAGAATGTCGAAGTCACCGGGCCTTGTCGCCAAGTAGGACGAGAATGCCCGCTCACCCTCGATGCCCTCCGACGAGCCCTTGCCGCCGCGCCGCTCGAACCAGCGATTCCAAACCGACACCCCGGCTGCGGTCATGTCTTCGACGGACCAGATACCCGACACGATGCCGACCCCGGTAACGAACGCCACCTTATCGGCGACGCGGCCCGACTGCGCATCAGAGTCCGCGTTTGGTAGTTGAGCCCGCACCGTCGCAGCGGCTTCCCTGACGGACGCCATGAAGCCTTCAGGGTCCGCCTGGAAGCGCTCAATCATCGCGACGTTATGCCAGCCGTAGTGTTTGGCCGCCGTCCGTTTGATGTGCTTTGCAAACGCTGCGGCGTTGCCATTGAAGCGGTCCGGCACTCTATCGAACGTTCCAAACGGCGACCCTGTAGCTGTAGGGATGTCAAGGGCACGTACTGACATGCCCGCCCTATACTTACCCTTGCCGCCGTCCGTCGCCGTGGTCCGCGTATCTACCTCGCTTGTCTGTAGGACAGTGACGCGAAAGGTTTTAGCCCTGCGAGCTGTTCCGTCCTGTTTCGACCTCTGGCGTCCTGACCCATTCGCGAGGGCGTATGTCGTCTGCATCGCATTAGCGCCGTCGCTGGTCCCTTGTTCGTCCAGGAATAGCACCGCGTCGTTGTGAGCTTCGGCTAGAGCTACGATGCCGTTCGCCGTTCCGTTGGCGTCATGGACGATGCCGCCGTTTTTGGCCAGAGCGCCTTTGCCGACCGCCGATGCTTCCACGCACATAATCGTGGTCTTGCCCGAAGACGATACGTCGAACTGATTGGTGATCCCGCTTTCCACCGCGCCGCCTGCGTGCGCGTAGTAGGGTGCCGACAGTGCCGTGGCGAAGCCATACATGACGTTACTGTTGCCGGTAAGGTCGTGTAGCATGGCGTCGTGCTCTTCCTTCGAGCCGCCGACACCGTAACCTGGTTCCGGCGTGAACGTGACCATGCCGTCAATGGTACTCGGAATTGTCCCACCTGACGGCTGCACATAGACCTCTGTGCCGTCCTGCCAGCCGCTGCGCTCAAACCGTCGAACTTTCTTCGGTGGCCGTACGCCTTGCACGACACTCAGTAGCTTTTTCGGGTCTTCTGGCACCAGCCCTGCGTCCAGCAAGGGTGTCAACCAAGGACCGCGCGGCTGTAAGTCCGCGCGTGGAATGAGAACGTCGGTCCACTGTCCCCACGGATTCTTCACGCGCACCATCACGCACGCGCCGCGTCTCTCTGCGTTGTAGCCATCTGAGATAAGCATGATCGGCGAGCACACGCCTGCTTCGTACTCAGTGTCTTTGCCCTTGTTCATTGTAACCGTGATAGAGCCGTCGCGTTCGACCCGATAGCCTGCCGTGGTTATCGCAAGGTTCGACTTCACCAGATCGCGGGACAACGCTAGATCGCGCTCATACTCGGCAGTGAGTCCCGCATCGGCGGCGGCCAGACGAATAGGCTCGCGTTCGACTAACGCACTGCCGACGCCGTAGCGATACGCCTCATAACGCGGCCAGTCCTCGAAGGTCTGTACGAGCAGCGGAACGAAGTCCTCTGTATCGATGGCCCCTTGTATCTCTTCACTCAGCGGCTCTTCTGTTTCCGGTTCCGCTTCGCCCCTTAGGTCCTCCGCCGTCACGAATCCCTGAAGGATGAACTCTTTCAGATAGTGCAGCTTCGAGTGATCGCTGCACGAGTTATGCGAGCAGAAGATCGTCCACGAACGGTCGCCGTCGCCGTTGGCACAGAAGGTACCAAGCCCGCCCGTGGAAGAGTGGTTGTCCTCGAACGGGCAGGTGATATGGAATCCATCTTTGCCAGCGCGGTCTTCCTTGAGCATGTCGTCGTCAAGGCAATTGGTAAGAAGCCCCTCGATGTCGAGGTCGCGGGGCAGCTTGTCGAGGTTGATGGTTGCGCCGTCCTTATCGGTGACAGTGTGTGGACCTTCACGACGGGTCTTCTTGTCGCGAGGGCTGTTGACCTCTTTGTCCTTAACTTCGACTCGGGGGTAGTCCTTCACGTTCAGCAGCTTGGCCGTGGTGCCGCACACCCGCGCTTGGTAATTGCCCTCTTCCCCCTTACGCACGGAAGGGAAGTAGTGAAGCCTCGAAGGGTCTTCGCAAGAATGGTCATACTTGAGACCGAGAGCCTGCCCGACGCCGTGGTAGATCGACTTGTAGGCGTTGATCGAACGACGCGAACCGATGCCCAGTTCCGTCATGACCAGCCGCTCTTCCAGCGGCAGCATGACCCTGAATTTCTCAATCGGATCGTGGTGGACGATGTAGGCGTGACCGTTCTCGTCGTGAACATAAAAGCGTTCCAGGTCCGCCTTGGGATCGAAGATCGGGTGCGCAGCCGCAATGTGCTCTTTCTTGTGGGCTCGCAAATACGCAACCATAGATTCCAAAGTGGGTGGGAAAGCTTCACCCGCGCGCTTGGCCCACGTTTCGTAGTGGTCGGCCTGGATGCGCGTCTTGGTCGTGAGGTTTGAGAAGGTCGTGTAGATCAGCCCATAGACCCCGGAGTCGTCGATGATCCTCTCGACTTCGGCGAGAGTCTGCCCGCCGTCGATGTCGTATATCAAAAGATCGCTGTGAACGACGGCCTGGGCCTTACGCTGGTCACCTGCCAGTTGGCCCCCTATTACGCATAGCCCATCCTTATTGCCATCGGTGCGGGGCTTGGCGAGTGAGGCTGTCAGCTCGTCTAGCGTCATCTCGATAGGACGGGGCCAATGCTTGGCACGCGCGGTCCTGGATAAGGTGACTGTGAACTTGCGCGGGGTGCTGTCGTCGTTGGCTGCGGAGCCAGCGACCCATGCGGCGCTGGTCCATAGGGTGTTATCTTCGACGGCGGGGGTGGTGTTGCTCTGTAGTGACATAGTGCTGTACCTCATACTGGACTCTGGACATT
Source organism: Hyphomicrobiaceae bacterium (assembly GCA_020442165.1). GTDB lineage: Bacteria > Pseudomonadota > Alphaproteobacteria > Rhizobiales > Hyphomicrobiaceae > JAEUMD01. Next base: position 138,016 of record JAGRKV010000029.1, on the reverse strand, counting down.
GGCTTCACTCCTTCTTTTGCGATTGCCGGTCCCGCCTCTATGGCGGTCGCTTCCGGTCAGTGCACTTGACTCATCACGTTCTTTTTGTTATATATTCTTCGTGACGAGTTTCGACCCGTACATGACTGGACACCTACGACCCGCTTCGGAACCATCCCGCCGAAGCGGGTTTTCCTTTTTGGGCATGAGGGTCCGTCAGCACGGATTGTGCTCTGGGCGACACATCTTTTGAGGGTATTGTGACCGTTCGATCACGCTACCGTATCATGCCATCCCTGGACACGTTTTAACCTTAACATAATCTCTCATGAGAGTCAACCTAAGCCACTGTTAACGCTCCTTAATTTTGGCTTTTATCTTTGGCTAAAAATAGTAAATTTTCATTCGTCATCAGTTGCCGTCCGCGCGCCCTGTAGGTCGCCCCCAAAGCACCCCGCCTCTTACGGTAGGCGTCTCGATTCTTGCGCGCGATGCACGCTCTACAGCGATGTTCGCGTCCATCGGACCGGCTGGCGTCGGAGCCGTAGCAGGACACATCCTTGAGTGCCTTGCAGGCGCTACATTGCTTAGTCGTCGTCATCCTATCCTCGTGTTGTAAGCGGCGGACCCACGCGGCCACATGAGCCCGCCGCCATCGCCCCAGCACCTGCACAATGCGGGACGAAACTTTGAGACCGGAGGCAGCAGCGGGCGGAGAGTGCCGCCCCCGGTCACGAGCCGAGCGCCTACGCTGCCCGGCTGTCCTACTGAGCGCCGCTAAGCGCCCAATCTCGTTACGTTGGCGTCCCTGCCGGTAGCAGAACGATCTCTGCGCCCTTAACGTCCTGCAACCAGTTGATGAGGTCGCCGGTACCTGTCACGTCGTCCACGACGGTCTCAATGATCTCAAGCCGCAGCCCACGCGGCACACCCGGCCACTGACGCGCCAACCGATGGTCATGCCGCCCGGCCTCTTCGACAAACACCGTCGTAGGACCATGCAACGCGTCGATAACCTCGTCTGCGCTGACAGGGTGCGCTTTGCGCTCGATCTCAACTGCACCCGTCACCGGGTTCCGCGTTGTCGTGTCGATGATTGCCATCGTGATCTTGGTAGGCATTACTGCACCCTTCGTGTTGCGCGTTTGATCTTCTCAGCCAGCCCGCGTGCTAGCTGGTCTTCAGACCGCTTGAATCCATCCAGATCGGAGGCGTGGACTTGGATTGCGCCCTCAGCGATGACGACGGTAACGCCTGATCCGGTCGCAGATGTTGCGGACGGGGAGTCGGCCCGTTGACTCGTCGATCCGCCCGCCGCACTACCCCTCATGGACAGATCAGCCGGATTCCCAAACGAGCCCACGAAGGCATTGCCTGTTGGCTTCGAAAAACCGACGCCCGTCCAAGTGTTCTGGATCGTGACGGCTGTGTCTTGCGCCAACGAGTTGGCCAGTCTGCCCTGCGTGTCAGCAACCATCGTCAGCGCATCCGCCACCCCCGACATATCAATGTTGGTAGGGGCCGGTGCAGTCAGTGCCAGATTCAAATCGACGGGTACCTTGCGACCACGGCTCAGCGGTATTACCGCCTCGTTGGGGTGAAGGATCGACGGAATACCGCCGCCCGGCAGCTTGCTGAGCTGACGTGAGGTATTCGCGGTACCATCGGCAAAGGCTGGGGCGTTGTTGAACTTGTCCATCGGTGCCGTCAGCGACTCGGGCAGGGACTCGCTCAGTCCGCCGTAACGTCCCGATCCGGCGTCAACGGTACCACCGCCACCCGACTGGGCAGCCTGTGCAGCCCGTAGCGCATCCCTAGCAGCCGCTTCCAGTGATCGCATCTGAGCTTCCAGAGATGCTGCACCCGACTCTACCGATGACATTTGTGCGACCAAGGTACCACCGGCCTCAGTCGCGGCGCTGAAGCCACCGGCTAGGCTGGTACCCGCTATCGCCAAGCGCTCTACGCCGACAGCCGCCGCCCTGATCTGATCGATAGATGCGCTGACGTAGCCGACGAATTCGCCCATCGCGTCTTTTGTGCGCGCCAAGGGCTCAGCCTGCGAAGCAATCGACGTGATCGACGCCGCGAAGCCGCTAAGGTCTGGCACCGTCATCGACGACAGTGCGCCTGTGAATACCGGAGTCGAGGTGGCCAGCGAAGTCATGGCTGGACCTGAAACCAATAGGTGCTGATTAAGGGTGTTGAGTGGTTCCGCCAGAGCCGACACTGACCCCTGTAGGTTCGCGAATCCGGTAGCGGTCGCGGGCGCACTCTCACGTAGATCACTAAAGGCTAGTCCAAGGCTACCCGATGACTTGGCTACGCCTTCCAGCGGGTTAGTCAGCGTCGATACGGTGGCTTGCAGTTGGCCCATCGCGCCGGGCAACTGAGTCGCCGATGCCTGCACCGTCTCGAAGCCCTTCGACAACTTTTCCTGTGCCGTCGTGAAATCCTGAGTCTTGTCCAAGGTGGCGGACATCGATTCTTTGAGCTGGTCCGATGTGCCGGTAACGCCTGCTATCGCAGCGGATGTATCGGGCATCACGCCCTTCACCTTGTCCATCGCCTTCTCAAAAAGACCCATCTTCGCGGCGACGACGACGCCAGCGGCTGCGAGTCCCGTCAGAAGGAGGGTGATAGGTCCACCCGACACCATCAGGAAGGCGATGCCACGGGCAAGGGCTGTAGCGGCCACAGCAGCCGTGCTGAAGGCTGTAGAGAGTAGGGACACGCCAGCGGCGATGGTCCCGGCGATGGCCAGACCAGCGAGCATCACGCCCACGACTTTGAGTGTGGATGCGGTCTTATCGCCCGCTGCGTTCGCCGCTGTAAAACCTTCCGACAGCAGCCCCCAGTTTTGGAGAAACGAGACTACGTTGTTATAGGCGTTAGACAGGGCTTCGCTGACGCGACCAAGCACGTCGAAGGCCCCGGCAAAGCCCGCGACGAACCCCGTAGCTAGCTCACCCAAGGCGGAGGCAATGCCCTGGATGGTGCCAATCATCCGTTCCGACGAGAACACGTCTGAGAGCGCCTTAAAGCCGTCCTTCAATGGGGTGAAGAAGTTGGTGCCGAACGACGACGCGACTTGAGTCATCGTATTAGAGAGGCGCTGCATCTGAGCTTCGGGAGTGTTCAGCGCTTGCGCCAAACCGGGGCCGAACGTCTTGGCCAGCTCTTCGCCGAACTTGGGAAGGATGTCAGCGCCGACCTTTCCAGCCTTGACCATCTCGAAGAGCTGATCTTTGCCGACACCAAGAGCACGGGCCATGGCATCGATAGCACCGGGCATACGGTCGCCGATCTGGCCTCTCAGTTCTTCCATCTGGACCACACCTTTCGATGCGATCTGAGAAAGAGCACGGAAGACGCCTGAGGTGTCGTCGGCGCTGAGATTGAGGACGCGGGCCGCCGTCGAGACGCCCGAAAACGTCTGCTTAACTTGGTCCATGTCTTGACCGGCCAACAGGGCGGAAGCGGCGTAGTTCTTGAAGCCATCGCGTGCCGACGACAGGTCCACAGCGAGCCGGTTCGCTTCATTGTTGACCCAACCGAGTGCATCCTTAGCTGTGCTACTAGAGCCCGTGATGCTCGTCAGCGCCGCGTTGAAGCTGTTCACCGACGACGACGCTTCCAGGCTCTTACTGACAAATCCGCCGATGCCCGCCGCACCCAAGATCACACCGAACCCGGCTGCAACCGTCGTGAGTGTTCCACGGAGCCCACCCAAGCCCCCCGACATGGACGACAGGCCACCTCGCGCTTGCTGTGATGCCGATCCGAGTTGACGGATAGAGCCCGATGCAGAGTTGACCTGTGATCCGACAGTCTGTGCAGCCGATCCCAACGCGCGTAGTTGCGAGACGGTAGCGGCTAGTCCCGGTGGGGGTTGGATGGACCGCAGCGCTACACCGATTTGACGTAGTTGCGACTCAAGCCTGCTTACGTCCAGCAAGGCGAGGCTGCGCAGTTCTGCCGCCAAGCCCTTCAGGCCGGAAGCATTCGCGAGCGCCGACATCGCCGTATTCAGTCGTGTAAGCGAGTCCACGGATTTGCTGGCATCAACGGCCTTAAGGCCCTGCATCGCCGTGTTGAGCCGTTGGACAGCAGATGAGGCTTTCGCAACACCCGTTTCAACGCCGCTCGAAAAGCCGTCGAAGGACTTTCGCAGCGTGTCCAGCGCGGCCTTCGCAGCGCTTACGTCAATTTGAATCGCAAGGGAATCTGACACGAAACTACCCGCCACCGTTAAACATGTTAACGGTAGATGGGGATTAAAAATAGAATGTCAATAAGCGCCTGCAACAACTAGTGTTTTGTCCAATGTGCCATTTATTTTTAACATTGGACAAAACCAAAAATGGGGATTATTGGACGTATAGGTGGGAGCCCGACCAAATGCCGGTATAGCCATACCCCCTTTGGGACCCTTGCGGGAGTCCCAATCCCGTTTTGGATTTAGTTTCAAAGAGTTCACGAAATGGAGTCGTGAATCGATCCAACGCATTAACGTGAATCTTTGACGTTAATCGCACGAAGAACGGAACGACAAACGAGAGAGCCTGCGAGGCGGCCCGATGGTCCATCAGCGCCATCGATCATGACATCATCATAGGTCAGTCGGTCAGGTGATCGACAGAGCCGAGCGACGGACCAACTGGCCAACTGCGTATGCGATCAGCACGTAAGCGGTGATCCGTGAGTGGTGACGGGTTAGGGTCATAAGGTGATGAGGGCAAGGTGCTGCCCTGCCCCTGTCATCGCGCATTGCGTGCAATACGATTCCATCGCGTGCAAAGCGATAACGAGAGTCGAACACTTACAGTTGGACAGTTGAGCAGATGTAGGGTGCGCGCTGGGCAGCCTAGCCGACTGCAACGGTAGACTCGTCCATCGTAGCCCAAAGCTTGCTCACGCTTTTATCACTCGCTTTGTATCCGTGAGCCTTCATGGCACCGGCTGCCATCCGAGCCGAGTAGCCTTGCGCCCTCAACTGACGGGCTAGGTTGTGGGCTTCGACATCCACCACGATCCGCTTCTTACCTGTCATGTCATCCACTTCGACAACGTAGCCGAGCGGTGACGCACCACCGAGGAACCGGTTGACCGCGCGGTTTGCAGCCTTCACTTCCCTGATCCGTTCAGATCGGCGGGCAACCTCGAATTCAGCGACGTTGCTCAAGAGACCGAACACGAGAGCGCTGACGGAACTGTCGGTGACATCACCGCCAAGGTCTTTCAGGTAGAGACCGACGCCCCGCTTTCTCAGAAGCTTCAGGGTTCCCGTCGCGTCGGTGGCGTCTCGAAAAACGCGGTCAAGTTTCACGCCGACGATCACGTCGCCTGCGTTAACCGCAGCCAACAGACGAGAGCCTTCAGGGCGCTTGGCCAGAGCCACGCCGCCAGACGTGCCGGGGTCGGCGAACACGTCCACGAGGTCGAAGCCCTCAAGCTCGCAGATCAGTTCGATAGCTTTTCGCTGCACTGCGAGAGAGTCGCCACGTTCGGCCTGTTGATCGGTGCTGACCCGGATGTAACCGAAAGCTCGCTTGCTATGCACTTCCCGCATTCCTTCTAAGTATCCGCAGTTCGGAAGCCCTTTAGGGCGTCCGCATCTGTAGTTAATATGAAGTAGTAACGGAGAATAGTCGAGTCTTCACACGCCGTATGGTGAATCGAAACCTATTGTTCTATTAAGACTCTATTTACTACGTCTACGCCTTTTCTTCGACATGGGCAGAGAGATGAAGTAGACTACGAGAATAGAGAGTGAGGAGTAAGTGTCATGGTCCAGTAGCAGACATATCGACGGAACTGCAACAGACGACCGGCCCAAGCGGGGAACGCGAGCGGTAACGGGGAGTAAGGCACCATGCGGTCGGGTCGAGAACTCCGTTAACCTTACTAATTAACGTTAACGGCGGGTGGCTCTTAAGAGGCTGTTAGAGGGATGCGTATACTGACGATTGGCCCCCTTAGCCGAAGAATCAGAGGGGGTCCGTTTCGGTGCCGCCGACCGAGGTTACACCTACGACTTTTTGCTTATAAAAGTGCTGCACAAAAAGTGTTAGCAGTCGTCATAAGTCATTGATACTACACGTATATAACGTGGTTCAGTTCTGTTCACGCAAGCGGCACCACTCAACTTCCTGAATTGGTGGGAAAGTTTCGAGGCAATAGCTATTCGAGAATTTTGCCCTGATGCTTCTTTGGCATTCTGATGGCAAATTTTCTGGGCAACCATTCCTGGCGCTAAGTCGCATCCGGAAAATTGAGAGTGCCAAGCAAACCGCGTCCAGCTTCGGGCAGACACCCTAACGGTTGGGGTAATTGATGCTTCCGCTACCTAAAGCTCAGCATGCGCGGATACCTTGTTCGGCGATTATGAGAATTGCATGGTACGATGCGTTCTCACAGGCAAAGTATGGGCAGGTTGGCTTGTTCAATCAAAGACGCATTTTGTAAGCGCCATATAGACTACCGTCCTCACGCACCACACCCCTCACAAACAAGAAATCATTTTCCACGGTCCAGGTTATAATGGGATTTAAGCGCGCTCGATCACCGACGGTGGACCATTTGAAGTCGCCATTGCCATACGCAATACAATTGTACTGGTATCCACCAGCGGAGTCGTAGACGTCGCCTTTCTGTTTTACTACGGACGCACTCATTCCGATCTGCAGTGCCATCCGGCACAAATCTCCTTGGTGTTGGCGAGCTATTACATTCAGCGGATCGAGAAACCATCCTGGCACGCAGGCAACCGCCACGATAACCAATCCACTGAAGATGAAAGTCGTCGTTTTCACCAGATCGGAATAATCTTTGACATATTGTAGAGCGGCAGCAGTGATGACGACGATCCCGATCAAATAAAGGAATCCGACGAGCACGGTTGGCAAGAAACCCGTCACTGATGGAAAGTTCAGCAGGACGGCAGTCACAATCGCCGTGACACCCAAAATGTCTAGTTTCGAGGCGTTGTCAGATTCATTAATTGCGCTGTCAGCAGTTGCTGGTGTTTCGGTTGCCGCTTCTGTCATGGCGATTGGATCCACCGCGTAGCTAAAAGATCGTGGCATTATGCTGCGGTGACTGTAAATATTCGGTGTGCGGAAGGCGCTTTTCAGGCATCGAGAAGCAAGAAGCTCGGTGCCGACGGCGCCAAGCCCTAGGCGCTGTGTTCGGGATGCAGTATGTCGGGGGAAAAGCCTGTCTGTCACTCAATCTTATCTAACCAAAACTGTGCCGTCTTTCGTAACGCACGCAGGTCGAAACGTGATGGCCAAGTTAGTGGGGCGCTGACACATCTGCGTCGATGGAGCCAAGCAACACCGTGTGACGTCACGAACCGCCGATCAGAATTCCGGCGGCGAGCACGAGCGCACCACCGAGGGCGACCTGGAAGGTTGCGCGCAGGAACGGCGTTTCCATGTAGCGGTTCTGGATCCAGACGATCGCCCACAGTTCCAGGAACACGACTGCGAGGGCGATGGTGGTGGCGGTCCAGAAAGAGGGTATGAGGTAGGGAAGAGCGTGGCCCAGCCCGCCGATCGTGGTCATCACACCGGAGGCGATGCCGCGCTTTATCGGAGAGCCCCTTCCTGAAATCTTGCCGTCGTCATGGGCTGCCTCGGTGAAGCCCATCGAGATGCCCGCGCCAATCGATGCAGAAAGACCGACCAGGAATGTGGTCCAGGTATTCTGGGTGGCGAAGGCGGTCGCGAAGATCGGCGCCAGCGTGGATACTGAACCGTCCATCAGGCCAGCTAGACCTGGCTGCACCCAGGTGAGGACGAACTGGCGGTGTGAGGCCAGATCCTCGGTTTGCCGCGCGCCTTCGCCCAGATGCTCATCCAGCGAATGCTCCGCGACGTCCTGGTGCTTGGCCTCGGCCGCTGCTAGATCACCCAGCAGCTTGCGGATGTCGGCGTCCGTCGCTCGCGCGGCAGCGGCGATATAGAAATCATGCGCCTGCTGTTCCATGTCTTCGACCTCCTGGCGGATTCGGTCGAGCCCCAAGTTCTCGACGAGCCAGACGGGCTTTCTGGAATAGAAGCCGGCGACGTGCTCGCGTCGAAGCGGGATGATGAAATTGCCAAAGCGCTTCTTGTAGAGTTCGATGAGGCGGCGGCGGTGCCCGTTCTCCTCGGCTGCCATGTCGTCGAACACCGCTGCGGAGGCAGGGAAATCGCCGCGCAATTTGTTCGCATATGTCGCGTAAATTTCGCCGTCCTCTTCCTCGGAGGAGATGGCGAGTGCGAGTATTTCCTGTTCGCTCAGGTCCTCGAACCTCTTCTTTGCAAAAAAGCTTTGCCAGGTCAGTCCGAATGGCATTGGCCGCTGCTCCCTACCTTTTGACCCGATGCATAGATAGCATGATGCCTTGGCAACTATCACAAGCCTGGGTCGTGGGGGCATGACACGTTGCCGCCTGCTGGCGCTTGGTCGCACCCACTTGCCGATGCGACGGTTGGGCCCGCCGGGATTTCCGGCGATGTCTCATGCGTGGTAGAGTTTCCTGGCCGGCGGCATATTTCGATGCGTTTCGATCTATTTCGACGGCGCGTGAGAGGTCAGAGAGCAGAGAGCAGGACAGGCTTGCGGGACTATGGCAGGTGAGGCGAGAGAAGCCGGATCACAGCATGCGCGCAGTTCGGGCGGTGCTTTGCCTTCGAGAGAGGGCGATTCAAGCGGCACGATGCTCGGCGGCCGCCCCATAACGGTCAAGCTGCAGATTGATCTGCCAGGCGGGGCACGCATCGGGCCTGGCAAGATTCGCCTTCTTGAGCTCATCGAGGAGGCAGGCTCGCTTTCCCGTGCGGCCGAGGCAATGCGTGTTTCCTACAGGCGTGCGTGGCTTTTCGTGCAGCATATCAACAATGCGTTCGATGAACCTGCGGTGGCGACGCCGGAACACGGCCATGGTGGTGCTGCCGCTCGGCTGACCGATTTCGGCAAAGAACTGATCCACCACTATCGCCGCATGGAGGCGACCGCGGAAGCACATAACGTCGATTCATTGCGATGGCTTGCCGGCCACCAAAAGCCGTGAGCTTCGACCTGTGAGCGATGCCGCCATGCATCCAGCCCTCTTCCAGCCCCGTCGCATCGCGGTGCCTGCTTGCCAGCTTGCGCGGGATCTTGTTCGCGACATCTGCCAAGCCTCATGCAACTTCCGATTGCCCGCGCTGGGAGTTGCCGCTATCGGTCAGTCATGAGCGGCGGCCATTCCCGGTTGGCTGCGGGATCCTAAACGCCAGCAAAAGCATGCATGTCAGACGGTAGGCACCCTTATCTGACCACCAAGGAAGTTGCTGATCTGCTGCGTCTGAAGGAGCGCAAGGTCTACGATCTCGTGGCTGAGGGCGGCATTCCCTGCGTACGTGCCACTGGAAAGCTGTTGTTTCCGCGCGATCTTGTCGAGGCCTGGCTGGCGCGTAACCTGGAATTCAGGGACGGAACCGAAAGTCTCGCCGTGAGGCCGCCGATTGTCGGCGGGAGTAGTGATCCGCTGCTGGACTGGGCGCTGCGTGAAGCTGAGACGGGGCTGGCGGTGGCGTTTGGCGGTAGTCTCGATGGCTTGCGGCGCATGGCTAGGGCGGAGACCATTCTTGCCGGTTCTCATCTGGCCGACGAAGGCGTGGCCATCGGACAGTCCTGGAATATTGGCCATGTGCGGCGGCAACTTGCCGGGCAGCCGGTGGTTGTCATCGAATGGGCGCGGCGGAGCCAGGGGCTGATCGTGGCTGCTGACAATCCGCTTGGCCTCAAGAGCGTTGACATGCTGCGGCGGCGGAAGGTGATCGGCCGGCAGCGGGAAGCTGGTGCATTCGTGCTGTTCGAGCGGCTCCTGGCCGACAAGGAAATGAAGCTTGCCGACGTTGCCTTGATCGAGGCGCCGGCGCGGACGGAGGCAGACGTGGCGGCTGCGGTGGCGGACGGGCGCGCGGATGCGGGACTTGCCATTGAGGCGGTGGCGCGGCAGTACCGGCTGGGCTTCGTGCCACTGGTGGAGGAACGCTACGATCTCGTCATCTGGCGGCGCGATGCGTTCGAGCCTGCAGTCCAGAAGCTTCTCACGTTCGGCCGGTCGGAAGAATTCCGAAAGCGTGCTGCGCAACTGGGCGGCTATGACGTTTCAGGTTTCGGAACGGTGCATTACAACGGCCCGTAAGGGCTGTCAGTCCGTTGCACGCCGAATCTTCGTAGATGATACGGAGGAGATTCCCGGCAAGACCTGGTGGCGGTATAGCAGCCAGCGCATGCGCGCGTTGCGGTAAAGCGGGTGGGATTGCGCTAGTGCTGCTCAGCTTTCTGGGTTCGCTGTGTCCTGCTGCACAATCCTCATCACAGTGCTCAGCGACGAATAGCTGATGGTGAAAAGAATGGCCGCGAACCCTAAGTGGCTCGCGGCCTTCATCTGTCTTGGTCATGCCATTTCGGCAATCGGTGTCCAGGGCCTGTACTCAGCCTGCTTTCTTCATGCCTTCTGCAGAAGCGTTGGGAAAGAAGAGCTGCTGCCCATCGATCATGTAGGAGCGGATGGCATTCTGTCCTTCCACGCCGATCAGCCAATCGATGAACTGCTGGCCTTCCTTCACCTTTACATGCTTGTGCTTCTCTGGATTGACCAGAATGACGCCATACTGATTGAACAACATGGGATCACCTTCGACGGCGATCTGAAGATCATTCTTGTTCTGGAAGCTGATCCATGTTGCACGATCAGTCAGCGCATAAGCGCCCATGCCTGCCGCGGTGTTGAGCGTGGCGCCCATGCCCGAGCCGGTGGAGCGATACCATTCGCCGCTTGCTGCCTTGACGTCGATGCCCGCATCCTTCCAAAGCTTCAGTTCCGCCTTATGGGTGCCCGAGTCATCACCGCGCGACGCAAACAGAGCCTTGGCCGCGGCGATCTTCTTGAGCGCCGCCGCAGCGTCCTTGCTGCCTGCGACCTTTGCTGGATCGCTCTTGGGGCCGACGATGACGAAGTCGTTATACATGACATCGAAGCGCTTCACGCCGCCGCCCTCGGCGATAAATTTTTCCTCGGCCGGCTTGGCATGCACGAGAAGTACGTCGCCATCGCCGTTGGCGGCATTCTTGATTGCCTGACCTGTGCCGACGGCAACGACGCGCACTTCAATGCCGGTCTTCTTCTTGAACATCGGCAGGATGTGGTCGAGCAACCCTGAGTTCTGCGTCGATGTTGTCGACTGCACGATGATGAAGGGATCTTCGGCGTGGGCAGCCGTCGACAGCCCTGCGGCGAGTGCGGCAATGGCTACGAGTTTGACAAGTTTCCTCATCGGGAGGGTCTCCTTGGTTCTGTCTTGTTGATGGGGAGTTCAAGATTGATCGACCGTGCCAATGTCGAGCCGGCCTTCAATGTAGGCGCGCGCTGCATCTGAGCGCTGATTGAGGAAGAAGTCGGCGGCCGGCTGATGTTCCATGATGCGGCCACGGCTGACGAAGACGACGTCGTCGGCGAGGCGCCGGGCCTGGCCGAGATCGTGTGTGACGAGAATGATCTTGGTGCCCTCCGCGTGGATGGCGCGGATCAACTCCTCGATGGCATGCGTGGACGCTGGGTCGAGACTGGCGGAAGGTTCGTCAAGGAACAGCACATCGGGGTCGGCTGCCCGTGCGCGGGCAATGGCCAATCTCTGCTGCTCACCACCAGACAGCAGGCGGGCCGGCATGGTGCGGATGTCGGTGAGCTTGGCGTCTGCCAGCAGCTCCGTTATGCGGGCATCGCGCGCGGTGCGCGGCAAATGACCCAGCACAAAACGAAGATTTTCCTCGGCGGAGCGGCGCAGCAGCGTCGGCCGCTGGAAGACCATTGCCTGGCGTGCGCGCACGGCCGCATCGAGCGGTCGGCCTCCCCATAAAATGGTTCCGGCGGTTGGTTGCAGGAGGCCGTGCAGCAGTCGCATCAGAAGGCTCTTGCCTGCACCGTTTGGGCCCAAGATGACGGTGCGGCTACGGCCATCGAGCGTGAGGCTGACGTTGTCGACGAGATTGCGGCCGCGGTCGGAGAATGCCAGTCCTGAGACTTCGAGCGGGAACAGCGAATCGCCGCCTGAGTACACCGTTGCATGCTCCTCGGGCGGCTTAAGCATAGGCAAGCCTCCGGGCCGTGCGGTTCAGTGCCATAACGGCGGCATTCACGATCAACGCGAGCAGGATCAGGATGATGCCGAGCGCCATGGCCAGTGCGAGGTTGCCCTTCGAGGTTTCGAGCGCGATCGTTGTCGTCATCACGCGGGTGACGTGCTCGATGTTGCCGCCGACGATGATGACCGCGCCGACCTCGGCAATGGCGCGGCCAAAGCCTGCGAGCGCTGCGGTCGACAGGCTGTAGCGGCCATCCCAGATGAGGGCTGATACCTTTTCCGTTGCAGACAAGCCCAGCGAACGAAACAGCTCGTCGTATTCGCCGTGGAGATCGGCAAGGGATTGGCGCGCGAGGGCCGCGATCAGCGGTGTTACCAGGATCGTCTGAGCGATAATCATTGCGGCTGGCGTGTAGAGAAGGCCGAAAACGCCGAGCGGGCCGGAGCGCGACAACACTAGATAGACGGCGAGGCCGACGACGACAGGGGGAAGGCCCATGAAGGCGTTGAGAAGCGCGGCGACGGCGCCCCGGCCTCGGAAGCGCGCAACCGAAAGCACTGCGCCCAGCGGCAGGCCGATCAGGCAAGCCAAGAGCACTGCCGTCAGCGATACACGCAGTGACAGGCCGATGATGCTCCAGAGTTCGGCATCGCCGGACAGCACGAGGCTCAGCGCCAGGGTCAGAATAGAGCCGGAATCAGACATTTACGCTGTGGATTTGTGACCTATTTCCAGCGCAGCATAGGTGTTGCGGGCAGGCGACCGAAGCGGAAACGCTGCAGCCTGGAGCAACTTCCTGCAGTCATGGGCCGCTCAGACGCGCTGCTCTACGAGCTTAGGCGGGCCTCAACGCAAGATCGGTCGCCATGTGCATGATCGCACGTTCGGCCAGCGCGGTGATCGTGAACAGAGGGTTGCAGCCTAGCGAACGCGGGATGATGGCGCCGTCGATGACATAGAGGCCGGCGTGGACGTCGGCCGGGCCTTTTCCATTGCCGCCATCAAACACCTGGCCTTTGTGGTTGACGACCCCGTCGCCAATATCGCGTCCCATGCCGCAGCCGCCGAGCGGATGGGCGGTTGCGGGCTGATGTCCCATGACGGTACCGGCGAGCGGGTTCTTGACGTAGGAGCCGCCTGATTGGGTGACGAGATCGGTCAGCTTGTCGTCGAGGCGCCGGTAGGCAGGCTCGTCCTTGGCGCCCGGCCAGGAGAGCGTCAGTTTGTCGTCGAGGAGCTGGAAGCTACCAGAAGCGCTATCGTGGGATACGGCAAAAAACGTCTGCAGATGAGCGAAGGGGCCGTTGTAGACGCCTTTGACGATGCTCTGCAGGGCACCCAGCAGACGCCCGTTGGGGAGGAACAAGAGCGGCAGCGCCGGGGCCAGAGCGGATGGCAGTACACCTTCCTGCACGGTCAGTTCGTGGCTGAGTTGCTCGGCGTTGCGGATCTCGATCTGGCCTGAGACGGCGGCGCCGATCTCGCGGCCTTCGATCTTTGGTGGATGGCCGACACCGACGGCGTTGATGACGGGCTTGGCGCCCCATCCGAAGGCAATGATGTCGCCGTTGGCGGAGAAGCGCTGGCCGAGGCGGTCGGAGAGCGGTAGGCCTCGTTCGCGCGAGCGCAGCAGGATTTCGGTGGAGCCCAAAGTGCCTGCGGCCAGAACGACAATGTCGGCCGACAGTTCGCCTTCACGCGCAACTCCGTGGCCGGTTTCGTTGAGCAAGGCGAAGGCAACGCGCCAGAGACCGTCGCTGTCCTTGGCAACGTGGCGGACCTTGATATGGGTGAAAAGTTCCGCGCCGTGTTGTTTGGCGTCCGGCAAATATGTCAGTGCGATGGTGTTCTTGGCGCCGACATTGCAACCGCCGCAGCAATCGCCGCAGCGCGTGCATGCAGGCTGATGGATGCCTGCCTCGTTGGTGCGCTCAGTGAAACTGACCGCAACGCGGGGTGCGATGGTGGTGTCGCCGAAAGCGCTGCCGGAGGTCTCGAGCGCCTTGTACTTGGTCAACTCGCTGGCGCGCGGATCGCTCATTGGTGCAAGCCAGTGTTCGGCACGCGCGAAGCCTTCATCGAGCAAACCGTCCTGGCGAATTTCGTCCGGCCAAACTTCGTCGGCAAAGACGCGCGCGTCCGGCCGCAGGGCAACGCCCGCGTTGACGAGGGAGCCGCCACCAAGGCCGCAGCCGACAAGGACGTGCATGTCCTCTCCCAGCCGCACATCGAACAAGGCGGTTTCTGGGCCGGTTGCGAGCTTTCGCCCACGCACCTGCATCTCGTTCTTCATTTCAGGGAAGCGCGAAGGGAATTCGCCCGTTGCAACTTCGCGGCCGCGCTCCAGCACCGCAACGCGCTTTCCCGCGCGCGCCAATCGCGATGCGGCAACGCCGCCGCCGTAGCCCGAACCGACAACAATTGCGTCGTAGTGCGGCTTCAGGTCATCGTGTGTGCTGGCAAGCTTGGTCATGATGCAACTCCCTCGAACCGGAGGTAGCCTTGCTACACCGGAGGTTCAAGGCTGCTGGTTGATGGTTGTCAATCGCGCTGGGGATGGGGCAGAGATGTGCGCTGTCGCCTGTGGCCGAATAGCCTAATTGGACAACACGACATTCATTTGAACAGCACGAGGCTCAAGGCGAGTGCCGCCATGCCGATTACCATACCGTAAACGGCCTCGTGACCCTTGGAATAGCGTTTGGCTTCCGGCATCAGTTCGTCGATCGCCAGGAATACCATGACACCCGCGATCACGCCGAACACTGCGCCGAACACTGCCTGGGTGAGGAATGGCGCGAGAACGAGATATCCGATCAATGCGCCAGCTGGCTCGGCGATCGCGGAGATGATCGTCGCGCCGACGGCCTTCTTGCGGCTTCCAGTGGCATAGTAGACCGGTATGGCGATCGAAACGCCTTCGGGAATGTTGTGAATGGCAATCGCCATGGCGAGCGGCAATCCGACAACCGGATTGTCCAGCGTGGCGAAGAATGTCGCCAGTCCCTCGGGGAAGTTGTGGGCCGTGATGGCGGCTGCGGCGAGAAGACCGACGCGGGCAACATTTGGCGTCGAAATACGGTCGTGGTGATGGCCGTGCTCGTGCAGGACCTCGCGCTCATCCATGCCTTCATGCGGATTGGGAATCACCCGGTCGATGATCGCCAGCATGATAATGCCGGCAAAGAACGACAACGTCGCATAGGCATAACCCGTCTTGGGGCCGTAGCTCTCAGAAAATGCGAAAACACTCTTGTTGAAGATCTCGACCAGAGAAACATAGACCATGGCGCCGCCGGCAAAGGCCAGGCCGAAGGCGAGCAGGCGCGGGTTTGCCCGATTGGCACGGAGCACAAAGATCGAACCCAGGACGGTAGAAGCAGCTGCAGCCGTGCATACGGCGAACGCAATGAGGACGGGCTCGGAAAAGAAGGCAGGCGGAGTATACATGACAAAGAAGGATCCGGTGTTGGCCTCTGTGACAGGGCCGCTCACTGCGCATCAGGTTGCCGGTCCGGCGCGCAGCTTTAGATCCGGACTATCAGGGTGGGATTCTAGATTGCATACTCGGCCAAACGCAAGCGCGTGCAATTTTGCCGCATTCATATTAATTATGGCGCTCCCCGCTGGACGCCATGTGTCCGGGCTCGCCGAGACCCGGCTGGCGCGCGCCACTATGTGGAATGCGTGTTCCGTGTCCAATGGGTAGAGGCTGTAGCTCAGCGGTAGAGCGCCCGGCATGGACCGGGAGGTCGGGGGTTCGATTCCCTTCAGTTTCGCCAGCAACTAGCTCAGTGGATAGAGCAAAGGACTGTTACTCCTTTGGTCGCGGGTTCAACTCCTGCGTTGCAAACGTGCCTGAAAAGCACTCCAGGTCGAGAGACCACCACCTGAGGGAAGCCGGTTGCTGACCTGCCGCGTGCGCTGAGCCAGAGGCTTCGGCCTATGGTGACGTGCGCAAGGCAAGCGCAGGAACGCCCTGCGCCCGCGCGGATACCGGCCGCGCGCGAAGCTGGAGCCTTTGGCCCCGGCCCGCTTTCGTCTTCGGGCGAGCGTGCCGCAGCCATCGGTGCAAGGCGGAGCGCGCTGCCTCAAGCGTGGGCCCGTGTGTCTTGCGTGGCCAGCAGCCGGCGACCCGTTGCGGTTGCCTTTTTGAGTTTGTTGCGGTTTCGAAGTTCGATGGAAAAGAGGAGCGCAGGTTATGCGCCGCTATTTTGGAGTTCTGTTTGAGGCTGTCGTCAAGGATGACGAGCGCGGGTTTCTTTATCGCGACGGCCGCTTTGTGCGATTGCTTGAGCCTGGCCGGTTCACGTCGCTCGATCCGTCACGCAGCCTGACGGCTGAAGTGATAAAGGTGGTGCGGGCTGAAATACCAGCCGAGCGCGCGCTGCTGTTCGAGAAGACACAGCCGCAGCTCGCAGAGAAGAATTTCGCCATCGTGCAAGCAGGACCGACGGAGGTCGCCATCGTATCGTTCGACGGCGAGCCCAAGCATCTTGTACTACCCAACACGACACGCGCATTCTGGAAGACGCTGACGCAGGTCGATGTCGAGACTATTGATACGGCTGCCGACATGCGGATCGCCAAGCGGCATCTGGACCGACTCGATCTGGCGCGTACGCCTGTCGCGGTCAACGCCGTTGTGGAAGCGCACGAGGCGGGTCTTCTGACCGTCGACGGCAAGCTTGAAGCGCGGCTGCCTCCGGGCCGCCACGCCTTCTGGCAGGTCGGGCGCACGGTGAAGGTGGGCAAGGTCGATCTGCGCCCGCAGCCATTGGAGATCACGGCACAGGAAATCCTGACCAAGGATCGCGTCGGTGTGCGTGTGACGTTGACCGCGTTCTACCAGATCGTCGATCCGGAAAAGGCGGCGCTGGCATCGGGAGACGTGCCGGGCACGCTCTACCGTCTCGTGCAGTTCGCGATCAGAGAGGCGGTGGCGACGCGCACGCTCGATGACATTCTGGCTGCGCGCGACACCATTGACAGCGAAGTGCGTGCGTTCGTGAAGGAGAGGGCGGCTGATCTTGGTGCCGAGGTCAAGGAGATCGGCGTCAAGGATGTCATCCTTCCCGGTGACGTGCGCGAACTTCTCAACAAGGTCGTCGAGGCGGAGCGTGTGGCCAAGGCCAACCTGATCCGCCGCCAGGAGGAAACGGCGGCGACGCGATCGCTGCTTAATACGTCGCGGCTGATGGAGGACAATCCACTGCTCTTGCGCCTGAAGGAACTCGAGGCTCTGGAGAAGCTTGTCGAGAAGGTTGGCAGGATCGACCTGCACACCGGCCAGGGTGCGGGCGGGCTCGATGCGCTGCTGCAGAACCTCTATTCGCTGGGTGACGGCAAGTCGCGGCCAAAGGCGGATTGATATCGGCTAGGGTTGCTCGTCGCGGTTCGTGGCACCGCGGCGGGCAGACCGGCCGAGATACATTCTGGAACCTTTGATCTGATGGACATCCACCTCAACGATTTCGAGATCGCGCTGTTCGACTCGATCGCGTTTCCGCCTGATGCCGCCAAGCTCGATGGCGAGCAGGCGGCCAACAATGCGGAGCTGGCGCGACTGCTTGCGGTTTCGATACTGGAGCGCGAGGCTGTTCCTGAGCATCGGCTAAGGTTCTTCGATGAGGCGGAGCACAATCTGGGACGTGATGTGTCGGTGCGCGCGGAGCTGGAGCAATCCGGCGTGAGTGGTGAACAACTCTACGAGCAAGCCGATTTCCTGAAGTACCTACGCTATTTCATCTGCGGCCCAGAGTTGCCGGAAGCTGTCGAGCGCGTGTTCCGCCGCGAGCTTGGTGGACGCGATGGCGGCAGCCAGCGTCGACTTGCCGGCAAGTTGAAAGAGTTCGGACGTTCGCTCGGGGCTACAGCGGCGCAGCGTGAGAAATTCTATCAGCAGGCGCTGGAGTGCGGCCTCAGCGCCCCGGCCGCACGCGAGATTGCCTTTGCGGCGCTTCCGGCTGATTGAGACGCAACAAAGCCGGTGCAGTCAGCCACCTGGCATGAAATGGGTGGATTGCTACCAGCCCCAGACGATGGCGCCCCCGGTTAACCCCGCGCCTGCCGCTGTGAGCAAAAGCCGATCGCCTTGCTGGTAATTGCGCTCGTCCGCCAGTAACGACATCGTAAACGGTATCGTCGCCGCCGAGCTGTTGCCGTAGCCAACGACGGAGGACAATGTGTTTTCTGGAGGCATGGCGAGTTTTGTGCGCGTTGCCTCGATGATGCGCGTGTTGGCCTGGTGCGGCACCCAATGCGCCATGTCTTCGACGGATAAGCCGGCGGCAGCGAGCGCAATGCGCGCAGTGCTCGCCATCATGTCGACGGCTTTGACAAAGACGGATTTGCCATCGGAAATGGTCATCAGGAATTCGTCGGCATTGCGCGCCTTGGAGAATGGTGTGCGGCTGCCGCCAGCGGTGATCTTGATGAGATCATAGCCGCTGCCTTCTGCGGCGAGTTCACAGCCCAGGATGCCGGCATCGGCGCGGCTGGTCGGAGCGACGACAACTGCGCCAGCTGCATCGGCGAAGAGTACCGCGCTCGCGCGTTCGACTGGATTGATGCGGCGGGAGAGAATGTTTGCCGCGATTACAACCGCTGGCCTACGCTGGGTCTTGACGAACGCATCCGCAAAGGTGAGCGCATAGAGGAACCCCGCACAAGCGCCGGCCATGTCGATGGCGCCCGACCGCGTGAGGCCAAGTTTATGCGCGACCAATGGAGCTGATGGTGGCAACAGGTGATCGGGTGTCGAGGTCGCAAGAACGGTCAACGCGATTTGGTCGCGGGCGATCCCCGATCCGGCGAGGGCCATTTCGCCAGCCCTGATCGCCATGTCGGAGAGTGCTTCGTCGTCGGCAGCGAAGCGGCGTTCGAGAATGCCCGTGCGGCGCTCGATCCAGCCGGGTGCTACGTCCAGCTGCTGTTCGATTTCGGCATTGGTCACGATGCGCTCGGGCGAGTAGTGGCCCAAACCAACGATTTCTGCGCCCGTGTCGATCATGATGCAGCTCCCGCGCGGGCAAATGCCTCGCCGGCAACGATTGCGCGATAGACCTGATCGAGGTCATCGGACGAAATGCAGTATGGCGGCATGACGTAAACCGTATTGCCGAGCGGCCGCAGCAGCACACCCATCGACAAGGCGTGACGCTGCAGAGCGGGGCCGATGCGCGCCAAATATCCACCATCGGGGACATCGATGTCGAGGGCTGCAATGGTGCCAAGCTGGCGAATGTTGCGAAAGCGATTGTCGGTTCCAAGCGCCGCAAGCCGGCGGCGCTGCATTTCGGTCAAGGTCTTGATGCGGGCGAGCACGGGTTCTTGTCGCCAGACTTTCACGTTGGCAAGAGCGGCGGCGCAGGCAATGGGATTGGCCGTGTAGGACGAGGAATGGAAAAAGGTCTTCGAACGGTCTTCCGAGAAATGCGCGTCGAAGATCTCTTCGGTGGCGAGCGTGGCGGCAAGTGGAATGGCGCCGCCAGTCAGTCCCTTTGCCAGACATAGGAGATCGGGAACAGGGCCTGCCTGTTCCGAGGCGAACAGTGTGCCCGTGCGGCCCCATCCGGTCATCACCTCGTCGGCAATGAACAGCGCACCGTAATGGCGGACGATGCGCGCCATTTCCGCGAGGGCCGTTGGGGCGTACATGAGCATGCCGCCGGCGCCAAGGATCAGTGGCTCGACAATCATGGCCGCAACGTCGCCTGTCCGGCAGGCGGCATCAATGGCATCAAACGTGGTCTGTTCCTGGCCCGCAACCGGGAAAGGAATGCGCGTCACGTCATAAAGCAGCGGTGCATAGGCGGCATTGAAAACGCCGCGTGCGCCCGCAGCCATCGTGCCGATGGTGTCGCCATGATAGCCATGTTCCAAGGACAGGATGCGTGTGCGCTTCTCGCCGCGATTGTGGAACGTGCCCAATGCCATTTTCAGCGCGACTTCGACTGCGGTCGAGCCGCTATCGGAATAGAAGACGCGGGTGAGGCCAGGTGGCACCAGTTCGATCAGCTCCCGTGCCAATGCTTCAGCCGGCTCGTGCGTAAAGCCTGCGAATATGACCTGATCGAGCCGGTCTGCCTGGTCCTTGATTGCGGCCATGATCTTGCGGTGGCCATGGCCGTGGGTGACGACCCACCATGACGAAATCGCGTCAATGATTATGTCGTGATCCGTAGTCCAAAGCCGTGCGCCTTCGGCATGGGCGACCTTGATCGGTGCGGGTGCTGTCGCGTGTTGCGTGAAGGGGTGCCAGACCGGCGATGTGCTGTTCCCTGTCATGACACGTCTCCAAGGACGTTGCTGAACGGGCGGATATCCAGATGTGCGTGGGCGGCCACGCTTAGCGTGTTTTCATCGAGTGGATCGAGATGCGGCAGACGACCAATGACGGAAACAGATGCGAAGTCGGCGATGGTGTGCATGGTGTCGGGGTTGTCGTCGCCTGAAAATACTATACCAGCAATTGTCATGTCGCGGTGCTTCAATGCCTCGATGGAAAGCAGAGTGTGATTGATGGTGCCGAGCCGTGTCGCCGCCACGAGGACGATTGGCAGCCGCCAGCCTGCAATCAGGTCGATCTGCAACAGTTTGCGGGTGATGGGAACGAGCAGACCGCCGGCCGCTTCGATGATAAGCGGGCGCGTGGTTGCCGGGGGCGCGAGCCGTGCCTCATCGATCGTGATACCGTCGATTTCGGCGGCGCAATGGGGGGATGCCGGTGTGGTCAGGCGGTAGGCTTCCGTGGGCGCGCGCGTTTCATCCAGACCTGTCAGCCGTAATACCGTCTGGCGATCGGTTTCGCCTTCAAGGCCAGCCTGAATGGGCTTCCAGTAATTGCCATCAAGTAGCGTGACGAGCGCTGCGGATGCAACGGTCTTGCCGATGCCGGTGTCGGTTCCTGTGACGACGAACGCGCGCGTCATTGCGTGGCCTCCCGCAGCAAGGGTGCCAGCGTTTCGATGAGGCGCGTTACGTCGTTGTCGGTGACGTTCAACGTCAGCGAGATCCTCAGGCGCGACGTGCCTTCGGGGACGGTCGGTGGGCGAACGGCGCGGACGTCGAAGCCGGCGGTCTGCAACTGATCCGCAAGCTGGAGTGCCGTCTCGTCGCGATGGACAATGATGGGCTGAATATGCGTGCCGGTAGGTGCTATCCCGCAATGGGTTTGCAGAAGATTGCCTGCATGCGCGACCCGGGCGGCGAGGTCCAATCGGCGCAGGGGTTCATCGCGAATGATCTTCAGCGCGGCTCTTACGGTTGCCGCGATCAATGGCGAGGGAGCAGTGGCATAGATGAAGGGGCGTGCCCGGTTGACCATGTAGTCGCGCTGTGTTGCGGGCAAGGTGATGATTGCGCCTGATACGCCGAGGGCCTTGCCGCAAGTGTGGAGTGCGATGACGTTGTTGCGACCTTCGAGTTCCGCTGCAAGACCGCGTCCTTCAGGGCCGATGGCGCCTGTGGCGTGTGCTTCGTCGATCACCAGCATAGCGTCGTGACGGCGTGCCACTTCGGCCAGATCGCGGAGCGGTGCCATATCGCCGTCCATCGAATAGAGGCTTTCGATGGCAATCCAGGCACGTCCCTTGCCACCTTCCCGTCGCCAGGCTGCGATGGCCTCGTCGCAGGAACCCGGATCGTTGTGGGCAAAAGGGCGATGCGTTGCGCGCGACATCGCCATGCCGTCGTGAACGCTTGCATGAATGAGCGCGTCGAAGGCGATGAAGTCTGCGCGCTGCGGCAGCGTGGCGAAGAGGGCTGTGTTGGCTGCAAAGCCGCCTCCGAAAAAGAGTGCGGACTCACCGCCGAAAAATTCTGACGCTTCTGCTTCGAGTTGCTCGTGTTCGGGATGATTGCCGCGCAACAGGCGGGAGCCGCCCGCGCCCAGGGGCACGCCGCGCTCCAAGGCCGCGCGCGATGCAGCCCTCAGGAAATTGGATTCGGCCAGTCCGAGATAGTCATTGGATGAGAAATCGAGACCATGGCGTGGCTGCAGGATTCGCAGACGCCGGCGATGCGCGAGGGCTTGCAGCGATCGCTTATGCGGATCTTGCATGCCCATTGCACCCGGATCGTCCGGCAGGCGCTTCTTCCCCCTGCGCGTGTCCGGTGGTGTGGCGGTCGTGCTCGCTTTCAAGTCCCTCGATGCCGAGCCGACGGAACAATGCTGCGTCCTTGTCCTCGCCTGGGTTGTCGGCGGTGAGCAGCGTGTCGCCGACGAATATGGAGTTGGCGCCGGCAAAGAAGCAAAGAGCCTGCAATTCGTCTGTCATCTCGGTTCGCCCGGCTGAGAGCCTCACGAACGAGCGGGGCATCATGATGCGGGCAACTGCGATGGTGCGCACGAATTCGATGGGGTCGATTGGCGTCGTATTTTCCAGCGGTGTGCCGGGAATGGCGATCAGCATGTTGATCGGCACGCTTTCAGGATGCTCTTCGAGGTTGGCGAGCGTCACCAGCATGTCGACGCGGTCGTCAGCCGTCTCACCCATGCCGACGATGCCGCCGGAACAGACCTTCATCCCGGCTTCGCGCACCCGAGCGAGAGTGTCCAACCGGTCGGCAAATGTGCGCGTCTTGATGATCTCGGAGTAGTAGCGCTCCGAGGTGTCGATGTTGTGGTTGTAATAGTCGAGACCTGCATGCTTGAGGCGGCCGATGTCCTCATCGGTCAGCATGCCCAACGTCATGCACGTTTCCATGCCCATTGCCTTGACGCCCTCGACCATGGCGACGATCGCATCCATGTCGCGCGCCTTGGGTTCGCGCCATGCCGCGCCCATGCAGTAGCGCGTGGCACCGCCGGCCTTGGCCTTCCTAGCTTCGGAGAGAACGCGCTCGACCTCCATCAGCTTCGAAGCCTTGAGGCCGGAGGGATGGTGCGCGGACTGGCTGCAGTAGCCGCAATCCTCCGCGCAGCCGCCGGTCTTGATCGACAGCAACCGACTCTTTTGCACCTTGTTGGGATCGAAGCAGGCGCGATGCACGCTCGCGGCACGGAAGAGCAGGTCGTTGAAGGGCAATTGGTAGAGCGCGGTCGCTTCGCGAGGGGTCCAGTCGTGGCGAGGCGATGCATCGTCGTGCGGGCAGGAAGCGGGCGCTCGTGTCAACATCGTGTGAGGTGTCCGTAGCGGCGGCCGCAGCTTGTTGCGGCAGATCTCCATCAGTTGAGTGTTGTTTGCACCGATGGCGCGCGCGGGGCAAGGCGGTTGTTGGTCGTATCAGGGTATACGGGTAAAAAACGCCGGTTTTCCGCCTTTTCGCGCAGCCTTTCAGGCGCTAGACGCCGATCTTGCCGCCGCCACGCCGGGTGATTGCCACGATAGATGGCCTTGGGGGCATGTCGGGCTTGAAGTCCGGCCAGCGCGTTGTCGGGTTCTCAAATGTGGACGGTGAATCGGAATCGCCTTCGCCGGGATGCTGGACCGCGACGAACAGGGTTTCCGCGTCTGGCGTGAACATCGGACCGCACATCTCGGCGCCTACCGGTACACGGAAGAACAGCTTCGACGTGGCGCGGGTCTCGCCGCTGGTTTCCATTGCCCAAATGCCGTCAGTGCGTCCGGTTTTGTCCAGCGAGTTGCCATCGGTGGCGATCCACAGCCGGCCGAGTGAATCGACGACGCAATTGTCGGGTGTGCCGAACCAGCCGTCCTTGGTGGTCCGTGGGTTGAAGGTGGCGCCGACGTCGCCTTTGGCGGGATCGCCACAGCGCACCAAGATCTCCCAGCGGAAGGTTGGGGCTGCGTGGTCGCCGCTGTCGGGTGTGATTTCCAGAATATGGCCGAAGGCATTCTTCGCCCGCGGGTTGGCGGCATCGGTTTCGGCAACTGTGCGCTTGGTATTGTTGGTGAGCATCACATAGACCTTGCCGGTCTTTGGGTTGGCTTCGATGTCCTCGGGGCGGTCCATCTTGGTTGCGCCCAGGAGGTCGGCGGCCATGCGCGCGTGAACGACCACGTCACCTTGGTCGTTGAAGCCATTGGCGGCGTCGAGCGGGGCGGTGCCATGTTCAAGAGGCAGCCAAGCGCCCGAGCCATCGGCGTCGAAGCGGGCGACATAGAGCGTGCCCTCGTCGAGGATATCCTTGTTGGCCTTTGGATTGGCGAGGTCGACGGTGTTCTTGGTCACGAAGCGGTAGACGTAGTCGAACCGTTGGTCGTCACCCTGGTAGACAACGAAGCGGCCATCGCGGTTGACGATGTTGCCGGCGCCTTCGTGCTTGAACCTGCCGAGGGCCGTGCGCTTAACGGGTGTCGATTCGGGGTCCATCGGATCGATTTCGACGACCCAGCCGAAGCGGTTGGCTTCGTTGGGTTCCTTGATGATGTCGAAGCGTTCGTGGAACTTGGCCCAGAAATAGTTTTCGGAGGGGATGCCGTAGCGTTTGAGTGCCGCTGCGTCAGTTGCCTTGTTAATTTCGCCCTTGCCCCAGAAATAATTGTTGAAGTTCTCCTCGCAGGTCAGCCAGGTGCCCCACGGCGTCATGGCGCCAGCGCAGTTGTTGAGCATTCCCTTGACGCGCGTGCCACTCGGGTCCGCCGACGTTTTCAGCTTGGGGCGGCCGGCGGCGGGGCCAGAGATGCGCATGTCCGTTTCAGCGGTGATACGCCGTGCGTATTTGGAATCGGGCAAGACGGTCCATTTGCCGCCTTCGCGTTTGACCTCAATGACAGACCCGCCATGGGCCATCATTTCGGCATCGACTTGTTGCCTGGAGATTTGATCCCAGTTGGCCTGCTTGCCCGCACCAACCTCGACGCCTGTGAACATGAGTTCGGGATCGGTGTATTCGTGGTTTGCGACCAGCAGGCCATGCTCGCTGCTGCCGTCCAGCGGCAGGTAGCCAAGGAAATCGTTGTTGTAGCCGAATTGACGCTGTTGCGCCTCGGGGTCGGGCACGCCCGGAGTGAAGTCGGGTGCATCCTTCAGAACCTTGTCGCCCCAGCGGATCAGGATATCGGCGTCGTATCCTTCGGCGACGTGATGACGTTCATCTGCGCCGGCGGCGAGTTCGGGGAAGTTGAAATTTGGCGTCGCTGGGTTGCTCGATTCTGCGGCGATCAGTTCGCGAGGTGAGGCGGTCACAGCCATTGCCGCTGTGGCTAGCGCGCCCGACAGCAATATGCGGCGCGAGAGCCGCTCGGAGATGATGTCCCCGATCGTGGGGTTGGCGGTGAGGTTTGTCGCCTCATCCTCACCTTCTTCTGCGAGGACGGCTGATGGCTTGAATGGACGCTGCATTGCTTTGATCTCCCGATCCAGGACCGACGGATTTGTGCCGACGGGTTAACCGCAGCTGCTCATCCTTATAATTCCAGATCCAGAGGTAGCGACAACCTCACGACGGGAAGATGACAGACGCGCTGTCGTTGGCGAGATCTGGCCGCGTTCAACACATGGGGCATGCAATACATGGGTATGGCCGACCAACTGGTTTGGGAGTCGCTAAATCGTGCATCGTCTTCACAAGCGCTTGACGACCATCGTATGAGCATCAAACGTCCGAACTCGAACTCGAACTCGAACTCGAACTCGAACTCGAACTCGAACTCGAACTCGAACTCGAACCTGTAGACGAGCAGCGAAATGGTGGATCGCACGGCAATGGACTACGTCATCCCGCCTTCCCCACGGCCAACGCTGCCTGTGGCTGGCAGCGATCTCCTTTTCCCGGTACGCCGGGTCTACTGCATCGGCCGCAACTACGCCGAACATGCGCGGGAGATGGGGCACGACCCTGACCGTGAGCCGCCGTTTTTCTTCCAGAAAAGCCCCGAGAATCTCATTGCCGATGGGGTGTTTCCATTTCCGGCGCATTCAAGCGATGTGCAGTTTGAAGTCGAAATGGCGGTCTTTTTGAAATCTGGCGGGGTAGATATTGATGCGGCGCGCGCGCTCGATCACGTTTTCGGATATGGCGTAGCGCTCGACATGACGCGCCGCGACCTGCAGGGCGAAGCCAAGAAACTTGGTCGACCCTGGGAAGTCGGCAAGGCCTTCGAGCATTCAGCGCCGTGCAGCCCGGTCTGGCCAGCGGCGCAAACCGGTCATCCAAGTGCGGGGGAGATCTGGCTCGATCAGAACGGAACAAGGCGTCAAACCGGCGATTTGCAGCAAATGATCTGGGGTGTTGGTGAGCAGATCGCAGTGCTTTCCCGCTATTTCAAGCTGGGTGGTGGCGACGTGATTCTGACTGGGACGCCCGCAGGTGTGGGCCGCGTGGCGCGGGGCGATGAACTCGATGCGGGTGTTGCTGGCGTGGGTCAACTGCACGTCACAGTCGCCTGAGCCGAGCCGTTACCAAAAAATGAAATTCGGGGCTGCGAAGTTCATTCGCTTTCGATGCGATTTGAAATTCAATTTTTCCCGTTCTTTGGGTGAATTGCGTAAGGTGAAGCGGCGTTAATGATTGAATTCAGACGCCTGAAACTGCATAAATCATTTTGAGAAATGTTGAGCCGCAATTGAGGCGCCTTTCTAGCCGCTGGACCCGAGCGATATTGCGCCAGATGCGATGCATGCCGGGTTAGTGAATGTGATGATGCAAGCCAGGGAACGGGAACAGATCGCCGATGACAGCCCGCATGCACGAGGTCGAGCTTCTGGAGCTCCTGTGCAAGCATGAGGTGCTGCGACTCAGGGGTTATTCGTTCGCCATCGGTCCCAAGGGCGGGGTCGTCATCGATCGCTGGGGACATGTCCGTGGGATGTGGCGCTACAAGAACGACCGATTTTCATGGACGCCCGCCAGCCACACGAGTTCGGTTCATTGGTCGGAGGATGCCGAGGCTGCGGTGCGCTACACCCTTGTGGCGCTGACGGTAGGCTGATGGCCGCTGGTACAACTCGACTGGCGTACTGAAGCAGATGCCCCGTTTGACGGTTCGGCCGAGCTCTTCTCAGTTCAGATCATCGGGCAGGAGCGGAATAGGCATGACGGCTATGCCGTCCTCGTGCAGCGATTTGACTTCTTCGGGATCAGCTTCGCCGTGAATGGGGCGGTCGGGAGCTTCCTCGAAGTGGATGCGGCGTGCCTCGTCGGCAAACCTGGGCCCGACATATTCGGATTTCGAAAGGATTTCATCGCGGAGCGCGCGGGCCTCGCGCAGCGCGGTGCGAAGCTCCGCCGGAATGGCATGTCCTTGCGGCGGCTGGCTGCTCTCGGGGGGCTGGGAGGATGCGGCGGCAGGTTCGGCGTTATCGCTTGACTGGCGGGTGCCGGTTGCCACGCTGGGCGCCATGATGGCGCGGCCCACATGAGCGTCGCCACAGGCGGGGCAGGCCAGGTGCCCTGAGGCTTCCTGCGCCTCATACGCCGCGCTCGATCCGAACCAAGCTTCGAACTCATGGCCGTTTGCGCACCGCAGGCGGTAACGGATCATGATAACGCTCCCGGGCCGGGGTGCCCGCCGGCCTCGACGACCACGAAGCTGCGGTCATGCGTGAGGGATGGCACGCGCTCGCGCACACGGGCAACCTCGGCGGGATCAATATCGGCAACGATGAATCCCGGCTCAGTACCTGCTTCGGCAATCGTTTCGCCCCACGGTCCAATGATGATCGAATGCCCGTAGGTCGCACGGCCAATCTCGTGCAGGCCGGTCTGTGCTGCGGCAAGCACGTAGCACTGGGTTTCGATCGCCCGGGCCCGAAGCAGTGCGTGCCAGTGCGCTTCACCCGTCGTCTTGGTGAAGGCTGCTGGTCCGGTCATGAATATGGCACCTGCCTTGGCAAGTGCGCGATGCAGATAGGGGAACCGCAGGTCGTAGCAGATGGTGAGTCCCATGCGGCCCCAGGGCAGATCCACAACCACGCCTGATGTGCCTGGATGGTAGTTGCGGCTTTCCTTGTAGCTCTCGCCATTGGGCAGATCGACGTCGAACATGTGGATCTTGTCGTAGCGTGCGGCGATCGCACCATCCGGCGTCAGCATGTAAGTGCGATTGGCGAGTTTGTCGGCGCTGACCTTGACGGCCATCGAGCCAATGTGAAGCCAGATGCGGAGATCCTTGGCGAGGCGCTGGAAATGAATGAGGGCTGGATTGCCTTCTTCCGGCTCGATTGCGTCGAACAGGCGCTGGCGGTCCAGCTCCATCAAAGTCGTGACTTCCGGTGTCTGAACGTAGTTTGCGCCGGCTGCCGCGGCGCCGCGAATAAGATCGGTGGCGTCAGCGACATTGCGATCAAGGTCGCGCCCGCAGCACAGCTGCACCAGTCCGGCGCGGAAGGTCGCGGGGCTGTTTTGTGCTGTCATGACTTATCTGACCTCATTGCAATTCCCGGCTGTTTTTACGGCCAGTTCCCGAGCGTTCGTCAACCTGCCAGAAGCGGGTCGAGGCCGCCTGAACGATCCAGCGCAAAAAGGTCATCGCAACCGCCGACGTGGCGCTCGCCGATCCAGATCTGGGGAACCGTATTGCGGCCGCCAGCCTTGTTGCGCATCTCGGAGCGAAGACCCGGCTTGCTGTTGACGTCAATCTCGTCGAAATCCACGCCCTTCTGGCGGAGCAAATCCTTTGCCATGTGGCAATAGGGGCAAAGCATTGTCGTATAGATCGTCACCTTGGCCATTTTGTCTCCGGTTCTTCCGACGCGGTCCTGCGAAGGAAAAATAATGATTTGCAGCCCTTCAGCAAAGCGTCGCGGCGTCACGCTACTGACGGAATCGCGTCCGATCCGTCGTTTTTTTCCCGGTCGTGCCCGCCCCTGCCGCTCAAGCAGTGAGTGTTGCGGCGGTGTCGGTGACACAAGCCAGCGCGAGTACGTCCACGGAGAGCGCGCCAGCGGCGTAGAGCGATCTCGCTGCGGCTGAGGCCGTGGCGCCCGTGGTCACGACATCGTCTATGAGCAGGACGCGACGGCTCTCGATCGTCGACATCCAGCGGCGCGGCACGGCGAAAGCACCTTTCAAGTTTTGCTGGCGCTGGGTCAGGCTGAGGCCGATCTGGCTTTGGGTGGCGCGCGTGCGCACCAGCGCGAGAGGCGCGTGGGGGACACCAGTTTGGCATGCCAATTCCGCCGACAGGATGGCGGCTTGATTGAAGCGGCGTTTCAGAAGTTTGAGCCGGTGGAGCGGCACGGGAACCAGAACATCTGCCCCCGCGATCAGTTCCTGACCGGCGATGGCCAGCCAACGGCCAAATAGCGCGGTCGCGTCGTGGCGGTCACGGAACTTGCGGTCGTGGATCAACTGGCGCATCACACCGTCGTAGCGCGCAACGTAGCGGGCACGGCCATATTCGGGAGGATTCGCAATCGCCTGAGCCGAAAGCGTGCCCATGCCCGAGTCATAGGGCAGGGGGATGCCCAAGCGATCGCATAGCGGCGTCCGGATGAAGTCGATCCGGCTCCAGCAGGACGGGCACAACGAATTGTGGCTTGCCAGGGGGGTATGGCAAGCGAGACAAAGCGGGGGCGTCACGATATCGAGGAGCCGGGCGAGCGCGCCGTGTCCCAGACGCCGCCAGAGCGGATCGGGTGCGGGCGACGTCAGCTCGGGTGAGCCAGTAGTTTCCAATTCCCCCGATTCCATACGTGCTGGAGCCTCCCGCGCGCCCATTGCAGAGGATATGATCGACGGGATGAGCAACTTGGGCAAGCCGCAAAAACCGGCGAGTGGCGATATCGTGCAGCCGTTCGACCGTGCGCTGCTGAAGGCGCGCCGCCGGCGCGTCGCCAATGAGGCCGGACGAAGCGACTTTCTTCTGGCACGGGTCGCCGAGGATCTGGCTGACCGGTTGGCAATTGTCATGCGGCAGTTTCCGGTCGGCGCCAATATCGGCGCGCACCATGGCGTTCTGAGCCGCCGCCTGCGCCAGATCGACAGTGTCGGCCTTTTGTTCGACGTCGAACCCGTAACTGAGCTGCTGGCGCTTTGCGATGGGCCGTGCGTTGAGGCCGACGAGGAGCTGCTGCCGTTTAGTGATGGCAGCCTCGATCTGGCGGTGTCTGGGCTTGCATTTCAGTTCGTCAACGACCTGCCTGGAACGCTGATACAGATCCGGCGGGCGCTGAAGCCCGATGGTCTGTTCCTTGCCGCGTTGCTCGGCGGCGCCACACTATCGGAGCTTGGGCAAGCATTCCTGATGGCGGAGGAGGAGGTGACAGGCGGTGCCTCCCCGCGGGTTGCGCCAGCGATAGATCTCAGGGATCTGGGCGCGTTGCTGCAACGGGCTGGATTTGCGCTGCCGGTGGTTGATAGCGATGTGGTGACGGTGGCTTATGATTCGGCGCTGGACCTCATGCGTGACGTCAAGGCGATGGGTGCGTCCAACATGCTTCACGCGCGCCGCCGGACACCGCTTCGGCGCGACGTTCTCGCGCTGGCGGCACAGATCTATGCGGAGCGTTTCGCGCGGGACGACGGGCGCGTCATCGCCACTTTCGAGGTTCTGACCGTGACCGCCTGGGCACCCGATCCGAGCCAGCAGAAGCCGCTGAAGCCGGGCTCGGCCGCCATGCGGCTTGCTGATGCGCTGGGGACGCATGAGCATCCTGCCGGAGACAAGAGCGGTCGGTGACGGGCGCAGGTCTCATTCATGCGATCTGTATGCATGCGATGTGCGCCGCCACCGCGCTCTTGGTGATTGGCTGGCCGGCCTGACCAAGCGGGGTGTCAGGTCGAGTGCGGACCGCGCATCAACTGAATGGCAGATTCGATCTTCCGCCAGATCTGAGCTTCTTCATTCGCTCCACTATCCTCCAGCGACTTTGCTTTTTGCGCGGCCTCGACAATCGCCTTGTCGCCATGCGCTTCGAGCAGCTTGCGGGCGTGCTCTTGAATCTCCGATGCAAGCATCTGCGCTTCTCCTGTGTTGTTCCTCCGGGAAATGAAGCGGCACTTGCGCGTTTTGCAGGCTATCGTTGGCCGCTTCAAAGAGCATGCAGCATTACAGCCTTTTGGTGTTGCGTTCGATCAATCGAAGCTTTCGCACCGAAGCATGTTGAGGTTCTGCTGCATTGATTAGATTAGGCCATGCGCTGGAGACGGCAAGCTGCACGCCGACATTTGAATGCAGCCGATACTTCGCCGATGCGACTAGCGGATGTCGCGCGCTGCCTCAGTTTGGTGCAGTTTGGTCGAGTGCCTGTCAGGCGAGCAGATCGCGTAACGCTGGAAGGAGTGGGGCATCCGCGGGCGGCATTGGATAATGCTGCAAGCGATTTGCTCTCACCCACGCAACCTCCTGGCCTTCGCGCGGCAGGATCTCGCCGTCCCAGGTTCTGCAAATGTAGAGCGGCATGAGAATGTGAAAGTCTTCGTAGGTGTGGCTCGCAAAGGTCAACGGCGCGATGCACGTCGGGCAAAGCTCGATGTCCAGCTCTTCCTTCAACTCGCGGATGAGTGCGGCTTCAGGTGTCTCGCCTGGATCGATCTTGCCGCCTGGAAACTCCCATAATCCAGCAAGCTGTTTGCCCTCGGGGCGTTTGGAAAGGAGGACGCGGCCTTCAGCGTCGATCAGCGCGACGGCGACGACGAGCAGAAGGCGCCTTGGCGTTGCGGCAGCGGTCACGCGCGCTCCTTGCGGGTGATGAGGTACACGGTCTCGTGGAGTGAGGTGAGGCCGCGCTGGCGCAATCCGTCATTGCCCTTCAGCACGTCCTTCGTGCTGACTTCGCTGATGTCGAAATCGGCAGCGTAAAGCTCCCTGACCTCGCTGTCGGTCACAGAGAAGGGCGGGCCTTTCATTTCGCTCTGATCGTAGCGGAGCGTGAGAAGCAACGTCGGCGTGCCGGGTTTCAGGCGATCTGCCATGAGGCGGGCGTAACGCTGGCGCATTTCCGGCGGCAGGGCAATCAGGCTGGCGCGGTCGTAGACGGCATCGATGCTGTCGAAGACTTCGCCTGGAACGGTAAAGAAGTCTCCGCAAAGCAGCTGGAAACGTCCGCCCATGTAGCAACGCAGGCCATAATCCTCGGTGACGATGTGCCGGACGCGGTTGCGCATCAGGAAGTCTTCGAGCGCGCGGCGTGACAGCTCGACGCCGATCACCTCATGGCCCTGTTTGGCGAACCAGGCCATGTCGTGGCTCGCTCCGCACAACGGCACCAGGATACGCGAGCGCGGCTGCAGGGCCAGCTTGTCAATGTTGGCGATCAGCTCGGGATGGACATCGTCGCGATGCCAGCCTGTCTCGCCCTTTTCCCAACGCTCAAGCCAGAATTCCTGTTCCATTATTCTGCTCCGTCAGCGCGTCGACGTCTCAACTCCGGTAGTCGGCGTTGATCGAAACGTAGTCGTGGGTGAGGTCGCAGGTCCAGACCGTTGCAGAGGCCTTGCCGACACCGACATCGGCGCGGATGACGATCTCGCGGCCCTTCATGTATTGCGCGACTGTCTTCTCATCGTATTCGGCAGCGCGCTCGCCGTCGCGCGCGACACAATAAGGACCGAACCAGATCGTCAATTTGTCGCGGTCAGCGGCCTCTCCCGATTTGCCGACGGCCATGACGACACGTCCCCAGTTGGGATCTTCGCCGGCGATGGCGGTCTTTAGGATCGGCGAGTTGCCACAAGCCCTTGCAATGGTGCGAGCGGCCTTGAAGCTTTCAGCGCCCGTAATCTCAAAGGTGACGAATTTCGACAGACCTTCGCCGTCCTTGGCGATCTGGATGGCAAGATCGCGCATCACCTTTTTAAGGGCTTCGCCGAACGCCGCGAGCCGCTTGTCGGATTTCCGGGTGATCGGCTCCTGGCCACGGGCCTTGGCGGCGCCGGTGGCAAAGACGAGGCAGGTATCTGAGGTCGAGGTGTCACCGTCGATCGTCATGCAGTTGAAGGTGGTCTCGACGTGTTCGGAGACGAGTGCTTGCAGCGGCTTTTGCGCGAGTGCCGCGTCGGTGAAGATATAGCAGAGCATGGTCGCCATATCCGGCGCGATCATGCCGGCGCCCTTGCAGATGCCGTTGATGGTGATTTTGACGCCGTCTCCCAGATCGACCTTGGCGGTGGCGACCTTGGGGTAGGTATCGGTGGTCATGATGGCGCGTGCCGCAGCCTCGAAGGCATTGGCCTTGGCCTTTTTCGCCAACCCCGCCAACAGGTGCGTGAACTTGCCGGCATCCATAGGCTCGCCGATGACGCCGGTGGACGAGACATAGACTTCGGCTGGCTTGCAGCCAGCCGCCGCAGCCGCTGCGCTAACTGTTGCCTCGACGGCCTCGCGGCCCTTCATTCCGGTGAAGGCGTTGGCGTTGCCAGAGTTGACCACGAGGATGCGCGCCTTGCCTGACTTGGCGAGGTTTTCGCGGCAGAGCACGACCGGGGCAGAGCAGGTTTTGGACTGGGTCAATACACCCGCCGCAACTGTGCCCTCGTCCATCACGGCGACCATGAGGTCCGTGCGTCCCTTGTAACGGATGCCGGCTTCGGCCGTGGCGAAGCGGACGCCGTCGATGGGTGCCAGCCTGGCGAGTTTTTCCGGGGCGAAGGGGGAGACGGCGGTGCTATTGCCCATGATATTCATCCAGAGAAGATTTGCGGAACATGAGCCGCAGAGCGGTCGCGTTTCCGTTTAAGCCCGTGGTGCGGTCATGGCTCTTCCGCTCCATTCAACGAGCAGCTAGCCCAAACAGATCGGGCCGCCCATTTCAAGCGGCCCGATGAAATTCTGCCGAGTTGTTTGCCCGGGGGTACCGTTCCGGCGGTCGAGCCGGGCAGTCGGAAGCTATTTTTTCTCTTCCGGCTTGGCGTCACCCGCTGCGGGCTTATCGCTTTCGCCTTTGCCGGCCTCGGCATTTTCCTTGGCCTCAATCTGCTTCTTTATCATTTCCTCGATCTGCTTGCGCTGTGCATCCTGCTGAGAGGTCTGCTCTTCGACCTCCTTCTTGATACCGGCGTCGAGGTATTCAATTTTTGCGTCCTCGCGCAGCTTCGCGGCGACTGCCTGGGCGCGCTGATGCAACATGGAGGCGAGGATGCGCTCCTTCACGTCCTCGAAGCTTGGCGGCGGCTTCTGGCGGCGATCCTCGACCTTGATGAGATGCCAGCCGAACTGGCTCTTGACGGGGTTGGATACTTCGCCCTTCTTCAGGGCGAATGCTGCCTGCTCGAACGACGGCACCATCTGGCCCTGGGCGAAATATCCCAGCATGCCGCCATCGTCCTTGGTGCCGGGGTCCTTGGTGTTTTCCTTCGCGAGGGTTGCGAAGTCAGCGCCGCCCTCGATCTTGGCCTTCAGTTCCTTGGCCAGCTCCTCGGTATCGACCAGGATGTGGCGTGCCTGGACTTCTTCCTTAGGTTTCAG
The DNA here is from genome assembly GCA_020442165.1 of Hyphomicrobiaceae bacterium. Lineage (GTDB taxonomy): Bacteria > Pseudomonadota > Alphaproteobacteria > Rhizobiales > Hyphomicrobiaceae > JAEUMD01. The sequence continues at coordinate 103,655 of JAGRKV010000029.1, read as the reverse complement.
GGCTTTAATCTGGTCGTCGTAGTAGGCCTTGGCGGCGGCCTCACCAATGGAATTGTTGATCTCTTTTTCGAAGTAGGCGTCGCGCAGCGCGCGGTTGCGCCAGTATTTCATGCGGTCTTCGAAGGCATTGCCCTGTGTCAGCTTGGCGGTTTCGGCGGCCTTCGCAAAAAGATTGTTTTCGATAAGGAATTCAACCAGCACGCGGCGTTTGGTCGATTCAGGGAGATTGCCCAGATCACGGCCGATCTCGTCCTCCGCCAGCTTCATGTCGGCTTCAGTAATGGCGATACCGTTGATAGTGGCTACGGTCTTGGCACCGGAAGCCTCTTGCGCGATGAGCGGGAGCGGCGCCGCGGTGCTGGCCAAAAGAATTGCTGCCAATGCGGGCAGAGCGCTTCTCACGAAGGTCGAAAATGTATGTTTCACAGGGCCAGTTTCCTCGTATCGGGCAATCCGGGGCGGCTAGAGACAGGAGTTCCGTCACCTGGAACCCTGCCGGCGGCATGGATAGACGGGCGCTCGTGAGCTGCCAAGTGAAGTTTTGGAGAGCTTTGGTGCCGTCTCATTGCGGCCATTTCACGGGGGCTGGTTGGGGGCGGCTGCGTTGACAAGCACCCCCAGCGGTCCTTATCTCTGCGGCGAAACAGTGTCGCTTGGGCCGTCGCGAGCGCTCGCGCGTCCGAAGTGGCCGATGCTGCGCGTTTTGCAGCATCGGGCGCCTACGGCTGAATTTCGACACGAACAGGGCCTGCAAGCGACGACGTAGAGGGTCAGCGCCCCTCCGCCCGGCCGCTTTTTTCAATTTGAGGACATCCCGCATGCTGTCGTTTGGCTCGCTCGCCTCGAAGATCTTCGGCTCATCGAACGAGCGACGGGTCAAGGCCTACCGCCCCCGCGTGGCGGCGATCAATGCGCTCGAAGAAGAGGTCGCTAAACTTTCGGACGCCGAGCTGCGCGCCCGGACGGAAGCCTTTCGCGCCGAATACCGCGAAGGCAAGAGCCTCGACGATCTATTGGCCCCGGCATTTGCCACAGTACGCGAGGCGGCCAAGCGGGCGCTGGGGCAGCGCCATTTCGACGTGCAGATGATCGGCGGCATGGTGCTGCACGAGGGCAATATCGCCGAAATGAAGACGGGCGAAGGCAAGACCCTTGTGGCGACGCTTGCCGTCTATCTCAACGCGCTGTCTGGCAATGGCGTCCACGTCGTCACCGTGAACGACTACCTCGCCAAGCGCGACGCGGAGTGGATGGGCAAGGTCTACCGCTTCCTTGGGCTCACAGTCGGCTGCATCGTGCATGGGCTCGACGACGAGCAGCGCAAGGAGCAGTACGACTGCGACGTCACCTACGGCACCAACAACGAACTGGGCTTCGACTACCTGCGCGACAACATGAAGATGAGCAAGGGCGAGATGGTCCAGCGCGGCCATTCGTTTGCCATCGTCGACGAGGTGGACTCGATCCTGATCGACGAGGCGCGCACGCCGCTCATCATCTCAGGACCGGTCGAGGATCGCACCGAGCTTTACATGGCGGTTGACGGGTTCATTCCGCAGCTGGAGGCGGAGCACTTCGAGCTGGACGAGAAGCAGCGCCAGGTTTCGCTGACCGATGCGGGTAACGAGCATATCGAGGAGCTTCTTGCCAGCGCCGGCATGCTCAAGGGATCGCTGTACGACATCGAGAACGTCACGATCGTCCACCACGTCAACCAGGCGCTCAAGGCGCACAAACTGTTCCAACGCGACAAGGATTACATCGTCAAGGGTGACGAGGTCGTCATCATCGACGAGTTCACCGGACGCATGATGCCTGGCCGGCGCTATTCGGAAGGGCTGCATCAGGCGCTTGAGGCCAAGGAGCGGGTTGCGATCCAGCCGGAAAACCAGACGCTGGCTTCGATCACGTTCCAGAACTACTTCCGCCTCTATGAAAAGCTCGCTGGCATGACCGGCACGGCTTCCACCGAGGCCAACGAGTTCATGGACATCTACGGTCTCGAAGTCGTCGAGATCCCGACGAACCGCGAAATCTCGCGCTTTGACGAAGACGACGAAGTCTATCGCACGCAGCCTGAGAAGCTTGCGGCGATCATCTTGACGATTGCTGATTGTTCGCGGCGCGGGCAGCCGCTGCTTGTCGGCACGGTCTCGATCGAGAAGTCCGAGCAGCTCTCCGCCCTCTTGTCCGACAAGAAGTATCTGGAGGAACTCGGGCGCAAGACGCTGGCCCAGGCCGACGAACTCAAGGCTGGCCGCGACGACGAGCTGAAAGCATATCTTGCCGATATCGGTTCGCACCTGGTCGATATCGCAAAGAAGACCAAGTCCGGCACTCCCGTTGTACCGCATCAGGTGCTCAATGCGCGCTATCACGAGCAGGAAGCCAACATCATCGCACAGGCGGGTGTTCCCGGCGCGGTGACGATTGCAACTAACATGGCGGGGCGCGGCACCGACATCCAGCTGGGTGGCAACGCCGAATACCAGTTGCGCGACTGGATCGCCAACGAGCAGGGCGCCGGGCGCGAGCCTGACGACAAGGCGGTCGCGAAGCAGGAACGCGACATCATCTCCAGCGTGGCGACAAAGAAGGCACAGGCACTTGATGCCGGCGGCCTTTATGTGCTGGGCACCGAACGCCACGAAAGCCGGCGTATCGACAATCAGTTGCGTGGCCGTTCCGGTCGTCAGGGTGATCCTGGCCGCTCGAAGTTCTATCTGGCGCTCGACGATGATCTGATGCGCATCTTCGGGTCCGAGCGCATGGACAGCATGGTGCGCACTCTCGGCCTCAAGGAGGGCGAGGCGATCGCGCATCGCTGGATGAACAAGTCGCTGGAGATGGCGCAGAAGAAGGTTGAAGCGCGCAACTTCGATATCCGCAAGCAGATCCTCAAGTACGACGACGTCATGAACGACCAGCGCAAGGTCATCTTCGATCAGCGCATCGACATCATGGCGCAGGATGACGTCTCCGAGATCGTCAAGGATTTCCGGCAGCAGGTCGTCAACGATCACATTCACCGCTTCATTCCCGAGCGCGCCTATGCGGAGCAGTGGGATGTCGCGGGCCTCAAGGAGGCGACAAAAGAGGTCTTTGGTCTCGATTTGCCGTTCGACCAGTGGGCCGACGAGGAAGGCATTGCCGACGAGGAGATGCGCGAGCGCCTTCAGGCCGAGGTCGACGTCAAGGCCGAGCGGTTGCAAATGGAGATCGGCGAAGACGTTCTGGGCAACGTGAAGTCGGCAAAGGGTTTCCTCGACCTGGTTGCCGAGGATGCGGGCCTCAAGGAGCTGGTCGACAATCCGGAGGGGCGGCTGGCCGATATCGGGCGCTATCTCTACAACTCGGCCAATCCCGCGATCCGCGTGACCGGGATTACGGCCGAACAGGCCGCGCAGCAGGCTTGGCAGATCGGCGATCAGTTCATGCAGCAGTACCACGACGCTCGCGGCTTTGTCGGCCAGGTGGAGAGCGCTGGAGCACTGACTGCGGTGAACGTGGGTGCGATGCGCCTGCGTGAAGTCGAGAAGATGGTGCTGCTGCAGACGCTCGATCATTTGTGGCGCGAGCATCTCGTCACGCTGGAGCATTTGCGCCAGGTGATTGGCTTCCGCGCCTACGGGCAGCGCGATCCTCTGAACGAGTACAAGAGCGAGGCCTTTACGCTGTTCCAGTCGATGCTGTCGCGGTTGCGCGAGAGCGTCACGAGCGTTTTGATGTCGCTACGTCCCGGGCAGGATATGGAAGAAGAGATGATCCAGCCTGTGGATTTGCCGCCGATGGAAGGGCATCATATCGATCCGACCACCGGCCAGGACGAGTTCGCGATGGCCGACGCCGCGATACTGGGAGGAAGCGCTCTGGGTCCGGCAGCTGAGCGGCGTCAGCCGGTACATTCACGGAAGGGGGCAGGAGAGATCGACCCCAACGATCCATCGACCTGGGGCAAGGTTTCGCGCAACTCGCCCTGCCCTTGCGGATCAGGGAAGAAGTTCAAGCACTGTCACGGCCGGCACGGGTGACGATGTTCGTCATGCATGCGGCGGGGCGGTGACTGGGACGGGCGGTGTCATAGCGTGCGTATCCTGGGGCTCGTTGGAGCGACACATGACAGCGGACTAGCCATTCTAAATGATGGATGGCCCGAGCTGGTGCTTGAGGAAGAGCGCCTCAAGCGCATCAAGCGGACGAAGGGCTTTCCGCACAAGTCGATGAGGGAAGTGTTCGGCCAGGATCTTTCTGGCCTCGACTGCATCGATGTCATTACCACGCCGTGGGACGTCGGGCTGCTGCGCAAGAACTTCGCCATTGCGATGCTGCGCGGATTGCCTGGGAGCCTCAGCTTTCTTCTGGAAGCCTCGCATACCCCGCAGCGCAACGAAATCGTGCTGCTCAACTTTTATCTGAGAAGGCGCCTGCGCCGGATCGTCGGCTCGCGGCCGCTGCCGCCGATAGTCAACGTCGGCCATCACGATTCACACGCCGCGGTATTCTTCGTCTCGCCGTTCGAGGATGCGAGCGTGCTGGTGATGGATGGCTTTGGCGACGATGCCGCCACGAGTATCTACACTGGCGACCGGCATGGCCTGAAGCGGCGCTGGTGGACGGGGATCTTCAATTCCATAGGGATCGTCTACACGGTCGTCACGAAGCACCTGGGATTTGCCGGGTTTTCGGACGAAGGCAAAGTGATGGCGCTCGCCGCCTATGGTGACGATCGTTACGTCGACGTATTCCGCCGATTGATCGCGCTGCAGCCGGATGGTGACTACAAGCTCGACATGTCGTATTTCGGCTTCCAGCGTTTTGGAGAATTTAAACCGCTCGCGCGCAAGTTCATTGATACGTTTGGCCCGGCGCGCGCGCCCGGCGATGAAATTACGGAAGCGCATCAGGCACTGGCGCACGCGCTGCAGGTCGTCACCGAAGAAGCGATCCTTCACATCGTTCGCAACATGGCTGTGCGCTACCCATCGCGCAATCTGGTGCTTGCCGGCGGGGTGGCACTCAATTGTGTCGCCAACGCGCGCGTGCTTGCTGAAACGGATTTCGAGCGCGTATGGGTGCCGCCGTGCGCGTCGGATACAGGTGCGCCGCTGGGTAGCGCATTGTGGCACTATCATCAGACGCTGGGACAGCCGCGCAGGCTGGAGTTGACGCATCCCTTCTATGGGCTCGAATTCAACGATGGGCAGATTGCTGCGGCACTTGCCGAGGCGGGCCTTGAGTCCGAGGTCATGAACGAAAAGGAATTGATCGAACGTACGGCGCAGGCGTTGGCCGATGGCAAAGTGATCGGCTGGTTCCAGGGCCGGTTCGAGATGGGGCCGCGCGCGCTTGGCGCCAGGTCGATCCTCGCCGATCCTCGGCGCGCTTCGATGCGCGAGGTCATCAATGCCAAGATCAAGAAGAGGGAAAGTTTCAGGCCCTTCGCGCCAGCGGTGCTGGTCGAGCGGGCCGGGGAATATTTCGACCTTTCGCAGCCCGATCCCTTCATGACGCTGGCGCCGCGCGTGCATGCGTGGAAAGTGGGGGAGATACCGGCTGCCGTTCATATCGACGGCACCGGACGGGTGCAGACCGTCTCGCGGGAAGCCAACTCGAGATACTATGATCTCATAAAAGCCTTTGGCGACATTACCGGTGTGCCGATCCTGCTCAACACGAGTTTCAACAGGCATGAACCGATTGTCGCGCGTCCCGAGGAGGCCATTTCCTGCTATCTCAGGACGGGCATGGATGTTCTCGTGATGGGCAACCACTACGTCACGATGCGCCCGCCCGATGGCGAAGCGCGCGCCGAAGCCGAGTTTCGTGCGCGCGTCAGGGCGTGAGGTTCCGCCTGGGCTGGGCTTTGGTCGTCATTCTTGATGGTACGTCTGACGGCTGGTTGTCACGATTTCGCGCCGAACCCGCCCGCTATCATTGCGATCAATGCAAGCGCCGCTTTATCGTCGACGAGCGGTGGGCTTCCTGCAACAAATCGTCGTCAGCGGCACAGGCGCCGTCGAAGTCCGAATGTTCTCTTCCCGCTTCGATATGATTGCCGGTACGCTGGATTTTCACTCTTGTAACCTTGATGGCGGTTGCCGGTGCCGCCTTGCTCTGTGGCGCAATTCCAGCAGTTCGGGTGCCCGAGAGCGGCGCGCTTTGCGTTGCCTGTGAGGCCGGTTCCGCATGGCCGGTATCGTCAGATGCGGTTGACTTTGCATGCGAGCCGCCGTCCCCGCCGCCGTTCTTGCCATGTCCGTGGTCGCTATGGACCGCGATGCGGTCTGAAAGTGCGAGCAGGACGCTGGAGACGACGAAGACCACATGCACAATGACGAGCCACATGATGTCGCGATCCGACACCGTGTTGATCGCCATGAATTGCTTCAGGAGCTGGATGGCGGAAATGGCGACGATGGAGGACAGGAGCTTCAGCTTCAATGCACTGAAGTCGATCTTGCCCATCCACTCGGGCCAGTCCCTGTGATTGCCGTGATCGATGCGGGAGACGAAATTCTCGTAGCCAGAGAAGATCACGATGACGATCAGCGAACCGGTCAGCGACAGATCTACCAGCGCGAGGACGCCGAGGATGACTTCGCTTTCCGTTGCACTGAAGGCGTGAGTTGCGATGTGGGCAAGCTCGGCCAGAAACTTAATCAGGAGAACGACGAGGGACAGCGCAAGGCCCAGATAGAATGGCGCCAGAAGCCAGCGGCTTGCAAACAGAGCGCTCTCCATCGCGCCTTCGATCCGCTTCAGGGGACCCTTGTCGTCGTCCATCTGTCAACGCTTCCTACGCTACTTGGCAAAGCCGTGTGCTACTGATGTGCTCGCCCAGTTCAACCCTGTCCGGCAGCGTATCGGGTGCGCCACTTACGTTTGAACCAGATTGTGAGGAAATATCCTTCCGGGCAGCGTTCTATGCCACGGCTCCAATGGTTCGGGCAAGTACGCTTGGTGGTGTGCAGAGTCTGCAAATCCGCATATTTGGCGGGAGGTTGCCGCGCTGGCTTGCGCGGGAGGGCTGGGCTTCGCTAGCGGGCGCCGCGTGTCGCGGTTTTCATGCGCCGCTGGGCGCGATGCTGCGCGGCTTGAGCCTTGGTCGCCGCGCGCGAATTGTGAAGAGCCATGAAGCGGCGGCAGCTAGCGCGGCTCGGGTTGCATTTGAACTGATATGATTTGACCACTGCTCGCGCCAGCATCCGCGGATGACGCCTCTTCGCGGGTGGCAACTTGGCGTTTTCTTCGACTGCGCGCGCCAGAGTCAGCATGGCGTCGCGATAGATTTCGAATGCGTCGCTCAGATGGTTTGGTATCTGGCTCGCTGCTTTTGCCCAAATCGGCTTTCGCGTCTTGAAATTTATCGTGCTCAGCAACGGGTGCTGGCGTGCAAGACTGTAGAATTCGTCCAATGCCTGCAATGCGGCGACCGTAGCGCCGCACGGTTCTAAAGGGGAGTTTGCACCCCCCTCCCCCGGGGCGACGCGATCGAACTGGTATTGGCCATCACAAACGCGCACACGAGGGGGAACCTGGGTTTCAGCAAATGCGTCGTAGCCTTCCTTCAGGTTTTGCCAGAAGCCATGCCATTCGTTCTTGGCGTGCTTCTCCAGATTGGCGTTGGTCATCCTGAAGGGGAAAACATGCACCGGCACCTGCGGCTGGCCCTTGATGATCGCAGCCTGTGTGAGCCGGAAAATTTCCTCGATGACCGGGTTCGTCATCGCAAAACAACCAACCGACGAGCAGCCGCCGTGAACCAGGATGTAGGAGCCGGTGCGCGCCAGCGACTGATCGTAGACGTTGGGGAAGCCAAGATTGAGAGAGCGTGGCCAGCGGCCGATCCGGTGAAGCTGCCGCCGGGAGATGGTGTAGAAGCCCTCGGGCGTCTGCTTGTCACCCTCGGCGAGCTTCGGGCCCAGCGTGCCTGACCAATTGCAGACGGGATAGGTGGCGAACAGCTCGAAGCGGTCGCCCTTGCGCATCCACAGTTCGAGTTCCGCTTCGGCCTTGAAGATGCGGAGGAAAACTTCGTTGCCGACCGACTGGCCAGTGGCCGTCAGCCGCTCGGTGAATGCCTTCAGATCTGGAGTTCCTGGCAACGTGGAATCGCCGTCGGCGTTCTGCCGCTGGTTCTCGACGCGCTCAGGGGCTGCGTCCTTGAGTTCGATTGTGACGGCGCCTGCCGGGCTCGCCATCGATCCCCACGCCGCAAGCCAAACCGCAGCGGCGCTTGCCGCGATTTTTCGACGTTGCAGCGTCATCAGAAATTCACGCATGCCGTCCTGACCCTCAACATTCTTGCATAGACGCACGCAAATCGAGTTGGCAGCCAACCAGAGAAGCGGTGCGTGGCGAACCCTTGACCCCTGGGTTCGCGATCGCCAGGGAATTAAATCCAGCATGAAATTCAATTCCAATCTGACTTTAGCAGTCAGATCATGGCGGTGGCCACCGCTTTTGCCTCCCTATCCCCGTTCGTCCACCACGCTGGAAGTGGTGCGTGCCCTTGGGGCCTCAGCTCTCGGAGGGCTGTTTCTTGGCGGTATTGGCCGGGCAAGAGGGCATTATTGGCATCTCGCCGTCCGAAATATTGCGCCCTTGGAGAAAGACATAGTTCCGTCCGCAGACATGGACGCGCGGTGGCAGGCTCGATGCTTCGAACAGGTCGGAGCCTGACTTGAGCGTGTTCCAGAACGTGTGCAGAGGGTGCGCGGCTTTGGCGGCCAGATTTTCCTCCGTCATGCGGAACGGAAATGCCTGCACCTGGAACCGACGCTGGCCGGCGTCGAACGCGGCCGTCACCAGAGTCCAGATTTCATCGATGACAGCATTTGTCATGGCGTAGCAGCCAACAGAGCCGCAGCCGCCGTGAACCATGAGGAAGCTGCCGGTACGGCCGTGCGCGCGGTCGTAGACGTTGGGAAAGCCCAGGTTGAAGGAGCGGTGCCAACGGCTGTTGGGATTGAGTTGATGCTTGCTGACTGTGTAGAAACCTTCGGGTGCCTGCCGGTCGCCGGTTTTCAGTTTCGGGCCGAGGCGTCCCGACCAGCGGCAGATCGGGTAGGTGGCGAAATGCTGGTAGCGACCGTCTTTTGCCTTCCAGATCTCCAATTCGAACTCGCGTTTGAAGATTCGGATGAGAATCGGCTGCTGGCGTGTGAGGCCAGACGCCGCCAACCGCTCGTCCAGCTTTGCAAGATCGGGTGTGCCGGGCAACGCCGATCCCAGTGCCCACAATGCGCGATGCTCGGCTCGGGTGGCCGCAATCTGCCGATCCTCCAAGCTGCCCATCAGCAGATCCCAGTTGGTGACGATGATGCCAGCCAACGCAATCAGGACGAGAGCGAGCGTGAGCGTTCGGCGGAGACGGCGGCGACGTCTGCGCGAGCGATCCTGGCGCGGCCGGCGCATCGCAACCGCGGCGTCGTTGTCGTCAGTTTTGGGCTGACTGTCCTGGCTTGATTCGATCATGCGCTAAGGTGGACGCGGAAGCGGGCCGAAAATGCGGCACGCACGATGTCAGCCTCGTTTGGCAGGTTGGCGCGGTGATGCCGCAGCTGAGATGGCTGCCGCGCGCAAACGCCGATAGTGCTTGAATGTGTCAGCGGTAGCCCAGTGCGGTGCCCTGAGACTGTGTCGTGGTGGCGCCAAGTCCGAACATGCGGGCAAGGCTGCTGCCGCCCGAGGTGCGGGCATCGGCCACCGCCGGAGGCTGCCATTCCGCTCCCTCAGGAGCCGTGATCGACTGGGCGGTGCGCATCTTGGGGCCGGGGACTTCGATGCGCTCCTGGGCGAGCTGCTGCTCGGCAGGCTTGGGCACGAATGGTTCGAGCTTGGGATGATAAAATGCCGGGCAGGCGCCTGCGGGATCGGGCCGCGCGTTGTTCGAGGTGGCGACGTCCACAACGTAGCGGTGTTCGCACACGACAACTGACGGCGGCACGCGGTTGGTCTCGAAGTAGTCGTAGCCCTTTTTCATCGTGCGCCAGAAACCGATCCACTTCGATTTCTTGTGCCGCTCCAAGTTGGCGTTGGTCATGCGAAACGGAAAGGCATGCACTTCGAACGACTGCTGGCCGGCTTTCATGGCATCGCGGGCGAGGCCGTAGATCTCCTCCATCAACGCATCGGTCATGGCATAGCAGCCCGCCGATTTGCACTTGCCATGCACCATCAGGAATTCGCCGGTGCGGCCAAGTGATTTGTCATAGGCGTTGGGATAGCCGAGGTTGAAGGAAACGTGGAACTGCGAGTTCGGATTGAGCTGGTTGGTCGCCACCGTATAGAAGCCTTCCGGCGCCTGGCGATCGCCCTGCTGCTGTTTGGGGCCCAGATCGCCCGACCAATTGCAGATGGGGTAGCTCTTGAAGTGATAGAAGCGCCCGTCTTCGCGCTGCTTCCATACTTCGAGCTCCGATTCTTCCTTGAAGATGCGGACGAAAATAGGTGCTTGAGCCGACATGCCTTTCTTGCCGAGCAGCATCATCGTCTGCTTGGTCAAAGGCTGGTCAGCCGGTGCTATTTCGGGTGCGGTGCTGCAACCTGCCAAAACGGCAGCGGTCAAGCCGGCCAGCACGAATGCTCGTGCAGCGGCGCTCTTGCAGGACCAATAAAACAATCGACTCATACGCAGTGCCCCTCGCGCACGGCGATCACCATTGATTCGCATTCGTAAACATATCGTTAACGTTACCGAGTCCCTACCCCCGGGCGGCATCGAGCCGCAGAACAGTGGCAGACTATCTCCAATGATTGCGGCGGGCGAGCGGCGGTCAGCCACCGAAAGTCAGTATTATCATGGTGTTGCCCGGCTGCCGCAGTGCCAGCCACAAGGGTTGGCAAATGGCAGAATTGCGGGCGCTACGGCCATGCTTGTGCTCGCGCCAGTTCGGAACTGCGGTTCGCCACTATGCGCAAGAAAGCCGTTCTAGAACTGCCTGCCAATGCGCAGGAAGCGGTCATAGCGATGCTGACGCAAGGCGGGGCCATCCTTGTCCTGCAAGGCATCGAGCGAACGGGCGATTGCGTCGCCGACGATGCGCGTCATGCGGCGGTGGTCGCGGTGGGCGGCGCCAACGGGCTCGGCCAGGATTTCATCGACAACGCCGAGGCCGATCAGATCCTGGGCGGTGATTTTCATCGCCGTGGCAGCTTCTTCCTTCTTGTTGCTGTCGCGCCAGATGATGGAAGCCGCACCCTCCGGTGAAATGACAGAATAAATCGAGTGTTCGAGCATCAGGATCGTGTTGGCGGTAGCAATCGCCACAGCGCCGCCCGATCCACCTTCGCCAATGATGACCGAAACGATCGGCACACCGATGCGCAAGCAGCAGTCGGTCGAGCGCGCGATGGCCTCTGCCTGGCCGCGCTCCTCGGCGGCAACGCCCGGATAAGCGCCCGCCGTGTCGACAAGGGTTATGACCGGCAGGCTAAATTTGTCGGCCATTTCCATCAAACGCACGGCCTTGCGATAGCCTTCCGGATTGGCCATGCCGAAGTTGTGCTTGATACGGCCCTGCATGTCAGAGCCCTTTTCGTTGCCGATCACCATCACCGAGCGGCCGCGGAACGTGCCGATGCCGCCGACGATAGCCGCGTCCTCGCCGAAGTAGCGATCCCCTGCCATTGGCGTGAAATCGTCGATCAGCGCATTGATGTAGTCGAGACAATGCGGGCGTTCGGGATGCCGCGCCACGAGGGTCTTCTGCCACGGTGTCAGCTTCGAATAGATGTCGACGAGGAGGTCGTTGACCTTTTCTTCCAGCGTCTTGATCTCGGCGGCGATCGAAACGCCACCTTCGGCCGTAGCCATGGCCTTCAACTCGTTGATCTTCGCCTCAAGCTCGACGATGGGTTTTTCGAAGTCGAGATAGAAGCGGACCGGGACCTTCTGTTCCAAAGACGAGCCTTTCTATGGCGCAATCGGGCGGCCTCATGACATCGCCGCCTCGTGCCACCACGACCCAAGGGTGTTGCGGCGCGAAAACTCCCATGTTTGGGGCGGACAATCACTCTGAGCGGTCGCAAAAGTCAAGGCGCGGGTCGTGGTGTTGTGAACAGCGCCTGCGCACCGTTCAGCCACCTTCGTCTGGTTTGCGGCCGGTTCCTTGAGCAAGCGGATGGTGCTCGTTGACGAGGCGCTTCAAGCGCTCCTCGAGAACGTGCGTATAGATTTCAGTCGTGGAGATGTCGGCATGGCCCAGCAGTTGCTGGACGGCGCGCAAATCGGCCCCGCGATCAAGCAGGTGGCTGGCGAAGGCATGGCGCATCACATGCGGACTGACGCGAGCGGGAGAAATACCGGCATCTTCGCTCAACTCTTTGAGATCTTGTGCGAATCTCTGCCGGGTCAGATGGCCTTCAGCACTTGCGGAGGGAAACAGCCACTTGCTTGGCACAGCGCGGGAGAGGCCGTCGCCACCGGTTTCGGCCAACGCGAGGAAAGCGTCAAGCGCGGCTCTTGCCGGGGCATTGAGGGGCACCAGGCGTTCGCGGCCACCCTTGCCGCGGATCGTCAACATCCGGCGATCGCCGGCCAGCACGCTGTGCGGCAGTCCGACAAGCTCCGAAACACGCATGCCCGTCGCGTAGAGCACCTCGATCAGGCAATAAAGCCGCAGTGCGCGCAGCCGGTCGCGGCCGGTGGTGCCTTCGATGCGTGCGTAGGCGGCGGCGATGAGGCGGTCGACCTCGGCAGCCGAAAGGGTTTTGGGGAGCGGGCGGCTGCGCTTTGGCCCGGCGATCATCGCGCTTGGGTCTTCGTCGATGACGGCTTCGGCGGCAAGGAACTTGAAGAGCTGGCGGACAGCGGAAAGCTTGCGGGCTCGCGATGCGGGCGCTAGTCCAGCGGCTGCCAGGGACTGGACGTAGGATTCGATCTGAGACGGCCCCGCGCTCGTCAGAGCCGGACTTTGCTGACCGGCGAGGAAGCCGAGGAACTCACTCAGATCGCGCTCGTAGGCTTCACAGGTCCTTTGGGCGGCACCGCGCTCGACCGACATCATTTCAAGGAAGGCCTTGAGATGGGCCAGATCCTGGGCGCGCGCGTCCATCCCGCCTCCGGCTCAGTTGGAGATGGTTCGCGGCCAGGCCGACAGCAGCGCTTCGAGCCCCAGGTGGCGGGCGTCCTTTTCGAGGCCGGCGCGCTTCAAGGCCCTGATCGAATCGCTAAGCGCGATCATGTGGGCACCATCGGCGCCATCGGGCCCAAGTGTCTGCATGGCCAAGAGCACGGTGCGGCCGAATTCCCGCTTCTTGGAGGCATCCTGCAACTGGGGCAGCACGCCCGTTTCCGGCAGGTGTCCGGCGGCGGGCTGCGGGGTGCGGCTGGCGGCTTCCCACAAGGGAATGGGCACGTTGTATTCAAGCGCGTCGAGCACGGTCGCCAACCTGTGCAGCAGGTCGGAGTTGAAACGGCCAGAGAGCGCCAGCCTCTCGACGGTCGCCAGACTTTGCCCACGGCCCTCGGGGAAGTCTGGATCGGCGATGTCGATGAGCGCCATCCAGTGTTCCAGCCCGCCGTTCCTACCGTTGTCGAGGCTGCCAGCGAATTTGGTCCACATGCGCGCACGCTCGTAGTTGCCCGCTGCGAGATTGGCTTCAATTGCCGTTTCCGCAAACCAGCCGATTTCCGGAACGAGGCCGATGCCATCCGTCAGTCCAGCCGCGATGGCTAGTCCGGGCATATAGAGCCCCGTGTGCTTGCAACTGTCCAGGAAGCCACGGATCAAGCGCACCTTCTTGAACGGCGTGCGCTCGCTTTCTGCTGAGGCGTAAAGCATGGCGCGGCGCTGCGCGGTATCGCCGCCTCCTGCTGCGGTGGTGGCGGCTGATTGAACGGCGGTGTTGGCGGCTGCCAGCTTGCCGTTTGCCGTGCGGTAGAGTTGAGCCAAGGCTTTTGCATCGATGGCGTTGATTTTCGCTGCGGCTTCGCCTGCCTGGAGCCGAAGCTCGTTGGTGGCGGCGGCGTCATCTGCGATTGCTACGAGGAGTGGCGGTGTCGATACCTTGATGAGATCCGCTGGCGGTGGGGTCGCGCCGCCAAGCTCCAGAATGCGATAGTCAATCAGAGAGAGCTGTTGGCCTTGCGGCAGCGAAAGATCTGTCTTCACGCCCAAGGCCACGGCATCAAGTGCGGCCAGTCCTGGTGACGTTTTCAAGCCTTCCTCGCGGGCCAGCTCGGCCAGGAGGCCCGCTGCTGCCTTGTCCCCGCGCGCGGCGGCGCAGTAGCCAGCGACGAGTATAGCTTCGCCGCGCAATGATTGCGGAATGTCGGCCTTTATGTTCGACATCTGCCGGGCGGCCTCGCAGCCGGGTTCGCGGCGGCCCATGGCAATGTCGCTGCGCGCCAGCATCAGGGCTATCATCGGCGCAGGCTCGCCCGGCCTGCGGTGGGCCAGCGCTTCGCGGATATCGGCGAGAAGGCCTGAGCGATACATCGCTTCCAGTCGCAGCGCCTCGAAATGAGCGCTGCCGCCCGAATTCTGCGGGGCCTGAACGTCGGCAACGATGAGGCGCCGCCAGAGGTCGTGCAAGGCCGGGGAGCGTGGCGGGATCGTCAGCGAGACCATCAGTTTCTCGATGGTCGGCAGGTCGAGCCCGCGCCACAGCTCATACGGCAGGGCCGAGCCGTCGGTGGACATGATCGGGCTTAATTCGCCACGCTGTATCGTGCCAGGGACGAGGCTTGGTGGTTCGGGTTGGGGTACGGCTGGCGCCGTCGCGGCGGGGCGCAGCTCGGCGGTTGGCGGGGCACGGTCCACCGGCTGAGAACGGGGCGGCGTTTCGCTGCCGTAGGACGGATTGCGGCTGGCCTGGTTCGACGGGGGATAATATGTCTGCGGACCATTCGAGGTGTTGGGCTGGGGCGTTGGCGCATAAGCCTGCCCGCCTGCGGCCTGGCCCGATTGCTGGCCGGCAGGCTCGGCAGCTGGCGCTTGGGGGCTGCTCTCCTGGCCACGGTTATCCCGGGTTGAACGACGTTCCCAGCGGTTCGTTTCAAGTTGATTGAATGGGCTCCAGCTGTCCTGCGCAAAGGCAATGCCGGTTCCGACCGGGGCGGCTGCGGTCAGCAGCAAGGCCCGCATCGATCCTGAAATCAGAGCTCTGATTACATTGCCGTGGCGGCTTGGCAGGCTTGGATTGCGCATCTGTTTCGCGATCATGCTGGTTCCGGTGCCAGATCGGGACGCCAACCGGCAGCGCTATTGGCGGCGCAGGGAGACGCCGGGCACGGAACTGGAGACCTCTTGTTGTTGCGGCTCGTAATAGACTGCTGCGACGTACAAGCCACCGAAGATGCCAGCACAGAGAATTCCTGTCACAAGAAGGAACCGGATCAGACTAGGCATTTTGGCTCAAGCGCTCCTTGCTGCTATGTGTCGTCGGTTGGTGGCGCCATTATGTCCCCAACCTGCTGCAATTCAAAAATCCGGAGTCGCCAACGTGTTGAAATTGCCGCTACCGCCGCCTTTGCAGCCAGCGGAAATGCACCGCGGTTCAGCGACTGCGCCGTGCGGCGACCAAGGCGGAACGCAACGCCATATCAAGGCTCTGCCATGATTCGTCTGTCATTTGGTCGAAAGAAGACGAAGCGCGATATTCAGCAAGCAGAGGCGGTCGCGAAGAGCCTGGGCAAGCGTTCGTTGGTGCTCATCGGCCTCATGGGATGCGGCAAGTCGGCAATAGGACGGCGGCTTGCAAACAAATTGTCGTTGCCGTTCGTGGATGCAGACGAGGAGATCGAGCGCGTGGCGGGGATGTCGATTTCAGACATCTTTGCACAGTATGGCGAAGCGCACTTCCGCGACCGCGAGGCGAAGGTGATCGCGCGGCTGCTTGGAAATGGACCGCAAGTGCTTGCGACTGGTGGCGGCGCCTTCATGAACGAGGCGACACGGCAGGCCGTTGCAGCAAATGGGATATCGGTATGGCTGCGGGCCGATTTGCGGGTGCTGATGCGGCGGGTCTCGCGACGCAACACGCGCCCCCTGCTCCAGACCGGTGATCCAGAAGGTGTGATGCGCCAGCTGATGTCGCAGCGCTATCCCGTCTACGCGATCGCCGATGTGATCGTGGAGAGCCGCGATGTGCCGCATGACGTCATCGTTGGCGAGATTATCGCGGCCCTGCTTGCGAGCGAGCGACTGGAACGTGGGCCGCCCGTCTGATAGGAGCAGGTGCTCACGCAACATGAGCAGCGAATGAAAGTTACAAGCCCATGCCGACCCTGACGAATGCCCCTGCAGCAACAGCAGCACGCGCTGTTCCCGTGCCGCTGGGCGATCGCGCCTACGAGGTGCTGATCGGTCCGGGGTTGTTGCAGCAGGCCGGGCGTATCATTCCGCAGCGCCTGGGGCAGGCGCGTTACGGCATCGTGACCGACGAGAATGTCGCGCACTTCCATCTCGCCACGCTCGAGCGCAGCCTAGGCGCCGACGGCCGGCTGCTGGGCTCGGTTGTTCTGCCGGCTGGCGAGGCGACCAAATGCTACGGCCAGCTGGCGCCACTTACTGAAAAACTGCTGTCGATGGGGCTTGAGCGCGGCGATCTCATCATCGCGTTTGGTGGTGGTGTCATCGGAGACCTGGCCGGCTTTGCAGCTTCGATCCTGCGGCGCGGAGTGCGCTTTGTGCAAATTCCAACGTCACTGCTGGCGCAGGTCGATTCGTCGGTCGGCGGCAAGACGGGCATCAACACGCCGCAGGGCAAGAACCTGATCGGTACATTCCATCAGCCGAGCCTGGTGCTTGCCGATACCGATGTGCTTTCCACGCTTCCGGTGCGGCAGATGCGGGCAGGCTATGCCGAGGTGGCAAAGTACGGGCTCATCTGGGACGAGAAGTTTTTCTCATGGCTGGAGGCGAGCTGGCGCAGCGTTTTCGGCAACGATGTGTCGGCGCTTACTCACGCCATCGAGACGAGTGTGCAGGCCAAATCGGATGTCGTCGTGCGTGACGAGAAAGAGGCGGGCGATCGCGCGCTGCTCAATCTCGGCCACACGTTCGGCCATGCGCTCGAAGCCTGGGCGGGATATTCCGACAGGCTGCTGCATGGTGAAGGCGTGGCGGTCGGCATGTGCCTCGCCTTCAGGTTCTCAGAGGAGCAGGGTCTGTGCGCGAAGGGCACGGCGGCTCGGGTCGCGAAGCATCTGGCCGAGGTTGGACTGCCCACCCGGATTGGAGAAATTCCAGGTGGGCGCGCTGACGCTGACGAACTGATGCGGCTGATGGCGCAGGACAAGAAGGTCCGGCAGGGGCGGCTGACCTTCATTCTTGCGCGCGGGATTGGCGAGGCGTTCGTGACGCGCGACGTGGAGGAGGCGGATGTGCGGGCCTTCCTGGCGCGGGAAATTGCCGGTACGCGCTAACGGCCGGCTCGCGCGCTTTAAGCCATGCCTAATGCCGCATTCCCGTGCGCAGCGGGTTGCCAACCACGATCAGGCTGAGTCAACCTCTGCTGCGGCTAGCCTGTGCTGGAGCGCGTTCATTTTCGATGGAATCGGGAAGGCGCTCCATGCTTTTGTTATGGGCATGTCATTCACGCTGAACCGTTACTCACTTCAGCTAAACATGCCCTAGGGTGCCAGAGCGGCGCTCTGCCCAATGGGTTTATGCCGGCCGCGCGCCGACAACACGTACAACTGCAACCACACGAACGAGCCATGTCTCTCGAAATTCTCCTGACCCTCCTTGCCGTCATCGTCCTGCTTGGCATGTCGGCTTTCTTCTCCGGTTCGGAAACGGCATTGACGGCTGCGTCCCGCGCGCGGCTGCATGCGCTCGAACTGGAGGGCAACGAGAAGGCGAAACGGGCCAATGGCCTGCTCGAAGAACCTGAGCGTGTGATCGGCACGGTTCTGCTCGGCAACAACCTCGTCAACATCCTGGCCTCGGCACTGACGACGAGCCTGCTCATCCGCCTGTTCGGCGATGTCGGTGTCGCCTATGCAACGATCGCTATGACGGTTCTGGTTGTCATCTTCTCCGAAGTGCTGCCCAAGACCTATGCGATCGCCTTTCCCGACCGTATCGCGCTGGCCGTGGCGCCGGTGATGCAGGCCTTGATTATCGCACTGAGGCCCGCGGTGTTCCTGATCGAAGCGATTGTTAAGCTGGTGCTGAAGTTGACGCCGACGAGAAAGGACGATGCGGCCAACATCCTAGCCGCGCACGATGAGATTCGCGGCACCATCGAGCTGCAGACCAAGGAAGGCGCGGTGGCGCGTCACGATGCGCACATGCTCGGCGGTGTGCTTGATCTTGGCGATCTCAAGGTCGAGGACATCATGGTCCATCGCACCAAGATGGAAACCGTCAACGCGGAGGAGCCGCCTGCGCGCATCGTGCAGGACGTGCTGAAGACGCAGTATACGCGGATACCCTTGTGGCGAGAGGAGCCGGAGAACATTGTCGCGGTGCTCCACACCAAGGACCTGCTCGCAGCCTTGTCGGATGCCGAGTGGGACGTCGATAATCTCGACATTCTGAGCTTTGCCACCAAGCCGTGGTTCGTGCCCGATGCCACGAGTGTGAAGGATCAGCTCAATCAATTCCTCAAGCAGAAGCAGCAGATGGCGCTTGTGGTCGATGAGTACGGCGAAGTGCAGGGTCTCATCACGCTAGAAGATATTCTCGAAGAGATCGTCGGTCAGATTGCCGATGAGCACGACGTTCATGAAGCCGCGATCCGGCCACAAGCCGACGGGACCGTTAATGTCGATGGCACGGTGCCGATTCGCGATCTCAATCGCCACATGGACTGGAACCTGCCCGATGCGGAGGCGACAACGATCGCTGGTCTTGTCATCCACGAGGCGCAAACAATTCCAGAGCCGGGTCAGGCTTTCACCTTCTATGGTTACCGCTTCGAAATTCTCCGCAAGAGCCGGAACAAGATCACTGCGGTCCGCGTCAAGCCTGTCGCCGCCGTGGAAACCGCAGCGATGGGCGAGAGTGCAGCTCACTGAGATTTTCTGGTGCCGAAATTTGCTCCGAAGTTTGCTTATGCCCGCATGGCATTTGAGCCAAGTTGCCTGATGGCAATTCATCGGGTGTTCATGTTGGGGGGTATCATCTAGTGTAAGTCGCTCGGCTGCCTTTCACCGCGCGATCGCCCAAGTTCCACCCAGGCGTCATTTGAGTACGTGGAAGGTGGATCACAAATGAAGCCAAGGATCATGGCCGGGGCTTGTCCAACAGTTCTGGAGGAATATTTGTAATGACGAAGACTTCCAAGTTCGCTGCAGCAGGTGCAGCTCTCGCATTTTGCATGCTGGCAGCACCGTTGGCATCGACCTCCGCGGCTGCTGCGCCCGCATCGTCCGTTTCCGGCATGATGCAGGCCATCCAGTCGTCCAGCGCAGGTGTGGTAGATCAGGTTCATTATCGCCGCCACTGGCGGCACCGCCACCATTGCCGCCTCGTGCGCAAGTGCTGGCGTAGGTACGGTCACCGGCATTGCCGCTGGGTGCGCCGCTGCTGGTGATAGGCAGGCGCTAAATCTGCTTCAATTGAGTTCGCCTCGGATCTTTGGATCCGGGGCGAATTCGTTTGCGAAGGGGTAATGGGTGAAGGGCCGATGCAACGGTATCGCCAGCCGTCTGGCGTCATTTCAGGCGACGCTTTCGCCGGGTGCGTAAGTGTTCAATGCAAGCGCATGGATGCGGCCCTGCAACTCATCGGCCAGAAGTTCGTTGACCATGCGGTGGCGGTCGACCCTGGATTTGCCGGAAAATGCGTCGGAGATGATAAGAATGCGGAAGTGGCTTTCTCCGGTGCCGGGCGAACTGCGATGACCGGCGTGCATCTCTGACTCGTTGATGATGTCAAGGCGGCTCGGCGTCAGACCGACCATCAGTTTTTCCCGCATGCGTGCTTCAGCCGACATTAACAGTCCTCTCATCTTGAGCGTGCTAGTGCAAATGGTTGGTCCGTACTGCCGCAGTCGTATGAGAAATACGCAATGCGGCTAAGGCGTGCCTTGTCTATGCCTCGCCCCGATATCATAATCTGGCGATCATGAAGCTCAATTCCAAGTACTTCGACAGCATCCGGGTGGCGCCGCGGCGCGAACGCGAGGAGCGTGAGCGGGATCAGCGGTCGCGTCTGCCTGTCTGCCAGTGGAAGGGCTGTGACGAGAAGGCCGAGCACAAGGCGCCCAAGGGCCGCGGCAAGGACAACCAGTACTATCACTTCTGCCTCGAACACGTGCGGCGCTACAACGCATCCTACAATTATTTCGACGGAATGTCGGATGGCGAAGTGGCTGAGTTTCTCAAGGATGCCGTGACCGGGCACAGGCCGACCTGGAAGGTGGGAGCCAACGGTTCGGCGCCGGGCATCGACCAGGCCGCCTACGCCGACCGTATCGGCCCAAAGACCCGGATTCGCGATCCTCACGGTGTCTTTCAGCGCCGTGGCGGTGCCGGCGGGACTGGGGATGCGAAGCCGCGCCGGCAGCTCCGTCCGCTGGAAAAGAAGGCGTTCGTGGCGCTGGATTTGCGCCCGGAAGCCGACAAGGCCGAGATCAAGTCGCGCTTCAAGGAACTGGTCAAGCTTCATCATCCCGACGCCAATGGCGGCGACCGCCGGTCGGAGGAGAAGTTGCGCGAGATCATCCAAGCTTATAATTATTTGAAGCAGGTTGGGCTCGTCTGAGGACGGCTCGAAATCTCGTCTAAAGCGCTCCGCACAGATCGCCGGGAGCGCGGAGATAGTCGTTCGGCAACGCGATCCGGAAAAGAACAAGCAAAATGCGTGAGCAGGCTCAAGCCATGGGCGCCAAGAACGTGTCCGGTCTTCCCGACATGACCGTGTCTGTCCGCCAAGTGTTCGGCATCGACAGCGATATGGAGGTGCCGGCCTACGCCAAGGCTGACGAGCACGTTCCCGACCTTGACCCAGACTATCTTTTCAACCGCGACGTGACGCTCGCGATCCTTGCCGGGTTCAAGCACAATCGCCGTGTCATGGTGCAGGGTTATCATGGCACCGGCAAGTCGACGCATATCGAGCAGGTGGCCGCGCGGCTCAACTGGCCGTGCGTGCGCGTCAACCTCGACAGTCACGTCAGCCGTATCGACCTCGTCGGCAAGGATGCGATTGTCATCAAGGACGGCCAGCAGGTGACTGAATTCCGCGAGGGCATCCTGCCCTACGCGCTGCAGAGCAATACGGCACTGGTGTTCGACGAGTACGACGCGGGGCGCCCCGACGTAATGTTCGTCATCCAGCGCATCCTGGAGGTGTCGGGCAAACTGACGCTACTCGACCAGTCGAAGGTGATCCGGCCGCATCCCGCGTTCCGCCTGTTCTCGACGACCAACACGATCGGCCTTGGCGACACGTCCGGTCTCTACCATGGCACGCAGCAGATCAACCAGGGCCAGATGGACCGCTGGTCGATCGTCGTCACGCTCAACTATCTGCCGCACGACGACGAAGTCGGGATTGTGCTGTCGAAGGCAAAGTCGTTCGCCAAGTCGGATGAGAAGCGCAAGACCGTATCGAACATGGTGCGTGTGGCCGATCTCACGCGGCAAGCATTCATCAACGGTGACATCTCAACGGTGATGAGCCCGCGAACCGTGCTGACCTGGGCGGAGAACACGGAGATCTTCAACGATGTGGGTACGGCGTTCCGGCTGACATTCCTCAACAAGTGCGATGAGCTGGAGCGGCCGCTGGTCGCTGAGTTCTATCAGCGCTCGTTCGGAAAGGATCTGCCGGAGAGCACGGCCAACGTGGCGCTGAGCTGACGTTGGCTGGCACTTCAATCGCAAGGAGCTTTTCCGGTCGACGCCCACAACACAGACCTTGTGTGGCCGACCGCCTCCGGATCAACAGCCCATGCATCACATCGGTGAGACGTTTTCCAAACGCTACCTGTTCTCGGCGGAGCGCATAAAGGCGGTGGCGGAGGTGCTGGGCGACACAAATCCATGGCATCACGACGACGAAGCGGCAGCAACGAGCCGTTTCGGCGGTCTGATCGCGGCGGCTGGTCACTCGACAGGTGTCTTTGTATCCGTCATCGCGGAGCATACAACCCGCGAAACCGACGCGCTGGGCCTGCGATTCACGCACAAGCTGAAGCGGGCCGTGCCCGCAGGGCTCGATGCGATCATGACGTGGCGTGTTGTCGGGATGGAGCCTGTCCGCAGGCTCGGCGGCGACGTTCTGAGGCTTGAAGGCCTGATGACGGACGACGACGGGCACGTCTACATCGAAGGGACGTGCGATGTACTCGTGATGCCGCGAGCGGTCCGGGATGCAGAGCCGGGCGGGATCGGATAGTTTAGGCGCAATCCTGGAAACACGCGCGGGGGCGCCGAGGAGGAGCAGAAGAAGTAGAAGCCATGGCCCAATCGCCAAATGCACCAAAACGCAAGGAAGCGCCAAGCGAGCCGTTCAAGAAGGCGCTTGAAGTCTGCGTGCGCGCCGTTGCTGGTGACGGCGAGGTGCATGTCGCGTTTCAGCCAGGGCGGCCAGAGCTGGACGGCAAGATCGTGCATCTGCCCGAGCCTTCGCGCATTCCAACGCCGCACGAAGTCGCGGTGTTGCGTGGGTGGGCGGATAGCCTGGCACTCACTGCCGCATGCCACGACAATATCTTACATAACAGGATGTTCCCCAGCGGTGGACCGGCGCGGGCAGCGTTTGATGCTGTGGAGCGGGCGCGGGTCGAAGCTGTCGGCGCCAATCGCATGGCGGGCATGGCGCAAAACCTTTCTGCCAAGATCCAGGATTCCTATGCGCATGGCCGGTTTGCGCATGTGACAAGCCGCGAGGAGGCGCCACTTGAAGATGCGCTGGCGCTGCTGGTGCGCGAACGGCTGACGGGGCAGAAGGCGCCCGCGAACGCCCAGGCCATCGTCGATGTCTGGCGCGAACATATCGAAGCGCGGGGTGGTGATGTGCTCGACAAGATGAATGGTCTTGCCGACGATCAGGCTTCGTTCGGCCGACTGGTCAAGCAGCTCCTGAAATCGCTCGAAGTGCTGGAAGAACCGCAACAGGGCGGCAATCAGGAGCAGGACGACGACGAGGAAGAAAAGCCGGACAACGGCGAAGAAGAGGCGGAGGAGAACGAGGGCGACGGCGACGGTGAGCAGCAGCAGAGCGACGACACCGAGGAGCCGGGCGATGCCGGCGAACAGCAAGAAGCTGCTGAGCGTGCGCCCACCGACCAGTATGAGGCGGATCTGGACGGGCCGGAAGAAGGCGAAACGCCTGAGCCGTGGCGGCCCAATCCGTCCGTGCTCGATGAGCCCGAGCGGTTCGGCTACTCGGTTTTTACCCGCGAATACGACGAGATCGTCGAGGCTGAAGAGCTGGCGATGGCGGAGGAGCTCGACCGGCTGCGAGCCTTCCTCGACAAGGAACTGCGCAATCTTTCGGCGGTGGTGTCGCGGCTTGCCAACAAGCTGCAGCGAAAGCTGCTCGCGCAACAAAATCGCGCCTGGGACTTTGACCTGGAAGAGGGCACGCTCGATGCGGCGCGCCTGACGCGCATCATCATCGATCCCATGGCTCCTTTGTCTTTCAAGCAGGAGCGCGATACCGACTTCCGCGACACGGTCGTCACGCTGCTGCTCGACAACTCCGGCTCGATGCGTGGGCGGCCGATCATGGTGGCCGCGTGCTGCGCGGAAATACTCGCACGGACGCTTGAGCGCTGCGGGGTCAAGGTCGAGATCCTTGGGTTCACGACGCGAGCCTGGAAGGGCGGGCAATCGCGTGAGCGCTGGATCGAGGCTGGCAAGCCAATGCCGCCGGGCCGTCTCAACGATCTCAGGCACATCATCTACAAGAAGGCCGACGCGCCTTGGCGACGGGCGCGCCGCTCTCTGGCGCTAATGATGCGCGAGGGACTGCTCAAGGAGAATATCGATGGTGAGGCGCTGGCGTGGGCCCACAGCCGCCTACTGGCGCGTCCGGAGCAGCGGCGCATCCTGATGATGATCTCGGATGGAGCGCCGGTTGATGATTCAACGCTGTCGGCCAACTCTGGCACCTATCTGGAAAGCCATCTGCGGCAGGTGATCCAGGAAATCGAGACTCGCTCGCCGGTCGAACTATTAGCGATCGGAATTGGTCATGACGTGACGCGCTATTATCGCCGGGCGGTAACGATCACCGATCCGTCGGAGCTTGCCGGAGCGATGACCGAGAAACTGGTCGAACTGTTCGA
Organism: Hyphomicrobiaceae bacterium; assembly: GCA_020442165.1. Lineage (GTDB taxonomy): Bacteria > Pseudomonadota > Alphaproteobacteria > Rhizobiales > Hyphomicrobiaceae > JAEUMD01. The sequence goes on along the minus strand of JAGRKV010000029.1, from coordinate 79,457 downwards.
CGAGAAGCCATCAGGGGCGTCGCGGATGCCATCGATGCATGGCAGAGGCGGCCGGCGCGGACGCCTCAATTGAGCCCTTGCGGAATGCGAAGCTCGATGAGAGGCAATGTGGCGGGATGCGGGAAATGATGTGCAGCACTCTTGTCGTGCGGCAGGGTAGGCCGGCAGCGCTATTTGAGGTGGCCGCGGGCATGGCGATACTCATGGTGGGCAGTATTCTTGCGGGGCCGGCGCTTGCTGCTTCCCAGCACAAAGCGCCCAAGCCGGATACCTCCGGCAGCGAGACGACGAAGATCGAGATCCGGGCGCAGCCGCTGGGCGGCTTTGACAAGACCAGTTACAGCAGGACGAGCTTCGGGAAACTGGAATTCCTGGGCGGCTTGGTGTTGTCCTCCAGCGACGCGCGGTTTGGCGGCTGGTCGGGACTCGCGATGGATGCAGACGGAAGCAAGCTCGTTGCGGTGTCGGATGCGGGGACCTGGTTGACGGCGGACCTTGCCTACAGAGCGTCGCGTCCGGAAGGCTTGAAGAACGCGCGGTTGGGGCCGATCAAGGCGAAGAATGGGGGGCGGCTCAGACGCGACCGGGATCGGGATGCCGAGGCGGTGCTGCTTCTCTCCGGTTCGGTATCGCGCGGGCAATTGCTGATCTCGTTTGAACAGAATCATCGCCTGGGCTTGTTTAGCGTGAACAGCGATGGTGTCACGCCTCCGTCGCGTTATCTGGGCATTCCCTCTGATGCCCGGCGCATGCGCGCACTCAAAGGTTTCGAGGCGGTCGCGCAGATCAAGTCCGGGCGTTACAAGGGTGGGTTTGTAGCGCTTGCCGAACATCTGATGGATGGCGGTGGCAACCATAGCGGCTGGATTGTTGCTGGCGGCAAGTCCCTCCGTTTCGCGATGACCGACATCGGCGGTTTCGATCCGACAGATGCGGTCAGCCTCGACAATGGGGATCTCATCGTTCTGGAGCGGCGGTTCCGCTGGCTGGAAGGGGTAAAGATGCGTCTGCGGCGTGTCAGCGTCGATGAACTGAAGCCCGGTGCCGTCGTCAAGGGTGACGTGCTCCTGGAAGCGGACATGACGGACGAGATCGACAACATGGAAGCGATCTCGGCGCATAAAGATGCGCGTGGCAGGACGGTGCTGACGCTGATGTCGGATGATAACTTCAACGGCTTTCTGCAACGTACCCTGCTTCTGCAATTTCGCCTCGACGACGAAACCAAACCGCACCAAGCGCGGCGCTGAGTGCGCCTTGACCTCGGTATGGCGAGGCTGTGTCGGCGCCGATATTGTCAAGTGACGCGCCGCCGCGCTTGGCGGGCGGTGCATCAGAAAAAGTTCATTGGCTTTCAGCTTCGGGGCGCGCTTTTCTGGGAGTGCCCCAGACGGCATTCTTCAGGGGAGATGCCGCGTGTCCGGTCGAATGGCCATATCAACCATGTCGCCCGAGCTGTCACCTGTGCGAGCCAGTCACAGTCTGACGGCGGGGCGAAGCTCCTCCCCTTTCATGAGAGACGTCATGCGCACAAAAGCGCTTTTCCTAGCAGCAATCCTGACTGCAACGAGCAGTGCTGCCGCCAACGCGGCGGACCAGTTCACAGCCAAACTGACAGCGTTCAACCCAACAACAGGTCTCATGGTGCTCAACGACCGCACCACGCTTGGTATCGACAAGAAGCTGATCGAAGGCACCATGGAAGTGGGTGCGACGGTGACAGTGTACTTTGTCGGTACCGAAAACGGCTTCGAGCAGATCCTCAAGGTGAAAATCGATCCGCCGGGCTCGCCGCCGCCCGCTGCTGCTCCGGCTGCGCCGCAGGCAAAGTAGCAGCGACGAGCTGCGCGCGATAAGACGCCCGACGCAACACTGACTTCAGGATTAGCATCCAGTGTCTGTGTGCGTCGGGACTCGTCTTGAAATCAATGCAGTTCGCCGGGACGTCTCAGTTCGCAAGCTCTTCCTTGACCTTGCCGACGAGTTCGGCAAGCGAGAAGGGCTTGGGCAGGAAGCCGAACTTTTCCTGGGCGTCGAGGCCGGATCGGAAGGCGTCGTTGGGGTAGCCGGACATGAAGACGAACTTCAGGTCGGGGTGGGACTGACGCACGGTCTTCAGCAACGTCGGTCCGTCGACCTCCGGCATGACAACGTCTGAGACAACGATGTCGAGCGGGATCTGGCTTGCCTCGATAAGTTCCAGCGCTTCCGCACCGTTCGTTGCCTCAAGCACCTCGAAGCCGCGGCTTCTCAGCGCGCGCACGGCGAAGCTGCGCACACCATCCTCGTCCTCGACGAGCAGGACACGGCCTGATCCGGTGACGTCGGGCGCGTGGCGCTGTTCCTTCTTCGCCTGCTTCTGCTGAATTGCGGTTGCTTCCTCGGCGTCGGGAACATAGCGCGGCAGGAAAACGCGGAAGGTGGTGCCCTTGCCGATTTCGCTTTCAGGGAAGATGAAGCCACCGGTCTGCTTGACGATGCCATAGACGGTGGCGAGACCGAGGCCGGTGCCCTTACCGACGCCCTTCGTGGTGAAGAACGGCTCGAAGATCTTGTTCAGGACTTCCGGGCTCATGCCGGTTCCGGTGTCGGCGACTTCGATCATCACGTACTCGCCAACGGCCAGGCCGAAGTGGTCCATCTTCTGGCATTCGCGCTCAGTGACGTTGCGCGTGCGGATTGTGAGTTGACCGCCGTCCGCCATCGCATCCTTGGCATTGACCACGAGATTGACGATCACGCGATCGAGCTGCGATTTGTCGGTCTTGACGAGCCACAGCTCGCGTTCGGTCAAGACCTTGAGCGAAATCTTCTCGCCCAGAGTCTTGTTCATCAGCGGCGTGATCTCGCTGACCACTTCACCCAGCTGAAGCACCTCGTTCTGCAGCGTCTGCTGGCGCGAGAAGGCGAGCAACTTGGAAACGAGGCCGGCGGCACGGCTTGCTGAAGACTTGATGCTCAACAAGTCGCGATGTGCGGGGTCGCCTGGCTTGTGGCTTTGCAGAAGGAACTCGGAAAAGCCGATAATGGCGGTCAGCACGTTGTTGAAGTCGTGGGCGATGCCGCCTGCCAGCGTGCCGACGGCCTCCATCTTGTTGGATTGCGCAAAGCGGGCTTCGAGGCGCTTTTGTTCGGTGGCGTCCAAAACGTAGAGCACGGCGGCTTCGCGGGCTCCTGTCGCTCCGGCCAGCGGGCTCATGAAGACGCGGCGGGTGAATTCGCCATTCTGGCCAACGGTGATCTCGATCGGTGCGACGTTGCCGCGTCCGGCCAGAACATCCGCCAGACCTGCCTGCACCTGCTGGCGCACGGCCTGGTCGGTGCGTGGCGTGAGTGCGTCGAGCACGAATTCGCCTGTGCCGCTGGTGCCGTCCAGGATCATGCGCGCGAATGCGGTGTTGGTGTTGGTGATCGTGCCGTCCGAGGCGACGGTGGCGATGCCAAACGGAGCGGACTGGAAGAAGCGCGACAGGCGCAGCTCGGCGGCGGCGTCATCGCTGCCGGCGGCCGGGTCGTCTTCACGGTTGAGGCAGCCGATTATCAGTCCGCCGGAAGAATCCGCGGCGTCATGGGTGCGGCAGACAAGATGCATCGGCAGCGAGCGGCCGTCCTCGCGCGCCATGTCGATATCGATCGCCAGGCTTGGCGTGCCGCGGCGCGCAGCCGTCATCAACACTTCTGCGCCGTCGGCTGAAACGAGGTCGGTGATGCGCAGCATGCGCTTTTCGACCACATCCCGCGAGATTCCGATCCAGTCGATGAGCGTGGTGTTGGCGTCGGAGACGATACCGTCGGCATCGATGCGCATCAGACCGAGCGGCATGGTGTCGTAGAAGCTCAGCGTGGCATCGACAGTGGCACTGACGGCGGCTTCGGCGAGACGCTTCTCGGTGACATCGGCGACGGTCCAGATAATCAGCGGGCCCGGATCGCGTTCGAGTACGTCGGTGGTGAAGGAACGCACTGCGACGCTGTAATAGCGCTGCTGGCCATTCATATCGCTGAGTGGCGCAGGCAGGATCTCGCGGCGCGACTCACCTGCCGTGGCGGCGCGATTGAGACGATAGAGCGCTTCGGAGGCATCGCTTACGCCGCTGAAGAAATCCTCCAGCATACCGAGCGCGCCCGTTTCGGACCGGCCGATGAGTGACGCCATGGCGCGATTGGCGTAAATCGGCTGGCCGGATCGACGGGTGGTAATCAGTATCGCTTCCTTCTGCGCATCGTTGATCGCCTTCAGGAGGTCTGCCTCAGGCAGGCGCTCGCCAATTCGGATGTGGCCCGCGGCCATGGCGAGAACGAAGAACACGCCAAGCATCGCCAGAACGGCGAGCGCGGTGATGAACAGTGGGTTGGCAGCGTTGGATGCGATAAGCGAAAGAACAGCCGCGCCCGCGGCCACCAGCACAACGAGGATTGTGGCATAGCCACCCCCACTGCGCAGGGCTGCGAGCGGATCGTCGGCGGCAATGCGGTCGGATCGCGCCTCGGCTTCGCTCATGGCGACGGAGGCTAGCTGATTCGCGGGACGGTGGGCCTTAATAGCCTCGAACATATACATTTACTCGGTATTGTTACGCCACGGAGGAAAAACCGGCCCCTGGAGGACGGGAGCTGCTTCGTTTACGGGCGGATCGGCAACACACTAGGCGCAGAAGCTGTGGATCGACTGTGCAGGCTGCTGTTTCCGACCGTTACGATCATCAACAGTTCGATCATTAGGGTTAAAATGCCATGAATTTCGCGCTATAGGTCCGGCGAGAACTGCTGTCGGGCCGGTGTACGGGCGCTTCTGACGGGCTTGGGAGATTAAGTCGGCTCCAAGCTGGAAAAGCAGGCACACGCTGGCGACTTTTCTGCAGAAGGAGCGCGGCGAACGACCGCGGTCGCACGTCATGCTGGACATCCTTTTTTATCTCTTCGTTGTCGTCGTGGTCGGTGGATTGGCCGCAGCAGCGGTCTACTTCGGCAAGGACTATTTCGCCGGAAGCGCCGGGGGCAGCGGGATTTTCGGGAACCGTGGCGAGCGGCGTCTGGATGTGGTCGAGCAGTCCAGCGTTGATGGACGGCGCCGGCTGGTTCTGATCCGGCGGGATGACGTGGAGCACCTCATCATGACGGGCGGCCCGGTCGACGTGGTCATCGAAACCAATATTAGTCCCCGGCGTACGCGCGCAGGCGGCGAGGTTGTCGAGCCGCCGCAGGCCGTTTTCTCGTCACGGCCGCAGCGCACATTCGGTTCGACGGCGGCCAACGAGTAAATTCGCCGGAATCGGATCACATAACGCCCGTGCTGGTGCGCGGAAGCGCGCATTGTGTTGGCGCTCAAAACCGCGCATCGCACGGTTGGATCCCGCCGTGCCGGTAATATGGACTTGTTCTTCCCGGCGGCGATGCGATGGCAAAGCTAAGAGGTAATATGGTCAGTCTGCGACAAAGAGACCCATTCTGGATGCTGCTCATGCCAACATGGTTTGCAGCACTGGTCGTGGCAATCTTTGCAGTGGTGGCGCCGTCAGCCGCACTCTCAGGAGAGGCGCATCGCCTGCAGGGCGGCGCGATGCATTTGGCCCAGGCGACGATGCCGGATTGGGCTGAGGGCTTGAAAGGCGCACGCACGAGCGATGCGACTGCCCAGCCCAGCGGTTCGGCGGGGTCGGCGAATGGTACACCCGTTGCTGGCACTCCCGATTCTGGCAATGCCTCTGGTAGCACCCCGGTAGACAGTGCAGCCGCCCCCTCGGCACCTGCGGACGATAGCGCGAAACAGGCGGCGAAAGAGGCCGAGGAAAAGGCGCTGGCGGCAGCTGGCGGCGCGCCACTTGAGCCGGTGCTGCAACCCGTGCGGCGCATTTCCAGTTTGCTGGAGGATCTGGAGAAAACAGTCGAACGGGTCCAAGACCGGGACGACGAGCTGGCGCGCGTGCGTGTGGAGATCGATAAGCTTCCGCCAGAAGCACGCAGCGCGATCGATGCCATCAAGCCGCGGCTTGCCGACGTCAAGGCGCAGATCGACAAGCTCGGGCCAGCACCAAAGGAAGGGGAGCCAGCCGAGTCATCGGAAGTTGCTGCGGAGCGTCAGCGGCTCAATTCTGTGGCGTCGCAGCTCGATGGTGCGATCAAGTCGGCCGAACTTGTCTCCATACGTTCGCGCCAGCTGATCGAGCGCGTGCAGGAGTTGCGGCAAAGTATCTTTGCCAACCAGGTTCTGAAGCGAACGGAACAATCGCCGCTGAAGCCGGCAATCTGGAAGAGCGTGCTCAGCGAGCTGCCTGGTGCGGGAACTGAACTTACGGCGATCGCGCGCGGATGGTGGGCTTCGGCCGCGCCCCGGTGGATCGAGGTTGCCGCGATCACTTTCATTTCGCTGCTCATCTACTTCGGTTTCCGACATCTGCGGCGGCGGCTGATGAAGGCGCGGATGTTCCGCCCGGAGGGCAGTCAGCCACCACGCTTCTTCGAACGTGCCGCAGTGGCAAGCTGGGTCGCGCCGGCGATTGCCGTTCCGGCGGTGGCGGCGTCGATATTTTTCTTTGTCGGTTTGGACAGCAGCGATCTGCTTTATCTGCAGACCGGGCGCTTCATGCGGATGCTGCTCAACGGTGCGCTGATTATCGTCGTCGTTGGCGCATTGGCGCGTGCCATTCTGCAGCCCGGGCGCCGGGAGTGGCGACTCGTCAATCTATCGGATGTTTCGGCGCGACGTCTTTACCGCCTGACCCGGCTCTCTGCATTCGTCTATGGCATTGATCTGGTCCTGCAGGACCTCATCAAGATGCTCTATCTGCCGTTCAACGTCAGCATCGCGCAGGCGTTCATTTTCAGCTTGATGTTCGCCGGTCTGCTGTTCGCTTTGGCGCGGACGCCGCTAACGCCGAGGGTGAAGGCCAAGGGTGAAACGGGCGATAGTGTGGACGCCGCGGATGTCTCGGCGTGGCGCCCCTATTGGCTGAAGCTTCCGATGGCCCTGGTGGCCGTAGCCATCGCTGGCGTCTCCCTCCTTGGTTACGTGGCACTCGGCCGCTTTATTTCCTCCCAGGTGGTGCTGACGGCGACTGCCGTCGTTGCAATCGTGCTCGTGCATCTGGCGATCCGGGCGATCTCGGGTGATCCCAATGTCGTTGGCGAGACGGATCCTTCCGTCAACACGCGGCTTTGGGGCGCACGCCTCAAGCTTGACGACGCGCAGCAGCGGCAGATGGATCGGGTGGTTTACGTAACACTCAATCTGCTTCTCGCTTTTGCCGCGGTCCCGCTAATGCTTGCGATCTGGGGCTTCTCGACGCCGGAGATCGTTGCCCTCGTCAAGACGGCGGTGTTCGGCTTCGACATTGGCGGCATTCACATCGCGCCGACGCGGATTCTTCTCGCGATCGGGCTTTTCACCTTCCTGCTCTTCGTGACGCGGATGCTGCAGCGCTGGCTCTCGGCAACCGTGCTGCAGCCATCGCGGATCGATACCGGGCTTGCCAACTCGATACACACCGGCATCGGCTACGCCGGCTATGCGCTGGCAACGCTGGCGGCGATTTCATACGGCGGCCTCGACATTACCAATCTGGCAATTGTTGCTGGCGCCTTGTCGGTGGGTATCGGTTTCGGCCTGCAGTCAATCGTCAACAACTTCGTCTCGGGTCTCATCCTGCTGGTGGAGCGGCCGATCAAGGTAGGCGACTGGATCGGGGTCGGCGCCTATGAGGGCCATGTGCGCCGCATTTCGGTGCGCTCCACAGAGATTGAAACCTTCGACCGCTCCAGCGTCATTGTTCCCAACTCCGAATTGATCTCTGGGACCGTCAAGAACCGGACACACCGTAATGCCCTGGGCCGCGTCGACGTCATGGTGGGCGTGAGCTACGATTCGGACCCAGAGCAGGTGAAGGCGCTGCTGGAAAGGATCGCGCAGGAATCGACAATGGTGCTCAATTTTCCTGCACCGGTTGTTTCTTTCGATAACTTTGCCGCGAGCTCGCTCGACTTCACGCTGCGCGCCTATGTTGCCGACGTGAACAGGTCGGTAGCCACGGCTACCGATCTCAGAATTCGGATCTTCAAGGCGCTGAAGGATGCGAACATCGAGATACCGTTCCCGCAGCAGGACGTGCATCTGCGCGATCTGGATTTTGTCAAAGCAACAGTCGGCCGGCTTGCCGCTGAGCGCGCGGCCAGGGCGGTAGCGGAGCAGATCGGGGCCAAGCGGCCTGATCCTCGCGGTGGAGACGAGCCGCCGCCTAGTGACGAGCGGCCACCAAGGAACCTGCGTTCGGCGTGATTTGGCTGTATTCTGCGGTGGTAGCCGGTAGCGCGCATTCGTCATTGGACGCGGCTATGCGATCATCGCCGCGTTCTTGGTTGGCATCACTTGTTGGACACGTAGGCGGTCGCTGCTTCGAGAGCCTGACGTGGTGTCGGTCGCTTTTTGGCACCGAGTTCGAAGCCGGCGTTGGCAGCATCTGCCCGTTCCTCGGGCGTACCATGGTGGTTGACGTTGTCAACCTGCATATCGCCACTATCCTCGCGCCTGTACCCGGCCAGCAGGAAAGACTCGTCGGGATGCTCGATCTTGCGGAAGCCGAGGTAGTAGCCGGACATGAAGTCGGCATGCAGCTCGATGCGTTTCACTGTCGGCTGGCCGCCGCGGATCTTCTGGAACAGTCCTTCCTTATAGACCCAGACGTGCGCGAACTCGTGCGCGGCGGTCTGCAGCAGGGTGATGCCTGACGGGTCGTAGTCCATCAGGGATTTGAAATAATTGCGTCCAAACACGACGGCGAATTCATGGGTGCCGGCGACGGCGTAGCGCATCGCCATGGCGTTGGGCTCATCACCGTCGTCATAGAATCCCACCTTCGGCCATACATCGAAGGTTTCCGCCAGCCGCGCCAATGCTGCATCGAAAAGCTGGTCGACTTCCTCATCGCCAGTCGACCGCATCATGGTCTTGACCTCGCTGGGCAAATGCGAATGCTTTCCTGCCGAGAAGTTCGCGCCGAGCAGCAGATCGGCGTTGTTGTCTTCGACGAAGCACCCCTTGATCTGGCTGAGCCGAGCAACTTTCTCCTGCTGCGACCGGGCTGATGCCGGCAATCCTAGAATTGCACAGGCGGAGCAACAGCACAGTCCCTGCAAGATGATGCGGCGATCGATCGACATGGCCTGCCTCTTCTTTTGCGTGGCAAGGGAGGATTTCAGTTCGCCGTGACGACGCGGAACTCGGTGACAGCCGTGTCCTTGTACTTGTTGCCTTGATAGACGGAACGGATCGTGAAGCGGAGCCACTCGGCCTTCTGCTTGCCGACTTCGATCGTCTGCAGGCCGGGTGCGTCGGCAAGAGATATGCGCCGTGTCTCGCCATTGGAGAACTGCAGTTCGGCGACGTGAACGCGGTTGTTGGCGAGGAACAGCCGCTCGTTCTTATGGTAGCCGTTCATCACCTGGATCGCCGTTATCGTGCGCAGGCCGTTGAGTTCTACGACGAGGCTTTCACCTTCGCCATTGCCGTCCTTGCCCTCGACCCAGGCCGTCTTCAGGTCCGTGTCGACGAGGTTGCGCGGATTGTAGGAGAAGCCGAATTGAGGGTCGAGGACAGAGCTGACGCAATAGCGGAATCCGCCGACATCATCGCATGTCTCGCCTTGCAGGCGCGTTCGCTGCAGGCCTTCGTGCTGAGGTGGCTGCGATGGCCTTATGTTGGGAACGTCCGGTGCCTTGGGCGGGTTGGGGTTGGGGGTATTGGCAGGGCCGCATTCGAGGAATATGCAGCGGCGCCTTGCATCTGCCGAGGAAGTTGTCACTGCGGCCAGCGCGAGCAACATGCATGCAAGCTGCAAGGGGCGCGAGCCGTGGAAACCTGCCAACTGCATTCGCACCATTGCATTGCCTCCCATAGCATTCCGCCCGTTCGGGGATGTCCTTGGCGTTGGCCTTCTGGAACCAGCCTGGGCATGTCGCAATCTAGAGCACAGTGACGCATTGTAAAACCGGCTGGCGCAAGGGAGGAACGCCATGTCCTATCGATGCCACACTGCCACGCGCCGCGCCTTGACGGCGGCATATTCACGAGTGAACGGTAGGTTTGCGCGCGGTACAGCGGCAGAATCTGGGGGAGGCTGAAGTTGGTGTGGCGGGATGCAGAACACGGTGCGCAACGCAAACCGCTTGTTGTTCGCACATGTAGCGGCGGAAGGCTCTGCCAACTCTTGCTGGGGCTGGGATTCGCTGTTTTGACAAACGCATTGTGTGTTGTCGCCAGAGTAGAGGCCGGAGAACAGCCTCTCGTCGCCCTTCGCAGCGTTGATCCCAGCATCAAGCAGGATATACGCTATGCGGGTGCGGACAACTTCACGGGGCGGCGGGTTGCGGGATACGAGGCTGCCGAATGCTGGCTCAGGCCACAGGCAGCGCGTGCGCTCGCCAAGGTGCAGGCCGATCTCTTGCGTGACGGATCTGGCCTGTCGCTCAAGGTTTTTGACTGCTATCGGCCCAAGCGCGCGGTTTCGGCGTTCATGACGTGGGCCGAAGCGGCGGAGGATGGCGGGACCCGCTCTTATCACCCCAATGTCGCGCGATCGCAGCTGGTTCCGCGCGGTTATATCGCGAGTGTGTCAACTCATTCGAAGGGGATTGCCGTCGATCTCACGCTGGTTCGGAGCCAGGCCGCCAAGAAGGGTAATTCTGAACAACAGGCTATGGCTGTCCAGGCGGAGATTGGAAAGCCACTATCCTGCACGCAAACAAGCGATCGCGCTGCTGATGCGGCGTCACTCGACATGGGCACGGCTTTTGATTGTTTCGATCCAAAGAGCCATACGGCAAGCGCAGGGCTGACAGCGGAGCAGCGGCAGGCGCGTCAGACGCTGAAGCGCGCGATGGAGCGGCACGGGTTTGCGAATTATGCCAAGGAGTGGTGGCACTTCACCTTTGGCGCTGCGGACGATGGCCGTGTTTTCGACGTGCCGGTGGTTGCGGTAGAATGATCGGTTACTTGTCGTAGTGGCTAGCTGCCTAGTGGCAGCAGCCAACTTGGATTGACTAGTCTTCGCGATAAACGCGCTCGCGCCGTTCGTGGCGTTCCTGGGCTTCGAGTGACAGGGTGGCGATCGGGCGGGCGTCGAGGCGCTTGAGGCCGATCGGTTCGCCGGTTTCCTCGCAATAGCCGTAGCTGCCGTCCTCGATGCGAGCGAGGGCTGCATCGATCTTGGCGATAAGCTTGCGCTGGCGATCGCGGGCGCGCAGCTCCAGGGCTCGATCGGTCTCGGAAGTAGCGCGGTCGGCAAGGTCGGCGTGCTGCGTGGAGTCCTCGTGCAGACCGGCCAGCGTTTCGCGGGTCTGGCGGATGATCTCCTCCTTCCACGTCTTCAGCTTGTTGCGGAAGTAGGCTCGCTGCCGCTCATTCATGAACGGCTCGTCCTCGGATGGACGATAGCTGGGATCGAGCACGATCTCCTGCTTCTTCTTCTTGTCACCCCCCGTGGTGCCCACGAGCGTCTCCTTCTTGGTCGAGCTGGCTGCCTTGCTGATGGCCTTACTGGCCGATCTCGCTGGAGATTTCGTCGCAATGTTGGCCGCGGGCTGCTTCTGCCCGGGAGAATTTTTTTTGACCGGCTTTTTTGCCGTTGCCTTGCTTGTTGCCGCCTTGGCGGTCTTACCAGACGAGGACGGCTTCGCGGCTGCCTTGCGAGGCGCTGCCGATGCCTTCTTTGTGGTCGGCTTGGATTTCGACCCAGATTTGGCTTTGCTCATATACTGCCTCCCATGAGGCGTTTCGCTCAACCCGGACTGGATTTCTTTTTTGATCCGTTTACCGCGTGCAGAGCACTCCCAGCAAAATTTGTGCCTCTATTGTCCGGCTCGCTCATGCATGTCAAGGAAATCTCCAGCTCTTAGTATCACTTATCGGACATTGCGGCGGTGCGGGATGGACCTGCTCGCGCTGCCAAGCTGGCATTAGGGTTTGCCGAATGGCGTTTGCCGAAGGGCACGCATGGAATTGGGGCAGGTCTTGCCAAGAATCCTTGTGCGCCGCACAATCGGTGCCCGGTCGACCGGAGGTCCCCGTCTCATGCGGTGCTGGATTACTGTCGGTTGCGACAGTCACTCAGTCTGCAGTGTTCTGGATGTCAGGCGGGGCTCGAATTTTGAGCCGTGCAGACACAACCGGCCGGAGCCCGTCTCGTTTGTCGGGGTGAATGCCAGCTTACAACGGTGACCTGGTCTGCGCATGCGGGTAAGCTTGGCCGCAGTATCGAGGGGAAGCCAGGACTGCATATGAAATTTTCCGGCACGAAATCCTACGTTGCGACAGACGATCTCAAGGTTGCTGTCAACGCCGCTATCACGCTTGAGCGGCCGCTGCTCGTGAAGGGTGAGCCTGGAACCGGCAAGACCGTTCTGGCACTCGAAGTGGCCCAAGCCATTGGCGTGCCGATCATCGAATGGCACATCAAGTCCACGACAAAGGCACAGCAGGGGCTTTACGAGTACGACGCGGTTTCGCGGCTGCGCGACAGCCAGCTTGGCGACGAGCGGGTGAAGGACATTCGCAACTACATCCGGCGCGGCAAGCTTTGGGATGCGTTCGCCATGAGCGAGCGGCCGGTGCTGTTGATCGACGAAATCGACAAGGCCGACATCGAGTTTCCCAATGATCTGCTGCAAGAACTCGATCGCATGGAGTTCTTCGTCTACGAGACCGGCGAGACGGTGAAAGCACAGCGGCGGCCGATCGTCATCATCACGTCCAACAACGAGAAGGAGCTGCCCGACGCCTTTCTGCGTCGCTGCTTCTTCCACTACATCAAGTTCCCCGATCCCGACACGATGCACGAGATCGTGGAGGTGCATTTTCCGGGCCTCAAGGGACGGCTCGTGAACGAGGCGTTGCGCATCTTCTACGACCTGCGCGACGTACCCGGGGTGAAGAAGAAGCCGTCGACATCCGAGCTTCTGGACTGGATCAAGCTGCTTCTCAATGAGGACATCGACGCGGAGACGTTGCGCGAAAGCGATCCCCGAAAGCTCATTCCGCCTCTCGCCGGCGCGCTTATCAAGAATGAACAGGATGTGCATCTGTTCGAGCGCCTGGCCTTCATGAGCCGCCGCAAGAGCGAAGGCTGATCTGCGCAAGGCCATTGGATTGAAATGATACCTGCACTAAGCACAACGCGCCCGCGAGTAGTTTCGCTGATCGCAAGCGCCACTGAAATCCTGCATGCGCTGGATGCTGGCGATCTGCAGGTCGGACGATCGCATGAATGCGACTGGCCTGAGACCATCTTGGCTTTGCCAGCGCTGACCAAGGCCAAGTTCAGTGTCGAGGGTTCGAGCCGGCAGATCGATGACCGGGTCAAGGCACTGGTGAAGGATGGACTGGCGGTCTACGAGGTCGATTCAGCACGTCTTGAGGAATTGGCGCCCGATGTCATCCTTACGCAAGATCATTGCGAAGTCTGCGCCGTTTCTCTGACGGATGTTGAGCAAGCGGTCTGCGCCTGGACCGGGCGGGACGTCACACTTGTGTCGCTTCGTCCCCACACGCTTGAAGCACTGCTCGCCGATATCACGCGGGTTGCGAACGCGATCGGGAGGCCGCAAGCTGGTACGAGATTGATTGCGGAGATGAAGTCGCGGCTGGCGGTTATTGAGGCCAGAGTCGCCGGGCGGACACAGCCGCGCATTGCCTATATCGAGTGGATCGATCCGCCGATGTCGGGCGGGCACTGGATGCCGGAGATCATAGCGATGGCGGGCGGTCACAACCTTTTTGGCGTGACCGGGGAGAATTCGCCTTGGATCAGCTGGGATGAGGTGGCGGCGGCGGATCCCGACGTCATCATGGTTGGACCTTGCGGGTACGACATCGCAGTGACACGGCGCGAAATGGGCGTGCTGCAGTCAAATGCGGTTTGGGGCGGCTTACGGGCTGTTGCGGCGGGCGAAGTCTATGTGGCGGATGGCAATGCCTACTTCAACCGGCCTGGACCGCGCATCGTCGAATCGACTGAGATGCTGGCGGAAATCCTGCATCCGGGCGTCTGTGATTATGGCCATCGCGGCCGGTCGTATGTCCGTTACGTCCCGTGATCGAGTTGTGGGTGGGCCTAGCCAATGGGCCGGCAAGGGCCGCGTTATTCGAACATCTCTCCGGTCAACACGGTGCGCATGGAGTGTGTCACCTTGTCCCTCGCCATGATGTGCAGGTTCTGGTCAATCGACAGCGTCGGATTGGCCAGCTCGATTCCTTCCTCAAGCAGCTGCGCGTGCTCCATGGGTGTCAGCATGTGCAGCGAACTTGAAATGTCGCACTGTGAGCCGAGCAGGTAGAGCAGGTTGGAATTGCCGTCGAATATCGGGAGGATGAAAACGTAGTTTTCAAACTCGCTGCCATCCTTGCGATAGTTGGTGATGGGAACGAGCGCTTCGGTGTTCTGTTCGACGGCGTTGCGCAGCATCGTGCGTGCCTTGGGCGCGGTGTTGCGGCCTTGAAGAAACCGGCAGTTGCGGCCGATAACCTCATCGCGCTCATAGCCAATGAGTTCAAGGAAGGGGTCGTTGCACAGGATAAGCGGGCAATCCTCGAAAACGGGGGACGCCAAGGTGAGTGGTATTGGCGAGTTCTCAAAGAACGTCTTCAATGTCTTGGAAGATATATCGGAGAACATTTGCCGTGGCCTGCTGGTTTCGTTGGTGCCCTGCCCGCAGTGATGCCGCGTGACATTTCGAGGTCCATTGCAACGCCATCTGGCGGGCGAGGAAAATTCTCCGAAGGTCGCATCTGGGCGGAAATGGCATTGTGCTTTGGTTCGAGCCGTTGGGGACGCTGTTCCCTTTTGTGCACTTGCGATAGATCAATAATTCGTGAAATGGGACATGACTGGAACGCGGACAATCCTCATAACAGGGGCCTCATCGGGCATCGGGCTTGCTGCAGCACGACGCCTCAAGTCCCGTGGCTGGCGCGTTTTTGCGACAGCGCGCCGGCCTGAAGATCTTGCCCGGCTGGAAGCGGAAGAGCGTGTTGAGGCGCTTCAGCTGGAGCTGAGCGATGCTGCGTCAATCGCTACATGTGCCGCGACCGTGCTGGAGCGAACCGGGGGGCGCGTCGACGCGCTCTTCAACAACGCAGCCTATGGACAAGTTGGCGCAGTTGAAGATTTGACTGCTGACGTGCTTCGCCATCAGATCGAGGTCAACCTGATCGGCACGCATGATCTGACGTGCCGGATCATCCCGGCGATGCGTGCCGGAGGCTCTGGGCGCATCGTACAGTGTTCATCGGTACTTGGGCTGGTGTCGGGGCCATATCGCGGTGCCTACTGCGCGTCCAAGTTCGCACTCGAAGCTTTGAGCGATGCGTTGCGGCTTGAACTGGCGGGCAGCGGCGTTCTGGTCTCATTGATCGAGCCGGGGCCGATCCGCACACGATTCCTCGAAACAGCACTCGAAAACTTCAGGCGCACGGTAGACATTGATGGTTCGGTTCACAGCGAACGATATCGAGCGCGCTTGAAGGCCATGGAAGCAGGTGGAAAGCAGACGTTCAAGCTGGAGCCGGAGGCGGTTGTCGACCGCCTTGTTCACGCCGTCGAAGCGCGGCGGCCGAAGCTGCGGTACTTCGTGACGACGCCGACCTACATCGCAGCGGGTCTGAAGCGGCTACTGCCGGGCCGCGTGATGGATCGAGTCTTGCTGCGGATGTAGGAGAACCAGCAGGCCGAGGCGGCCGTGCCGTGCTTGAATGACCGGCGCACTTGGGGCAGCTCATCTCAGCTGCGGTGATAGGGGTGCCCGGCGATGATGGTCACGGCGCGATATATCTGCTCCAGAAGAACGATACGCGCCAAGCCGTGCGGCAGTGTCATCTGACCCAATGAAAGCACGGTATCGGCGCCTTGGCGGGCCACATCGCCATGTCCGTCAGGACCGCCGATGATGAATGCAAGCTCGCGCACTCCGGCATCTCGCATGTCGCGAAGCACATTCGCGAACCCTTCGCTCGAAAACTGGCGTCCGCCTTCGTCGAGGACGATGCGGCGCTCAGCCGATGAAGACGCGGTAATCAGGCGTTGGGCTTCGTCGGCCTTGCGCTCAGCGGTGGTGGATGCGCGAGACTCGGTCAGTTCGGTGATGGCAACGGGGGCCAGTGCAACGGAGCGGCCAGCCTGATCGATTCGCTTGGCGTATCTGGATACGAGCGCGGTCTCGCCACTGTCCTTGAGGCGACCGATAGCAGCAATCATCAGGCGCATAAGCCACTCTTGCGCCCGGCGCAAACCTGCCGCGCGCCCCTGTCGCTGGTGGCGAACTCGTTGGGGCGACGGTCGCTGGCACCCCATCGCAGCTTGTTAGAGCGCATTCACTTTTGGTGAAACCGGGACTGCGCTCTATCGTCTTGTTTGGAGCATGTTTTTCACGCTGATCCGCTGAACACTTCAGCTCAACATGCTCTAGTGTGCCGTCACCTCGGCGGGGCGATCGGCATTCCACATCTTCTCGAGGTTGTAGAACTCGCGAACCTCTGGCCGGAAGACGTGAACGAGGATGTCACCGGTGTCGAGCAGAACCCAGTCACATGCCTCCAGGCCCTCGACGCGCACGCGGCCGAGCCCTTCTTCCTTGAGTTTGCGTTGGATCTGGTCGGCGATTGCGCCGACATGACGATCGGTACGGCCGCTGGCAATGACCATGTAGTCACCGATCGCAGTTTTGCCTTCGAGATCGATCGTTACGATTTCCTCGGCCTTGGCTTCATCAAGCCAATGACAGATCTTCTCGAGTATGGCTTTCGAGGCCTCCTTCGCGGAGAGCATCTCGGCCGGAGGGTTGCTGTTTGCGCTTCCCTCGAGTGCGGTTCGCATCGTGTGGTGAACGTCCTCTTCTATCAGGCGTTGTGCCGCCGCATTCGTTTCAGGCGGCCAATTAGCATATCCACTTTGGCGCCTGCATGACTTGGTGAGCGTGCAGGCTGATGAAAAGATACCCTCTGGCTGGAGTTGCAGGCAACTGATTTG
This sequence comes from Hyphomicrobiaceae bacterium, assembly GCA_020442165.1. Taxonomy (GTDB): domain Bacteria; phylum Pseudomonadota; class Alphaproteobacteria; order Rhizobiales; family Hyphomicrobiaceae; genus JAEUMD01. Next base: position 62,448 of record JAGRKV010000029.1, on the reverse strand, counting down.
CGCGTGGTGTGTGGCCCAAATGTTAATCCTGTGGCCGATCAGTCCAATCTAGACGGCGTTCAAGAATGATTGGACGGCAGTTCAGGGCCCGGCCATTTCCTGAATTTCGCGCCGAAGTTCAGTCGAGGACAACGGCGAGAGGCGCCCGGTCAGGAACGCCCAAGCTGGTGGTTTGGACGTGGGTAGGGTGGCTGCGTTTGCCTCTGGAATCCGGTTGCGTGCCAGGGCGCTGGCCGCAGGCGATGACAGTGCCGCCAGGTGCCAGCCGGGGCGGTCGACGACAGCGATGGGGAATATCGGGGCAATGCCGCGCCACCGCCGCCAGCGGTGGAAGCCTGCCAGATTGTCGGCGCCCATGACCCAAACAAAGCGCGTTAGCGGATAGCGCCGGCGCAGGAAGGCCAGGGTGTCGACGGTGAAGACACTGCCCAACTCGGCTTCGAATCCGGTGACTGCGATGCGGGGCTCGGAGGCTGCCAATGCACGGGCCTGTGCGATTCGAGCGGCAAGCGGCGGTGTGGCGTGGCCGGCCTTGAGCGGGTTGCCAGGAGAGACGATCCACCAGACGGCGTCGAGCCGGACCCGCCGCAGCACCTCGCGTGCAACGTGCAAGTGCCCGTCATGCGGAGGATTGAACGAACCGCCCATGAGGCCGATGCGCAGGCCGGGTGCAGCGTGCGGGGGCTTTGCCAGCAAAGGCGCTCGGGGCGAAGGGTGCGTGGGCAATGGAAGTCTCGTGAGTGATGGTTCGTCGTGGAGTGAGCTTGATACGCCATATAACTGCTGCTTTCCAAATGTCCTCGCGGTGCCCCAGTCGGGGGGCTGCGTGGGGGGGACCTGTTTGGCGAACTGTCTTGCAGGGAACCCGCGACCACTGAAGCAATGACGCCGATCACAGACTTCGGTTTCGGATCGCGCGATAATTACTCCATTACATGAGCAAGGATCTTGCGGGCCGTTCTGTTTGGTGCAGCGCTTGTTCTATCGGAATTTCCACCGTGTTCGGTGGAGGTGCTGCATCGGATGCGTATGGCCGCCGCAGAAGATCTTGCAACACAGTTGGAGGTCGAAATGCGAATCGTGAAACGCACATGTACCGCGCTTGTGAGCATGCTGTTTGCCACTTCGGCGTTTGCCCAGGGTCCGGTAGCGACAGCTTGCAAAGACGACATTGCTGTTCACTGTGCGGGCAAGTCACACGTCAACCGTGAGATCCGCAATTGCCTGGAAGCCAACAAGGCGAAAGTGTCGGCGGCCTGTCGTGCGGTCCTGGAAACGACCGGCATGGGAGGAATGGGCGGTATGGGTGGCATGGGTGGTATGGGTGGCGGCGGCATGGGTGGCATGGGCAAATAGCTCAAGGCGCATGCCCTCTAGATCGTTTCAGACTTGCGTTGAAACGATCCAGATTTCTTCGCTCACGCCGCTACAACCCTCGCTATCGCTCGGGCTGCTGCGTGGGGGTGGTGCACGGTGCCGGCCTGCAGTCGCGGCCTTAACCATTCCGCCTTGGTCCGAACCGCTCGAGGAACTCAAAAGCCCGCGGTGTCTGCAAAAGACACAGCGGGCTTTTGTTTACACGTAGCGGCAACTCGGTGCGGTGATGTTCTATCGAGACAGTCAGTGCACTCGATACCTACCGACCGTCAGTTGGATGTCTTGCTCTTCTTCTTTTTCTTCAGCTTGCGCGCTGTCTTGACCTTGGCTGGCTTTGAGGCAGGTGCATCTGCTTTGAGCTTCTTGGGGGCACCGGCGGCACGCGGCGCAACGACCGTCTTTTTCTCGTAGCCCTTCGGGCCCTTGCCCCACGTTTCGCGCTCGGCAATGAGCTTGGACACGTTGTCGGTCGGCAGCACGGCATACGAACCAGCCGCAACAGCAGCCTTGGCAGCCTTTCCTGGTGGTGGCGGGTCTGAGGCTGCAGCTTTGGCCGGCGCGGCGCTATTGCGGGTTTTGGCTGGGGCTGACCCCCACTTCTCGCGCTGGGCGATCAGGTCCTGGGCTGTCGTCGTGGAGAGTGCCGGGCGACCGGCGACGGAGCCTGATTCCTGGGCCATGGCGGGGGCGGCCAGCGCCAAAATGGCGAACGCGGCCAGCGACATGTAGCGAAACATGCGTTTAACTCCTTGGATGTTCGTTCTTTTATTGTTGGGCGGCGTGAAGATACGGTCACGGCTTGGAGCCAAGCTGGACGAATTCCACAATACTAGAAAGCGCGAAGCAAAACGATGGTTTAGGCGTGTTGCGTCAGAATCTATTTCGGGCGCACCTGACCAGTGCCGCGGACGACGTATTTGAAGGAGGTCAGCTGCTCGACGCCGACCGGACCGCGCGCGTGCATTTTTCCGGTTGCTATGCCGATCTCCGCCCCCATGCCGAACTCTCCACCGTCGGCAAACTGGGTGGATGCATTATGTAAAACGATGGCCGAATCGACCCTGGCCAGGAACCGTTCCGCCGTACCCTGGCATTCGGTGACGATTGCATCGGTGTGCTGCGAACCATAGCGGGTGATGTGGGCAATTGCTTCATCAATGCCGTTAACCATGCGCACGGCGATGATGGAGTCGAGAAATTCGCGGCCCCAGTCCTCGGCTACGGCGGCCTTGACGCGCGGGTCGGCCTTTTGCGCAGTCGGGTCGCCGCGAACCTCGCAGCCGGCATCGAGGAGCGCGGTGACGAGCGGGGTCACATAGTCGCCCTCGGCGTTCTTGTCGATGAGCAAGCACTCGGTAGCGCCGCAGATGCCCGTGCGGCGCATCTTGGCATTGACGACGATGTCCTTGGCCATGTCGATGTCGGCGCCGCGATCGACATAGGTGTGACAGATGCCTTCCAGATGCGCGAACACGGGCACGCGCGCTTCCTTCTGCACCCGCTCGACCAGGCTCTTGCCGCCACGCGGAACGATGACGTCGATGGCACCGTCCAGCCCGGTCAGCATCTGGCCGACAGCCTCGCGGTCGGTCGTGGGAACGAGTTGAATTGAATCAAGCGGCAATTCCGCAGCTTTGAGCCCGTGGCGCAGGCAAGTGAGGATCGCAACAGACGTGGCGTGGCTGTCGGAGCCACCGCGCAGGATTGCCGCGTTGCCGGCCTTGAGCGACAGGCCTCCCGCATCGGCGGTCACGTTGGGACGGCTTTCGTAGATGATGCCGATGACACCCAAAGGCACACGCACGCGCTCAATCTTCAGGCCGTTGGGGCGTATCCATTCCGCGAGGACGGTGCCGACGGGGTCATCCAGTTCAGCAATCGCCTCCAGGCCCTTGGCGATGCCCTCGACGCGCGCAGGGTCGAGCATCAGGCGATCGACATAGGATGCCGGTTTGCCGGCCTCTTCGGCAGCGGCGATGTCGCGTTCGTTAGCAGCGATGATTTCTGGCGTGTGGCGGCGCAGCTCGGCGGCGGCGACTTTCAGCGCCTTGTCCTTGGCGTCGCGCGGCGCCTGCGCGAGCTCGGCCGCTGCTGCGCGCGCTGCACGGCCCATCTCGCGCATCATGCCGGAGATGTCGTGTTCGTGAAGCTTCTTCTGGACGGCGGCAGTCATCGTGTTCGATCTCTATCCTGGTCTGGCCGGCGATGGCCGCGCTGACAGCGCTGGGTTTGCCGGCTGTTATTTCTTTGCGTGGGCGCGGTTCAACGCCATGTCGTCGCGATGGATCAGCTCCGGGCGGCCTTCAAAACCGAGAATTTCAGCTGCCTCACGCGATTTCCTGCCGATGATACGCTCTGTGTCCGCTTTCGCATAGGCGACGAGGCCACGACCGATTTCGTGCCCCGTGGCAGTGCGGATGATGACCACATCGCCACGGTCGAAATTGCCAGTCACCGCGGTTACGCCTGCTGGCAGCAAGCTCTTGCCGGACATCATGGCTTTTTCCGCGCCCGCATCGACGACGATCGAGCCGCGCGGTTCCAACTGGCCTGAGATCCAGCGTTGCTTTGCGGTGACGGGATCTGACGGCGCAATGAACCACGTCGCCGGGCAGCCCTCGGAAATGGCCCGCAGGGGATGCATGACCTTGCCAGAGGCAATGACCATGTCGCAGCCGGCGGCGCGCGCGATCTTGCCGGCCTCGATCTTGGTTTTCATGCCGCCCTTGGAGAGTTCGGTGCCTGCATCGCCAGCCATCGCTTCGATCTCCGGCGTGATCTCGGTTACAAGATCGAGGCGGCGCGCGTCTTTGTCGGACCCGGGGGGCGCCGTGTAGAGGCCATCGATGTCCGACAACAGCACGAGGCAGTCGGCCGAAACCATCGAGGCCACGCGGGCGGACAGGCGATCATTGTCGCCGTAACGGATCTCGGTGGTTGCAACGGTGTCGTTTTCGTTGACCACGGGGATCGCCTTCAGCGCCAGCAGGCGGTCAATGGTGTGGCGCGCATTGAGGTAGCGGCGGCGTTCCTCGGTGTCGCCGAGCGTTACGAGGATCTGCGCGGCGATAAGCCCATGCTGGCGGGCGAAATCCTGATAGGCGTGGGCAAGGCTGATCTGGCCGACGGCGGCCGCGGCCTGGCTCTGCTCAAGCTCCAGGGCTCCCTTGGGCAGCTTCAGTGTATGGCGGCCTAGTGCGATGGCTCCGGAGGAGACAAGCACGATCTCCTTGCCCGACTTGGCCAAGGCGGCAACATCTTCCATCAGGGATGCGAGCCAGTCCGTCTTGAGAATGCCGGTGGCGCGGTCAACCAGCAGCGCAGAACCGATTTTGACCACGATTCGCTGTGCTGTGGTCCACTCCGGACGCGCAGCGGCTCCGGCGGAGGATGCCACCAAGGCAAGAGTTGTGTTCGCGTCATCGGACATGGCGTGCTCGATCAATGGTTCTTGTGCCGGCAGGAAATGCAGCCGGGCGCCGTTCTGATAGCAGAGTTCGGGCCAGATTGGGGAGGGCGAGGTTCCGCAGCGTCAATTCGGCTGCGCGACGATGCCTTCCTGAAGCGCCAGGACATGGCCCGCCAGATAGAGCGAGCCGCAGATCAGGATCCGCTTCGGGCCTGGAAACAGGGCATCGTGGCGGCGCAGTGCTTCCTCGATGCTGGAAGCAGCCTCGGAAGCAAGACCGGCCGTCTCAGCCGCATCGGCCAGGGCGTCGGGCGTGAACGGCTGCTCGTGGGCTCCCGGGATCGGCACCGTCACGACGTAGCGCGCAAGGCCACGGAAGTGGCGGAGGAAACCGACAGCGTCCTTCAGGCCCAGCATGCCAACGATCAGGTGCAACGGACGGGGCGCACGTTCCTCCAGGTCGGCCATCGTCTGCGCGAGGGCCTCGCCTGCTGCCGGATTATGGCCGCCGTCCAGCCAAAGCTCTGAACCCTGCTTGAGAAGATCGATCAGGGGGCCGTGGCTCAGGCGCTGCATGCGGGCCGGCCAGCGCGTCGACTGCAGGCCACGCTCCAGCGCCGTCTCGCTGATCTTGAAGCCATCGAGTTCCAAAGCGGCGGTGACAGCGGTTCCTGCGTTGGTGATCTGATGTGGTCCGATGAGAGAAGGCAACGGCAGGTCGATCAGCTGGTCTTGCCGCTGAACGACGAGGCGGCCTGCCTGTTCGTAGGCGTCGTAGTCCTGGCCCCACACCACAAGCTGCGCGCCGACGCGGTTGGCAGTGTTGGCGATGACCACCATGGCTTCGTCCTCCTGGCGGGACACAACGGTTTTCATGCCGCGCTTGAGGATGCCGGCCTTTTCGGCGGCAATCAGAGACAGCCGGTCGCCGAGCTTGTCGGCGTGGTCGAGCGATACCGGGGTGATGACGCCGAGCCTTGGGTTGGGCACCACGTTGGTGGCATCGAGGCGGCCGCCAAGGCCAACTTCGAGCAGGACGACGTCAGCGGGGTTTTCTGCGAACGCGAGGAAGGCTGCGGCGGTCGTGATCTCGAACTGGGTTATGTCGTCGCCGTCGTTGAGGCTCTGGGTGCGCTCCAGAACATCGACGAGCTGATCTTCCCCGATCGGCTGGGCGGTGCCGCCCGGTCTTGCGATGACGATGCGTTCGTGGAAGCGGACCAGGTGCGGCGAGGTGTAAACGTGCACGCCATGTCCGGCGGCTTCGAGAATGGCCTTCAGATAAGCGGTGACGGAACCCTTGCCGTTTGTGCCAGCGACGTGGACCACCGGGGGAAGGCGAAGATGTGGATTTCCCAACTTGCCGAGCAGCCGCTCCACCCGGCCAAGCGACAGGTCGATCAGCTTGGGATGGAGCAACTTCAGGTCTGCAAGGAGCTTGTCGCTCGTGGGCATCGTTGATTCGTGCTCCACATCCCAGGCAGGGCTGGACAGGGGTTGAACTCCGGAACTTCGAAGCATGCGCAGTTCCGGCCGGTCGTCAGGGCCACGGTATTCGGCCCATCGAAAGGCCTCAAGCAAATCCGGCCTATTCAGGATTAGGCCAAGACCGGACATGCGTTCGAGACGATGCTTTTCGGTTTGAATTCATGCCTTCGATGGGCGCCGCTTCCGGATCCATCGCCGTCTTTCTGGCTCTAGCGCGGTTTGGCAGCAAGGACAACAGCGGTCAAGATTTGCCGGCGGGCTTGCCTGTTTTGTCGCTGGCTGGCTTTTCAGGTGGCGGTGCATCGGGCCCACCGCCGCGTGCCCGCCGCGCGGGATCAAACCGCTCCGAATCCGCAACCGGCTCGGCTTCGATGACCGCTGGTGCGGCCGCCACGTTGCCTTTTGCATCACCGGCGCTGTCGGACGAGCCGATCGCGATCGGTGTCTTACCGTTGAGGTCCTTGGCTTGGCGCTGTTTGGCTGCCGATTGCTTGGCCAATTGCGGGCGGGACAGAACCCGGACCAGGCGGGCCAGCGTTTCGCGCAGCTTGTGGCGGTGGATGACCATGTCGACCATGCCGTGGTCGCGCAGGTACTCGGCGCGCTGGAAACCGTCGGGCAATTGTTCCCTGATGGTCTGCTGGATGACGCGCGGTCCGGCGAAGCATATGAGCGCGCCCGGCTCGGCAATTTGGATATCGCCCAGCATCGCATAGGATGCAGTGACACCGCCCGTCGTCGGATCGGTCAACACCACGATGTAGGGCAGGCGGGCGTCGCGCAGGCGCTGCACGGCAATGGTCGTGCGCGGCATCTGCATCAGCGACATGATGCCTTCCTGCATGCGGGCACCGCCCGAAGCGGCAAACAGGATGAAAGGCGCCTTCTTGCCGACAGCATGTTCCATTCCGGCGATGACGGCCTCACCAGCAGCCATGCCCAGCGAGCCTGCCATGAAGCGGAAGTCCTGGACGGCGACGACGACGTTGGTTCCGTCCAGGTCGCCCTCCGCGATGACGACGGCGTCATCAAGCTCGGTCCTGGACTTTGCATCCTTAAGTCGATCCGTGTAGCGCTTGGCGTCGCGGAACTTGAGCGGGTCGAGCGCCACGGGCGGGTTGGGGATGACAGCGTAATTTTCGCTTCCAAACAGGTGCATGAGGCGCTGCGGCGAGGTCATGCGTTCGTGATGGTCGGAACCGGGAAAGACGAACTGATTGGCCTCAAGGTCCTTGTAGAAGACCATCTGCCCCGTCTCCGGGCACTTGACCCAGAGATTGTCCGGAACGTCGCGCTTTGTCGTCAGGAAGCTCCGGATCTTCGGCCGGACGACGTTGTTGATCCAGTTCACGCTCGAAGGCTCCTTCGCAGCATCACCGTAGGCGGCAGTTCTGCGTGTTTTGCGCCTGCCATGGCCACTCTCGCCATGCTGCGTTGCACAATAACGCTCCTGGCGCAATCGCCCAACGGTATTGGGCCGCCCAGTCTAGCCCGGTAACGGGGCATCCTTGAGCGGCTATTTCGTCGCTCCTGGACAGGCAGAGCACCGGCTTAGCCGGCACGCAATGCCCCGGCCAGATCTTTCACAAGATCTAGGACGGCTGCGACCGTATTGCCAGTGGCGCGGCCGTCTTCTCCCAGAGATTTCTCGATCGCGGTTACGAGTGCGGAGCCGACAACGACGGCATCGGCACCCTTGGCGATGGCGCGCGCCTGCTCGCCGGTCCTGACGCCGAAGCCGACCGCCACGGGCAGGGTGGTGGAGGCCTTGATGCGCGCGACCTGTTGATGAACCTTGGAGGCATCCGGGGCGGCGGCGCCGGTAATGCCGGTGATCGACACGTAGTAGACGAATCCGGACGTGTTGGCCAAAACCTTGGGTAGACGCTTGGCGTCGGTGGTCGGTGTCGCAAGGCGGATGAAATTGAGCCCTGCGTTAAGTGCGGGAATGCACAGCTCGTCGTCGGCTTCGGGCGGCACGTCGACGACGATCAGGCCATCCACTCCGGCTTTCACGGCATCGGCGAGGAAGCGTTCGTTGCCGTAGACGTAGATGGGATTGTAATAGCCCATCAGGACGATCGGCGTGTCGTTATCGGTCTTGCGGAAGTCGGCCACCATCGCCAGCGTCTTGGTCATGCGCTGGCCGGCCTTCAGGGCGCGCAGCGAGGATGCCTGGATGGCGGGGCCATCGGCCATCGGGTCGGAAAAGGGCATTCCCAACTCGATGATGTCCGCGCCTGCAGCAGGCAAGCCTGCCAGGATCTTGGCGGCGGTTTCATAGTCGGGGTCGCCCGCTGTCACAAACGTGACGAGGCCCGATCGGCCCTCGGATTTCAGGCTTGCAAAGCGGCGGTCGATGCGGGTCTCGGTCATGGTCTCGGCAGTCAAGTTGGGCGGGGCCGTATCAGGAGTTCTCCGTGGCACCGCGAAGTTTCGGTTGGTGGCGCGTCGCACCGGTGGGATGGCGCGACGTTTGGATCAGATCGTCATGCCGAGGTAGCCGGCGACGGCGAATACGTCCTTGTCGCCGCGACCACACATGTTCATGACGAGGATGTCGTCCTTGGGCAGTGTCGGGGCGAGCTTCATGACGTGGGCCAGCGCGTGCGCAGGCTCGAGCGCGGGGATGATGCCTTCCTGCTTGGCGCAGAGCTGGAATGCTTCCAGCGCTTCGTTGTCGGTGACGGAGACATATTTGACGCGGCCGGTATCCTTCAGCCAGGAGTGCTCGGGGCCGACGCCTGGATAGTCTAGTCCGGCGGAGATCGAGTGGCCTTCCAGGATCTGGCCGTCGTCGTCCTGCAGCAGGTATGTGCGGTTGCCATGCAGTACACCCGGCGCACCGCCGTTCATGGATGCCGCGTGTCCGTTGGGAACATCGAGGCCATGCCCGCCGGCTTCGACGCCGAAGATCTTCACATTTTTGTCGTCGAGGAAGGGGTGGAACAGGCCGATGGCGTTGGAGCCGCCGCCAATGCAGGCAACGAGTGTGTCGGGCAGGCGCCCTTCAGCCGCCATCATCTGCTCGCGCACTTCCTTGCCGATGATCGACTGGAAGTCGCGGACCAGCTCGGGATAGGGATGGGGACCGGCTGCGGTGCCGATGATGTAATAGGTGTTCTCGACGTTCGTTACCCAGTCGCGCAGCGCCTCGTTCATGGCGTCCTTGAGGGTGCCGGCGCCTGAAGTGACAGGGTTCACCTTGGCGCCCAGCATGTACATGCGCGCGACGTTGGGTGATTGCCGTTTGACGTCGGTGGCACCCATGTAGATCTCGCACGGCAGGCCGAAGCGGGCGCATACCGTGGCGACGGCGACGCCGTGCTGGCCAGCGCCGGTCTCGGCAATGATGCGCGTTTTGCCCATGCGGCGGGCAAGCAGGATCTGTCCTAGGCAATTGTTGATCTTGTGCGAGCCGGTGTGGTTCAGCTCATCACGCTTGAAGTAGACCTTGGCGCCACCACCGGTCTTGCTTTGCTGGCGGAAATAGTCGGTCAGGCGCTCGGCGTGATAGAGCGGGCTGGGGCGGCCAGCGTAGAACGTGTTGAGGTTTTCCAGCTCGGCATGGAAGGCGGGATCTGCCTTGGCGTCGTTGTAGGCCTGCTCCAGATCGAGGATGAGCGGCATCAGCGTTTCGGCGACGAAGCGGCCACCGAACAGGCCGAAATGTCCGCGCTCGTCGGGACCGGAACGGTAGCTGTTGACCTTGGCGTCGGCGGTGGAAGTCGTCGTCATTGTCTTGCCTTCGATTTGCGAGCGGGCGGGCGGCCACCCAGCCGCCAGCGCGAGGTCTAAGCAGGGGAAAGCCCTACAGGGTCTCCATAGCGGTCTTTACCGCTTGAAGAAAGCCACGGATCAGTTCGGGTGACTTTTCGCCCGGCGCGGCCTCGACGCCTGACGAAACATCAACGGCGGGTGCGCCGGTCAAGCGGACGGCCTCGCGCACATTTTGCGGTGTCAGGCCACCAGCCAGCAGATAGGGGGTGTCCAAGGGCACGGCGGAAAGGATGCTCCAATCGAAGGGGATGCCATGTCCGCCGGTACGGTCGGCACCCTCCGGTGGCTTGGCGTCGAACAGTAACAGATCGGCGCATTTTCCGGGCTTCAGGTAGACCATGGCACTGCGCACCTCCTGCTCGGTGCGCACGCCAACGGCCTTGATGATGGGTGTAGCGTAGGCGGCGCGGATAGCCATGACCCGCTCGGGCGTCTCGCTACCGTGAAGCTGGATGAAATCGGGGGCGACAGCGGGGATGACTTCCGCTAGGCGCTCGTCGGTCGGATCCACCAGCAGCAGGACTACGTGGGCGCGGCCGCGCGCCATTGCGGCCAGCGCCGCGGCGGTCTCGACCGGCATGTTGCGCGGGCTCTTGGCGTGCAGAACCAGACCGATGAAGTTTGCACCGCCTGCAAGTGCTGCTTCGAGCGCCTCGCTTGTCTTTATGCCGCAGATCTTGGCGTCGGTCATTGTGCGTTCCCACTGTCCTTTGCGGAGGGGTGCGGCGGTGGGGCAACTTGATCGGCTTGCCGGCCCGGCCTCGACTTATAGGGCGGAAGTGACCAGCCGTAATAGAGGGCCAGTCCGCGTACCGTGAAACAGATTGCGAAACCAGCCGTTGCAGCGAGAGGGTAGCCGGCGCCAGCGTGTACCATCGCGACAAATGCAATGGCACCCAGCAGCGCGGGGATGACGTAGATCTCGCGGCGCAGGATGACGGGGCTCTCGCCGCCGAGCACATCGCGAATGATGCCGCCAAAGACAGCGGTGATAACGCCCATCACGACGGCGATGAAGGCGCCTGCTCCGGCGGCAAGTCCCCGGTCGGCGCCAACGACGCACACGAGGGCGAGACCGACAGCGTCGAGCCACAGGATGAGCCGGTAGCGTGATTCCGGGATGTGGGCCGCGAAGAAGACAATTGCCGACACGGTCAGCGCGATGGCGGCATAAACAGGATTTTTGACCCAGAATACGGGTGCGGTTCCAAGCAGCAGGTCGCGTATCGTGCCGCCGCCAACGCCCGTCACCGTGCCGAGCAGCGCGAAGCCGAAAATATCCATCTCCTTGCGGCTCGCGACCAGCGCGCCCGTGATGGCGAAGACGCCAACAGCAGCGGCATCAAGGTAGGATACGAGGGATGAAAAAGCCTGTTCGAAGGGCATGCTGCATCTAAACTTCAGCCATGAAGGTGGAAGCGAACCAACGCTCCGTCAGACGGGGCGAGGGGCTCCTCGAAGCAGCGAGCTGCACCGATCAAGTTCAATGGCCGGCAATTGCCAGTTGCTTTGAGCGGCCAACTTCAGCGTCGCGCTCACGACTGAGGCGATCAGCTTCAGCGTGCCAACGGCGGGCTTCCTGCGTGCGGTGACGCGCGGTATGGCGCCAGTGGCTTTGGTTCAGCCAGACAGCGGCACCTCCGGCCACGACGCCGATGAGCAAAGCACCGAAAAGGTAATAGAAGAACGGCAGGTCGATTGCGATCACGGGAGCTTCTGGACGGAAGGGATCGAGGACCAGGCGCACAACGTGGCGATTGGCTATTGCCAGCGTGACGAGCAGCAAAGCCACTGGAAATGCTATCAGGAGCAGAGTGATACGCTTCAACACGGCCGTTCGCCTCTTTGTTGGTGCAACTACTGGTGCCAACTGCACTCATCGGCGCGAACGGCGCCAGGGCAGCGAGGGAATATTAGCCGATCGTGCCGCGGCTGCCACCCTCTCGAAGGGCAAAGACATTTACCGCCGCGGGCGCGAACCTGGACCGGTCCGAAGTAGCGCAGCGCGGCTTGGCATCAACCAATGGGCCTGCCGCGCCGACACCGTTGCCACGACAGGCTGTCAGAGGGTCTTGCCATCGATATTGAGCCGGTCGCGCAAGTCCTTGCCGGTCTTGAAGAAGGGCACGAACTTTTCCTCCACCGGCACCGGGTCGCCGGTTCGCGGATTGCGGCCTTCGCGCGCTGGTCTGTGTTTGACTGTGAAGGCGCCGAAGCCCCTCAGTTCGACACGGTCGCCCCGTGCCAGCGCGTCAACGATCTCGTCGAAAATGACGTTGACGATGCGCTCGACGTCACGGTGATAAAGATGCGGGTTTGCCGCGGCAATTTTCTGGATCAGTTCGGACTTGATCACGTTTGGCAGCCTCCCAAAAAAGTATTTGTTATAATTCAATTTTCTGAAGGTTGCCAAACAGAGACGAGGCCGTCAAGACGCAACGGATTGACACCGGTCCCGCCATTCAGCGCGTCGGCTGCCCCGTGCACCAATTCGGTGGCGAGTTGGCGGGCGGTCGAGCGTGACAGGCCCAAGGTTTCAAGCGTCGATTCCTTGTCTGGCTTCTTGTCAACGATCTTCAAGTCATTGTCTATGTTGTGTTTTTCATTGAGCCAGCTGCGCACCTCGGTTTCCCCGCCGATAGCGTCCACCAGCTTCAGCCGCAGTGCCTGGCGGCCTGTGAATACCGCACCTTTTTCCAACCCGGCGACGTCCTTGGTATCGACGTTGCGGCGTTCCTTGACGAGATCGAGGAACCACTTGTAGCTGTCGTCAACCATCGCCTGGGTGGCAGCGCGGCCTTTTTCGTCCAGGGGTTGAAAGGGCGAGGGGATTGCTTTCAGCTCACCCGAGCGGATCTCGTTGAACCGGACACCGACCTTATCCAGGAGGCCTGCGAACTCGGGCCACTGCGCAATCACGCCCACCGAGCCGGTAATCGAGTTGCCGCGGGCGACAATATGGTCGGTCGCCAGGCCAACGATATAGCCGGCGGATGCCGCGACCGTTCCGAACTGGCCGACAACGGGCTTTTTCTTGGCGACCTTGCGTAAGGCCTCATAGAGCGCTTCGCCTCCGGTCGACGTGCCACCAGGCGAGTTGACAAAGACGATGAGCGCGACCGCCTTGTCGTCCTTGGCGATCTTGTCGAACATCTCAAGCTGTTTGCGATCTTCGGTGATGGTGCCGGTGATGGAGACGCGGGCGATATGCTTTTTCTCGCCCAGATCATCCAAGGCGCCGGTTGAAACGGTCAATGCGCCGATTGCCAGCACGCCGGCGGCGATGGCGGCGACACGCCAGAACGACACAAGGCGGCGCATGCGGCGCCGGTCAAGGACGGTTTCGGTCTCCAGCATCATTGCCTTTGCTCATTCCGGTTTCGGCCAATCAAGTGGCCGACGGGGTTAATATAGAATGACTTTCAATACCCTAGCCAAGCTTCGCGGCGGGTTCAACGGACTGTGTGGGTGGGTGCGGCGAGGCTTTGAGGGAAACGAAAAGCGCGCGGCAATTGCTGCCGCGCGCTTCTCAGTCGTCGTGTCCGGCCTCAGCACCATTGCCTGGCGTGGAGGCGGAGGAACATGCGGCTCGTTGATGAGAGCTGATTGTTCAGCCCTCGTCGCCCTCGTCGCTGTCGTCACGCTTCTTGATGGCGGCCTTGAAGATGTCGCCAAGCGAAGCACCAGAGTCCGACGATCCGTACTGGGCAACCGCACTCTTCTCTTCGGCGATTTCGAGCGCCTTGATCGACACGGCAACGCGACGGGCGGCCTTGTCGATGTTGGTGATCGCGGCATCGATCTTGTCGCCGACGTTGAAGCGCTCAGGACGCTGCTCGGAACGCTCGCGCGACAGGTCGGAGCGCTTGACGAAGGCAGTGATCTCGCTGTCGGCAAGCTTCACTTCGATGCCGTTCTCCTGCACCTGAACGACGGTGCATGTGACGGTGTCGCCCTTCTTGAACTTGCCGATGGCGTCGATCGGATCGCCGCCCAGCTGCTTGATGCCGAGCGAAATACGCTCCTTGGTGCTGTCTACATCGAGCACCACGGCACGGACGTTGTCGCCCTTCTTGAACTCCTTGATGGCTTCGTCGCCAGGACGGTTCCAATCCAGGTCGGACAAGTGGACCATGCCGTCGACGCCACCATCGAGGCCGATGAAGAGGCCAAACTCGGTGATGTTGCGGATCGGGCCTTCGACCTCGGTGCCCTTGGGATGAGCGGCGAGGAATGCATCCCAGGGGTTGTCCTGGGTCTGCTTCAGACCAAGCGAGATGCGGCGCTTCTGCGGATCGACCTCAAGCACCTGGACGTCAACCTGCTGACTGGTGGAGACGATCTTGCCGGGGTGGATGTTCTTCTTGGTCCAGCTCATCTCGGAAACGTGGATGAGGCCTTCGACGCCCGGCTCCAGCTCGACGAAGGCGCCATAGTCGGCGATGTTCGTCACCGAGCCCGTCACCTTCATGCCGACCGGATACTTGGCTTCGATGCCCTCCCACGGGTCGGACTGCAGCTGCTTCATGCCAAGGCTGATGCGCTGGGTCTCGGGGTTGATGCGGATGATCTGCACCTTGACCGTGTCGCCGACGTTGAGGATCTCGGAGGGGTGGTTGACGCGGCGCCAGGCCATGTCGGTGACGTGCAGGAGGCCGTCGATGCCGCCCAAGTCGATGAAGGCGCCGTAGTCGGTGATGTTCTTGACCAGACCGTCGATGACCTGACCTTCCTCGAGGCGGGCAACGATGTCGGCGCGCTGCTCGGCGCGGGTCTCTTCAAGCACGGAGCGGCGGGAGACGACGATGTTGCCACGGCGGCGATCCATCTTGAGGATCTGGAAGGGCTGCGGTTGATGCATCAGCGGGCCGATGTCGCGCACCGGGCGGATGTCGACCTGGGAGCCGGGAAGGAAGGCGACGGCGCCGTCGAGATCGACCGTGAAGCCGCCCTTGACCTTGTTATAGATGACGCCCTGGACCTTCTCGCCCTTCTCGAACTGCTTCTCAAGGCGGTTCCAGCTTTCCTCGCGGCGGGCTTTCTCGCGCGACAGGACAGCCTCACCGAGCGCGTTCTCGATGCGCTCCAGGTAGACCTCGACCTCGTCGCCGGGCTTCAGGTCAGCCGGCTTGCCGCCAACGCCAAACTCCTTCAGGGCAACGCGGCCTTCCATCTTGAGGCCGACGTCGATGACGGCGAGGTCCTTCTCGATGGCGATCACCTTGCCCTTGACCACTTCGCCTTCAGCCAGATCATCCTTGGCGAGGCTCTCGGCCAGCATGGCGGCGAACTCGTCGTGCGTGGGGTTCATCTCTTTGGCTACTTCGACGGACATGCGTGCTCCTTCTTGGGGCCCTTACCGTTGGGGCTACAACTGAATGCCGGGCCGCGAAGCGTCGATGCTCCGGCCGATCCGGCTGATTGGGTTTGATGCATGGGCTGAACGGGCTTTGCCGCACGCGGGTTGCGTGCGGGCAGGGTCCTGCCGGCGTCATGCGATTGATGGTTTCCGGCCGCTGGATGGGCACCTTGCCCGCCGGTAGGTTTTGGGCCGCACGTTTCGCGCGAGCCCTACCGGCCGATCTTCCTCATGATCAATCCGACAGCGGCGTCGAATGCGGCTTCTATAGCCAAATCAGTCGTGTCGAGCAACAGGGCGTCGTCGGCAATTGTCATGGGGGCGTCGGCGCGGCCGGCATCGCGCGCATCGCGGGCCTTGATGGTGTCGAGAACGTGCTCGTAAGTGACGGGTTCGCCGCGACTTTTCAATTCCTCGAAGCGGCGGCGGGCGCGCACCTCGACGTTGGCGTTGATGAACAGTTTCACGTCGGCATCAGGGCAGACGACGGTGCCGATGTCGCGGCCGTCAAGCACGGCGCCGGGCTCCTGGGCGGCGAAATCGCGCTGGAATGCAAGAAGGGCGGCGCGTACTTCGGGGATTTTCGCGACCACGGAGGCGGCCTCGCCGACGCCCGGATCGCGCAGTCCGTGGTCGTCCAGAGTGCTGGGGTCGAGGGATTTGGCAGCCCATTCCGCCGCCTTGACGTCGTCGAGGGGTTGTCCGGCGGCGCGCAAATCGCGGGCGACGGCGCGGTAAAGTAGACCGGTATCCAGACACTGGTAGCCAAAATGGGCGGCAATGCGCCGGGCGAGCGTGCCCTTTCCCGAGGCCGCTGGTCCGTCGATGGCGATAATCATCGGTTGGCTTCCCATTGCGCTATCTGGCTGCGCGTTGGCAGTGCCCGAGCAAGGCGCGCGGGTCAAGAGGGGGCGAGGCCGGTCATCCTTTCAGGGCGTGTTAATCGCGTTTGGGGCGTTTGTTGTCACCGGCCTGAACGGCCACTAAAGTTTGCCGAACATCCGCCCTTCCATAATTTTTCGTATCAACAGGGCTGAGAGCGCGCTGCAGATGATCGCTGCCAAATCGTTCCGTTTCTTTCGCGACGTCCTCTATTCCAGGCCGCGCAGTGCGCCTGGGATCGTGATGCGTCGCGTGGAGGAAGCGCTCAGGCGTGCGCCTTCTGGCGTTGCCACAACGCGGTTCGGCGATGTCCGCTTCGATGTCGACCTGTCGATGCATCGGATCACGCAGAAGTACTATTTCCATACGCACGAGATGTATCTGGAGGAATCCTTCCACCGGACGCTGCGGCCAGGCGACATCTTCATCGATATCGGCGCAAACATCGGCTACTGGTCGGCCTTCGCATTGTCCAAGGTAGGGCGCAGCGGCGAGGTGCATGCATTCGAGCCGGTGCCTGACTTTTTCCGTTCCGTTGATGGCCTGCGCCGGCTCAACCCTGATTTCTCCATGTTCGCGAACCCGGTTGCTTGCGGCGACCGGCCAGGGAAACTGCCGATGGCGGTCGTGCAGCCGACGCCGGAGAACTACAACAACTTCGATACCAACATCGGTTCAAGCTCGGTCCTGCCGGGATTTCTCGATCACGAGAGGGGGCTGACGGAGAGCATCGAAGTCGATATCATCACGCTCGACAGCTATCTCGCCGAACACGAGATCGACATCGAGCGCATCGGCCTCATCAAGATCGATGTGGAGGGATACGAGTCCTATTGCTTCGACGGGATGAAAACGATCCTGGAGAAGAAGGGGCGCAAGGTTCCGATCCTTTGCGAACTGCTGACCGACCCAGAGCGGCATGAAAAGCTCGATGCCCGCGCCATCATCCAGCGCCTGGAGGGACACGGATACCGCTGCCTGAACGCGACGACGCTGAGTCCGCCGCGGTTGGAAGCGTTGCAGTTCGAAGAAAATGTGCTGTTTCTGGACAAGAATGGCTGAGCATCCGCCGCTCAGTCTTTTCACACGATGCAGGTTGGCCGCTGGTTGACGTCCTGACGGCGGTTGCGGGCGAGCGCCAGTCGGGCTGGTCGAGCATTGAGCCTTGCGACGTGGCTGCCGAAGCGAATCCCCGCCAGATCGCTTTGTGAAGTCGCTCCCCTCTACTCCATTGCATTCAGCATGTTTTTCACGCTCAGCCGTTCACACTTCAGCTAAACATGCTGTCGTTGCCTTGAGCATGTTTTTCACGCTGAACCGTTCACACTTCAGCTAAACATGCTCTAACATTACGCCTGGATGCCTTCGAGAGCCCGACCATGTGCCAGCTGCTCGGCATGAACTGCAATGTGCCGACCGATATCTGTTTTTCATTCACCGGGTTCCGGCAGCGGGGCGGCGGCACGGATCATCATTCCGACGGCTGGGGCATCGCCTTCTTCGAGGGCAGAGGCGTCAGGATGTTCCTCGATCCAGCGCCGTCGGCGCAGTCGCAGATTGCGGAACTGGTGCGCAGCTATCCGATCAAATCGCTCAATGTGGTTGCGCATATCCGCAAATCGACCCTGGGGCCGACGTCGCTGGAAAACACGCATCCCTTCATGCGCGAGATGTGGGGGCGGTACTGGATTTTCGCGCACAACGGACATCTGCCGCAGTTCAGGCCGGATCTCGACGGCAGCTTCACGCCGGTCGGAAATACCGACAGCGAGTTGATCTTCTGCTGGTACATGCAGGAGTTGAAACACAAGTTTGGCGCAACGCCGCCGACTCGCGAGGCCTTGTTCGAGGCTGTGCATGCGTTGACCATGCTCCTGGCGCCGACAGGGATCTTCAATTTCCTGCTGTCGAACGGATCGTGCCTTTTCGCTCATTGTTCGACGGAGTTGGCGTACATCATCAGGCGCGCGCCGTTCTGCCAGGCGCATCTCACGGATGAAGACGTGACGGTGGATTTCGCGCAGGTGACGACGCCCAATGATCGCGTTGCCGTCATCGCAACGCAGCCGTTGACCGACAACGAGCGCTGGGAAACCATGGCGCCTGGAACGCTGTGGCAGTTCCACGAGGGCGAGCCTGTTGCAAACCGCGCGACGGCAGCCAGTCCCTACAAGTCGATGGCTGAGTGCGGGTAGATGTGCTCCGCGTTGCGTGTCGGCTATCGGCTCAATGCCTGCAGCGAACGAGCAGCGATTCTTCAACATCGACGAGGCCTGCGAAACAAAACTGTGCCCCGCATCGCGGGGCGCAGCTGCAACAACATGCCTGGGTGGGCCTTGGCTTATTTTAGAGGTTCGTGACGCTCGTGGTCGCCCAGCTTGAATACGAGGGCGGCGCGGACTGAGTGAAGCTGGGCGTCGAGATCACCCTTCACTGACACTTCGGTGGGGCAGTAATCGCCGTAGGTTTCTGATTTCAGGAAGTTGCTCCCATTGTAGTCGGCGTAGCGGTATTCGAGCCTCAAGGCTACGTCCTTGCGGAGCTTGAAGTCGGCGCCGGCACCGATGAACCAGCCGCGCAACTTGTCGTCGATCGAGGCTGTCGCTGTCATGCCGCGGAATTCTGCCGTGACCGAACCGTCGACACGCGCTTCGGTGTAACCGCCGATGCCGTAGAGCGCGACGCGCGGCGTGACCAGAAACCCGAGCTTGCCGCCGATGCTCCAGACGTTGTCCAGTCCGAGATTGCCTTGGATCGACGGGCCACGACGCTTCCTGTCACCCAACTTCTCGGAGAATGCATTGTCGGCATCAACATAGAAATCAATATCGGCGAAAGCGCCGATCAGGATGCGATCAGAAATCAGCCTGTCGTAGCCGATCTGCAGCGTGCCAAAAACATCCCACTCATCGTTGGAAAATGCCGCGTCCTTTTGGTGGCCATAGCAGTCTGATTTGTCCTCGGTTTCGACTGAGTAGACGCTGATTTCCTTATAGATGTAGTGGTTCCGCTCCATGCAGCCATGGGCACCAATGTCGTAATCGAAGCGCCCGGCACCGATGCCGACGGCCAGGGACAGGCCGTTCCACTGATAGACCTCTGGTTCAGGCGGAGTGTCCTTCAGGCTTCCACCCATGTCACCCGCGGTCGCGGCGATGGTCATAGCTGTCAGTGCAAATGCAGATGCAACAGAAACGCCAAATGAACGCAACATACTACTCTCCATCCCCTACAGCCCGCAGACACAACTTGAGCGAGGGCGCAATGTCTCATTCCCACCATTTGTGGATAACCTGTTTATAGGTTGTGGATAAGACTCAATCGCCATAATTGTGCCGCTTTTGGGCCACCCGTGGCTGTGGCGATACCTTTCCACAGAACATCCGTGTGAACACATAATCGACTGGCTGGGCGTACTAAATCGCTCTCCACCAAGTGCAGATTTTGGGTGTTGCAAATTTGTTCGGAAGGATGTGTGTGGCTTGCTCGCTGCCCGATGCTGCGATTGTGATTGCCTGGACAATTCAGCGGATTAGCAAATTGGCGCCCGGCCATGAGCCGAAGGGCCCACCACTGACTTTTCTCGCCCGCCAGACCACGTCTGGCGAAGTCTTCTATGGAACCCAAAGCTAGTGCGGAATGCGTTGGATTCGGCCTGCCAAAGCGCTCTGATTTCGAGCCCGTGCCGACGGTCCAAATCAGGTTTGGAAGCTGGCGCCCAATTGCTCCATCAGCCCGAGGTATTCGGGAAAGCTGGTGGCGATCATGGCGGTGTCATCGACCGTCACGGGGTGCTCGGTGGCAAGTCCCATGGTGAGGAAGGCCATGGCAATGCGGTGGTCGAGATGTGTGGCAACCGTTCCGCCACCGCTCACGGCGCCGCCCGTGCCATGGACGGTCAGCGTGTCGCCCTCAACTGCTGTGCGGACGCCATTGACTTCGAGACCGGCGGCCGTGGCGGCCAGGCGATCGCTTTCCTTCACTTTCAGTTCGGCAAGACCGTGCATCACCGTATCGCCAGCGGCGAACGCGGCAACGGCTGCCAGTACCGGGTATTCGTCGATCATCGAGGGCGCGCGTTCGGCCGGAACGATAACCCCCTTCAGCTTGGAGAAACGCGCACGGATGTCAGCGATCGGTTCGCCACCCTCCTCGCGCGGGTTGGTCAGCGTTACGTCGGCGCCCATCTCCTGCAGCGTTGTGTAAAGACCGGTGCGGGTTTCGTTGACCAGCACGCCTTCGACGGTGACATCCGAGCCGGGGACCAGCAGGGCGGCGCAGACAAGGAAGGCCGCCGACGAAGGGTCGCCAGGCACGGTCACGTCGCGGCCGGTCAGCTCGGCGTCGCCTTTCACCGTGATATGGGTCTTGCCGTCCTTTTGCTCGGTTCGGATTTCCGCTCCAAAGAAGTGCAGCATGCGCTCGGTATGGTCGCGTGTCGCTTCCTTCTCGATCACGGTTGTCTCGCCAGCGGCATGGAGACCGGCGAGCAGGATGGCGCTTTTTACCTGAGCGGAAGGCACTGGCAGCTCATAGACGATGGGTAGGAGCTGGTCGGTGCCGGTCAGGGTGAGCGGCAGTGTTTCGCGGTCTTCTGCGATCTGAAGCCCCATTTGCTTCAAGGGGCCGATGACACGGCGCATGGGCCGCTTGGACAAAGACGCATCGCCGGTCATGGTGACGGTTATGGGCTGGCCGGCGATGACGCCCATCATGAGGCGTGTTCCGGTGCCCGAATTGCCAAAGTCGATCGGTGCCAAGGGCTCAGACAAACCGCCAACGCCGCGACCTTTCACGATCCAGGTGTCGCCCTGCTTTTCGGCCAATGCGCCCAATGCTGTGACGGCTCTGGCGGTGTTGATGACGTCCTCTCCCTCCAGCAATCCCTTGATGCGCGTGGTTCCGGTCGCGAGGGCGCCAAACATCAAGGAGCGGTGCGAGATCGACTTGTCGCCCGGTACGCGGACGGTGCCGACGAGCGGACTGGACCGACGGGCGGCGAGGGGGCGAGGTGGCAGATGGGACACGGAGATCAGGTCCTGCTGGAGCTGCTTTCAAGGCGGGCCGCCGTGCGGAAGTGCCGTTTTGCGGACCGTAGCTGGCTGGAATGGCGGGCATTGAGCCGAGACGACGGGGGCCTGTCAATGGCGGATGGCGGGACCGGCCGGAAAGGCCTTGAGGCCCAATGGCATGACGGCTGTCTGGCGGTATCCGCCCGATTACATTTTGACAAGCTGGTGGGTGTGTGGCAGACCGCTCGCTCAATTTTCTTGAAACTCCGGGGCAGACTCCATGGCGACAAAGCAAGCGCGTGGCACCAAGCGCACGTGCCAGAGCGACGAATGCGGCGCCCGCTTCTATGACCTCAACCGCGATCCCATCGCGTGTCCGATCTGCGGCTCGATCTATGTGATCGCTTCCGGTCCGGTCGGCGTCCTGTTCAAGGACGAGGAAAAGGCGCAGCGCAAGGTCAAGAAAGAGGCGGTGAAGGACGAAGATGCGGTCGCCGACGCCGAGGACGAGATCGAGGACATCGAGACGGACGATGATGCGGTCGAGGACGAAGCCGACGACACCTTCCTGGAGGACGAGGAAGAGGACGGCGGCGATATGACCAATATCGTTGGTGGCCGCAGCGGCGAGGCTGACGAGACTTGAGGCGGCGCAGGAGCCGCATGAGGCTTCCTGTTGGCGCAGGTGTCGCGCGATCGTTGCCAAATTCCCGCTTGCAGTTTGGGGTCGAACGCCCTATGCAAGCGGCCTGATCGGGCGGTCCGCCGGCCGGTCATCCCAACCCAGGTCTGGGGCCGTAGCTCAGTTGGGAGAGCGCTACAATGGCATTGTAGAGGTCAGGGGTTCGATTCCCCTCGGCTCCACCAAGCAGTTTCGGTCGATATGCCGTTTTCCGGCTGCTTTGCGAAAACCCTCGTGAACTCACGAGGTTGCCGGCCGGCCAGCCCACCACATACCCGTCTCTAGGCCGAGATTGGCGCCCCGTAGCACGCCTACGCACCCGAAGTCTCTGGCCTCGAAATTCCCTTTCCGCGCGCTGACCGCCGCCCCGCCGCAGAGACCGCGTGCGCAGCCTCACTGAGACCGGTTCGAAAGTGAGCTTCGGAGGCCCGCCACCGGTGGTGGCTTGGCAGAGATAGCCGACTTCCGTAAGCAGGAGCGGCGCGCCGTCACGATCGTCCATGGCGCTGTCGGAAGCCATCCGAAACCGGACGTATGTGCCAATGCTTAAGCCTTGGGTTGTACGCATCGCGCGTACTGTTTTCGAGCGTCCTCGACGTGCGCGCGGCTTACGCGAGCCAGCAGGTGGTCGTCTCGCCAGACGAAGTTGAACGTGAAGAGTTTTTTCGGCCCGAACGAAAGAGCGACGACGCGCGGGTCTGTTGCGATGAGCGAGCGCAACAGGGGGGCTGCAACAAGACCGTCGACCACACTTTCCTTGTCACTGACTTGGTTCGGGATCATCGACCGGCCATCGCAGAAAGTGACCTTTGGCCCACTCGCGCAGATAGACCCTGAACGCACGCCGATCGACGTGGTGATCCAGCACTGTGAGAATGCCCTGGTAGTCACCCGTCCGTTCACGCTGCAACGCCCGCAGCAGCTCCGAGGTTGCCACATAATCGGAAAGTTCAAGACTATTCGCCGACCAGAGGCTCCGCAGGAAGGCGATCGCAACACCGCAATGCGAGTTGATATCCGCATGGCGGCCGCCAAGCGACCGTACCGCAATCCTAATGCGTCGACCGGAATTCACGCCGCCAGCCTCGCGATCCAAGCGGCGCGCCGCCATCAGCGTTTGCGGATCGACCGATATGAAGGTCTGCCCGGCATCGATGAGATCAGTGATCGCCTTGGCGTAGTCCGTCACCGACAAGAGCTTCCTGTCGCGCGCCTTCATAAGGACAGGCTGAAGCCAGACTCCTTTCACGCCGAGTTGTCCTGCGGCCTGCCGTGTGAACAGATCATCGACGAGCAGCATGCGACCCGAACCGCTCGCGGCATAAATCTCATCGAAGAATCTGGCCCCCTTAATCATGCCGAGCCGCCGCATGAACGCAGGCGGGTCCTGCATCGGCACGGCCGGAACGACGTCGGCGCTCGCACGCAGCCATGCGATATCGCCTTCGATCAGCGCCCGGGTCCGCGCCGTCTCGTCCGCATTCCGCTCGACGAAATGCAGCCGGCCGTCGCGGTATCCCATGGTGCCGCCGTTGCCGGTTCCGAGCATGTCGAGCGCTTGCAGACGCTCGCTGTAGTGGTCTGCCGTCGCCTGCGCGATACCGATCTTTCCGCAGATTGCCTCGACGGCACTCTCAAGCCCTAGCCGCCGGATGCAATGCAACGTCGCCCCATCGACCACACATCCGCGCCGATCGTTGGCTGCGATCGCGCTGAAAGCGTCGATCCTTTCTTGCTCCAGTCCGATAGCTACCCGGTAAGGTGTCCCGACCTCCGCAAGCCCCACCATCACGTCGATAGAACTGATACCCGTCATGAAGGCGAGCATCGCAAGCGACATTTTTCCTTCGGCGTAGCTCTCGGTCTGGCTCTGCACGTATTCGGCACGCGCCCTGACCTCGGCGGTGATCTCCTCGAACGCATTCTCGCCTTCGAGCGTGACCTTGACCTGCTTCAGGCCTGTCGCCGCAGGAAACCGCTCGTTGTATCGCGCCAAGGCCGCATGGAACGCGTCGAGATACTTGTGCTTCGCCGCCGTGATCTCGACCGTACTGCCATCCGGCCAATGCACTTTGTCGTGTGGCTGTTTGCCGAGGACAGCCTGTGCGATTTGATGGTCAGGCGGAAGCGCATCCGGCTCGACGTGCCGCACCGCCTCCTCGGTTTCGATCAGATACCGTCTCTCGATGCCGTCCGGAAAGCGCACCGCGAATGCATGGTCGCCAGTGATGACCGGCGAAAGCAAACCCATGTCCTCGGATTTGCCTGCGAGCAGCATCACCGACATGAAGCTCATCCAGGCAGCAGGCACCCCGCGATTGGCCGCGAAATCGCGGTAGGAAAGCTTCAGCGCGCGCTCGACGAATCCGAACGCGCTCAGCGCCCGCGCGAGCCGTGCCCGCTCGCCAATGCTGCCCTTGAGCCGCTCCTCGACCGGCTCGCTCAGGAGCTTCCGCACCCGCGCCTCGTCGCCCTGTCTCAGCAAGGCCTGAAGATGCCAATCAAACCAGTGCAGCCGGTCGGGTTCCGCCAGATGCAATCGTTCGATGAGCGGCGCTGCTTTGGCGGCATCGCCGACGTTCCAATGATGCGTAGCCGCTGCCCGCACGAAGAATGGGACGGCTGCCACCTCTGCCGGCAGCGCATCCAAAACAGCCTTGGATCGAGACGCAAGGCCAGCCGCAATGCTCGCCATCAAATAGGTGCGTAAACCCGCCGTATCCCGATCCGTGGCAACACGGCCGTGCAAAACATCAGAAGCCGTTTCAGGCGCGCCATGACGCTCCAGATACTGGCCGAGCATGACGCGATCCGCGAATTCGAGAGCCGGTTCCTTCTCCCGGACGAACCGGACAAGCTCTCGCACATGCGGCGCCAGAGTTCTCTCATCGGGTAGTTCGCCATCGTCATCGTCGCCGCGCTCTTCTTCGTCGGCAGCGAGTGGCAGCTTCGCTTGTCTGCTGTCGCTTGCAAGCAGCCCTTTCTCGCGCCCGCGCGCCATCAGCAGCTGCAGGGTCACGGCCGAATCATCGCTCGCCGCCAAGGGCGCAAGGGCCTGCCGCAATGCTGCAGCATCGCCCATCGCGATCGCGATTTCGGCTCGCACCTCCGTCATTACCGGTCGCAGGTTCACCGGCAAACCATCGGGATCGATTTGGGACAGCCGCTCCAGAGCCTTGGCTGGATTGCGTCCGGCTACGACCTGCGCGGCGAACAGCTGCAGCTCAGCATCCACTTCGGCACCGTCGAGCAATGCCGTCGCCTTCTCGTCCTCGTCGGCATGCAAGTGCAAGATCGCACGGGCACGGACCAGAACCGTGTCGCGTCCTGCCTTCGCGATCGTATGGTCGAGCACATCAGCGGCCGCCGCATCGTCGCCGGCAAAGCGCAGCGCCGAGGCCAGATTGCACGCGAGTGGAATCGTCTCATCGGCGTTGACATCCTCAGCCGCGATCTCCTTCGACCACAGCTTACGCAACGTCACCGCACATGCGATTGCCGTCTGCCGGGTCGCAGGATCGATCGGCTTTCCCAAAATCACAGCCGGGTCAATCAGGATCGGCTCGAGCTTCGCCTCGGCAGCAAACCGCTGCAGGACATCGTTATCGGCGTGCGCCACCGCCGCTTCAGCCGCCATCGCACGCCATGACACGTCGTCCCGCTGGCGCAGAAACACAATCGCACCGATCTTGAACTCGACCGTATCGTGCGCTGCGGCCGGCACCAACGAATACGGATCAGCCAGGCTCCTGTCCCGCATCCTCGCCTGAAGCAGCGCACTCGCTGCCGGCCCGTTGGCCGGATGGTTTGCAAGCACATCGCCCGCGCGCTTCGCCGCCGCCTCACGGTCGCCTGAAGACAGCTCGGCATAGGCCAGGTTGGTTTGCGCCTTGGGATCGTCTGGTCGCAGCGCCAATGCCTCGCGCGCATAGGCAAGTGCCCGGTCGTAGCGATTGGCCGCAAAGTTGACCGCCGCCAGATTCGAAAGAACCCGATAGCGCGCATATGGTGGTATCGTAGGCTCGCGCTTCAACAGCGCTTCCAGCTCCTCGCCTGCCGCGCCCGTGCGGCCCCTCTGGATGAACCGGCGGATCTGCGAGATTTCCTTGTGCAGACCAACCGGCTCGTGGTGCGCTTCGGGTTCAAGATCGCGGTCATACTCCTCGGTCACACTGCGTTGCGAGCGGACGAGCAGGTCCCGGATGTCGCGCAGCTCCATACCCTGCTGATCGAAGCGTGCCTGAACTGCCCGCCCCTCTTCCTGCACGGCCTCGATGATCGGTTGTTGCAGTACCTTCCCGCTGGGCTGAAACAACGCCAGCACGTCGTCGTACTTCACGATCTCCTGACAGAGGTCGGGCCAGCTCATCACCACGACCCGGCACGGCCATCCACTCGCCCGCAGCTCGGCGGTAAGGTTGGCAGCGGCAGTCTGCGCTTTGACATCGCGCTCCGTCGTCGCCGCGAAAATCAGTTCGGTAAGGGCCGGCTTGATCGCGCGAGCCGCTTCCGCATCCTCACGCATCGCCTGCTCGGTCAGCGGCTCCTTGACCCGGCGGCACTGGATGCCGACAGGCTTTGTGGTGTCGCCATCCCGATATCCGTGGAGGTCTATCCCGTTCTGCTTCTGGCCCTCGCGACCCCATTCCTGCACATGTCGGTCACCCAGATCGCGGCGGAACAAATGCACGCAGTTCCGCTGAAAGTCCTGCCAGTTCAGCGGCTTGCCGATCTCGATGGCGGTGATTTCAGTCAAACGCGTCGGGCCTCGGCCGAAGGTGATGTGGGGAACCGCAGCAACCTACGCGATTCGCGCCGTTACCCATGGCTTGGCTGGTCGGTCAATTCACGATTGTCCACATCCACGCGCTAGTTCGCTTTTTGCACTGCAATCTGCCAGCTTGCCACCGCTCCGACCTAGTCGTACCGGAGGGCGGACGAGGCGACGATGTTGCCACTGCCGCGCCGTTCACGTGCGTAACGCTCGTGTTCGCTACGCTGATCGGCTTGGTCGCGTTCGGCACGATCGAAATCGCCGAGAAGACTGATATCTGATCTGCCGACGCAATTCCTCAGAGAGCAGACACGGTTGACGGCGTCTTCGGCACCGCCGACTTCGCATATGCAAGAGTCCGCTTCTGGGATCAAACATCAAGCCTGGCCCAGCCCCACCACCATCCGCTGCTCGGCCCAGTCCATCGGCAGGTCGGTCAAGGTCGAAAGGCCGTGGCCGCGGGGCAAAGTGCCGTCGATCGCCGCCTTGACGATATCCGGCGCGAGGAATGCGAGCGACAGGATCATCCGAACGGATCGTTCGCTTCGGTTTTCGCGTGCGGCAATCGCAGCGAGGTCGGGGACGTCGCCTTGAACCAGTTGATCCAGCCAAGCCCTTCCAATCGCGGTTGCGGTTAGCAGTCGAGCGCGAGCCTCGGCGCGGATACGGGATCGGCTCGGCGGCGCGGTCGGCTCCTGTTCACCGTCCGGAGCCGTCATAGAGCGCCGCCGCCGGTGATTGGGTGGCGTCCAGGCAAGCTGGATCGGTTCAGGGGAGGCATTCGCGTTCGCATCGGCCTGAAGCGTGATCGAGATCGCGGAATTTGAAACCGTGATCCGATCGACGACGTCCTGGATGGTCTCACGCAGATCTCCCGCGACATCGTCCAGGATCCCAGCTTCCCGCAGCGCAGCGACGACGCGGTCCTCGATGTCCTGGGCGGCGACCCGCCTGACCGATCCGGCTTCCGCTTCGTTCCCCTGCAAAAGCGCAGCCGAAACGTAGTAGCGATAGCGTATACCGCGTTTCATCGCGTAGCTTGGCGTCATGCGATTGCCGCGGTCGTCGAACAGCTTGCCAATCAGAAGCGCTTCGGATTTCCGCCAATGCTCGCGTTGTCCGCGGCGATTGGCGTCCAGAATATCTTGGACCGCGTCGAACACGTCCTTCTCGACAATCGCGTCGTGCTCGCCGGGATAGCTTTTGCCGCGATGGTTGATCTCGCCGAGGTAGGTGTGGTTGCGCAGGAGTGAGACGAGCGCGCCAACCAGGAACGGGATCCCGCCAATCTCTCGGCCTGTTGACAGTGTTCGCCGACGTGTCACGACACCGTTCTCGCGCAAGTCCCGCTGCAGGGAAGGGAGCGAGCGCAGCTCCCGATAGCGATCGAAAATGATTCGCACCGTTTTGGCTTCTTCGGGCACGACGATAAGCTTGCGGTCCTTCACCCTGTATCCGAGCGGCACCACGCCGCCCATCCACATTCCCTTCTTCTTGGAGGCCGCGATCTTGTCGCGGATGCGCTCGCCAGTCACCTCGCGCTCGAACTGGGCAAACGACAGGAGCACGTTGAGCGTCAAACGCCCCATCGAGGTGGTCGTGTTGAACGATTGTGTAACCGAGACGAACGAGACGCCGTGCGCATCGAAGAGTTCGACCAACTTTGCGAAGTCCGCCAAGGACCGCGTCAGCCGATCGACCTTGTAGACCACGACGATGTCGAGCCGACGCTCGCGAATCTCTTCGAGCAGAGCCTGTAGCGCAGGCCGTTCCATGTTGCCGCCCGAGTAGCCGCCGTCATCGAACCGCGTCTTGATGAGGCGCCACCCTTCGTGAGTTTGGCTCTTGATGTAGGCTTCGCAGGCCTCGCGTTGCGCATCGAGCGAATTGAAATCCTGCTCGAGTCCCGCGTCTGTCGAGACCCGGGTATAGACGGCGCAGCGCAGCTGCCTCGGATTGGGCGCCGTCATTGCGAACCGTCCGTCGGACTGGCAACGCCTGCCTTGCCGCTCGTTCTGAGCCCGAAGAAGCGCGGGCCATTCCATCGCGTGCCGGTGATGGCGAAGGCAACTTCGGACAGGCTCCGGTAGGTAGCTCCGTTCCAGGCAAAGCCGTCGGCGAGCACCATGACGTGATGCATCGTGCCGCCGTGCTCGCGGCCGATGACGGTTCCGGGTGCGAGAGATTTCGCACCGCGAGAAGAGACGTTCAGGCTCTCCAGTGTCGGGGCACCAGTGCCAGCCTTGCTTTTGGCTGGCTGTTCGGCGATCTGCCGCAGCAGCTTGATGCTCTGGCCGTCGAGATCGCCGAAAGCATCGGCCTGAATGCGATACGCGATCATCCGGATCAGCACTTGCTTTGTGATGTGCTCGGGTGCCGGGCGGCCGCTCAGACGCCGCCATTGACGCCGCAGCGCTTCGAGTTCAAGCTCCGCGAGGCCGGCCAACTCTCGGGCGATCTCGTCCTCTATGCGAGAACCGCTCATCACTGCTCCCGCGTCGGCCGTTCCAACTCATAGCGCCGGCTGCCATCAGCGTCGCGCGACGAGTTGAGCTTCAGGCCGAGCTTCTTCTTCACGGTGCCGGACAGGAAGCCACGTACGCTGTGCGGCTGCCACTCGGTTGCGGACATCAACTCCGCCAGGGTCGCGCCATCGCGGCGGGCGAGGAGATCCAAGCACAGCTGCTGTTTGCTCAAAGCGATGGCTACAGGAGGAGGCTCGGGTGCTTTGGCCCGGCGGGTGCTCTTGGTTGCTGCCGGCCTCTCAGGCGCCGCACTACGCCTCGCAGGCGGCTTGGCAGGATTGGCTGGTTTGCGTGATTTCGCGGTCATGGTTGGGCTCCAAGTCTCGGGCACCGCGCCTGTCGCGATGCCGGCACGACCTGAAGCCTCGCTGATCGGGCGAGGTTATTGGACGGCATCCTTTGCGACACCGGCCCTGTCACGACAACAGCAACGCTTGCCGTGCCGGACAAGTCCAGTGGATTTGCACGGAAGGGCCTGTAATTGGCGATATCGACCGCCTTCTTCCTGAGAGATCGGCGACATTTCTGAAGAGATTGGGTAAGCCTCCGGTGAAGCTTTCGATTACCCACAAAATCGGACGGAAGACTTGAACGCCACGACTCGTTTGTGATTCCTTTTCGAGCACCTGATTCGAGAAGGAAGGGGTGCACTGATGCGGACGGCATCGCCGACGAAGGATGAGGCGTGCGCGTTTGATGGCAACATTGATACTTGGGTTGAGGAAGAGTGCTCCGCGAGCTTGTTCAAGGACGTGCGGCTGAAACGGCGCTTCGTAACGCTCCTGAATAGCATCGGCCGCACTATCGGCGGCTCCATCCCATTCGTTTGCCAGGACTGGGCGAATACGAAGGCCGCCTATCGCTTCTTGTCCAACGATCGCGTCAGCGAAGCCGATATTCTGGCTGGGCATCTCAGTGCGACACGCGATCGTTTTTCTGCAACCGACGGCCTTGTCCTGGTCCTACACGACACGACGGAGTTCTCCTATCAGCGCGAAAGCCCGCATGCCATCGGCTTGACGAAAGCAATAAACAGCGGCCGTGACAAAGCCGGTCGCCTGCGAACCCATACGGTGTGTGGACTCTTGATGCACTCGAGCCTGGCCGTCACGGTATCGGGTCTGCCGCTTGGGTTGGCGGCGATCAAGTTCTGGACGCGCAAGAAATTCAAGGGCACGAAAGAGCTCAAGAGAAAGGTCAATCCGACTCGCATCCCGATCGAGGAGAAGGAAAGCTACCGCTGGCTTGAGAATGTGAAGCAGTCGACAGACCTTCTGGCCGATCCGGAAAGATGCATTCACATCGGTGATCGCGAGAGCGACATCTTCGAACTGTTTTGTGCGGTCCAGGATTCCGGCACACATTTCCTGGTACGCACCTGCGTCGACCGCCTTGCCGGTGACGGCACACACACGGTCGCTGACGCCATGAAAGAGGTGAGGCTCAAGGGCGTTCATCGCATCGAGGTGCGTGACGACAAGGGCGACATCAACGTTGCCGAGCTTGAGATCAGATACGCGCGCATCCGCGTATTACCGCCAATCGGAAAGCAGAAGCACTACCCTCCACAGGAACTCATCGTGATCCATGCCCGCGAGCGCGGTTCACCCAAGAACAGGAAGGCAATAGACTGGAAATTGCTGACCAACCTGCCCGTGTCATCGCGCAAAGAGGCCATCGAAAAGCTCGACTGGTACTCGATGCGCTGGAAGATCGAGACGTTCCACAAGATCCTGAAATCGGGATGCCGCGCCGAGGATGCGAAACTTAGAACGGCAGAACGCCTGACCAACCTGATCGCGCTTTACTGCATTGTGAGCTGGCGCGTGTTCTGGCTGACGATGCTTGCGCGCACTGCACCGCAGGCACCGGCGCGTGTGGCTCTCACCGACGCCGAGATTTACCTGCTTGACCACATGATCAAGGATGCAGGAGAGAAAACAGGCTCAAAGACGCTCGCGCGCTACCTGATAAAACTTGCCCGGCTCGGTGGCTATCTGGCGAGAGCCAAAGATCCGCCACCAGGCAACTTGGTCATCTGGCGCGGCCTGTCACGATTGGCCGACATCCAGATTGGAGCCGATATCACAGCTAGAAATTGTGGGTAATCGAAAGGCTCACCGGATGCTTACGAGATTGGCGGCCAGCCAGGCGAAACAACTCGCTTCCAGTATTCACGTCATTCGTAGAAGGAACCGGTGTCCACTTGGCACACAATATTCTCGAATTTGTCAGACTCAGCCACCGGCGCCTCCATTGTGAGTTCGAATGGAAATGCATCGTTCATGGAAACACCATCTTCGCCGGAACCGTAGTTCAGCGTGACCTCGACTTCGCCTGTGATCACGTAGTAAATCTTATCCGCATCGATCCCCAAGACACGGATTTGATCGATAGTCGGCCCTTCGACGAAGGTGTGTTGCGACAAAATATCGAGTTCCCCGATAGCCTCGCGAGTCAGCTCACCAAATGCGGTCTCGCGTACGGCATCGATAATGGTTTCACTGATGCTTTCTCGGCAGTGATCGAGGGCTCGATAGAAGTTTTTGAGAGCTTCAAGAATTTCAGTGGCTCGGCGAGCAACTTCATCCAGATCATCGAAGATTGCTTCGGGGCGCACATGTGTGAGGCGGTTCAGCTCGTCGATCGCATCGAGAAATTCTGAACGCGCATCGTCAGGTTCGAAGCCGTAAGCCACGATCTGCGCATCTGTAATGCCACCTTGGAGAGCATACATTGCGCGTTGGCGGCGAGTTGGGCGGTTCAATTCTGCTTCAGTTAGATTGCGGTCCTGCCGCGCTCTCGCGTCGCGTTGCTCTGCAAACCAAGGGCATCGCCGGACATTGTCATCGGGTGCCAATCCATGGAGGATGTAAGTGTAGAGCTCACGCATGCTTCCGGCGAATTGGTTCAACCTGATGCGGTTCGCCGGGTCGGCAAGAACGCGGATCGCTCCATCCAATAGCGCCGTGCTGAACTCGTCTGGCAAGCGGCCTCGCAGTGCCTCGATCAGCTCTTCGTGCATTGAAACCTCTCTCGATGCCACGCGAGCCTTGGCAAGTGGGATGGTGCGACCTTGGCGAGGCGGAGATCGGACGACAAGCCGAGCGCGATGCGGTCCGACTCTGTCAGCGTGTCAGAGAAGATGATGCGGCCGTCGTCGTCGAAAGAAATGAGGAATGCATCGAACGCGGCGTCTAGGTGGGCGGCAAGGAGAAGACCGTTGTAGACGTCGAGGCGTTCGGCGTCGGTTTCGCATTCGGCCCAGGGCTTGATGTGGCTGGCGCGCAGAAGTCGCGGCTCGGCAACGCCGAGGACGGCACAGGCGCCGCCCCAGTATTCCATCAATGCATCGCGAAAGATGCTCTGACCGACACGTTGGACGACCACGCGCTCGGCCTCGGTCGTGCGCGGCAGGTTGCGGGTCTCGGCCTCAAAGGCGCGCAGCGGCTCGATCGGCAAGGAGCGTGCGAGCCGCCACATTTCGCGAACGAGGACGTGAAGCTCTGTCGTGTTGGTCGCGATAAAGGCAGTGAAACCATCCGGCACTGGGCCAGACCAATGCTGCCAGTGGGTGGCAAGATCGGTGGCGACGCCATTGTGATTGGTGGCGGCGATGTAGCCCGATGGATCGCGTGTCAGTCGCAGGGAAGCGGGAGCATCGATGCTGTCGAACGCAAGCCAGTCGCTTCCCTCGCCGCGATCAATGCCAAAGCCCTCATCGACGGCGGCTTTGCGGAGGCGGACGCGATCAATCGGCGAGAGCGTCATGCCAGCTCTCCCCGCTCCAGTAGATCCCAGGCGTCTAGGACAAGCTTGGCAGTGCGATACTCGCCGTATTTAGCGATATCGTTATTCTTCAAGACACGGAAGGTCTCGGACGGGTAGTCAGGACCGTAGATTTCTGCGGGATCAAGAATGTAGCGAAGTTGATCTCGCGAGAGACCGTATAGCTTGGCGATCTTGGCGTCGAGCTCGGCGCGCAGAAGCGCGCGCCGATCCTCGTTCCAGGCGAAAGGCGCATAGGCGGAATAGCCGAGGTCGTCGGCGAAAGGCTTCATGGAATGCGAGGTGTAGGTCAGCTCCAGCACGCGCGGAACGATAAACGAAAGATCTGATGTGGTCAGCGCATCGGGTGAGGGACAGGGCAGCTGGTTGAAGTAGCTGTACGTTAGATGAGTGCCTCCGACCTTCTGACGGGCCACATAGTCAAAGATCAGCGAAGAAATGATCGAGATAAATGCGGCCCAGCGATGATAGTCCACGGATAAGAAAAGCAGGGGCGCGTTGTGCCCGATGCCGCAACGGGGCACTCCGGAAGCTATGACGGTACGCTGGTTTGTGACATTTGTAATGTCGCGCCACGCAACAAGCCATCCTCTGTTCCAGCCTTTCGCTAAAAGGCGGGTGTCGACCTCCGCTTCAGGAACCCAATACCTTGGCTTCGGCTCATAGCTCGGGTCCGAGAGTAGGGACTCATCCGCTTGGGGCAATTCTCGGATATCGGTGTCCTCCTTCTCTGCGGCGTTCGCGAAATCAGCAAATCTGTGGTTGTACTGATGAAACATTTTGGCCTCATAGAGTGGGACAAAAATATTGGACCCTTTACTCCAATTTCTGCCAACCCTGTCGTATCCCTCTGCATCGAGGTCAATGGCGGTCCTGAAGAAGTTGGCATCAGAAGTCATATTGAACAAGCCTTGGCGGTAATCGATTCCCCAGGGATTGCCGCTGACCCCTATTGCCTCTTTTACTATAATGGGAAATTGGCTGTATAATTGCCTTGTGAGCGCGGCATCAGCTTCCGAGCGAAAAGCTGGCGCGGTACCTGAGTTTGGATTAATGGAAGAGATGTCGCTAGGAGACAGAATAAACGTTCTTTTTGGGTCGACGATTTGAGAGGGATTGGTGAGGAAGCACGAAAAACGTATCTTTTCGACGTTTGAGGCTAGCGAAAGCAAGCAGAAACGCACTCGAAAATAGACATCAGGGAATAGTCGTTCTCTATTTTCAAAATCAATCAATGAGGCTAGTCGACGCGTGCGAACCAAGTGGGCGAAAAATCGGGAAGTCGAAGCGTCCATTGCAATGCCGCTCGGAACTACAAACGCGGCTCGCCTGGAGAGCATTTGAAAAAGCTCGGCGAATAATGCGTACGTGTTCACCTTACCTTGCGCACTCAGAGGAAAGCGTCCGCTCGCTCTTGCGAAATTGCTTCTTGATTCAGAGATACGCTTGTCGAGTTGGTACGCAAGCCAGAGCGGGCTCTGTTGTGAAGCAAGGCTCTCAATGGCTTCCTTACGGAGCTTGGTGGTGAGGTTTGCAATCTCAGGTGCCTTGGATGCGAAATATTCCGTTTCATTTAACTGGGTTACCTCCCACGGTGGATTGCCGAGCGCGAGGTCGAAGCCGGCCTTGCGTCCTGCGCCCGGAAAGAATACTTGCGGGAATTCGAGCGGCCAGTGGAAAGCGCGCGCGGCCGTGGCCACCTCGATGGCCGTCGCTTCAAGACTGCTGACCGCCAAGAGCCCCGAGAGCTTGTCGCGCACTGCACTCGTGGTCGGGATGGTGATGCCCTTGGCCCCCGCAGTCAGATCCGGCAGCTTCACCTTGGGCAGCAGAAAGGCGGCGACGTAAAGATCGCACGCCGTCTTCACGCGCCAGTAGGACTCACCCGTCACCAATGCGTTGAAAGCCTTGCGCTTGGCCTCGACGCTAGTGAGGTCGTCCTCCGCCTGCGCTTCGACCTTCTGTGCGGTTCCTCCCAGCTCGCCGGTGACCTTGGCGAACGCCATTTCGATGGTCTTGTCGTCGCGCTCGCGCGCCTGCTTGTTGAGCTTCTTCCAAGCGGCAGCGGCCGTCTTGTCGTCACCCGTCAGCGGCTTGTAGGCATCATCTGGAATGCCGATCTCAAGCGCTTTGAGATCATAGACACCGAGAAGGCTGTCGCCGCAGCGCAAGTGGGCATCGAGGAAGGAGAGCGGCTTGCCGGGCTCCACGGTCTCGATCCAGAGCGCGACCTTCGCCAGTTCGATTGCCATCGGGTTCTTGTCAACACCGAATAGAGTCCGACGAGCGACCTCACGGAGCCAATGACGATAGTCCGCCTGGCTTGGGGTGCCGGGGCTCGACAGCCGCGCGATGCGCGAAGCCAGGCGTCGCGCAGCCGCCAACAGAAAGTGTCCGGAGCCGCAGGCTGGATCGATGATGCGCAAGTTGAGCAATGCGTCGATCGCGGCCTGGTCGTCCTTGCCGGCGATGGTCTCCTCGATCAGGGGATTAAGGGTCTCGTCGAGCAGGGCCTGCACGAGGGCATCAGGCGTGTAGTAGCTGCCGGAAGTCTTACGCGCATTGCCCCTTCCCTCGGCGCCTTCGGCGAAAGTGAAAGATCTGTCGGTAGCGCTGACAAGTGGCGTCAGCTCCAGGAGGCCTTCGTATACGGAGCCTAGTTCCTCGGTCTCCATGTCGCGCCAGTTGACGCGGGTGAGCGGCTGGCCTTCGGGCCGCATCCACGCCAACCGCCAGATGGCTGCCAGCAGACGCCGGTTCTCGATGCGGCACTCTCGCAGGTGCGGAAGCTGTCCTTGCGCGAACAGCCCTCCGAGTGCCGGTAGACCGAGCAGCGCCTGCCCTGCCGAAAGTGCTCGGAACGTCGCCTTGAGGCCTTCCCAAACGTCGACATTTTTGTCCCAGGACGTGCGGCGGATGCAGCGCTCACGCAGACGGCCGACTGAGTAGCCCTGCGCGTAAGCGCGAACTGCGGGCTGAGGCGCAGCCGGCGTGTGGAGCAGGTCGCGATCCTCCGCAGCAAATAGAAAGATCAGGCGATAGACGAGGCGCAGCAGCTCCTCGAAGTAGGCCTGGCGGCTGAGCTTGCCCTGGCTAAGGGCTGTCCGAAGTTCTACGTTGGCGGGATGCTCGATGAAGCCCTGCCCCAGCTCGATCAGAGCAGCTTCGACGCCGTTCCTGAGCTTCTCGCGTGCGGCAGTCCCTTCGATGCGGCCGGCATCGCGCCAGTGCTCCAAGGCGCAATCGGTTGGCGCTGAACCCGCCGCACCGAACCGGCTTTGGTGGATCAGCAGCCATAGAGCGGAGAAGTCCGGAAACAGGCTCTCGGTGAATATCTTGGCGAGATCGGCCTCGATCCAGGCCGGGCGCGTGAGGCTGACGTTGTCGCGCAAGAGACGAAGGGTGAGGCCGTCGGCGCAGATGCCCCAGACGGCATCGTCCTCTGCGTTGAGATATTCCTGCAGAAGAAGCGTGGCGGAGCGCCGCCGGCTGCCGTCACCGAATTGGATCAGGCTCTCATCGATGCCTGTACGTCGAACATCTTCAGCTGGGACAGGCGCGATCACGATCGGCACGCGACCGCCCAGAGACCCGTGGCGAAACGGGAATTCCCTCTCGCCCTTGCTGATCGTCTTTTGGGCCTTGATGGTGTCGAATCCAAAGCACTGTTTCAAGAGGTCGAGCATGAAACGCTCGGACGCGGCTGGGCTCTTGACTTTGGCGGCCTCAAACTGATGCCAGAGTGCCTCGGCAATGCGGAAATAGCGCGCGATCTCGTCACGGATCTTCAGGCCCGGTGGAACTCCGTAGGCTTCTTCCGTCTGATCGGCCGCATCGAAGGATGCGATGCGTGCGACGATGTCGGGCGTAAGTAGCGCACCGGTGATCTCGATTGCTGCGAAGTCGAGACGCGGCGTGCGACGGGAGGAGCGGCGGCGGGTGGCGTTGCGTGCCATGGTTCCTCACAGCCTCGGCATGAGAACATAGAGGCCGATGACATCGACCGGCGTGACCGCAGTGACCTCGACCGAGGCGCGCGACCCGAGTGCCTGTCGGACTCGCGTGTGGTCAGAGGCTAAGACTGTCGCGCGTTCGGCCGCATATGCTTCGAGCTGCGGTGTGAGGCCTCCTAGAGAAGCATGTGCTTCCTTCAGCTGTGCGTCCCGGATTGTTTCGGCGATCGAACCGCTGTTCGCCTCGAAGAGTGCGAAGGCCCCGTCGCCGTCCGTAATGCGCTTGTTGTTGGCGAATGCAATGGCCGCTGCTTCCTCGGCCATGGCGAATTTGGGTCCAAGCTTGCCCTTCGAGTCGATGCGATGGCGGATGCGCAGCAGCAGCAACGTCGTAACCGCATCGATGCCATCGGCTTCCCAGACACCACAGCGCGGCAGCGTTGAGGGCTCATTACGCGGAGCGAACTTGTCGAGCGCGGTTTCGAGGAACGTCTCGGCAAGGATACCGGGGAGCGGATGGGCGCGATGCACCGAGAGGTAGCCGGCCGGCGGTCGGGCCTCGAAGGCGATCTTGAGCGGCTTGGGGTTAGCGCTCTCATCGAGTAGCCCTTCGGCCTGGAACCGCTCCTTGATCAGATCAGGGGAGAGGTGCAAAGGCGCCCGATAGGTGCGTGGCTTATCGGGGACGAGCGCGGCGGCTAGGCGCATGAGCGAACGCGAGACGAAGCGCTCGGCGTCCTCGAAGCCGCCAAGGGCCTTACGGGTCGCATCCCACTCGGGGAGGACTTCGTCGGGTTTGAGGGTACGTTGAGCGAAGATGGTTCGCGAGCGCTTCTCGGCTTCGGATGCGTTTGTCCAGGCCAGCTCAAGATCCTTCGCCGCTTGGGTATCCTCGATCGACAGGTCGAGTGTGAGCTGCGCCTCGTTGCGTGCCTTGAGCAGCAGAGCGGACATGAGTGCCTTTGTCAGACTGCCGCCCTGATCGGGCATGGGAACGCGAACGCCGGTCTGTTTTTCGATCGCTTTGGCCTTGCGCAGGATGACGTCCAGGACGGCGCCATCGACCGGGTTGTTCTCGCCGTAGATGAGGACGCTGCTCACTTCCGGGCTCTTCTGGCCGAAGCGATCGACGCGCCCTTCCCTCTGCTGATGTCGGGTCGGGTTCCAAGAGAGATCGTAGTGAATGACTGCGTCGAAGTAGGTCTGCAGGTTGACGCCTTCTGAAAGGCAGTCGGTCGCGACGAGGATCCGCTTGTCGTGCCCTCCGAGTGCCTCGACGCGGGCTTCGCGCTCGTCGGACGGCAGGGCACCGGTGATGACCTCAATCGTGTGTTGCTTGAATTCGGCCGGCAACGCGGCGCCGATGGCTTCGGCTGTTGCGATATACCGACAGAAGACAATGGGCGAAGCGCCGTCTTTGGTGAGAATCTTCAGGGTCGTGACCAGTTTGGTGAATTTCGGATCGGCCTTGGTGTCTCCGGCCAATTGTTCCGCCGTCGCGACAAGCTTGGCGAGCCTTGGATCATCAATGGCCATGGCCGGTTCGCGGTCATCCTCGGCCACCTCCTCGTCGTCGAGCGCGAGAGCGGCAAGCTCGTCGACGTCTTCTTCGACGACCTCTGCCGCGGCACGGGTGCGCAAGGCGCGGAGTGCCGCTGCCGGGCTGGAGCCGACGCAGCGCATCAGGGCAAGTGTTCCCCAGAATGCAAGGCGTCGTTTCTGATCGCCCTCTTCGGCCTCGACGATGTCGGAGCAGTATTTAAGGACGTCGCGGAAGAACGACTCATAAGTTCCGGTCAGCCGGTATTTGATCTCGGCAGTCTTTTTCTCAGGGAAGAGACCGGGCTCCTTCCAGTCCTTGATGTCTTCGCGGCGACGTTGGACGAAATAGCCCGCAAGACGCTCGCGCAAGTTTCTGTGCGCGTCTCCGACCGTCGTCGTCAGTTGGGCGAAATCGGGGTGCAGCAGACCGAGCAGATTGTGGAACGCTTCTTCGTCGCCGGAATGCGGTGTCGCTGTGAGCATCAGAAGGTGACGCTCATTGTCTTGGGCAAGCTTGCGCAGCAGCTCGAAACGACGGTGCCGCGAGCGCCCGCCGGAAACGGCGGCGTGTGCTTCGTCAACGACCACCATCTCAGGACAGGCGCGCAAGAAGTCGTCGAGGCGCCGATCGCTCTTGATGAAATCCAGGCTGACCACAGTATAGGGATAGGCGTCGAACACGC
Organism: Hyphomicrobiaceae bacterium; assembly: GCA_020442165.1. GTDB lineage: Bacteria > Pseudomonadota > Alphaproteobacteria > Rhizobiales > Hyphomicrobiaceae > JAEUMD01. The sequence goes on along the minus strand of JAGRKV010000029.1, from coordinate 23,193 downwards.
TCGTCGTGCTCGGCAAGTCCCGCTCAAGCCTGGCCGCTTCCGATGCCGTGACGGGAGTAGCGGACAGAGAGAACTTGGACTCAAGCTCGGCGGTCCACTGGTCGACAAGATGCGGGGGGCACAGAACCGCGAAGCGCTCGATCTCGCCGCGATCGATGAATTCACGGACGATCATGCCCGCTTCGATTGTCTTGCCGATACCGACGTCGTCGGCGATCAGCAGCCGTGCGACATCCTGGCGGAGAGCCATCATCAAGGGCGCAAGCTGGTAAGCCCTCGGCTCGAAATTCAACCTGCCGGCGCTACGGAACGGACCGGCGCCGCGCCGCAATGAGAGCCGTAACGCGTCACGGAGCAGAAGAGCAGCTTCTCTTGCGCCTGCCCGATCGATTTCCGGCGGCTCGAAGGACGCGTAGGTGACAGGCTCGGCCTCAAGTTCGGGCAGAACCGTTTCGACATCTTCTTCCGATCCTGTGAGGGGGCGTAATCTCAGCGAATCTCCGGCGGTTAGAACGATCCACTCGCGTCCCCGGGCGCGAACGAGTTCGCCGGGGGAGAATGTCTGCACCGAGGTCATGCCGACACTCCTTTGAGGGCTGCTTCGAGTTCTGCGATAGCGGTCTTGCGGGCATCAGCATCGTTCGAGAGCACGATGAGCCGCACGCCTTTGGCTTTGAGAGCGCCGATTAATTCGTTCGATGCAAAATTGCCCTCGACAGCGGCGACGCGACATTTGCGCCAGATCAGCGGTAAGGTGATATTGCCGACAACGAGCGGCTCGGTGTCCGGCGCAGGGCAGTTTAAAAGTTCATCTCCACATGGGGCAGATGATGCCGTGCTCGCAGATCGCGCGTTCATCAGACGGATCAAGAGGTCGAGGGCTTGCTCGTCCTGCCGATCAATCTGTTCGTGATCCGGCTGGTTGAAGTATGAAAGCAGGCAACGATAGCAGCCGGCAACGCAGCGGGCGTCATCAGCAGCGGCCAAAGCTCTTGGCCCCCTCCCACGAGCATCACCGATACTCGCATCCGTGTAATGCATCACGGATAGCGCTTCACGGGCGACGGCATTGAATGCGCCTTGTTCATTGATGAGACGCGAGAGCGCCCCTGCTCCACCTTCTGCCGCTTCGTAGAAGAATAGGGCGTTGCGACTGTCCTTGCTTGGCGTCGGCTCTACCAGGATCTCGCCCTCTTCGAGCTGGAAGACCGTCTCGATGCCACGTGCTAACGCATGTTGTAGCGTGGTCATGACAACGTCGGATCGGTCTCCGAGAGCGATCAACCATGGTGCCGGAAACCGCACCAAGAGCGCATTCTTGCGGTCCTCGACGACTGGCGTGATTTTTTGTCGGGCCTTTGTGGGGTTCGCAGCCTCTTCTTCGTCCTGGGTTCCGGGGGCGCCGGCCCAGTAGCCGCTCTTGGGATCAATCCAGAATCCGATGTCACTCAGATCCTTACGGCGGCGTAGACCCTTGTTGATCCGGCGTACGGATGCAGCAGGTGCGAACGTGGCGATTGCGATGTCCCCGAGATCATCGGAGAGCACCCGCGCGCTGACGCCCGTGGCATGGCGGAATGAGAAGGTGGTTTGCAGTTCGAACCCTTGGCGCCTGCGATCCTCGTCATTTGCCGTTATGCGCTCGGCCTGTCGGGTTCCGACATTGTCGATCCTGTGAAGCTTCTGGATCAGATCCGCTCCGCTCAAGGGTTGGCGACAAACGTGACACTCCTCGGGGGGCTCACCGTCGTGGCCCGCGCCACAAGCCGGGCAGATGGCAACCGAGAACGTCGGGAGCTGCCCTTCCGGACCTCCTCCGGCCTCCTTGAGCAAAGCCCTGTCAACGCGGTACGCCCTTCCTTCGTGATAAACGAGGCTCTGGGGACCGAACTCGGAAATGGCAAGGAACCTTGCCCGCTGAATGTAACGCTGGCCTTTGCCACCCTGGCCGCCGGGCACAAATGCCATGAGCGGGAGCCTCGGGAAGTTATACCCGGGAAGGAAACCTTCTGTGGCCAGGTATCTGTAGACATAGAAATCGGAGCCTTGGGTCTCGTGTCGGCCGAGAAGCAGCTTGATCTGGGTGTTGCCGGCAGCTTGTCGGGCTTCGGCAGCACGCCTCTCGGTCGGCGATATGGAATAATCCTTCAAAGTGGTCGCGGCGTCCTCGACTTGTCGTTCCGCAGCCGCCAGAAGGTCGCGCCAACGATTGAAGGCCGCTTCAAAATTCTGTGGCGCAGCAGATACGACCCGTGACGCGTGGTCGTCCGCTGTCGAGAACCAATCAGGCGGCACGCTTCCGTAGTCAGCGCTAAGAGCTTGAAGCACGGCAGTGACACGTTCCGTAGAGGCGTTATTGGCTTCGTCGGAAGTGATCTTTGTCCGATATTCCGGCAGAAGTGGCTTTTGCGTGCCGGCCATATCGAGATTGTCTGCGATCGAGGCCTTGAGCGCGAGACCCGTGGCGGCCAGCCACTCCGCATGCAGGTGGCTCTCAACCAAGTCGGGGTTGGTGAGATCGATTGACGGTGGTTTGACGACGCCGTCCACCATGGCCTTGGGATCGCGGAAGAAGTACTGGTCGTGGGGGCTCTGCGCAGCGCAGTAGGCAACCACAAGGGCTGCCTGTCCGCTGCGACCGGCTCGGCCGCTGCGTTGCGCATAGTTCGCCGGTGTCGGCGGAACGTTGCGCAAGTAGACCATGTTCATCTCTGAAATGTCGACGCCAAGCTCCATGGTCGGCGAGCAGAATAGTGTCGGAAGGAAGCGGCTATCTTCGCGGAGTTCTCTCAGCCGCTCGGTCTTCGTATTCAGCTGGACGAGATCCTCGTCGCCATACCGGAAGCGCGCTTCGCGAAGTTCCCGCAGATCGCTCTCGACCTGGGCAGTGTGCTCGCGGCCTTCCAGGCCGAAGAGCGCTTCGCCTCTTTCGGCAAGTAGGGATGCGATTTCCTGGTACAGGCCCTTGAAGAACCTGTTGTCCCTTTCGGGTGCCCGCCCGGAGTCCTGTGCGCGTCGAAATGCGATCGATGACGCTACGAGGCGCCATGCATCGCCCTCTATAGGCGCGGCGACCTGTGTGGCTATGCCGTAGGTCGATGCGGCGCTCAGAATGCAATCAATGATGTCGGTTACTTCCTTGGAGTTCGGCCTCTCCCCACCGAACCGGAGCAAGCGAAGCTCCCGTCCGACAGCGCTTTGCGGACTACCCCGAAGGATTAATTCCTCATCGCGCTGTTTCATCTCCTTTCGCTTCGGAGAGCGGGGCATGAATGCCGTGGATGCGTGGAATTTATCCTCTTCTAAACTCCAGGGTGCCTTGATCAGGCTGCGCATGCGCCCGGCCAGACTTTCAAGCTTCACGCGATCAAGGGCATCGCATTCGATCGCAAGACCCTTCCGCATTGCGTCAAATAGAATAAGCGCGGCCTCTTTGCGCTGATCAGGGGAAGCCTTGGAGAGGATCTTCGAAGAAGAAAAGAGAGGGTCATCGGCAACCATCTCGTCGAGCGAAAGGTAGCATGCTTCGATCAGGCCCAGTTGCTCGAGGTTCGGGTTGGTGTAGCGCCAGCCCCGTCGCTGATCGACCCAGAACCGGTGTGCAAGGACGTCCCGAATACAGCGCTCGGCGGTCAAGAGGTTTGCGCCTTTGAGTTCCGGCTCGATCAGCCATTCGCCGCGCCGCGCTTGTTGGCGCCCGAGAAACCCCAATGCAGCTTGAATGGCCGCGCCGATTTGGTCATCCGGCATGCCCTCTTCAGCATCAGGAAGTGCGGCGAGGATGGCACCGCGAAGGAGGGTGACGAAGATAAAATCATTGAAGTGACCGGCCTGCAGGGCAGCGTCTTGTCGATTGTCGGTGAAGGCTAGCAACTTTCGCGTTGCCTTGCGCATGACCGACTCCGGCGCATTCATCCAACGCAAGACCGTAGCGATAATGATCGTTGTTGCGGAACTCCTTCCCTCAGCACTGAGGGATGCGAGCCTATTGATGTCGCGCGTCGAGTCGCTGTGTGCCTCTCCGCAGGCCGGGCAAAACTTGAAACGTCCGGGCATGAACCAAAATCGTCGCCCCCCGACATTGCAGTAGCCGTCAGGCTTAACCGAGTAAGGTTCAGCTCTGGACTTGCGATAGGTAGATTTGAGGCGCAGATCGCCGGACGCAGACAGCTCCAGCCATAAGTCAGGATAGTCCTCGTCGCCACCGTTGAACTCAAAGGAACCGTCGACCGGCTCCGGCATGAGAAAGCCCCATCTGCCGGTCGCCTCATCCGACTCGGTATCGGAATCGAGAGGTAGGTCGTCGATCTCGCGCTTTTCGAAGTACTGCTGACCGTCAGCCTCGCGCATCGTGACCGGGTGATGCTCCTGGCCGCACTTCCGGCAGAAGTGAGCGGCGTACAGGCGCTTTTCGGGATGCTCCGGATCGTAGATCTGGCCGTCGAACGTGACCGTCCGCTCTCCCGCAGGATCGAGTGTCGTGTAGAGCCGCCCCGCGCCTGATATGAACTGGTGGAGCTTGAAGGCGAAGAGTGGCTCGTCTGATCCGCCCGGGACACTGCGGTTCTTTTCGGACAGACTGAATGCGAGTAGCGCAGCCTTCAGCGCAGTGGCACATTTTTCCTCATCGCGTCCGGCCTCCTCAGCCAGACGATGTGACGCCTCCTTTATGGACTGAGGCTTGGCGCGAACCGGTTTGCTGTCGTCGTAACGCAATCCGAGGCGTGTCTCGATCCAAATTGCAAGCTCATCATTCACAAGAGCACCGTTGGACTTTCCGTCATAGGCGCCAGCGTCGACTGCTCGATCTACCGCAGCGCCCAATCCCGGGAGGCCCTGGTCCGCGCTGCGTGATGGATCTGTGGCCCGCTTTAGTGTTTCGGTGATCACGGAGTCACGCTGAATGGAGGTGCCAAACAGCTTAGATGCGACTTCTGCCACGACCTGATTACGATCGCCACCTGCATCGTCGCTCGCCATCGTTGCCGAGGTTCCGATGCAGACCGGTGGCCGAGTCGGATCTCCCACGCGGGCAAGAAGGCGGCGCATGAGCATGGCCACGTCAGCACCTTGACGACCTCGATACGTGTGCAGCTCGTCGAGTACAATGAAGCGCAAGCCCTGGCAGTTCTCGATGACACTCTGGTCCAGCTCGGACTGGCGCGTCATGAGCAGTTCAAGCATCATGAAGTTGGTCAGGAGAATATCGGGAGGATTATTCTTGATACGCTGCCGCTCTTCCTCGCTCTCTTGTCCAGTGTAGCGCGCGAAAGTAACCTTCGTTGCGCCGTGGTCGGCGTCCAGAAACTTCTTCAGTTCCTCTCGTTGACTATTTGCCAGTGCGTTCATCGGATAGATGACGATGGCGCGAGTATGCTGACGTTCGCCGGCCTTCTTCGCTTTCACGATGGCGTCAATTATTGGGATGAAGAAGCAGAGGGATTTACCCGAGCCGGTGCCCGTGGTCACGACATAGCTCTTGCCATCCAGGGCCGCTCCGATGGCCTGCTCTTGGTGGCGACGAAGTCTCAGACTCTGGTCGGTATCGTCCGGCTTTGCTCGCGGATTTCGGAAGATGCGTGCGGTGTCCGGATCGAGACCATCCTCGCCTACAAGGTCTTTCAGCGTGCCGCCACTCTCGTAATGCGGGTTCAGCTGGATGAGCGGCTCAGGCCAGAATTGCCGGCCGGCATATAGGTCATTGACCTTTTGTTGGATTTCTTTCGAACGGATACGCGTAAACGAGCGTGCAAACGCTTCATATTGATCAAGTAGTTCTTCATCGAGGGCGAAGATGTCCATGGGAAGTAATGACCTCAAAGGGCCCCCTTAGTTGAAGATTTGACTTGTTCAGCAGTCCGGAGGCCGGTCCGGGTCGGCAATGCATTGATCTCATCGCCAGCCTGCTCTTGGGCGATGCGAACCTCGTGCTGTGCCTGAAGGTCCATCCAGAAGCGGGGTTCGTTTCCAAACCAGTGGGCAAGCCGCAGGGCGGTATCACCGGTAATGGCGCGCTTGCCGTGGATGATCTGGGAGATGCGATTGGGAGGCACGGCGATCTGGCGTGCCAGTTCCGTCGGTGTCACACCGTGCGCTCTCAGCTTTTCGGCGAGAACATCCCCTGGATGAACGATTCGACGCACCATCGGGCAGCCCCCCACTCACCGCTGCTAGGGAGGAGCTTGCTCATCGTGTACGCCTAACGTCAATCGTCAACGACGCATTGCCTGTGGACAGACCGACCTCTTCAGGAGGCAACTCCGTCAATGCCCCTGGCGGTTGGCGGGCCTCGATGTGCATCGATGTTCGGCTTTGGCCCTATGAGCGGCACAGGAGTATGGCCGCAGCTTCTCGCAATGGAATGCGCTCCTGTTCGAGGCGAATGGCCCGGCCAAGTCGATCGAAGCGAAGGTCGTCGTAGAGGCTTGCTTCCGTCGGCGTCAGACGATCGAGCGCTCCCACATAAGGGGTAAGCTCGGTGCTCCAGTGCGCTTGATGCCTTACAAGCGTGTCCCGGTCCATGAGCAGTGATCGTACGTCCGGCAGGCTCGCTCGCATCCTGTCCAACATGGCGAAGCCATTTGTGTCGATATCTCCCCAGTAGAGCGCCTCCTGATCCCTCAACCACTCGAGCTCTCGAAGAAGACCGACCGCATAACCAAGGCCGAAAATAACAGCCGTGCGGGCCATCGCAGGCAATGCAAGCCCGGTGATCTCGTTCTCGACAATGAGCACGCGTTCCACAGCGAGGTCCAGGCGTGCCAACTCGTCGATTCGCACCGTGAGGTCCGTGAGGCCGTGGATAGCCAGATCAGGATCGAGAACGCGGAACCGAACGAGCGCAGGCTTCGTCGCAAGGCCATATCGGGCCTCGAATTCGGCGCTGCCAATTCTCGAAACATTGATCGCATCCGCGGGGAGAACGACATCAAGCAACTCGGCAAGCAAAGGCTTCCGTGCCTCGATGAATTTCGTGTCGACGCCAGGCACATCGATCTCGCGGACGTAGCGGCCCGAGCGCGGGTTGGTGCGAAACCAGTCAAGAACTGCGAGGGTCCGCTCCCAGGCGTCTTCATGTTCAAGAACTCTGAGCGGTCTTCGCTGGAACCATGCCTCCAGTTCGGGGAAGCGCTCGATGGTGCTCTGAGCCAGGGCTGCGAAGCGCTCCGTGGTCTCAGCTTGGCCGATGAGGGCCAGTGCGTCGGTCCGCGTCGGAACGATAATCGAGTTGGGACTGCGGTTGCGGCCGATCAAGCGGTTCGACGTCTCGGACCACACGATGTCGTAGCCATAACCAACGGCGACGCGTGAACCGGCCTCTAGTTCCCTGATCCAGGCCCGGACCTCGTCGTGGCGGGTGGCAAGCTCGCGCGGGGTGGGTCCACGCAAACGCAGCGTCAGGGGGAAGACGAGCCTGTCCGTCTCAAGCTCGTGCGAGCCGCCAGGAGCGCCGACGGCATCGCGGAGCAACCGGCCATTATCCCATTGCTTCTGGACCTGGGCCCGGACATCCGCCGGCGTGGTCCAACTCATGCGCCCACTCCAGCGCGACGCTGCTGCTCGGCTTTGTACTCCTCAATCGAGAGGTTACGCAGCATCGAGCGCTTGCCGTCCTCGTTATGAACAAAGCCAACGGCCGCAACGTAGGGCTCGATGACGTGGATCTTCTGTAGGGGTGTCGCGATCAGCAGCTGCAATCCCAGGCTCTGGAAGAGCCGTAGGGCGAAATCCGCCGATTCATCAGAGCCACGCCCGAATGCTTCGTCGATCATCACGAAATGGAAGGCCCGTGATCCCTCGGCCTGTGGATCAAGTCCGAACTGGTAAGCGAGGCTGGCGGCCATCACAGTGTAAGCCAGCTTCTCTTTCTGGCCGCCCGATTTGCCGCCGGAATCCGAATAATGCTCGTGCTCGGTTTCGTCCGCCCGATATCGCTCCGATGCCGAGAATACGAACCAGTTGCGCACGTCTGTGACCTTGCGCGTCCAGCGCTTGTCGATCTCGGTCAGATCTTTGCGGCCGCGGAAGCGCTCCATGATGAGCTTGACCTCGAGGAATTTGGCCTCCGAGTAAGCTGTGTCGTCCGAGCCCGACAACGAACCCTCGGTGCATTTGCGCAGATCCTGCTGAAAGTCGAGGATCTCGCGATCGGCCGTTCGCTCCGCCTCCAGAACAATATAGCGACCGGGGTTGTAGTCGATATCGCGCAGCGAACCGTTGATGATGCCGATGCGTTCCCGGATTTCGTGCTCCTCCCGGCGCAGTCCAGCATGGAAGCCAGCGATTTCGCGAATAGTGTTCTCGTTGAGGAGGGACTTGAAGCGGGCCTCGAAGCGCGGCAAGTCGTCGGATTGGAGTGCGGCAAGCATTTGTCGGTATTCGCCGGCGGCCTCCGGTGAGGTATCGACCTCCCGTGTCTCGATCGGATAACTGTTGGCATAGTCGCGCATCGCCGCTGTGATCTTGTCGCGCAGGCGTTGAATGCGCTTGTCCTCGGAGTCGATCCTGTTGGTGAGCGCTTCGCGCATCTCCCGTTCCCGCGCGTCCGCTCCCTCGATCGTCAGCCTGTGCTCGCCGAGCACTTCAGCGCGCAGCTCATCGAGCGTCTGGAATACCGCCTCGCGTTCAGCGTCCGGTAGGGACTGGAGCGCCTCGGCCGCAGCGGAGCGGCTCTCGACATCGCGGTCGCGGCGCTCGCGCTGCCTCGTCTCATTGCGTTGAGCATCCTCCAACCGTTGACGGTGCTCGGCGAGCCTCGCCTCTGCCTCGCTGAGCTGGGCATTGAGCGTCTTGAGGATATCCGAGCCTTCCGCAAGCTGTTGTCGCTCCGCGTTGAGGCGCTCCACGTCGCCTGCGATCGAGGTCCAATCTAGGTCGCTGAAGTTGTGGTAGGCCGCAACCTGCCGAGCGAGGCCCAGGCGGTGACCGGCCGTACGCCGCTCTTGCCGTAGCGCCTCGATCTTGATCGCAAACGCCTGTCCCTCAGTTGCGAGCCGTTCCCCCTCGGCCTCGAGCGCGGCGATCTTGCCCTCGTTCGACCAGCCGAGAACGTAGCGCGTGCGGTCGTCGATGCGCGACCGGTCATCCTTCTCGTGCCTGTCGCCACGCCCCCTGATTTGGCCGGCGCGCGTGACGGCCTTGGGCTCACGGCGGAACCTGTCGAGGTTGTCGCAGCAGACATGATCGAACCGCTCATCGATCTCCCGTGCCAGCCAGGCGTAAAGCGGGCTGTCATCGCGGATGCGCAGCTTTTCGGAGAGGGCGTCGCGACCGGCGCGGTGGCGGATTGGCGCCACAGTACGGGGCACCTTGTAGTAGACGAGCTTGCCGGCCAGATGCGTGTCGTCAACCCAATGAGCGACCGCTGCATAGTGTTCTTCGGGAACGAGCAGCGACAGGGCAAAGGGCCTGAGCAAGCGCTCCGCGGCGCCCTCCCAGGCGGCCTCATTCTCGCGAACCTCGATCAACTCGCCGGCAAACGGTAAGTCCTGCGGTTCGAGAGCAACGGCCCGGCAAAGTCGTTCGCGAACTTCCAGCATCTGCGACGGGATGCTCGAGCGCCGGCTCTTGAGCGAGCGAACCTCCGCCTCGATCCCGGCCATCGCCTCCTTGATTTTTTTGAAGGGAACGAGGACCTCCACCTCGCGGTTCTGGATTTCTGCCTCGCTGGAGGTGAGCTCTACTATCAGCCGTTCGACCTCTGCCAAGTTGGCGAGGAACCGATCGGCATCGCGCGCCACCTCAAGCCCCAGCTCCTGCGCTGGCGCAGAATACGCATCTGCGCGCCGCCGCCGCTCATCGAGCACCAAGCGCTTGGACGCGATCTCTTGATCGAGGCTCGAGATGCGATTGCCACCATTCTCGTAGATCGCCTGCTTGATGGCGTCGCGCGCCTGCTCCTCCTCGCCGACCTCGACCTTCAGCTTCGCTATGCGCTCGCCCAACCGGACAAGATCGGATTCGAGATCTGCAATACGGCGGTCCAGGAGATCGCACTTCAATCCTCCGAAATACGGCCCAAGCGCTGTTCGGCAGGCCCTGAGCCTCTTGACCTCGAGGTCGAGCGCGGCGAGCCGGTCGCAGTCCGCCACGATCGGCGTCAGCCGCTCGATTTGGTCGCGCGCTTTGAGCACGGCCTCGTGCGCCGCTGTCAGGTCCGCGAAATGGGCAAGCATCTGGGCGATGCGCGCCTCGACCGGAAACGGCTCCAACATGTGGCTACGCACAAACTCGGTCAGGTCGCCAACCTGCTTCATCGAGACGGTCTGCAGGAAGAGATCGAGGGCCTGCTCGTTGGCGATACCGAATAGTCGCCGGAAGGCCGCGCCGTAGCCGGGAAAACTGTCGAAGATCTCAACGCCTTTCAACTTGCGCAGCCGCTTGCGCAGTGCGCCGGGGTCATTTCCGAAGCCGGAGAAGTGCTCTTTGATCGACAGGCCGGTGGGGGCGACGACGAAGAAGCGCTCGGGCTGGCCGGTGGTCTGGCGGAACCAGAACACCTGCGCAAGAGTCACGTCCTCGCCGAAATCGCTGTTGCGGAAACGGCCGAGGATCACAGAGAACGCCTTTCCCGGCACCCTGAGTCCGATCGCCTTCGCCGACAAGCCGGTCTCACCGCGCTCGGCCTTAAAATGACCCAGCACGTAGGACCTCAGGTCACGCTCGCGCATCTCGGCGCCGGCGGCCTTGTTGTAGGCGATCTTGTGGGCTGGCACGATCAGCGTGGTAATCGCATCGACGAGCGTCGACTTGCCCGAGCCAATATCGCCGGTCAGCAGGGCATTGGCACCATTAAGGTCGAGCCGCCAGACTTGGCTGTCGAAGGTACCCCAGTTGAGCACCTCGACCGCCATGAGTCGCATTCCCGGCAGCCGCGTCGGCCGTAGCGCTGAAGTCGGCTCGACCAGCCGCGACATCTCGTTCATGGCGCCTCCTCCCGAGGCGCGTCGCGATCATCTTTGTGGCGGCCATACGCAGCATACTCGGCAAGCCGCTCGTTGAGAGCACCGAGCCACTGGGCATCGACGAACGATCGCAGGATGCGCCGCACTTCATAGGTGCCCTCGCGCCCCTTCAATGTCTTAAGGAAGCCCAGCTCGACAACTTTTGCGATGTCGCGACCAACGCGGTCCTCGAGCCGCGCCTCGTCGGCGGTGTCCGGCTGAAACAACCGCACGAGGTCCACGATCTCCGGCGTCGTCAGGATTAGCCGGGGCTCGCTGCTTGCCGCGTCGTGCTCGGCGAGCCGTTTACGCAGAAGTGCCAGCAGCAGGCTGACGGGATAGCTGAGCTGCCGGCGGGAGACGAGTCGCGGCAGCTCCGGTTCGCCTTCGCGGGACGGTTTCTGTCGCAGAAATGCGTATCCCTCCGCCTCGTCGACCTCGAGTTCGAGGCCGATCACGGAGACGTAGTCGCGCACGCGCGATTGCCGCTCGATCAGCGTCTGCCAGACCTGCGGGGTGCTATCGCGCTCGACGATCCCCCTCATGAGGTGGACCAGCACGACAGATAGGGCGTCGCTGCCGTCAGCGCTCATGACAGCCCTCCTGAAACGACGCTGTTACCGTGGGACGATGCTCGGCCGAAGATCACGCGGGGCATGGTCGCCTCGCGTATCAAGCCCTCGCGGTCGGTCCAGGAGATGGACTCCTTGGCCTCCTCGTCGATGATGGCGCCGGGCTCCTCCGTCGCTATCGAAAGGTATGCGACAAGCTCCGCCAAACCTTGCTCTAGCGGGTAGGCGGCAACGATCTCATGGAGCGAGATCTGATCCCGTCGCTGGAGGGCACGCCGGATCGAATCCCTGAGCCGCGTCTTGTCCACATAGACACGATCGAACAGGCCGTCTGCAGTAATCTCAGCACCGTCGCCGAGCGATACCGTGTCATCAATGTCGGGCCTGAGCGGCGGAGTGAATAAGGGGCGATCGATACCAAGAGCGATCCGGGGTTGAAGCTCGTCGATCCCCGCCACACTCCCCAGTGGCGGAGTCTTCCGAATCAACAGGGCTGACTGCTCGATGCCACGCAGGATCTCCATGATCCTCCGGTTCTCGAGCCAGACCTTGTCGTCAATGTACCGCCGCAGCTCGCCCGAAAGCTGCGCAACGGTGCTCTGCGTGACCTCACCTGCGGCGATCCAGTCGTAGTGGATCTTGAGAATGCGCGAATCGGGATGAAGCTTCTGGACGGCATCCAGCTCGAATACCTTCGCGAGCAGGGCCTCAAGCTCCTCCTGCCGCGCCTCCGACATCAGGAGATCCCAGAACGCGGTGAAGCTCCGGCCTTGATCGCTCTCGGAGATCGCATCCCGGGCCTCGAAGATCTCAGCCAGCAGATCGCCCTTGCCGCCGTCGGCGACAGCGATCCGCTCGCGCACCTCACGGTCAAGCAAGCGGAAGTTGTGCTCGACCGCCCGGAAATCCGCCAGAAGGCTTTTTGCGGTTGCGACAACCTCAGCGAAGCGGTCGCGCACGCTTGCCGGGGACAGAATGTCGATGCGACCCTCGCGGAGCCTGGCGATCTCGGCATCAATGTCAGCGCGCTGGCGCAGCAGCGTCTCGATACGCGCTTTGACGTCTGTCTCGGTGCCCTCGACCAGCTGGCGCAGCAGTTCGAAGATCGTGATGAGCCGAGACTCGGTGCCGATGAAGGTGCGTGGTCCGAGGCTTTGCAGCCAGCTGAGCGCTAGCTCGGTGGAGGGTGTCAGATCGTACAGCGGCTCGTCGCTGCCGCTCGCGTAGTACCGGCGCAGCCACCCGGAGCGATCGGAGGCCCAGTCCTCCAGGTAGATCGTCGCTTCCCGCGGGTAGGCGTCATCGCCCTCCATGCGGCGCAAGTGAAACAGATAGTCCTCAAGCTTTGAAGCGAGTGCAGATTCGCTCATCGTTCGCACGTTCGGTGTCACGAACGCACGCTGAAGGAAGCTTGCGATGAGGGCCGCATTGCAGGCAGTCATGAGACGCCAAGCGGGATGTGTTTCGCGTAACGACTGAAGTTGCCGGTAGTCCATCAGGCTCCCTCTCGCCTGCTTGTCACCCTTCGGAACGCTCCGAATCGGCCGTAATGCCCCGAAGGCTAGGAACATATCATGAACTGACAGCCGAGTCGAACGTCTCGGGATCACCTGTCGGGAATTCGGTGCGACCTCGCCCAATCCGGAAGAGGCTGGGATTTTCCGAGTAATCCAATCCGATCGGCGACGTGGATCTCAGCGCTCGCCTGTAGGGTCTCTCAGGCCTTCCGCGCGCTACCCTTGGCCTCTTCCAGCAACTGCCCGGCCGGCACCTTCAGGGCCTTGGCGATCCTGTCGAGGATGACCACGGTTGGATTCCGGACCCCGCGCTCGATGCCGCTGATGTAGGTCCGGTGCAGGCCGCAATGGTCGGCAAAGCTCTCCTGCGAGAAGCCCTGCTCCTCTCGCAGTTTCCTCAGATTCAGCCCTAGCCGGCGGCGCACGTCCATGCCGGTAAGGGTTTGGATAGCCTAGACGATCAATCTACAGACGATGAGTCTCATTTTGCTGGACTTCACAGTCAAAGGAAGCGATCTCGCGCTTCCCGGATGATACTTATGAGTCTCACGCTGCCATGACACCACTTTCACCTTCGACCGTCCGTTACATCAAGCTCGGTGCCGGTGGGGCCTTCGCGCGCGCCAGCCTGGATCGTGGAGAGCTGCAGCTCGGCTACCACGAGGTCCCCCACGAGCTCTGCGCCGTTGGCGACTGGGACGGAGTTCTGGCCTTCTTCGGCGGCATTCGCAAAACGGCCGGAAAGGCCAAAGACTCCATGCGCGAGGTTCAGGACTTCTACACGCTGGGGCCCGATTGCCTTTGGATCACATTCGCGGATGGTCTGCTCTGGTGGGGCTTCGCCGAACCCGAGGCGACATGGCTAGCGCCGGATAGTACCCAGTCGGCCTCGCGGATGCGGCGCATGATCGGCGGTTGGCGCAGCACGAACATCCAAGGCAAACCCTTGCGAATGGCCGACCTGACGACGCGGCTTACCCAGGTCGCCAACTACAGAGGGACAATTTGTGCCGTTAGAGCGGCGGATTACCTCGTCCGGAAGATTAATGCTGAGGACGAGCCGATCGTGACAGCCGCGACCTCCGCCCGGCAGGCCATGACGAAGTCGGCAACGGATATGATCGCTGCGCTGCACTGGGCCGATTTCGAGATCATGGTCGACCTCATCTTCGCCCGCGGCGGCTGGCAGCGTGTCTCGGTGCTCGGCAAGACGATGGCCGATGTCGACCTCGTTCTTGAGCAGCCCACTCTTGGTGAAGTCGCGTCCGTGCAGGTCAAGTCCCGCGCCAGCCAAGCTGTTCTCGACGAACATATCGCTTACTTCGAAGCGAGCGGGCACGACCGCACGTTCTTTGTCTGCCACTCTCCAACCGGGGCGCTGTCGAAGGGCGAAGCGGAGGGCGTGCACCTCTGGACCGGCGATCATCTCGCTGAGATAGCGGTAAAGTCGGGGCTTTTCGATTGGCTGATGGATCGTGTTGGGTGACCCGCGCGGTCCCGGCAGAGACACGAGCGAACAATTACACTCATCGATGTCACGGCGCTATCGACGCTTGAGCTTCTACGAACTCATGGTGCGATACTCGACGAGTTGCACCAGCGCGATGTCGTGCGGAGCGCCAAAAGCACCATCAGCGATCTCTCGCCCGCGGCAGGACGTCTGAGGGCCAATCGGACGTCGTCACGCAGGCTCCCCATCCGTGCCACGGACGGCAGCTATTGAGGCAGAGGAGGAGAACCGTCACGGCCGCAAACCGCCCTTGATGACCCGCTGCAGACGTGGCAACTGCCGCAAGTGCGATACGTTTGCTTGTCCGCTTGCGATCATCGCGTCAGCAGGGCGGTCGACAACCATCCCGTTGCAGTGGCCGTCCGACTGAATTGGGGTCAGAGATTAGAGAGCAGCGACCGCATGCGGTCGCTGCTCCGTGTTCCAGGACAAACTCAGGCTGCTATCGCTTGAGATGCAGCCGACTCGGGTTTGTGCAGGCTGCAGACAACCAGCACCGCCGCGCCATTGGCCCAGTAGTAAAGGGCATCGAGACCTTCGAAGCCCAATACGATCGGCGCGGCGATGAACACGCCGCCGACAAGAAAATCGACGGCCAAATGGAACCAGTACGGCAGGACGCGGATGACGCCCAGCTCGTGGTCCGTGAACACCGTCAGGATCAGGGCTGCTACACCGGTCCCGACCGCGAGCCATTTTGCCAGCGGGTTGGACATGCCGAGCCCGAGCATGAACGGCAACGCCATGAGGCTCAGCGCAACCGGATAGTCCAGGTAGGCATGCATGGTTCTGGTGACGAAACGCATCGGATTTCTCCATCAATTTGCCCGACGGCCGCGCCGCACGTCCGGCGCAGCCGCAGGGTGATGCTTCACTTGATCTCTGAGGGTTGCTTGTCCTTGAGGCCCGGCCAGTTCGCCTCGGCCTTCTTGATCGCCCCGGGCACATCCTTCAGCCAAGTCTGCTGAATGTCTTTGTCGAGGTTGAGGTAGAGCTTGCCGTCGACGACTTTCCAGAAGTTGGGATCGCCGTCGAACTTGGCGCCGACAGAAACACCGTAAGCGCAGTAGCCGCCGTAGGCCGGTTCATACTTGGCGGGATTAGCCTTGAAGGTGTCGAGGTTGGCTTTGCTGGCGAAGCGATATGTCGCCTCCTTGTGAACAGTGGCGAACTCGGATTTGCCGCGAACGGGCTTGCCTTCCGTCTGATAGGCCACGACATCGTAGCCATGAACGCCCAGGCCAGGGGCGGGCTTGCCATCCGCCAGCACCAGTCCCGCCGTCGTATTGACATCCGGGCCGGCATGAGCGGGGGCGACCGCTCCTGCAAAGATGGCGCTCGACACGGCGAGAGCCGCAAACAGTGTGTTCTTCGTAATCATGTTTGTTCTCCTAGTCTGAAGGACTCATTGCGGTTGAGAGTCCGCATCCGATCCTGACTTCGGCTGCGGTCGATCATTCCTGCGGCAGCGTCCGAACTGTCAGGACGGAGGCTCCGCCGACCCGTTCGGTCACGCTGCTTTGCGCGGCGTCACAGCGGGGAAGTCAATTTCGGTAAGGGCAACCTCGTTGACGTAGTTCGTCAGCGTGTTGAGAGCGACGTGCAGGACGATCTCGACCAGCTCCGCGTCGTCGAAACCGGCTGCCTTGACGGCAGCAACATCAGCGTCGCTGACATGGCCGCGTTCGCGCACGACTGCTGCGGCGAAGCGCACGGCGGCTTCGGCCTTGGGATCGTTGGACGATCCGTTTCGGTTGGCCGTTAATTCTGCGTCATCCAGCTTGGCGACATGCCGCGCGAGATAGGAGTGTGCGGACAGGCAGTAGCTGCAGCCGTTGATCTCCGCGACGGCAAGCGCAATGCGTTCATGCGTCTTGGATTCGAGGCTTCCCTTCGACAGAGCCTCCGCGAAAGCGAAATACCCGCGCAGCGCGGCCGGGCTGTTGGCAATGACCCTGAAGAGGTTGGGGACCGAGCCGAGCTTTTTCTTGGCATCTTCGAGCAATGGCTTGGCCGCCTCCGGGGCTTCGGCGATCGCGGGGATGGTCTTAATACGGGTCATGGGGATTCCGTCTCCGAGTGGTTTGAAACGCGGCCTGACTGGCCAGTGCCCCTTCAATGGACTATTCCAAGATCGCGCACTATTCTGTAAAGTTGAGAACCATTGTTCCATTTTTGGAAGGCCAGGATGGATCGTCTCGAAGCCATGTCGGCGTTCGTCGCCGTCGTCGAAGCAGGAGGCTTCTCCGCTGCCGCGCGGCACCTGCGCACTCCGTTGGCCACCGTGAGCCGGCGGGTTTCGGAACTCGAAGGTCACCTACGTGTGCAACTGCTTGTCCGAACGACTCGCTCGGTCACGCTCACCGAAACCGGCCAGCGGTACTTCGAGACTGCGCGACGGCTGCTGGAAGAACTGGGAGAAGCAGAACGACTGGTGACCGGCGAATACACCTCGCCGCGCGGGACGTTGAGCGTGGCTGCGCCCGTCAGTCTGGGGCGGATTTACCTCGCTCCGATCATCACCGAATTCCTGCAGGCCTATCCCGAGGTCGATGTCGCGCTTCAATTGGGTGACGAGGTGATCAACCTTGCCGACGAGGGCATCGACATTGCACTGCGTGTCGGCGATCTGCCCGACAGCGGCCTCAAAGCGATCCAGCTGGGGGAAATCCGGCGCGTCGTCTGTGCCAGCGCGGCATATCTCAAGGGCGTTCATCCCGTCTCGTCACCCGACGACCTACGCCATCACGCGTGCATAACGTTCACCGCGCTCGAATCGGCGCATGAATGGTCCTTCCGGGTGGGCAAATCCGTGAAGCGTATTCCGGTGCACTCGCGCCTATCCGCAAGTGCCGCTGACGCGGCGGCCGACGCGGCCGCTGCGGGGCTCGGTGTCACACGACTTCTCTGCTATCAGGCGCTACCCGCGATCCGGGCGAAGAAGCTGAAGCTGATCCTGCGCGACTTCGAGCCCTCGCCGACACCGGTCAGCTTCGTCTATCGAGCCGGGCGGTCCATGCCGCAGAAGCTGAGAGCCTTCATCGACTTTGTGACTCCTCGGATGAAGTCTCGCCTTGTCTTCGATCCGTAGCGAGCTTGGATATCGATACAATGTGCAACTCGGGAGACGGAATAGCCTTTGGCCAGTTGCGGGACATCCCGCGCGAGGAGATCATTGCGCACATGTCCGACCCTCGTGTCGGAAAGCACATGCCTCTGCTCACATTCGAATTGAATAGCGAAACGCTTTCAGAGTTCCTTGCGACGAAGGAGGCGTACTGGCGCCGCGACGGCCTCGGGCACTGGGCGATCCTCTTTAAAGGTACCTATGCCGGTTGGGGCGGGTTTCAAAAGGAGGGAGTTGAGTGGGATTTCGGATTGGTGCTCAAGCCCGAGTTTTTCGGGCTGGGTGCACGGATTACTCAGAAAGCACTGATGGTCGCCCGAGCTGACCCGAGAATTCCGTTCGTGACATTCCTTGTGCCTCCGTCACGCAAGAACCTCAGAGCGCTCATCCGACTCGGTGCCCAGTTCACTGGCGAAGTCGATCACGGCGGCGCTCGGTTTCTAAAGTTTCGCCTTGAGACGGCATGAGCGTGGCCAGTCGGGATTGGTTCCATTTTCCAAATCACGGATGGCCTCCCGAGAGATTAGCACATCTTGTTCGAGTGAACTTCCACTGCCCTCGCGTCAGCCGCACTTCGGCTACGCCGTCTCGAACCCGACAAATTGTGAGCCCCTCATGGCCGAGTTGGCGATGTCTCCGCCTGGCCCTACTCGTCGAGTGTCCTCTTCTTCGCAATGGGCTGCAGTTGGAGCTATCGCATCGACGTCGGCGGTCTGTGCCTCAACTTACCGCTGTCGGAGGTGGAGCCGACACCTTCTGCCGCGACGGCTACTCACTTTCATGACCCGAAGCGGTCTGGAGCAGTTGCAGCACTAAACAGATTAGCCGCTTCGCCATTCGCGTCACTCAACCGGTAACATCTTCACCTCCGTCCAGCCGACCGTCGCGCAGACTGAAGATTCGATCGAAGCGGTCAAAAATCTTTTCGTCATGGGTGACGGCGATAATCGCCGCCTCCTGCTCGACGGCGACCTTTCGCAAGAGATCCATCACGATTCCCGCCCGTCTTGAATCGAGCGCCGCCGTCGGCTCATCTGCCAGGATGATACGCGGCTTGTTGGCCAAAGCGCGGGCAATGGCCACGCGCTGTGCCTCACCGCCCGACAGCTTGGCTGGCATGGCACTCCGGCGGTGCCCTACTTCGAGATAGTCGAGCAGCTCGAGCGCACGGGTTCGGGCCGCCACAGCATCGGCACCTGTCAGCTGGAGTACGAGCGCCACATTATCCGTCGCATCGAGAAACGGGATCAGGTTGTGGAACTGGAAGATGAAGCCGATCTTGTCGAGCCTCAGCCGCCGCAGATTGGACCTGAGCCACTGGCCGTTCTCAATGACCGGCTCGCCGTCAAGCTCCATCGATCCGGAGGAGGGGTCGAGAATGCACCCGATGACGTTCAAGAGGGTGGTCTTACCCGAGCCCGACGGTCCGAGCAGCGCCACGACCTGGCCCGGGTAGACGCTGAGGGAGACATCACGCAGAGCGTCGACACGCGTCTCGCCCTCACCGAAGTGCTTCGAGATTCGATCGACATGGACGATTGGCCGCTCTGGCGTGTCAGACATCTCAGCCCCCCAGTGCCGTCGCGGGATCGACCCGCAGCGCCGCGCGCACACCGAGACCGCTCGAAAGGAGACACACGACGAAGACGATGAGTCCCAGGATCATGACGTTGTCAGGCTCCAGCACCACACGCCGGGGAAAGTAGTCTTTGATGTTGAAGATGAGCGTGGCGCCAATGGCGAAACCGATGAAGCCGAGCGCCAAAGCTTGCTGCACGATCATACCGATGATGGTGCGGTCTGGAGCGCCGATCAGCTTCAACGTGGCAATCTGTTTCAACTTCTCCATCGTCATCGTGTAGATGATAAGTGCGATAATCACGGCGGACACGACGAGCAGAAGCGATGTGAACAGCCCGATCTGACGCCGCGCCCGGTCGACCAGCGAGCGCGTCAGGATCAACTCCTGCGCCTCTTGAGTAATGGCGGAGAGATGCTTCCAGCGGTGCACCGTCTCGGCCACAGCGTCGGGCGATGCGTTGGCGTGCAGTCGCGCAACGACGGCATTGACGGTATCGCGGCTGGAACCGCCGGTGCCGCGCGCCAGCTGGACGCGCGCAGCGGGCGGCGCCAGGTCGAATTGCAGCTTCTGCGCATCTGGCAGGGTGATGTAGACAGCGGGGTCTCCACCGGAATTCACTTGGTGGCGCGTCAGTCCAACGACGGTGAATACGTGGCGTCCAAGACGGATGCGATCACCCAGCGTCAGGCCTGAACTCTTGTCGGCGACCATCTCGTAGTGGCTGCGGGCAATCTCGCGTCCTTCCGCGATCTGCGGCGGTCCGCCGGGGCGGGTCAGTTCATAGCCGATAACGTAAAGTCTGAGCTTGCCACCTCCATGCTCGGTCTCGACGGTTTGATAGGTGATGCTGCCGGCGGCGGTTACGTCGGCGATGCGCGCTACGGCCTCGCGGATATCTCCGGGAATGCGGGAGGCTTCGGCGAACGGGCCGCGCGTATTGGCTTCCACGACCCAAAGATCGACGGCGGGGGCCCGCGCGATCGTCAAGGCATCGACGACGAGCCCACGATAGATGCCGATCATGGCCAGCACGACGCCGAGGAGCAAACCGAGCCCAACACATGTCAGGAGGAAGCGGCCGAGTCCGTGTCGAATATCACGGTAGGCGAGATTCATGGCAGCTTGGCCTCAGTCACACGGGCGGCACGGCCTTCCTTGAAGCCGCTGTCGAGGTTGACAATGACGTGCGCGCCTTCAGGCACACCATCGGCGATCTCCAAGCGGGCATCCTCGGTACGATGCCGGAACTTGACGAGGCGGCGATGCAGTTGGCCGTCCTCGACAGTCCAAACGGTGCCCTGACGCCCGTCGTATCCATGTACGGCTGCCGCAGGCACAAGCAGCGCCTTGTCGAGTGTGGCGACGGTAATCCAGAACTCCACCTGCTCGCCGAGGAATACACGTGGCGGAGGATTCTCGCCTTTGATGTAGACGCGGCGCTCCTCAGTGACGCGGTCGCTTTCGAGACCGATGCGCTCGACTTTACCCGTGAAAGATTCTTGAGGACGCGAACGCAGCCGTGCATCGACCTTTTGACCTTCGTTAATGAACCCGGCGCGCGCCTCGTCGACGTAGGCAAGGCCCCAGTAACTGCCTGAGGCGATCAGCGTGAAGATCGGGTCGCTGGCTTTCACCACGGTTCCGAGTTCCTTGTGACGCTCGATCACGATGGCATCGTAGGGCGCCGTGAGTGTACGGTGGCGCAGCAACGTCTCTTCGAATTGAACTTGGGCCTTGGCATCGGTCAGCTGGGCACGAGCGCCGACGATTTCGCTGTCAGCAACAACAACATCGGCTTTGGCTACCGCCTCGTCCCGCACGGCCTCCTCTGCCACCTGTTCCGAGACGATGTCGCGGCCAACGAGCGCCTGCTTACGGCGATTGGCTTCCTGCTTCTGAGCTAAGACGGCCCGGGCTTTCTCCAGATTGGCCTCCGCCCGGGTGATGTTGACCGTGGCGATTTCGAGTGCGGCGCGGGCCTTGGCGACCTTGGCTTCTTGCTCACCAAGACTGAGGCGAGCCAGCACTTGGCCTTTGGTCACGCGGTCGCCATGGTCGGCATGAAGTTCCGTGAGCGTGGCCCCAACCTCGAATCCGATCTTCGACAACACGCGCGCTTCCACGGTGCCAAGGCCGAACACGCGGACAGGCACGTTGCGCTCGACCGAAGCCACGCGAACACTGATGGGACGATTGCCATAGACGGCGAAGGCCAGCACGATCGCAGCAACGGCACCGGCAGCCATCAACGCGTACCTCAATGCGGGCCGGCGAAAGACTGCCGATACGAGTGACCCACTTTTCTGCATCTGCTTCATGACCTTTTGCTCGGGTGCGGGTGAGTTCGAAGCGCTTCCCCTCTTGTTCGCTCAGGTGTCACCAAGACCTGACCAGCCTGCATGATCGAAATACTTTGGATACGTCTCGAGAGCTTTTCGCATGACGGCAATCCCGCTTGGCGGGTCATTTTTCTTCGTGACGAGATCGGCACCTTCGAGGAGGTCGGCGATCATGACGTGGAGGGCTTCGTCGGCCGCGGGCGCCAGCTTGCAGTTTGCGATCAGATAGTCGACCTGCTGCTGAATGCCGTTGGCGAGAGCTTCCATGTCGGAGGCACTGCCGGTCGGGCTGGCGACGATGACAAGCCCGCGGATGCGCTCCATTCCCTCGCGCAGCGGCTGGTCTGTCTGCCACTTCTGGCCGGCATTGAGCTGCAATCCACCCTCGGCTCCATGACCATGGCCGTGCAAATGATAGAAGGCCAGGCCACCTCCAACGAGCAGCGCAAGTGCAATGATGATCAATTTCATTCGCATGGTCATCTCAACCCTTCTTCTTGGACTGTCGGCGTTCTTTGCTGGCTTGCGATGTCAGATCCACACGACCGGCACCCAGACCGCGACAATAGATTTCGATCACGCCCGGCGCATTGGCTCTCGCCGCACGAAGGTTGCCTGCCAGCATCGACTGCATGACCAAGCCTTGGATCATCCCGATGAACAGGATGGCCGCCGCCTGCGTATCCGTATCGTCCCGAATCTCACCGCCAGCCTTGGCTTCTTCCAGCTTGTGGGCGAGCCGCTCCGCGTAGCGCTTCATCAAACTGTGCGCGACCTTCTTCGCAGGCGTTGCTTCTGCACGCTGCAACTCTCCGAACATCATCCGCGGGACACCGGGATGCTCGACCACGAAGTCGATGTGGCTCATGAATATCGCGTGCAGGGCGGCAAGCGGTGAGTTTGATATTTCCGCTGCCCGGTCGATCCGACCCAGCAACCGATCGGCGACCCACTGCATCACGGCCTGCCAAATGGCCTCCTTGCTTGGGAAGTGCCGGAACAAGGCGCCTTGAGTGACGCTCATTTCACTGGCGATCGCCGCCGTCGTGATCTCGCTTGGGTTCTGCGTGCCTGCAAGGGTAACGACGGCCTCCACAGTGCGTTGACGGCGTTCCTCGGCGGAAAGATATTTGGATTGCATTTGTGGCACACCTCAAAAAATAGTAACTGATTACTATCGTTTAGATCTACCTGTGTCAACGCACCAGAAAGCTGCCCTGACACTGTAAGCAACTATTGGGAAGCGTTGTCGCGGGTATCGGTGTGGCATTGGCGTCACCTAACCGCACCCGAGTTCGGGATTGTGCGCCGCGCACATCGTCATAAGTACTGGCGACCGCTTCTGGTTCTAAGCAGGACTCCACCGTCCGATCGGTTCCGGAGGACCAGCGGACCGTTACATGCGCTAGGGGCTCGGGTAAGTCGGGCAAACTATACCAGCGTCTCAAGACATCGCGGTTGGTGCTCGGTCAGTGCTCGACGGAAAGCCGGGAACTGACACGCTCAATCTATATCGTTCACTTCTCCCGGCGGGTCGTCCGCCGGTAAATGCCGAGCTTCCCATTCCTCTCGGATGAGCGCTTCAGGAATGGTGATATTGCCG
>JAGRKV010000003.1 GCA_020442165.1 Hyphomicrobiaceae bacterium | reverse complement strand
GAGGCGCCGCAAACAATGGAACCTTTGAAGACGATATCGACTCGATCGTTGTCAAAGGCGGCCTGCGGGTGAGCTTCTAAGAAAAACAATCTCTCCAAGTAACCGCCATAACTACCGCCCCGCTGGCGTCGAATCTTTGGAGATCGCGACGTCGGCGGGGCGGTATTCTTTTTTGCTCGCATGCCGCGAGGTCGCAAGTCAGAGTGCCACGCTGAGCTTCGGCTTCCAAATAGCGCCGAAGCTTTGTGAGAAAATCACCGTGGCGAACAGAACCAAATAATCAGTCTCGGCCCTCGGCCCAAAGTGCATTTGATGCCCACGACGGCGCGGGCATGCCGTCCTCACATCCTATGGCATCGCACCATCGGCACGCCACATCCACCACATCGCCCCTATCGCTCATCGCAACGGAACCTGCGACCTGCCGTATAGCCTGCCGCACCCTTGCCGATACAGATGCCGTCGCCGACATGCTCATGCGGGACACTCGAAGCGAACGAGACGCGACGGTGACAAGGCGGCTTGGTGCAGGAGTTCGATCCGATCAGACGCGACATACCGGGTGGCCACGAAATATCATGCGCAAACACCTGTTGCGGGCATAAGACGGCAAACACCAACAGCCCCGTTCGAAACATCGTCATGCGTCATTCTCCTTCAGCGATTCCGCCGAATCGGCTCCTAGCAGCCGCAGCGTCTCCCGCGATCCGCACTCATCGCGATGGGCGAGCGTGACATCACCACCATGGCCAGATGCCACCACGCGCGCAACCGTATTGCTAACAGCGCCGCCGCCCAGGGTCTCCGTAACGCCGACGACTTCTCCTCGTAGTTGCAGCCTCGCATATCTCGAAAAGCAGGCTACTTCCGGGCCACAAGAATAAGTCGAGGATCGTATGTGGTGAACGGCTGACCGCCGCGGCCAAAGCCCTCAGCCGAGCTGAACCCAACACGCACCATGCGTGCAGCAAGTTCAGCATAACTGTACAGTCTAATTGAGAAATTGGCCCTGCTGACCTTGCCTTGTCGCACCATCGATCGTCTGGTCCGCGTTCGGTCTTCGAACACATCGTAATCGACTTCATCAATCATCATGTCGTCACCTCGGCTGGTGACCTCCGTGAACGGCAACCCGCGACGCAACAGGGCATTGCGATTGGCCTGCTCTATGAGCAGCCGGCCGCCCGGCTTGAGTGCATTGAAGCACTGACGGAGAACTTCGATATTTTCAGTGTCACTAAAATAGCCGTAGGTCGTGTACCAGCAATAGATGGCATCAAACTCGTGGCGCCACGACAGCTCGCGCATGTCGCCTTCTACGTAGTCTACCGTGAGTTCTTCTTGCCGCGCAGCCTCACGCGCAACATTCAAGAAGAAGGGCGAGGAATCGAGCCCGCTCATTCTCGCACCGCGTCGTGCGAGTTCGTTCGCTATGCGGCCATGCCCGCAGCCTAGATCGAGAACTTTGCAGTCTGCGGAGATCGACAGGAGCCGCCAGACCACATCGGCCTGCTGCAAATTGAACTCGGGTGACAGGTGCGGCCCATAGAAATGCAGGTAATCGTCGCAAAAAACCGCTTCGCAGTCGAATAGGTCCGACGAGTTGCTGGCTGTCCGTTCTGTCACGACACCTCGCTCCGCGCGCCTCCTGCTGGCGTTACCTCAGCCACCTCATTGGTTATTCAACACGCTGCGGGTACGCACACAAGACATCCCGCAATCTGGTTCTGGGTGTTAATCCCCCGCGGCAGAGCGGAGTCTCAGAATATCTGCACACTGAGCCGCATCCCGGCACGCAAGATCACGTCGCGCAAGCGCCGGCTACGCGATCGAGCTGCGTTGAAGATTATCAATCTGGACTTCGCTCAGTCCGTTGATTGCGGTTCGGGCGAGGCTGCGGATTTACCGTCGTCACGCCTCAACAGTCCCGAGAATTGGCGCTCGCGCAAACGCTGGAACACGACGTAGAGCATCGGGATGAGGAAGATCCCGAGCACAGATGCCGCGATCATGCCGGCCAGGACCGGGAGCCCGACTGCGTACATGCTGTCGGCGCCGGGCCCTGTGGCTCGGACCAGCGGAATGAGGCCCGCAATGAATGCAATGCTTGTCATCATCACTGGACGGAACCGCTGATGGGCGCCGGTCGCAGCGGACTCGACAATGCTCTGCCCCTCGGCGCGACGGGCCAACGAGAACTCCGTCATCAGGATCGAATTCTTGGCCGCCAGAGCGATCAGGACGACGATTCCGATCTGCGCATAGAGCACAAAGCTCATATGCGAAACGAATAAGGCGAGCATCGCACCGAGGATCGCGACGACGACTGACATCAACACCGGGATCGGGACGTTCCAGCTCTCATAGAGCGCCACCAGGAACAGGAAGGCAAAGACGATCGCAAAGCTAATGACGATCGGTGTCTGACCCGCCGACAGCTTCTGTTCCAGCGCGGTTCCCGTCCACTCGTAGGCATATCCACCAGGCAGCCCGGCGCGGGACACAGCCTCCATAGCCGCAATCGCATCACCATCACCGCTGCCCTGCGCGGGATTACCATTGATCGTCACAGCACGATAGTTGTTGTAGCGGACAATCGACTTCGGACCCGCCTCGATGGACGCACGAGCCAGCGCCGATAGCGGGATCATCTCGCCGTCGCGGTTTTTCACCTCAATGCGATAGATTGAGTCGATCGACGTGCGGTAGGCCTTCTCAGCCAGCATCCGCACCGTCCAAGTGCGACCGAGCAGATTGAAGTCGTTGATGTAGTAGCCGCCGAGAGTGGCCTGCAGCGAAGCAAAAACATCCGACAGCTTGATTCCGAGGACCTGGACCTTGTCGCGATCGATATCGAGCCGGACTTGCGGCGTTGAGGCTTCGAAAGTGGAAAAAACGCGCGCCAGCTCCGGCCGCTGATTGGCGGCAACGATAAGGCCGCGCATCACAGCCGCAATCGCGGTCGGCTCTTGTCCTTCAACTGCCTCAAGAACGTACTCGAATCCACCTGCTTGCCCGATGCCCGAAATTGCCGGAGGGTTTAACGGCATGAAGAAACCCTCGTTGATCGGGGCCAATGCTCTGGCAAGGCGGCGGGCAACAGTAGAGGAATGCATGTCCGGCGTCAGACGCTGCTCATAGTCCTTGAGTCGCACGAACATGACGCCCGCGCTCGGCGAGTTGCCGCCGCCGAGGAAATCGAGTCCGATGATGGATACGACGCCTTCGACTGCCGGATCCGCAGCGATGACCGCCTCAGCCTTCCGGCCCGCCTCGGTGGTGCGGTTGAGCGAGGCACCAGGTGGCAGGTTGAAGACGGTGATGATGAAACCCTTGTCCTCTTCCGGCAGGAAGCCCGACGGCGTCTTACCGAAAATATAGTAGGTGGCGCCGCTCAGCAGAGCGAAAAGAACAAGGCTCAAAGTCGAAATGCGCACCAGTCGCTTGACGATGGCGGCATAGCCATCGCCGACACTATTGATGGCCTCGGTGACGCGGCGCATCAAGCCGACCGGATGGCCCGGCTTCAGCAGCAGCGAGCATAACGCCGGCGACAACGTCAGCGCATTGATCGCCGAGATCACCATGGCGGCTGAAATGGTGATTGCGAACTGGCGGAACAGGACGCCGCTCGATCCGGGCAGAAAGGCGATCGGCACGAATACCGACAGCAGCACCAGCGTGATCGCTATCACGGGCCCGGCAATCTCGCTCATCGCCTTGCGTGTCGCCTCCGCCGGAGAGAGCTGCGGCTCCTCCTCCATGACACGCTCGACATTCTCAACGACGATGATGGCATCGTCGACGACGATGCCGATGGCCAGCACCAGCGCAAGAAGCGATATGGTATTCGCCGAATAACCGAATGCCAGCAGCACAGCGAAGGTTCCGATCACCGCCACCGGAACCGCCAGCAGTGGAATCAGGGTCGGTCGCAGACGCCCGAGGAAGAGGAACACGACGATCGCCACGAGAACGAAAGCCTCGATGAGCGTGCTGACGACCTTCTCCATCATCGCCGTGACGAACGAGGCCGTGTTGTAGATGTAGGCATACTCGACGCCCGCGGGGAACCGGCTCTTGAGATCTTCAAGCCGCTTGGAAACAGCCTGCGCAACGGCGACGGCGTTTGAACCCGGCGATAGATAGATGCCAACGGGGGCTGCCGGCTTACCGGCGTAGCTTGCGCTCGTGTCGAAGCTTGCAGCTTCCAATTCGATGCGCGCCACGTCCCGCAGCCGTACGAAAGACCCGTCTCCAACGCTGCGGATAACGATGTCACCGAATTCATCGACCGTCGACAGCCGCCCCTTTGTGGTGATCGTGAGCTGCAGGCGCTGGTCCGCGCTCAGCGGGGCGGCACCGATCCGACCCGCGGCGGCCTGTACGTTCTGCGACTGCACCGCAGCGATCACTTCGCCAGTCGACATGCTGAAGCTTGCGAGCTTCTGCGGATCGATCCAGATGCGCATGGAATAGTCGCGCGCTCCAAAAATGGAGGCATCGCCCACACCCGGCACGCGTTTCAACTCATCGATGATGTTGAGCGTGACGAAATTCGAAAGAAAGAGCTGGTCGTGGCTCGCATCCTTGGAATGGAACATGAAGATCTGAAGCAGGTCCGTCGAGACCTTGGCGATCGTCAGTCCCGTGGTGCGCACTTCCTGTGGCAGCTTCGCAACCGCCAGGTTGGCGCGGTTTTGCACATTGACCGTGGCAATGTCCGGATTGGTTTTGAGATCGAAGCTGACGCTGAGCGAATAGCTGCCGTCGTTTGACGACGACGACTTCATGTAGCGCATGTCCGAAACGCCATTGATGGCGTTCTCGAGCGGCTGCGCAATGCTTTCCTCTACGGTGCGCGCATCCGCGCCCGCGTAGCTTGCCGTCACCCGTACAGTCGGCGGTGCGATGTCGGGATACTGCGCGACAGGGATGACTGCTATTGCGATGAGGCCCGCCAGCGTGATGACCAGCGATATGACCATCGCAAGACGCGGGCGGCGGATGAAGACATCAAAGATCATCGCCGGTCAGTTCCCGTGTTGAATAGCTGGAGACTTGTTGAGTTCCTCTGCCATCGTCGCGGTGACGACCGCGCCGGGACGCACCTTCTGGTGGCCGCTGACGATGACCTTGTCGCCTGCTTTAAGGCCTGCCTTGACGACGATTGATGTGCCGTTCTGTTCGCCGACCTCGATGCGCTTGATCGCAACCTTGCTTTCACCATCGACGGCGAGGACATACGAGCCTTGCTGGTCGAGCAGCAGGGCTGCTTGCGAAATGACCAGCTTCTTTTCTGGCTCCTTGCGGATGACATCGACGCTGACGAGTTGCTGATCGACGAGAAGACGATCCGGATTGGGAACTTTGGCGCGCACGAGGATCGAGTCGGTCGATGCTGTCGACTGCACTTCGGTGAACTCGATCGCACCGCGCTGATCGTACTCGGTTCCATCGGAGAGCTTCAGCTTGACATAGACGCTGTCGGGTCCGCGTCCTGCCCGACGCACCTGGATGAGCAGCCACTGCGGCACCGGGAAACTGACATAGACGGGATCTTGAGCAACAAGCAGCGCAAGTTGCCCGCTGTCCGGACCGACCAGATTTCCGACGGAATAGGCCGATCGGCCAACGCGACCATCCATCGGCGCTTCGATCGTGGTATAGCCGAGGTTCAATTTGGCTGTCTGCAAGTCGGCCTCGCGTGCGCGCAAATTGGATTTCGCCTGTGCGAGCGTTGATTGCGCCTGATCGAGAGAGGCCTGCGATGCGGTGGCGCGGCTTGCAAGTTCCTTCGTCCGATCGAAGGTCTGCTGGGCAAGCGTCAGTCCGGCCTCAGCGCTGGCGACGTTCGCCTCTGCCTGCTGTACGGCAAGTTCGAATGGCTCCGCCTCGATCTTATAGAGGATGTGACCCTTCTTGACCTCCGCTCCTTCGCTGAACAGCCGCTGTTGCAGGAAGCCCTGAACCCGGGCGCGAATCTGAACCTTGTCGATTGCTTCGACGCGGCCAACGAAGGTGCGCCCGTTGTTCAAGTCCATCAACGCCGCAGGACTGACGACGACGGCAACAGGCGGTGGATTTGTGTTGGCCTTTTGTCGATCCTCACCGCACCCCTGGAGAAGAAAGACGGCGAATCCGACCAACACAACCACACGAAAATCCAAGTATGACCGCACAATCATTCTCCGCTTTCCCCTCGGACGAGCCACCCAACCTTGGTCTCGTTGGATTCGGCTGAATGCCACCAGCACCGTTCGCCCGCAGCTCTGGATCGCCAAATAGCGGTTTTCCCAAGCGGAAACGACCTGATTGGACCAGACTACAGCACGATTGCGTCAAGGACCGCAATTAGCGGAAGAACACAGCATGCACGTATGCTGAATTTCCAACAACCTCAATCGGTGAAATCGGTGGCGGGGGAGCGCGTGCGCCTTGGGCGCATGAGCTGCCCTGCCCGGAACAGTGGGCGACCGATTGGACCGAAGACCTGATTGGGGATCAGTGCTGCACAAGCGCCTTGAACGAACTCGCCACAATCGAACGCGCCCCGATGCCGTAGGTGCCTCAGTCGGCAGCCTAGCCTTCGCCCATATACATGACGCGCAGAACCTTCTTTCCGTCATGGTCGCAGCGCCAGGGCTTTTGTGCACCTTGGACCTTGACGAGCACCTGGGTCGCCGTCTCACCCTTCTTGACCGAAATGGTCGAGACCCCACCGTGTCCAATTTGCTTGGAAACCGCGGCCAGGCACTCGGCTTCAGACTTTCCCGGCGTTGGCTTTGCCGCGGCTGTTGGTGGTTCGGTCGGTTTGCCCGAAGGCTTGTTGACCACGAAGCGTTTGATCTTGCCACCGTTCTTGCCGAAGCTGCACTGGAAGGTGACCGTGCGGCTTGCATCGCGTCCGGTTCCGTTGACGGCGTGCGTACCATCAACGCGCTGGCCTTCGTATTTTGTCTCGACATCGGGCTGGCGCATCTTCAGCACCTTGGCCGCGTGTGCGCGACAGTGCGCCATCATCTCCTGCGGTGTGCGTGGAGCTGCCTGTGCAGGCGTGAGCATGCCAACTGCGGCAAGGATGACAACAGCGGCGGAAAGACGTGAAGGCTGGCTTGTCATGTATGCGCTCTGATGGTTCGATCGGAACAATTGTCGCCCCGCAATCCGCGCAATACTACCGTGCTTCCCCG
>JAGRKV010000028.1 GCA_020442165.1 Hyphomicrobiaceae bacterium | reverse complement strand
GGCACTAGTTCAGGCGTCAGGATCACATTGGCCGGCCAGCCTGAAATGCCGTTCATGGCGTCAAGAATTGCCATGTAATGGGAATCCACGTCGGGATGCTCCTCCCGATCAATAAGTATCGAGACGAAGTGCTTGTTGAGTAGCTCCACCACCCGGCTGTCGGCGAAGGTGGCCTTTTGCATCACGTGACACCAGTGGCAGGTCGCATAGCCGATCGACAGGAACACCAGCTTATCCTCGCGGCGCGCCTGCGCCAACGCCGCGTCACCCCAGGGATACCAGTCGATGCCGTCGCTGACGTGTTGGCGCAGATAGGGGCTGGACTGATCGACAAGCCGCCCTCCCGACAAGGCTGAAGCCGGACTGGCAATCAGAAGAACTACCAGCAGCAAAACCCTGGGCCATACCGCAAGTGTCCCAAGGGGAGGACATCGAGCGGCACTGCGGCCGGTCTTCAAAGTCGCATCACCATGTCCTGCGTCAAGAGCCATAGATTGAACCCTGAAGTTGTTCCGACGAACCCAAGCATGGGGGAGAGACCGAGGCCGCCTGGAGCCTTGCCGCTGTCGTCAAGGCTGGCGCCGCGGTGGCGCAAGACCTGGATGGCCAGCCAGAACCCCAAAGCCATCAATCCTGCTTGCAGAGTGAAGATCATTGGATACCAATCAAGCATCAAGAGCATGCGCAGGTGCTTGTCCGTTGCGCTGAGCGGCAGGCTGGCTGATCCGAAAGGATTGGCGAGAACCTCGCCGAACCCTTGGGTCTCCCCAATCACATGGCCGACATTGTGCGCTAGATGGTAGGTAAAGGCCACCGGCAGCGCGGCGAATGCGAGCAGGGCAAACAGTCGACGGTAGGAAACCGCCGATCCCATGAGCCAGCGCGTCGCAGCCACGGCGAAAATGAACAGCGCGGCGGGAACCACCAGACTGGTCGCCATGCCGACCGTAAAGGCGCCAAGCCGCATCTGCCCATCGCCGATTGCCATTGCCAGTTCGGTGATCCAATTGTCCCAGAATGGCACCATGCTGACGCCGTGCAGAGTGGTCAATGCAAGCAGCACAACAGTGAACCCGGCTTCATCCAGATGCGGGCGTGCGGATTGGCGGGCCTCGTTGCCCATCGGGCGGAGCTGCCAGGACACGTTCTCTTTCGGACAGGATTGCGCGCAGTTGGTGCAAGACAGGCAGTAGGTGTTCTGCTGCAGGCGTCCCATGGTGAGGAACGTCGGGCAGGGCTCCACGGTGCTTGAGCCGTGGTAGCAGTCGAGCGTCTCACAGTTCAGGCAAAGGTCGGGATCGACCGGTCGCAGCGCCACCGGGGCAAGCTGAGAATAGGCCCCGATGGTGCGCCCTACCGGGCACATGTAGCGGCAGAAGGCCTTGCGTTCGAATAATGCGAGTGCCGCAATCACCAATGCTACCATTACGACGGCCAACACTGCGGTCGCCCGTGGGTCGCGGGTGATACCAAATCCCAGTTCCAGCCAGGTCAACCCAGCGAACAAGACCGCCGCTGGCCACAGTGAGCGAAGTAAACGCGGCACTTTGAGTCCCAGACCAGGGTCGGGTACAGCGCGCCCCCACAATCGCAGATTCACGGCAAAGCTACCCAGCGTCTCCCACGGACAGACCGAGCACCAAGCCGAGCCGACGAAGAACACCGACACGATTACGAGACTCCACCAAACGTTCCAGGTCAGGACCGTGGCGAGATTGCGCTCGGGTATGGGAGTACCGAGGAAGCCCGCGGCAATTGCGAGAAGGAACAGAGCGGCGACGACGATCCGCAGCAGCGTCCGGGGCCAGTGGGAGGCGAGCAGGGCCCGGACCAGCGGCCCGCTGCCCGGTACGACCGCGAGGGAGAGCGCTAAAGGCGTGCGCGGCTGCGGCCGCGGGCTGATCAGCGACCAGGCGATGACCAGACCCATGAAGATCACAACCAGCATCGCCCAGGCGAACGGCATGCCGGGATGAACCATCCGCATGGTGCCGTCGATGGAACAGATCAGACCGCCGCTGAAGCTGTCAGGCCACACGGCGTCGCTTCCTCCCTCTCAACACGCGGGCAGCGAAGGCGAGGAAAAGCGCCGTCGCCAGAACCAGACCGCCGATGAATAGGGATCGCACCGGCAGCGGATCGCCGACGGTCATCGGAAAATCGATCGTGTAAGGCTCGCCTCCGGCCTCGAAGAAGGCTGAGACGATATATTCCCCCTTTTCTTTGAAAACGATGCCCTGGCGGTAGACTGCGTCGTCCGGCGGTTGGATGCCTAGGTTCTCGTTCTCGGCTGTTCCGAACAGGACGTCGTCGCGGACGGAGAAGGTGACCTTGCCGGTGTAGGGTTGGCCGGTTTTCTCGTGAGTTGCATAAAGGTGGATGCGCCCCGGCTCGCCCGGCCGGACGAAGGCCGGATAGGCCATCATGGAGATGAAATAGCTCCCGATCCGGGCCTCGATCTGCATTGATGGTGGCGTGTTCGAATCCTCGTTGAGGCTGTAAGCGGGGCGTCCGAGGACGTGGTGCGCCCGGACGCCTTCCGTTGGCACAATGAATGCCGTGGTGGCTAGGCTGGCCAGCAAGACTGATCGGCACAGCCCGGCCCAGGTGTCAGGGGCATTCATGCCGAACCTCTCTAGCATCGTCCGCACAGTTAATACGCCGCGGCGCCACGGTCACGGCGCTGGGATCGACGATGCAGGCTTGGCGGCAGAGGCCGCATCCGACGCATTTTTCTTCGACGATGAGCGGCTTCGGCCCGTTCCAGGTTAGGGCTCCTTGCACTGGGCAGACATGGGCACAGGCCCCGCACTCGGGTCCACTATAGGGCAGGCAGCGGGATTGGTCGATCCGTGCCCGCGCAAGCGCTGGCGGCTTGGTGGCACCGACGGCATCGTCGATGTCATCGCCCTTGACGGATTCTTCATTCGGCGGAAACGCAAGCGCCCCAGGTGCACAGGCACTGACGCAGGGCCAGTCGGCGCACAGGTGGCATCCCTTGTTGAGCAGGTCCATCGCCGGAGTGGAGACAACGCTGATGCCCCATCGCGCCGGCAGGCGGAACAATACTTCGTGGGGGCAGGCATCAATACAGGCGTCGCAGCGCGTACATAGGAGCAGGAAATCGATCTCCTCTTGGGCGTACGGCGGCCGGAACCAGCTTTCTGCCTGTCTTGCGGCCTTGTCCCGCGCCGAAGCATAGGCGGCTTCTGCAACCTTTCGCGCACCCAGCCTGAAGAAATCCCGTCGCTGCATGTCGTTCTCTTCGGATCACACGCTGTGTTGGACGACAGTCCCCCGCTTGCGGTCCACGATCCAGATGGGCTTGCTCGGATGCGGGCAGACCTCAACGCACAGCCCACAGCCGACGCAACCGTTCTTGACGACGGGCCGGTATATGTTGGCGAAGTCGAAGCCGATCGCACCCTCGCCAAGTGGACAGATGGTGACGCAGGCTCCGCAAACGCCGCGGTCGACCCAGGGATAGCAGGCGGCGCGGTCGATCTGTGCAATGCCCATGTCGACGTCGCGCACTGGTGTCGGGGTCAGGGCGACGGTTGGACAGACGTCCATGCACTTGCCGCACAGGATGCAGCCCTTGGCTTCGGCGTCTATATAGGGCAGGTTCACCTTGATGCCACCGTCGCGGCGCTGGAAGGCGATGCAGCGCGGCGGGCAGACCTCGCCGCACAGTCCGCAACCAATGCAGGCGGTAGCGAAGGAGGCATCGTCCTTGATCGCGCCCGGCGGACGGAGCCGATTGCGTGCCGGCCACTCACCGGGTGGCGCCAACAATTCAAAGATGCCGTAGGGAGCGGCGGCGCCCGCCGCCACGGCAGCGCCACCTGTCACCTTCTTCAGGAAGCGACGCCTGTTCATTGCGACACCTCCCCTGTAGCCATCGCCGCTTCGCTCTCTCGCCCGCTCTGCTCGCGCAGGTAGCGCCGGCCGAGACGGCCGGGACCCTGCTCAGGGTAGTCGTTGAGGCGCAACGAGAACACCAGCGCGTCGGTCGGGCAAACTGCCATACAGGCCGTGCAGTTGTTGCACTC
>JAGRKV010000027.1 GCA_020442165.1 Hyphomicrobiaceae bacterium | reverse complement strand
TGGCTGGGGGACTAGGATTCGAACCTAGACTAACGGAGTCAGAGTCCGCAGTTCTACCATTAAACTATCCCCCACCAAGTCGCGCCAAGTGCGCGCGCGGTGGCGCCCGGACAAGCCGGACAGAGGCGCGCATATAGCAGCTTGGACCGCTGCCCGCAAGCCGCCGCATTGGCACCTTTTGAACCATGCGCCTGCTTTCCGGCACCCCTTATGGTTGCCGCGCTGCAGGCGCCGCCGCGCGCGACGGTGGATTGAGCTCGGGCCGGTATTCAAAGTGCATGGTGTCGAAGTGATGCCAGCGTCCACCCCAGATGAAGCCGTGCTTCTCGAAGATGTCCACGATCTCTTGCGGAATACGATTGCGCCAGATGGGCGCCTCGTCAGCTCCCGGCTTTGTCCAGCGCCAGTAGTCGGCCGCCGCCGTCGCGATATCGATGGCGATGCCATAGCCATGTGCCGAAACCCGGTTCGTACCGGCAATCACGCGACAATTATAGGTCCCTGCCGGAGGAAGCAGGTATCGGTCGAAACGCGGCGGCAAGGCGTCGAGCGCGCGGCTGACAGCGTCGAGCTGCTGGGCGACGCCATTCACCGACGACACCTTTAATTTCCTGCCCCACTTCTTCGGCAGCCAGACCACGTCGACCAGATGCGGTGCAACCTCACCCTTTCGGCAGTCACCATAGATCTTGGCAAAAAACTCCGCGTTGCGCGCACGGCCTGGGTCCTGGTCAGGCCCGGGAGGCGTGATGGCAGCACCAGTAGGATAGGGTTGGTCCAGCATATCCTCAACATCGGGTGCGTCGAGCCAGTGCTTGAACGCCTTCGGCCCTCCGCCATCATCGAAAGGCATGCTCGTGCCATCGCGCCAATGAACCTTGCCAGCTTCGATCTTGGCGATGTGATTGGGATAGGCATTGGCGATGAGCGCGGCAGCATCTGTCGCATCACTCGGCTGTGCCAGCAGGTTGGTGCCGCAGGAAATTGCAAGCGCCCATCCGAGTGCAGCACAAGCGCCAGCCCGTGAGCAGTGGCTGGCCAGCCGCAGGGCGCTCTTGGCGCTGCACGGGGAGGTGTGTCTGCAAGTTATGTGGCGGAGGGGCATGTGGCAGGTCCGCTGGCTGCACGTGTGATTCGCGTCAGGTCCGGGTCCGTGCGCGCAATTCCCGCATGGCAGCTGCAACGCAATGAGCTGCGCACGACTGAGCCTTCAGCACATAGCGGAGCTTGTAACAGTCCGACTTTCAAGCGGAAACCTGATTGCTCAAAACCCCCGCGAAAGTAAGGCATTTGTTGCGGTTCCGAGACCCACATGGATTGCTTTACCCGGGCGACTGACCTGCTACAGTGGGGACAAGTCATCACCAGGAGACGCCTGAGGAGGCATTCAGCGCTTTATGCTGAACGCGGCCAGGCGCTGGGAAGGGGTCCCTTGGAGGGTTTTCAAGACGACGACGGCGCGTCGGCCGCCGGCCTTCACAAGCCAGAGCACTCGCTGCCGGGCCAATCGGCCAGCGCAAGTGCCGCATCACCCGTATTGCCAGCCGCCACACATCCCGCCGGTCATAACGGTCTTGCCGCCAGCCCGCTTGTCTCGGCGAGTAGCGAACGGATGGACACGGCCCATCATCACGAACGAGAACAGCCACAGGCTCATTTTCCGAGGCCGCCCAGGATGCAGCCGGTGCACGCTGGTACGGCCGACGGTGCCGAAGTCTACGGCGCACTCGATCTTGGCACCAACAACTGCCGGCTACTTCTCGCCAAACCATCGCGACGCGGGTTCCAGGTCATTGATGCATTCTCGCGGATCATTCGACTTGGCGAAGGCGTCGGTCATAGTGGCGCGCTGTCGGACGCCGCGATGGCAAGGACGATTGAGGCGCTGAAGGTCTGCGCCCACAAGATCGAACGTCATGGGGTTCGCCGCGCCATGCTGGTGGCGACCGAAGCTTGCCGGATCGCAACCAATGGAGCGGAGTTCCTCGATCAGGTCCACCACAAGACGGGTCTGAAGATTGAAATCTTGAGCCGCGAGGGCGAGGCGCGTCTGGCCGTTGCCGGGTGTGCATCGCTGATCGATCCCGAGACCGACCATGTTCTGGTCTTCGACATCGGCGGCGGATCATCAGAACTCGCCTGGCTCGATCTTTCCAGCATTCCAGCCGGTTCGCGCACCGGACCGCTGGGGCGCGCCGTCGTGCAGAAAGCGATGGTGGCCTGGACATCGCTGCAGGTTGGCGTCGTCACGCTGGCGGAGCGCTTCGGCGGCCGCTATGTGACCGAGGACGTTTTCGAGGCCATGGTCCAGCATGTCATGGGCATGCTGGAGCCGTGGGAGCGGCAGCATCGCTTCGCCGACAGGATCAGCGGCGGCACACGGCATTTGCTTGGCACGTCCGGTACGGTGACGACGGTTGCTGGAGTCTATCTCGGCCTGCCGCGCTATGACCGCAACCGTGTCGATGGCTGCTGGCTCGACGCGCAGGCGGCGCGTGATGTGGTCTACGACTTGTTGGCACGCAACTATTCCGAGCGCGTCGCCGAACCCTGCATCGGCCGAGACCGTGCCGACCTGGTGCTTGCAGGGTGTGCCATCCTGGAGGCTTTGATGCGCATGTGGCCAGCTCCCCGGCTGCGGGTTGCCGACCGTGGGTTGCGCGAGGGCATCCTCATGCAGTTGATGAGCGAGGACGGTGTGATCCGCAGCGCGCGCCGCCGTCGGCGCCGGCGCGGCGGTGGCGGAAGGCGCGGCTGACGTCGGCGCACTGCAACAGGTAAATTCTGAGATGACAAAAAAGGGTAAGCCGGGCGGTCCCAGCGGTCCGGATGGCGGCAGGCGCCAGCTGAAGGTGAAAGTCAAGACGGCGCGCAAGCGTTCTGTCTCCTCCGCGCGCTGGCTCGAACGCCAGTTGAACGATCCGTACGTGAAGGCTGCCAAGGACGAGGGCATGCGCTCGCGCGCGGCCTACAAGTTGAAAGAGATCGACGACAAGTACCGGCTGTTGAAGCCTGGCATGCGCGTTGTCGATCTTGGCGCGGCACCCGGAGGCTGGAGCCAGATCGCCGCTGAAAAGGTTGGCGCGGTTTCCGGCGAAGGACAGGTGATTGGAATTGATTACCTGGATGTCGAACCGCTGCCCGGCGTCACCCTGCTCAAACTCGATTTCACCGACGAAACGGCGGAAGCGCAGCTCAAGGCGCTGTTGCGCGGCGGCGGTGCCGATCTCGTGTTGTCGGATATGGCGGCGCCCACGGTTGGCCACACCCGGACCGATCATCTCCGCATCATGGCATTGGCCGAGGCGGCGGCGCACTTTGCAGTCGACGTGCTGGCGCCCGGAGGCGCTTTCCTCTGCAAGGTGTTTCAAGGGGGCACCGAGCGCGACCTGCTCGATCTCCTCAAGCAGAGCTTCAGCGTGGTGCGGCATGTCAAACCACCGGCGAGCCGTTCCGATTCTGCAGAACTCTATGTCCTGGCGACAGGTTTCAAGGGACGGCGTCAGGATGGGATCTCCAGCGAATGATGCCGCCGGGCCAAATTCATGCCGGCTACCGCACCGCTTGGTGACGGCGGAAAGACCTCCAGGAACGTCGTGGGCGCCATCGCGTAACTGCTGGCCGATATCGAGGCGGATGCGGCAAAATGGATCCATCCGGCCACGATCTACGCTGAACTTCCCGGCGCCGCGGCCCGCTCGTGGCGCCTTTTTCGTCTGCCCGTGAGGCTCATTGGCCGCAACTTGGTCCGCTCCGGCCATGTCGAGACGCTGCCCTCACTTCCAACTCATCGAGCAGGGTGATATAGGCCTTGCGACACGAGGATTCCGCGGCCTGCGACGGCCATGTCGGCCCCTGTCGCCCAGCCCAGATCCAGACCGCTTGCAAAGGAGACGACGCATGGCATTGCGCCAAATCGACGGGGAATCTGGGGTTGGCCTGACCTTCGACGATGTGCTGCTGGTTCCCGGCGCGTCGGATGTGATGCCGGGAGAGGTCAATGTCTCCTCGCGCATCACCAAGTCGATCTCGGTCAATATCCCGATCATCTCATCGGCCATGGATACGGTGACGGAGGCGCGGCTGGCGATCGCCGTTGCGCAGTCCGGCGGCATTGGCGTCATCCACCGTAACCTTTCGCCCGAGGAGCAGGCCGAGCACGTCCGGCTGGTCAAGAAGTATGAGTCCGGCATCGTCCTCGATCCCGTGACCATTCCGCCCAATGCCAAGTTGTCGGAAGCGTTGGCTCTCATGGCAAAGTACGACATCTCCGGCATTCCGGTCGTCGAGCCCGCGCGCAACGGCGACAAGACCGGCCGTCTGGCCGGCATCCTCACCAACCGCGATGTCCGCTTCGCCAACAATCTGGAGCAGCCGGTGTCGGAGCTGATGACGAAGGACAAGCTCATCACGGTCAAGCGCACCGTGGCACAGGAAGAAGCACGCCGTCTGCTGCACCAGCACCGCATCGAGAAACTGCTGGTTGTCGACGATGACTACCATTGCATTGGCCTCATCACGGTCAAGGACATCGAGAAGGCGCAAAAGCATCCCAACGCCTGCAAGGATGAGCAGGGCCGTCTGCGCGTCGCCGCCGCCACGACCGTCGGCAACGATGGCTTTGAGCGCACCGAACGCCTGATCGCGGCGGGCTGTGACCTGATCGTGGTCGATACCGCACACGGCCATTCGCGCCGCGTTCTTGAATCCGTCACCCGCATCAAGAAGCTGTCCAACTCGGTGCAGGTCGTGGCTGGCAACGTCGCCACCGCCGAAGCAACCGAGGCGCTCATCGATGCGGGTGCCGACTGCGTCAAGGTCGGCATCGGCCCGGGCTCGATCTGCACCACGCGCATCGTCGCCGGTGTTGGCGTGCCGCAGCTGACGGCGATTTCCAATTGTTCCGAGGCAGCTCACAAGCGCGGCGTCCCGATCATTGCAGACGGCGGCATCAAGTTTTCCGGCGACATTGCCAAGGCTATTGCGGCCGGCGCCGACGTCGTCATGGTGGGCTCGCTCCTGGCCGGCACTGACGAGGCACCGGGCGAAACCTATCTCTATCAGGGACGCACCTACAAGTCATACCGCGGCATGGGCTCGGTCGGCGCCATGGCGCGCGGTTCGGCGGATCGTTATTTCCAGGCCGAGGTGCGCGATACACTGAAGCTTGTGCCGGAAGGTATCGAGGGACAAGTCCCCTACAAGGGCCCGGTTGATGCGGTGCTGCATCAGCTCGTCGGCGGTCTGAGAGCAGGCATGGGCTACTGCGGCGCGCCGACCATTCCCGAACTGCAAGCCAAGGCACAGTTCGTCCGGATCTCACCTGCGGCCATGCGCGAAAGCCACACCCATGGCGTGACGATCACGCGCGAAAGCCCGAACTATCCGGGCGGCGCATGATTGAGACCAAGCTGCTTCTCGGCGCGGTCTTTGTCCAGATCGCGCTCACGTTCGCTCTGCTGCTGTGGCTGGGCCGTGCGCGCGCCGTGGCTGCTTCGCGCGGTGAAGTCAAGCTGCGCGACGTCGCCTTGAGTTCGGATGCGTGGTCCGACCGCATCAAGCAGATTGCCAACGCCTTCAACAATCAGCTTGAACTTCCGGTTCTGTTTTATATTGCCGCGCTGCTGGCGATCGTCACGAGCCGTGTCGACTATGCGGTCGTTGTCCTTGCCTGGGCGTTCGTCGCGCTGCGCCTGGTTCATGCCTACATCCACGTCACCCACAACAACGTCTTGCGCCGCTTCCAGGTCTATGTCGGCGGCTTTATGATTTTGGCCGCGCTTTGGATCTATCTAGCGATCGGCATCCTTGCCACCGGGAGTGCGTGAGCCATGCGCGCGGGCGGGCGCCTCAGGGCTGCAATCGAGGTGTTGGAAGCGATCGAACGCGAGCATCGCCCGGCATCGACGGCACTTGCCGACTGGGGACGCACGCACCGCTTCGCTGGTTCCGGTGACAGGGCGGCAATCGGCACACTCGTGTTCGACGTCTTGCGCCGCCGCCGCTCACTTGCGGCACGAATGGGCAGTGACACACCGCGCGCGCTCGTCCTGGCCGGCGCGAGCCGCTCGCTTGGTATGCAGCCCGAGGAAATCGCGGCGGCCACCAAAGTTGGCGATGTGCATGCGCCTGACCCTGTGACCGATGTCGAGGCGCAAGGCATGGCTTCTGAGCTTGCCCCAGGCACGGACGATGACATCCGCGCGGATTTTCCTGGCTGGCTGCGCCCCTCGCTCGTGCGCGCGTTTGGCTCAAGGCTCGTGGCCGAAGGCGAGGCGATGGCGGAGCGCGCGCCGATCGATCTGCGCGTCAATCTCCTGAAGGCAGACCGCGACCGGGTCTTACGCGCGCTTGCCCGTCACAATCCTGTGCCCACGCCGCTGTCTCCCGTCGGCATTCGCATCGCTCCGCCTGCGGGAGCCCAGCGTGCGCCCCACGTCGAGGCCGATGCCGCACACGGCAAGGGCTGGTTCGAGGTTCAGGACGAAGGCAGCCAGATCGCGGCAGCTTTGACCTGCGCGGGGCCGCGCCAGCAGGTGCTGGACCTGTGCGCGGGTGCGGGCGGCAAGACGCTGGCCATGGCCGCTGCCATGCAGAACACCGGACAGATCTATGCCTACGATGCCGATCGCCGTCAGCTCCGGCCGATCTTTGAGCGCCTGCAGCGCGCGGGCGCGCGCAACGTCCAGGTGATGGACGGCGGCGATAAAGAAGCGCTGACAGCGCTGGGCGCGCGGTTCGACGTGGTGCTAGTCGATGCGCCGTGCACCGGTTCGGGGACATGGCGCCGGCGGCCAGATTCCAAATGGCGCCTGAAGCCTGAAGCTCTGGTCCAGCGGATTGCCGATCAGGATGCCGTGCTGTCACAAGCAGCAGATTTGGTGAAGCCCGGCGGCCGCATCGTCTACGTGACCTGTTCGATCCTTCCGGAAGAAAACGGCGATCGCGTTGCCGAATTTATAGCCGCTCACCCGGGTTTTGCCGTGCAGCCGATTGCCGATGTCTGGCGGCAATGTTTGCCGGGCGAGCCGCCAGCCTCTGCGGACGGCCTCACCAGTGGTACGCTGCAGTTGACCCCGGCAAGCCACGGCACCGATGGCTTCTTCCTCTCGGTATTGGTGCGAACGGCTGGGACGTGAACCCCGCCCGCCCGTTGGCTCGTTTTCCGCCGCTCCTAAAGCGTGGCAATCAGTTCTGCATCTGTAGTCGCCAGATCGCGGAGACGACGTTGGAATAGTCGTCTGTCCACGGCGCCACGTCGGTTGCCTTGAGCGGTAGCGCGTCAGGCCATGCGAGGACTTCTCCGAGCGCTTTCTCCGACCGTGACACGAACACGACCTTACTGGGGATCGACTCCAGGCTGGAGCGCGCCG
The DNA here is from genome assembly GCA_020442165.1 of Hyphomicrobiaceae bacterium. Taxonomy (GTDB): domain Bacteria; phylum Pseudomonadota; class Alphaproteobacteria; order Rhizobiales; family Hyphomicrobiaceae; genus JAEUMD01. The sequence goes on along the minus strand of JAGRKV010000027.1, from coordinate 40,472 downwards.
GCTTGCCAACCGCGATCGCCGCATGAGCGCCAGGGATCGTTGGGATCGTCGAGGCCAGGACGGAAACAAGATCCATATAGCGGTTGGAAACGTGCATCGCCAGGATGCCGTCCGGTGCCACCTTGTCGAGGAACATCAAGAACGCTTCCCGCGTCATCAGATGCACAGGCACGGTGTCGGACGAGAAGGCGTCGATTAGCAGGTAGTCGAATTTGGCTTTAGGCTCGCGCGCCAGCGTCAGGCGGGCGTCGCCCATCACCATGTCGGGTTTCGGCATGCAGTGGGTCATGAACGTGAACTGCTTGGGGTCCATGGCCACCTTAACGACGACCGGGTCGATCTCGTAGAAGCGCCAGTTCTCGTTTGCCTTGGCCGCGCACGCCATGGAACCCGCGCCGAGCCCGACGACGCCGGCATTGAGGCCGCCGTCTAGCTTGCCGGTGGCCTTGCGGGCGGCATCGACGCCCTCACGCATGGGGCTGCCCGCGTAGTAATAGGTAACCGCGCGCGGCGCAGTCGTAACACCAGGCGCCAGGTCCGCGATGTGCTCCGCGCCATGCACGGTCGTGCCGTGCATGAGCAGCCTCAGCTTGCCGTCGTTTGAATCTGCCACCCGGACGACACCGAAGAAGCTGCGCTCCGAATAGCCGCGGTTGATGCTCGACGGCAGGATGGAGACGGCAGCCACCATGGCGGCCGCATGCACGAGCTTGGCCAGGGTCTGCTTGCGGTCGATATACATGAAGAGCGCGGAGATGATGATGACCACAAGGCCCGTTGCGCGGGCGGTGAGCCCCGTCGTCAGGTGATTGACGACCAAAAACACCAGCACCAGGCTTGCGGAGATGATCGCGGTATTCCGTGCGGCCGCGCGGCTTGCGGTCCGGTAGAGTGCGCGTTGCACATCCGGCCGGCAGGCGATGCCGATCAGCAGGAGCAGCGGATATTCGTAAGTCGAGTTGAAGATCTGCGGCGCCACGATCGCGGCGAAGATGCCGCCGAGTACGCCGCCAAACGACATCAACAGATAGAACTGCGTCAGGTGCGCGCTCGCCGGGCGGGCGTCGTAGAGCTGCTTGTGGCAGATCAGCGTTGTCACCAGGAACAGCGGCGCGTGCAGGAGCAGCAGGGCCACCCATTCGCTGATTTTGGGAGCTGAGATCGTCAGCAGCAGCGTGGTGAACAGGATCGGTTGAGCGACGAGCAGCGCACGGTATGGCACCAGCGGCCTTTCGCGGAAAACGAGCACGAACGTCAGCAGGAAGGCCGCCAGCGGCGTCACCCATAGAAACGGCGCCGAAGCGATGTCGGTTGTCACATAGCTGGTGAAGGCAACGAGCAGGCCGGACGGAACGAACGCATAAAGCGTCCAAGACGCTCGCGCGGCCCAGGTGACGGGCGCCGCTTCCGCTTCGCTTTTGGCCGCTTCGAAGTCTCCCTCCGCCGGACGTGACCAGCTCGAAACCAGCAGGTAGCCGCAGCTCGCAATGGCGGCCGCGAGCAGGAAATACCCCCCAGTCCAGATGTCGGCCTGCTGGCCAAGTCCGAGCAGCGGCTCGATCAGCACTGGATAGGAAAGGAGCGCCAGCAGCGAACCGAGGTTGGACGCGCCATACAAGAAATAGGGGTCGCGCGCATGCGGGTGGCCGGACCGGGCGTACCAGGCCTGCAGCAGCGGTGCATTGGCCGAAACCGCGAAGAACGGCAGGCCGACCCCGATCGTAAGCACGCCAATGAGCCAGAAATAGGCGTCTCCCGTCGGCGGCTCCATGTTTGCCGGCAGCCCGAACGGCAGCATCAGGGCCGCGATAGCCATCAGGGCAATGTGGATGAAGGGGGCGTACTGGGGCTTGGCGAAGTGGTTGAGCACATGCGCATAGCCATAACCCGCCAGCAGAGCCGCCTGGAAGAAGCACAAGGACACCGCCCAGACCGAGGGCGACCCGCCCAGCGTCGGCAGGATCATCTTGGCGAACAGTGGCTGGATGGAGAACAGCAACAGGGCTGAAAGAAACATTGTGGCGGCGTAGAGCCAGAGGACGAGCCCGTGAGAGCGCGCGAGGCGGCTGCCCCCCTCGGCCATCGTCCGTAGCGCGGCGGTCGTCATTCGCAGGAACCCTTGTTTACGCTTTTCTAACGCTGACGAAATCCTAACCGTGAAAAATTGAGGTTCGGTGAAGCCACGCCGGTTTTGCAACGGCGGTGAACCAAGGCCGCCGGATCTCACATCGCCCCAGGTACTTGTGGATGAAAACACCCACAGCTTTGGCCTGCGGGGCGTGAACACTCATTGTGCAGGCCGAAGCAATGGCGCCACCCCGGCGTTGCAACTGGGAAACATTTCTAGATCTGTAAAAGATTTGATGGTGCGAAAGCCTGATGACCACTTGCAAAACGTAAACGACGCACGAATATCTCGCCTCGTTCCGCATGAGGGCGCAGGATGGCGATTGTCGCCAGACGGCACTGCGGGCACGGAGACAAATGGCAGATGAAGATTCTGTCACCGGAGAGCGCAGAGCCTCCAAGTCGCGGCGATGCGGCACATACGAACATCCCCTTCCAAATTGAAATTTCGCTGTCCACCGCTCCCGGCATGCCTTTGCCGCTGGAGCCGCTGCCGCGCGTTGCCCATGCGCCCCGGTTTCCGATTGGCGCCCAGACCCGCGCGTTTGCACGGAAATACTTTGCCGATGCAACGCCCGTAGAATGGGACGACTGGCGCTGGCAGTTCCGCAAGCGCATCCGCACCATGGCCGAGTTGGAGCGCCTTTTCGTCCTGTCGGACGACGAGCGTGAGGCCATTCTGCGCCACAAGGGCTCTTTGCCGGTCGGCATTACGCCCTATTACGCCAGCTTGATGAGCCGGCATGATCCCGACGACCCGCTCCGGCGGACGCACATTCCGGTCGGCACCGAGTATCTGAAGACCCCGGGCGAGGCCGATGATCCCCTGGGCGAGGATCATGACGCAGCCGTTCCCGGGCTCGTTCATCGCTACCCCGACCGCGTTCTGTTCCTGGTGACAGGCACCTGTTCGACCTATTGCCGTTACTGCACCCGCTCGCGCATGGTCGGTAACGCCGGTGGCGAGTACACCTTCTCCAAAAGCCAGTGGGAGAAGGCGCTGGCCTACATCGAGGCGCACACCGAGATCCGTGACGTCCTGTTGTCCGGCGGCGATCCGCTGACGCTTGCGGACGAGCCTCTCGAATACCTGCTGACGAGGTTGCGGGCGATCAAGCACGTCGAGTTCCTGCGCATCGGCACCAAGGTCCCGGTCGTTCTTCCCATGCGCATCACCAAGAACCTGACACGTATTTTGAAGAAGATGCATCCGCTCTGGATGAGCATCCACTTCACCCACCCCACAGAACTGACCAAGGAGGTAACGGAGTCGACCGCGCGGCTCGCCGATGCCGGGATTCCGCTGGGCAGCCAGACGGTGCTCCTGAAGGGCATCAACGACGAGGTGGAGACGATGAAGTCGCTCTACCATGGCCTGCTGATGCGCCGGGTGAAGCCCTATTACCTCTACCAGTGCGACCCGATCACCGGCTCGTCCCACTTCCGCACGCCGGTCGAGAAGGGGCTGGAGATCATCGAGGGTCTTCGCGGCCACACCACCGGCTACGCGGTGCCGCACTACGTCATCGACGCGCCTGGCGGCGGCGGCAAGATCCCGGTCGTACCCGATTATCTGGTCGGCCGTGATGGCGAGGACGTCGTCCTGCGCAACTTCGAGGGCAACACCTATCGCTACAAGGACCCCGGCGGCACGGTCGGCGCCGACCGTCAGCCGAAGGCGCGCAAGGGCAAGGCCACGGTGTGATGCGTATCGGGTTTGTCTACGACCTGCGCGACCAGTATCGCGCAATGGGCTACTCCGACGAGGAAACGGCCGAGTTCGACTCCATAGAGACGATCGAGGCGATCGAGGCGGCGCTGAGCCGCCTCGGCCATCAGGTCGTGCGCGTCGGCCATGGGCGGGATCTGGCGCGGCGCTTCAACGGTGGCGAGCGCTTCGATCTCGTCTTCTCGATCGCTGAAGGCCTGAAGGGACGCTCGCGCGAAGCCCAGGTGCCGGCATTGTGCGAACTGTTCGAGCAGCCCTATGTCTTCTCCGATCCGCTGACCATGGCGGTGACGCTCGACAAGGCGGTTGCCAAGCGCATCGTCCGCGATGCCGGTGTGCCAACCGCACCGTTTCTGGTCTACGAGCGCGATGGGCAGGATCTCTCCGGCTGGACGCATTATCCCGCGTTCGTGAAGCCGCTGGCCGAAGGCACCGGCAAGGGCTGCGAGAAGGCGTCGATGGTGACGACCCCCGCCCAATTGCAGGACGCCGCGCGTTCGATCCTGTCGCGGTACAACCAGCCCGCACTGATCGAGAGCTATCTTCCCGGCCGCGAATTCACCGTCGGTATTCTCGGTACGGGCGAGGATGCCCGCGTCGTAGGCGTGATGGAAATCGTCTTGCTGACGCAGGCTGGCGCCGATGCTGGTGTCTATTCCTACCTCAACAAGGAAGAGTGCGAGCGTCTCGTGGAATACCGCAAGGCGAACGACGCAGAGGCCTCGCGCGCAGCAACGCACGCTCTAGCCGCGCACCGCGCTCTTGGGTGCCGCGACGCCGCCCGCCACGACTTGCGCTCCAACACCACCGGCGAGCCGGTATTCCTTGAGGTCAACCCGATCGCTGGCCTGCACCCCAGCCATTCCGATCTGCCGATCCTCGCCAGCCTCCACGGCTTTGCTTACGATGATCTGATTGAAGAGATCCTGCGTCACGCCACCGCGCGCTACGCCAATGCGCCATCCGCACCAAACAAATCCGGATCGACGCTGAAGTCGGCCTCCAGATGACCGCCCCGGCCCCAGCCAAAGGCAGGGATGACATACAAGGCCATGTCGTCATTGCCCATGGCGTGCTTGACGCCACACGCCCGGATGAGCAGGACACGCTCGATCAGGTGCGCGAGGTGGCTGGCGCGCTGGCGCGGCTCGGCTGCACCGTCGACACAATGGCCGTATCGCTTGATCTTTCACCTCTCGCAGGATTAGCGCAGCCGGACGAAAATGCTTCGGATGATGACGGTGCGCCGACTATTTTCAATCTGGTCGAAGCTTTGGACGGCGATGGCCGTTTGATTCACTTGGCGCCTGCGGTCATGGAGCACGCCGGCCTCGCCTTCACTGGGTCAGGAGCGGCGGCTATCGCGGTGACAACAGACAAGCGCCTGACAAAACGCCTTCTGGCATCCGCCGGCCTTCCGGTCCCGGCAGATTGGGACGCCAGCACCCCGGCCACATCAGGAGCGCAGTTCATCGTCAAATCGCTGACTGAGGATGCGTCCTTCGGCATCGACAGCGAGTCCGTGGTCCCCAGCGAACGGGTTGGAGACGAGATCGCCGTGCGCGCCGCGCGTTTCGGTGGACATTGGTTCGCCGAAGCCTACATCGCTGGCCGCGAGTTCAACCTTTCCCTGCTCGATGACGAGAGCGGCACGCCGCAGGTTTTGCCCATCGCCGAGATCGCCTTCGAGGGCTACGACGAGGACCGCCCGCGTATCGTCGACTACGAGGCCAAGTGGCAGCCCGACAGCTTCGCCTACAACAACACGCCGCGCCACTTCATCGACGCGGTGAGTGAAGGGGATCTGGCGGACGAATTGGAACGGCTCGCCCGTTCAGCGTGGCACACCCTTGGCCTGGCAGGTTACGGCCGCATTGACTTTCGCGTTGACGCGACAGGGCGCGCCTACATTCTCGAAGCCAACGCCAATCCCTGTCTGTCGCCTGATGCCGGTTTTGCCGCGGCAGCACGGCAGGCCGGTATGACATATGATGAACTGATAGGCCGTATCCTCGCGTGCGCTCGCCGCCACGGCGGTGCGCACGCCGTTACTTGAAAGACCGCACCACCACATGTTTTTGATCCGCAAAGTTCAGGATGCGACGACCCCGATCAACAAGGCGGCCATCGCAGAGGCGCAGCGCATCATGCGCACGCAGTTCCCGGGCATGGGACAGGATGACATCGACCGCCTCCCCGATCTGCTGGCGAACCCGCTGAAATACAAGTTCGTCGGCCGCCTGTTCGTGGCGGAAGGGTCGAACGGCAAGGTGCTGGGCATGGCGCAGCTTCTGCACGCACCCGACATCGGCTTCTGCTACCTGGAAATCATCTCAGCTTCTGTCGGCGGCACCGGACGGGGTACGGGTGCAGCACTCTACGAGCGCGTGCGCGAAGATGCGATCGCGCTGGGCGCCCATGGGCTATATTTCGAGTGTCTGCCGGACGATCCCGTCCTGTCTCCCGACGAGGCGGTGCGCAAGCAGAATGCGCGTCGTCTCGCATTCTACGAGCGATATGGCGCCCGTCCGATCATCAACACGCTCTACGAGACACCAGTAACGCCGGGCACGACGAATCCTCCCTTCCTGGTTCTCGATCCGCTGGGCCGGCCGGAGCTGCCGGGACTTGCGCAGGTGCGCCGCGTGTTTCGGGCAATCCTCGAGCGTGCGTACTCCGGCGTTTGCACGCCCGAATACGTCGAGATGGTTGTCAATTCTGTCGTCGATGATCCGATCCGGCTGCGCGAACCCCGCTACGCAAAGCGCCGCAAGCCGGTCGCAGCGCCCCCGCCTTCGCATCAAGCGCCGATCGCGCTTGTCACCCACGATGGGCACGCCATCCATCACGTCCATGACCGCGGCTACGTCGAAGCCCCAATCCGCGTGAGCGCCATCATGGCGGAGCTGGAGGGAACTCAGCTGTTCCAGCGGGTGCCACCGCTGCATTTCCCCGACCGCCTGATCCTCGAAGTGCATGACGCCAAGCTGGTCGACTACATTCGACGGGCCTCTGAAATGGCCGGCAACAAGAAATCGATCTACCCTTACGTTTTCCCCCTGCGCAATCCCAACAGGCCGCCCAAGGACCAGACGGTGCTCGCAGGCTATTACTGCATCGACACGTTCACGCCGTTGAACCAGAGCGCCTACCTTGCAGCACGCGCCGCCGTTGATTGCGCATTGACGGCAGCCTCCAAGGTGCTGGAAGGCCGCAAGCTCGCCTACGCTCTCGTGCGTCCACCGGGCCATCACGCCGAGCGTCATGTCTTCGGCGGCTTCTGCTACTTCTGCAATGCGGCGATCGCTGCCCAGTTCCTGTCGCGCTACGGGCGTATTGCCATCCTGGACATCGACTATCATCACGGCAACGGTCAACAGGACATATTCTATGAAAGGAAGGATGTTCTGACCGTTTCGATCCACGGTGATCCAAGCTTCGCCTATCCCTATTTCTCCGGCTTCAAGGACGAGACGGGCGCAGGCCGCGGCGCCGGCTACAATTTCAATCTGCCTTTGCCCGAACGATTGACGCCTGAGCAGTATCGCGCCGCCTTGACCGAATCTCTCAAGATCGTGCGTCGCTTCGATCCAGCCTTTCTCGTTGTGTCGGCGGGTTTCGATACCGCCAAGGGTGATCCAACGGGTACGTGGTCTAACGGTCCGGCTGACTTCGCGGAAATTGGCCGCATGATCGGCGCCGAAGGCTATCCGACGCTCATCGTTCAGGAAGGCGGCTACCGCGTGCGCACTCTTGGCAACAACGTCAAGAGTTTCTTCGAGGGGCTGGTGCGTGGTTCAGCAAGTCCGGTTGCGCACGAGCCGACCCGGAAATCCTCGCGCGCAAAGTCACCGCCCTCTCCCACAATGGCGCGCTTCTCCGACACGCAAATCGTCTGGCGCGAATTCGTGACGTCGGACGATGAGGAACGTGTGCGCAGCCTTGTCGCAGCCACGGGATTTTTCACCGCAGACGAGATCGAGATCGCCGCCGAACTCGTTCGCGAGCGAGTCGAGAAGGGCACGGCCTCTGGCTATGAATTCATCATGGCCGAGGTTGCCGACAAGTTGGCCGGATATGCGTGCTTTGGTCCGATTGCCGGATCCGATCTCTCACACGACCTTTACTGGATCGCCGTGGCGTCTGACGTGCGCGGTCATGGCATCGGCCATCTTATCATGCGAAAGGTGGAGGCGGCGGTTAAGACACGAGGAGGTCGGATCGTCTATGCCGATACGTCGTCATCCGCGAAATACGCGGCAACACGGGCCTTCTATATTGCCCAGGGTTTCCGCCAGCAGGCGCTCCTGCCGGATTTCTACCGTCGTGGTGACGGCAAGGTGATCTTCGAAAAGCGCTTGTGAGGGTTGCTCTATCGTCCTCGCTCCATGGCCCGCGAAGCGGTATGGTACATGACTTGGATGAGGCGCCGGTCAATCTGGCGCCTCTGTTGTTTGGGAAGGAGGGCCGGTGGAAGCGATTCTGCCTTCGCGCATGGGAATCAGCCGGGTCGTCACCGTAACCTCGGGCCAACGCTTCGGTGTCGTCGAATATGGCGACCCCACAGGCTATCCCATCCTGGCACTTCATGGCGCACCGGCATCCCGGCTGATGTTCGAGGTCGCGGATGCGCCCGCCCGCGAGTTGGGCCTGCGGCTGATCGCGTTCGACCGGCCCGGCTACGGTCTTTCCCCGCGTGACTACGGCGCGACACTGCCCAGCAGAACAGCCATCTTCGCCGAAATTCCCGATGCCATGCATATCGAGCGTTTTGCCATGATCGGGGTATCGGGCGGCGGACCCTACGCGGTGGCGCTGGCCGCCGCGTTGCGCGACCGCGTGACGGCACTGGGATTGATTAGCCCGCTCGGTCCTGTTGCCGATGTGGCCTCGCGGTCGTCCCCCGACCCTGTTCACTTGTCCATGGCCCATCGCGCATTTTTCCTCGATCTGCCCCGCCATCCCTGGGTCCTGCGCGCCAATGCCGAGATCGCCATGCGATCGTTTCGTGCCGCGCCACGCTTTTTTTCCAACGCTTTTGTCCATGCCCTGCCGGTCTCGGACCGCGCGACGCTTGCACGCGAGGAAGTTGTAACGAGCATCATCGACATGACGCTGGAAGCGACGAACAACGGCATCGGCGGTGGCATTGCTGATCTGGAAATTTACGCCGAGCCGTGGCACGTCGATTACGCGGCGATCACTGCGCCGACGCGCCTGTGGCAGGGAACCGAAGACACCATCGTGCCGAGCGAGGTGACTTTCCGCCTAGCAAATATGATCCCGGGCTGCGAGTTGAAACGGGTCCATGGCGGCGGGCATTTTTGGATTTATGACCGGATCAGCAAGACGCTCGATGCGGTAAAGAAGCTCGCACTGGCCCAGGCCTGAGTTGCCGCATGCGGGGCCGACCCGCAGTGGTCATTTCAACACGAGATATTGAAACGCTAGCATGGCGGCAAACGAAAGCGTAACAGCAATGGCGACGTTGCCATGTGTTTCATGTTCGTTGGCTTCGGGGATCAACTCGGAGAACACCAGCCAGATCATGGCGCCCGCCGCCAGGCCAAAGCCTATGGGCAAAAACGGCTGGAAAGTCTCCACGAACAGATAGGCTGGCACGGCCATCAGCGGTTGCGGCAGGCTTGTGAAAATCGACCAGAGGGCCGCCTGCCACACCGGCGTTCCCCGCGGCACGAGCACGAGCGAGATCGCCAGGCCCTCCGGGATGTTGTGGACCGCAATCGCCGTCGAAATGAATTCAGCCAGAGCGCCATCACCCGCGAAAGAGACGCCCACCGCCACGCCCTCCGCGAAGGAATGCGCCGTCATCACCCCCACGATCAGCAATGCCTTGCGAGCGTCCAGCCCCTTCAGGTTCGCAATCTCATGGGCATCGCCATTCGCCACCATCCGGTGGCCAACAACGATACCGGCAAGCCCGATGAGTACCCCCACAAGGAGCCGTCCCGGATCGAGCGCTATGCCTTCAGCGATTAGGCTGTGGCAGGCCGCCAGCATCAAGCCACCCGCCATGGCGTGTGATAGCGACATCCATCGCTTGGAAATCTCCCGCACGAATAAGAACGGCAGCGCGCCTATCCCTGTCGCGATCGCCGTCAGAAGGGCGGCAACGAACACGACCAAGACTGTGCTTTCGTTCATATATCGGGGCTTTCGCGGCAGTGCGGGCATTTCTCGCGGTGCTTGTGGACCGCATGGAAGTCCGTGGGCGCCGCATTCGGTGTTGCATCCTACTGCTTCGAATTTTTTAGAACAATTCCAAAAAAGCCGCACCTTGGGGTTCCAGCCTGTGTGCAGCCCCTGCGCAAAATAGGTCTGCGCCTTGACGCTCCCGCGCCCCGGTGGTCTGTCTCAGCAAGGACGAGCATCCGGCTGGAGCGGTCGTCTCACCCTCCCAAGGCTATCCCTCAGCCGGCAAAATTCTCATCGGGCACACCATGACAGAAACCGTTCTCATCATCGATTTCGGCAGCCAAGTCACCCAGCTCATTGCGCGTCGCGTGCGCGAAGCGGGCGTCTATTCCGAGATCGTGCCGTTCAACAGTGCCGAGGACGCGATTGAACGCTTGAAGCCCCGCGCTGTCATCCTGTCGGGAGGCCCGGCCAGCGTCACCGAAATGGGTACACCGCGCGCACCCGACTGGGTCTTCGAAAGCGGACTGCCGGTACTCGGCATCTGCTATGGCGAACAGACCATGGTGGCGCAGATGGGCGGCGGCGTCGAAGGTGGCCACCATCGCGAGTTCGGCCGTGCCGAGCTGGAAGTTCTGAAGCCCTCGGCGCTGTTCGAAGGTGTCTGGAAGCCCGGCGAGAAGCACCAGGTTTGGATGAGCCATGGCGATCGCGTGACCAAGCTGCCAGAAGGCTTCGAGGTGGTCGCCGTTTCGCGTGGCGCGCCGTTTGCCGCCATCGCCGACGAGCATCGCAAGCTCTATGCCGTGCAGTTCCATCCCGAGGTCGTGCATACGCCCGATGGCGCACGCCTCATTTCGAATTTCGTCCACCGCATCACCGGGCTGCCCGGCGACTGGACGATGGCCCACTTCCGATCGAGCGAGATCGACAAGATCCGCTCACAGGTCGGCAAGGGCCGGGTGATTTCAGGACTGTCTGGTGGTGTCGACAGCGCCGTTGCCTCGGTTCTCATCCACGAGGCGATTGGAGATCAGCTTACCTGCATCTTTGTCGATCACGGCTTGCTGCGCATGAACGAGGCGGAAGAGGTCGTCTCGCTCTTCCGTGAGAGCTACAACATTCCGCTCGTGCATGTGGATGCGCGTGAGGAATTCCTCTCTGCGTTGAAAGGTGTCAGCGACCCTGAAAGGAAGCGCAAGATCATCGGCGGTCTTTTTATCGACGTGTTCGAGCGCGAGGCAAAAAAGGTTGGCGGCGCGGAATTTCTGGCGCAAGGCACGCTTTATCCCGATGTCATCGAAAGCGTTTCGTTCACCGGCGGTCCTTCGGTGACGATCAAGTCGCACCACAACGTCGGCGGTTTGCCTGAGCGCATGAATCTGAAGCTCATCGAGCCCTTGCGCGAACTCTTCAAGGACGAGGTACGTGCACTGGGCCGCGAATTGGGCCTTCCGGCGCACTTCATCGGCCGCCATCCCTTCCCCGGCCCAGGCTTGGCGATCCGCATGCCGGGCGACATCACCGAGGAGAAGCTGGAAATCCTGCGCAAGGCCGATGCAATCTACCTGGAGGAGATCCGTGCTGCCGGGCTCTATGACCAGATCTGGCAGGCATTCGCAGTCCTGCTGCCTGTCCGCACGGTCGGCGTCATGGGGGACGCGCGCACCTACGATCATGTCTGCGGCCTGCGCGCCGTCACCTCCACGGACGGCATGACGGCAGACAGCTTCCCCTTCAGTCACGATTTCCTCACTCGAACGGCAACTCGCATCATCAACGAGGTGAACGGTATCAACCGCGTCGTCTACGATGTGACTTCCAAACCGCCGGGCACCATCGAGTGGGAGTGATGCCGCGGTGCGCATTGTAGCGTGACGTCGCTAGGGAATGCGATATGCGGACAAGGACCATAAAATGACCCGTGACTTTCTTTCGGTGACGCCGCGTGATCGCGCAGAGCACCATCGGGCAGCAACGCCGCTTGAGCTCTTCTACGATCTGGCAAGCGTGGTAGCGATTGCGTCGGCTGCCCATGGCTTGGCCCACGCGATAGCAGCGGGGCACACGGGCGAAGGCCTTGTCGGTTATGCCTTCTCGTTCTTTGCCATCTGGTGGGCGTGGATGAACTACACTTGGTTCGCCTCCGCCTACGACAATGGCCGCGCGTGGTTCCGGATTGTGACCCTGGTCATCATTTTCGGCGCGCTGATGATGGCTGCGGGGATCTCCGCTCTCTTCGAGAACAAGCCGATCTACCTCATCTGGCTGGGGTTCGTCGTAATGCGCCTCGGCCAAGTTGCGCTCTGGCTCGCGGCCGCTCGCGGTGATCCAGGTCATCGGACCACCGCGCTGCGCTACGCCATGGGTATCACGTTGGCCCAGGTTTACTGGACGGCACTATTTCACCTGTTGTCGACGGGCACGATGATCTTCAACGCCGCATTTGTGCTGGGCATGGTGCTCGAATTGTCGGTCCCGGTCTATGCCGAGAGGGCCATCCATACGCCGTGGCATCGTCATCACATCATCGAGCGTTACGGCCTGCTCAACATTATCGTGCTTGGCGAAGGGTTGCTTGCGGCATCGGCCGCGTTGCGTAAGTCGGGCGAAGCACTCTCGTTGGCAGATCCGCTGCTGCATGTGGCCATCAGTGCAGCGGTGATTACGTTCGCGATGTGGTGGGCCTATTTCTCGCGCGAGGAGCACCTGGAGACACAGGAATTTCCACGCGCAATCATCTGGGGTTACGGTCACGTTTTCGTCTTTGCATCTGCCGCGGCGGTGGGCGCAGGCTTCACCGTGTTGACCGAAGTACTGACACATCACGCCGAAGTGGGCCTGCACGCAGGCGATCTCGCCGTAGCAATACCACTCGCCATTTACCTCGCTGCGATCTGGTTTGTCCGCGACCGCTACCTGGCGGCACTAGGCATGCAACGCTACACACTGCTTTTGGGCGCCCTGACAATCTTGTCGGCCAGCCTGTTGCTGCCCGCTGGGCTGGAAATCATTGCCGCGTTGGCGGTGGCCTTCGTTTCAGTCCGATCCTGGAGTTCGGGTGCAACGCGAACTTAGCGCCGCGCCCGGTTTCAAGCCGCGACACTGAACAAATTCTTTGTCGGCCCGCGCACATGGAATTGTCTGCGCTGGAAGGCATACCTATCTAGGCCGGCGGTGATACAGCCGCTAAGACTGAGGCCATGCTTTATTTCGCGTCAGGCGCCTTGCTCATGGCTCTCATACTTGGCCTCTTCTGGCTGAAGGATGAGTTGCGCTCGCCGCGCCTTGCACGCATGGCCTATTCGGAGCTGACGGCACGGCTGGCGGTTGTCGCAGCCGGATTGATGTTGGTCGGAGTGGTGAGCCTATTGGGTCAGCTGTGGCGGTCCGTCTCCGGCTAGATCGTTTCAGACTTAAGTTGAAACGATCCGGATTTCTTCTCTCAAGCAGCTAACCCTCGCTATCGCTCGGGCTGCTCCTCGGGGGCGGCGCAAGGTGCAGCATGCCGCACCGCACAACATTCTGTTGTGAACCTCTAGGCGCAATTTCGCTATCATCGATCCGCACCTGTGCGATCGCCACAGGTCTGGCGGAGTTCGTATGCCCGATCCCGTAGACAAGCTGCATGTGCAGGAGAGTTCGGCGCCTCCGAGCTATTCCGCCGCGGAGCTTGGAGCGTTGGCGCATCTCTATCGCGGCGAAGTCTACCGTTCGACGATCTGGCGCACCCGACTCGACGCCACGACGAATTGGGCGGTGGCATCTCTCGGCATTGCATTGTCGGTGACGTTTTCCAGCAGGGAGGCCTCGCCGGTCCCGTTGCTCCTGGTCGGCCTGCTTGTCATCGTTTTTCTCACGTTCGAGGCACGGCGTTACCGATACTTCAACGTCTGGCGTGCCCGCGCGCGCTGGATGGAAAAGCATATGTATGCACCGATGCTGCGCGGCGAGGTCCTGCTGAATGGCGACGGCTGGCAGAACACGCTCGCCGACGATTACATGCGGCCTCATCATCACATCACGATGGTGACGGCACTCGGCCGTCGCCTGCGTCGCAGCTATGTTTGGATTCTTGGCATTCAGTCATGTGCCTACTATGGCAAGGTCGCCATTCATCCAACGCCGCTGCAGAGCACCGCTCAACTTTTCGAACGCGCGGCGGTGGGGCCAATACCGGGTGAAATCGTCGTGCTGGCCGGAGTGTTCTTCAATCTGGGATGGATAGCCTTCTCTGTCCTGTCGCTCCAGATCGACCAACGCCGTCATCGTGGCCGCAAGCAGTCGGAAGCCATGGGCTGAGCCGATCGAACGTCTTTCATTGCCCCCCAAAAAAAAGACCCCCAGCCGGAGCTGGGGGGAGTGGGCTCGAGTGTCCGCGGGGGTGCTTGGGAGGACGGGGGGAGCCGGACACCCGAGCCATGAGGGGGAGGAAGTCGGAAAGATGCAGTTCAATTCACTCCTTTCGCTCTGCTTCACCTCTCAAGAGTTGCCTGGGGGGCGATGGCCGCTCTCGATGTTCTGAGGATGCCCGAGACGAAGGCTTCGCGCTGTTCCTCCCGGAACATGCAGCGATTCAATTGTGCCTGGCCGCCGTGCGAAGCAACCCGGTTGCTGCAGCCAAAAGCAAACGCGCCGTCCGTCAGGGCTGACGGCCGGCGCGTAACTCACGCTGAATATTATACGTCCGCTTACCAGGAGCGGCGCGGGCCGGTATCGATATGGAACAGTCCGCCGCCATAGTGCTTGTAGCCGCCGACGCTGCCGTGTGAGCGCAGGAACGATGCAACAGCACCGACATTTCCGAACACGCGGAAGTCGACAGCATTGCCGCCGATGTGGTGGGAATGCGTGGCACCACCTACGCGCCTGTTGTGCGCCCGGCTACGGCAGGTGGAATTGACGCGCAGGCTGCCGTAGTTGGCGGCGACCTGATAGACGATCGCGCGCAGCGTTGAATCTAGGCACCCAGAGCTGGCCGACCAGCTGACGTTGCCCGATGATCCGTGCGACCGATGCATGCGACGGCTATGCGTTGCTGTCGTCGCACCCAGGCTCATGCGGTGACGGCGATACGATGCAGTCCTGTGACGGCGCGAACGCTGTGCATGGCGCACGCGGCGCGACTTGCGCACGTCATGGCCACGGCGCGAATGCGCGACATGGCGGCGTGTTGAGTGGCGGCGCTTGGCATGGCGATGCGCCTTCTTGCGGCGAACGTGATGCGAGTGGGAGGCCGAAGAGCTCTTGGTATAACCGCGTGCTTCGGCATTTGTGGATGGCAAGGCAACTGCGGCGCAGAACGCAAAGGCAGTTGCCAAGACGAGCGCGCTCGCCTTGCTCAGGATGCTCATACTAAAACTCACCTCTAGTCGTTAATCCCTCGTGCCCTCTGCTTTTTCCCTTCGCCTTTACGGCCTAGGGCGGGCGCACACTAGTCGCAGCGCGCCCGCTAGCAAAGGCGCAGGAGGTCGTAGCGACCTTCTGGCGCAAGCTTCAGAAAGCGTGATTTTTCAAACGCTTTTGATGGTTGATGAAACATTGCGAAACAAGAATTGTCCCCTCGGATGGCATCCGAGGGGACATCAAGCGCATGTATGGAAACATGCTTCGCGTTTCGGCAACGCAAGGCAGCACCACTGCCTTGCCCTGATACGGATTACGAGATGCAGTCGTAGTACTTGTGCTTCCAGTAGCTCCGGCCGGTCCACTTCCACTTCTTGTAGTAGTAGCCGCAGCCCGAGCCGGAATAGACGTAGAACCGCGGGCGCCAATGGCGATGATGGAAGTGGTGGTGGTGTCCGCCTCCAACATGCAGGCGGAATCGCTTGCCAGCTTCAGCAGTGCTTGCCGTGCCGACGGAGCCGGCGAGGGCAACAGCAGCAATGGCCGCAGCCAGTGATCCAAAGCCGAGGGTTTTCTTGATCGTCATGTAGTTACTCCTTCGATGAGTTCATCAGTTGCTTGTCATGCCGCGACCGCAATGAACCGGCCGCAAGTAGACGGCGTCGTGCCGATGATCGAAGGATGATGCAGATGCGCGAATGCAGCTGTCCCTGGGGGAACAGCAACGGCAAATAATGCAGAACCACATCGCGGCACTGCCTCGCTATTTTGCAATGCTATGAGTTGTCGGCCTCGGGCCGCTGCAATATCGCCAGCACCTCGCGAGGCGAAGCGTTGGGGGCGAGCCGGTTGAAATCGGCCATCACCTTGAGTGCGCGATCGAGAAGCACTTGGAAAGCATCGCGCTCCACCTCGATGGTGCCGAACTGACGAAGGTGCTCTGTAACGAACTGCGTATCGAGCAGCGTGAAACCACCGGCAACGAGCCGCGCTATCAGATGCAACAATGCAATCTTGGAGGCATCGCGCTCATACGAAAACATGCTCTCGCCGAAGAATGCGCCACCGAGCGTCACGCCGTACAAACCGCCGACCAGCCGATTGCGGTCGTAGACCTCGACCGTGTGGCAGTGGCCAAGCGCGAAGAGCTCACGGTAGAGCGACCGGATACGGGAGTTGATCCAGGTCGAGCGCCGGCCTTCGCGCGAAGCTGCACATCCCTCGACTGTTCCCTCGAAATCGTGATCGATGCGCACGACGAAAGGTGTCGTGCGGACCGTGCGTGCAAGCCTGCGGGGTACGTGTACGGCGTCGAGGGGAAGGATGCCGCGATGCTGCGGCTCGATCCAGTAGAGCGCGGGATCTTCCGCACTCTCGGCCATGGGAAAGATGCCGCACGAATAGGCCTTCAGCAGCACCTGCGGCGTGATCTCGACGATGATGTCGTCGCGCGACGTCATGGGCGACGCAATTCCCTTGCGCTTCAGTGATGAGCGCCAAGGCCTTCACGTACATGAGCACGCAACAACCCTTGGGGCGGTTGCGATACCGGCGCGGCGCATCTCCTCGGGAACATTCTATTAGGCGGTGAAGGGGCAGGGAAGTGCCTGGAAGCCACGGCGCGGGTCTTAGTCCGCCGGTTGTTTTTTGCCCGGTACTCCAAATTGCGAGAATTCCAATCTCTAGAGTGATCCCGACCAAGGCGGAATCATTAAGGCCGCGACTGCGGCCAAGCAGCTTTGTGCCGCCCCCGCCGAGCAGCCCGAGCGATAGCTAGGTTTAGCTGCGTGAGCGAAGAAATCTGGATCATTTCAACGTAAGTCTGAAGCTCTCTATTTAGAGCGAATGACAGAATTTCATCTGCATCATGGGTCTGGAATGCACGGGCGGTTGTGAGACAGGCAGGATCGTCGGTTCGTTCGTCGCGCGGTACATCGCCCAGCCGAACGCCGTTAGGAATGATCTCGCCACCAGGTGCCAGTACGCTGAGGCGGACCTCAGGGCTGCTTGCCTAGGAACTTTTCAAGCCAGTGGATGTCGTAGAGACCATTGGCGATGTCGGGCTGGCGGATCAACTCGTTGAACAGCGGTATCGTTGTCTCGATACCGTCGATGACGAATTCGCCGAGCGCGCGTTTCAGGCGCATCAGGCACTCGTTGCGCGTCTTGCCATGCACGATGAGCTTGCCGATGAGGCTGTCGTAGTAGGGCGGGATCGTATAGCCCTGATAGACGCCGGAGTCGACACGGACGCCCAGTCCGCCAGGCGGGTGCCAGTACGTGATCTTGCCGGGAGACGGGCGGAACGTGCGCGCATTCTCTGCATTGATGCGGCATTCGATGGCGTGGCCGGAGAAAGTAATGTCCGATTGCTTCAGCGTCAGCTGGGCACCCGAAGCGACGCGGAGCTGCTCCAGCACCAGGTCGATACCCGTAATCGCTTCAGTGACAGGATGCTCCACCTGCAGGCGCGTGTTCATTTCGATGAAGTAGAACTCGCCATCCTCGAACAGGAACTCGATGGTGCCCGCGCCGCGATACTTGAGCTTGCGCATGGCATCCGCCACCGTCTCGCCGATCTTCTTGCGCGAGGCTTCATTGATCGCCGGCGAGGGCGCTTCTTCCCACACCTTCTGGTGTCGGCGCTGCAGCGAGCAGTCGCGCTCGCCCAGATGGATGGCGTTGCCCTGCCCATCGCCGAAAACCTGGATCTCGATGTGGCGCGGCTTGGTCAGGTACTTCTCGATGTAGACGGCATCGTCGCCAAACGCAGCCTTCGCCTCCGCTCGCGCCGTTGCCAGCGCATTGCCGAGATCTTCCGGCCTCTGGGCAACCTTCATGCCGCGGCCGCCGCCGCCGGCAGCCGCCTTGACGAGCACGGGAAAGCCCATCTCCTTGGCAACCGCCATCGCTTCTTTTTCGTTCTTAACACCGCCATCTGAACCAGGAACGACAGGAATGCCCAGCGACTTGGCCGTCTCCTTGGCCTGGATCTTGTCGCCCATGATGCGGATGTGCTCGGACGTCGGCCCGATGAATGCGATGTTGTGCTCTTCCAGGATCTCGGCGAAACGCGCGTTCTCCGACAGGAAGCCGTAGCCAGGATGCACGGCATCCGCACCGGTAATCTCACATGCCGCCATCAGGCGCGGGATATTGAGATAGCTTTCAGATGCGGGCGGCGGGCCGATGCACACGCTTTCATCGGCGAGCCGGACGTGCATCGCATCGGCATCCGCGGTCGAGTGGACTGCGACGGTCGAGATGCCGAGCTCCTTGCACGCGCGCTGGATGCGCAGCGCGATCTCTCCACGATTGGCAATCAGAACCTTGTCGAACATGCGCTTTTCAGGGAGTTGGGAATAGGAAGTGGGAAGTAGGGCCGTCACTTGAACCGGCACCCATTTCGCACATTGCTATGCCGCAGCCGTTCCCTCCCCCATTGTCACTCGATGATGACCAGTGGCTCGCCAAATTCGACTGGCTGGCCGTTCTCGAAAAGAATGGCAGTAACCGTGCCGGACTTGGGCGCCGGTATCTGGTTCATCGTCTTCATGGCTTCGATGATGAGCAGGGTGTCACCCGAATTGATGCGCTTGCCGATCTCGATGAAGGCCGCAGCCCCAGGCTCCGGCGCACGATAGGCTGTTCCAACCATCGGCGACTTCACGGCGCCAGGATGCTTCGAATAATCGCTCGCGCCGTCGCCGGCTGGAGCGGCTGCTGCGGGTGCTGCCGCCGGACTTGCCGCTGGAGCGGCGTGAGCCATGGCGGGAGCCGCGATGGCGGAGACGGTGAGCTGACGCGCGACACGGATTCTAAGCCCGCTCTTCTCGATTTCGATCTCCGAAAGGCCGGTCTCGTTGAGAAGCTCGGCCAGCTCGCGGATCATTTCCCTTTCGGCGCTGCCCTTATGCTCGGAAGACTTGGCGGTCATGCCGGTTCTTTCCTTCTTGTCCGCGCCCTTGGTATGGCGCTTCTTCATGTTCGTTTCGCCCCCGCTGCCGCCAGCAGATCTGCGATGGCGTCGACAGCCAGTTCATATCCTTTGGCGCCGAAGCCGCAGATCACGCCCTTGGCGGCAAGCGACATATAGGAGTGGGTGCGGAATGCTTCGCGACGGAAAATATTGGACAGGTGCACCTCGACGACCGGCAATTCAGCCGCCTGCAGGGCATCGAGGAGTGCAATTGACGTGTGTGTCAGGCCACCTGCGTTGATGATGATGCCGGCACCCTTTTCGCGCGCCTCCTGCACCCAATCGACGAGCTGGCCTTCGTGGTTGGACTGCCGGAATTCCACCGTAAGCCCATGGCTTGCGGCCACCTTTTCCGCCCGTCCGCGCACATCGGCAAGCGTCTCATGCCCGTAGACATGGGGCTCGCGCACGCCCAGCAGGTTAAGATTCGGGCCGTTGAGGACGTAGATTGGCTTGGCCATGGGCGCGTCGGCTCGGCGGGTGTTGCGAAAGACAATGCAGCTGGCGGCTCGATATGCCGGCAGCCGGTATTGCGACGAAATCAAACGCCCGTTTATCAGCTTTCCCGGGGCCGGGGAAGTGCGCGGCGATTAACGCTGTTGAGATCGCAGCACATGAAAAACAATCAGATTTTCCAATAGGCTCGACCTTTGACTAAGGAGCTGCGCGCGAATGCCACAAGACGAAGCGGCAGATCCCGAGGAATCCGCCGCTTGTCATGACAACTTGTCAGTGTCCTGCCTCAGCCGGGCGGCTGTCAGCAGGAGGTACAGCCGTTCTTGCGGACCTCGGCCACATCGCTCTTGAGCTGGGCGAGTAAGTCCTGGGGAGCGCCCGGAATGGAGCGGTTGCCGACGATGAAGTGCGGTGTTCCGTTGACGCCCAGCTTCTGCGCCAGTTCGCGCACCTTTTTGATCTCGTTATCGACCTTTTCCGACTTCATGTCGGTTTTGAGCCGGGCCATGTCGAGGCCGACCTTTTCAGCGATCTTGAGCGCGCTCGCCTCGTTGGCCTGCCCCTTGTAGACGATCATCTGCTGGTGGAATTCCCAGTACTTACCCTGCATCTGCGCAGCGATGGCAACGCGTGATGCTTCTTCCGAGCCCTTGGAAAGTATCGGTAGTTCGCGGAAGACGACCCGCACCTTGGGGTCGCTTTCGATGAACTTGGCGACTTCAGAGAAGCCGCGTTTGCAGTAGCCGCAGTTGTAGTCGAAGAACTCGACGACATTGACGTCGCCGTTTGGATTGCCTGCAACCGGCGCGTCCGGATCGCGGAACAGTTCGTCGGCATGCCCTGCAAGCGCAAGCTTGAGCTTCTCAGCCTGGATTTCCTCCATCCGGCTTTCGAGCGCCGACTGGACCTCGAGCATGACTTCGGGGTGCTTGAGCAGGTAGTCCTTGATGAGCTGTTCGATCTCGCTCTTTTGCGCAGGCGAGAAGGATGACGCGGGCGCGGGTGCCGCTGCCGTCTTTGCCTCCTGTGATTGCGCCCCCCCGAGTGCCGGCATGAATGCCAGCCCGAATGCGGCGGCTGCGAGCAGTGCCAAGCGTGCAGAGCCTCGCGGCGCCACGGATCTGGCAAACGGCAGATGCGATACTGGGTGCGTCATCAATGTCTCTCTTTGCAGCAGTGATGCCTCTTTGCGGGGGGCACTCACATGGAACCAGACGAAAAATGGGACCTTGCTCTGGCCGGTGGGTCGATCCAGACCGCGATGCGGTTCGAACCGCTTATTCATGTCTGAGGCTTGTAGTTGATGATGTCGTCGTTGCGCAACCACTCCGGCGTGCCCTTCTTGAGCTGGCGCTGCGCCCGTTTGGCAAAAATTTGTGCCTGTTTGACGTCGCCTTCAAGAAAGTGCGCCTGCGCTGTTTCGGCGTCCGCCAGTGGCAGTTTTCCCTGCTTGTAGTAGGCATTGGCCAGCATGCGGTGCGCTGTGGGATTGGCGTCCTTGACGATCGATTTGCGCAGCAGACTGATGGATTCTCCCAGGACAGAGTCGCCGCCCGATTGCTGTAGCGCGGTGGCAAGCTCCACTTGGATCAGCGCGGCGTCGGCATCGAGGCTCAAGGCTTTCCTGAGCGGCGCGATCGCTTCCGAGGCCCGGCCAGCGCGCATCAACAGGTCGCCCTTCAGTTCCCAGAAATAGGGATAGTTCGGCTTCTCGCGTATCAGCCGGTCGATTTCGGCAACCGCATCGTTGACGGCGCTTCGTCCGCCCATGAAGTAGCGCGCGATGGCGCGGGCATAACGCGCCGGCATGGAGGTGTCACGCTCCGGATAGCGGTTGAACACCGTGCGCGGGTTCTCCAGATAGCCCGACAGCTTGGCGCGCATCAGGTCGTGCCGCAATTGCAGGTCTGCCGAATCCTTGACCTGATAATAGGGGCTGCGCTCGACCAGTTCGCGCAAGCGCGCCAGGCGGTCGGTCGCCACCGGGTGGCTGCGCGCAAAAGCATCCTTTTGTGCGTCGGAGATGTATTCCTGCTGAGCGAACCGCTCGAATGTTTCGAGCATGCCCTGGCCGGACTGGTGGGTTGCGTTGAGATACTTCAGCCCGGCCTGGTCGGCAGCCGACTCTTGTGAGCGCCGTTCCGACAACAAGGAGCGCATGACGATTTCCGAGCCGCCTTGCATGATTGCCTGGCCGCCACTGGCAATATCGCGGCCCGCATCGCCGCCGGTCGCGGCACCCGCGCCCATTGCGATGATACCCAGAACCTGGGCAAGCAGGATCTTGGTCTGGTCGCGCGAAATGCGTGTGCGCAGCGCCGCCATGTGGCCGCCGGCGATATGGCCCGACTCGTGCGCGATGACACCTATGACCTGGTTCGGCGTGTCCGATTGCATCAGCGTGCCGGTGTTGACGAAGACGTTGCGCCCGTCCACCACGAAGGCATTGAACGTATCGCTGCGCACGATCCGCACCGTGACGCGCCCCGTGCCAAGACCGGCAGCGCGGAAAACCGGGCGCGCATAATCGTCAAGCAGCGCTTCAATCTCGGTATCGCGGATGAGGCCCAGTCCCTGGGCCTGGGCCGCCACGCTCTGGATCACGGTTCCGGCAAGTACGGCGGCTACGAGCAATGCCTTGCCACGCCGCCTTGCAACAAACCTTGCGTCGGAGTTTCGTCCAAACATCTCGAAATAACCGCCTCGTATCCGTTTCAAGTGGCAGCGAATTTCACCCCGCAGCCCACGAAAGGTAGTAAGCCGCCCGCAGCGGGTCAACGCGGGGCCCTGCGACACTCTTTGTCAGCCGAGCGAAGCGAGCGTCAGGCGGCCATCAGGTTTGCGGGCAACGCCCCAGCTAAAATGACAAGCTGGCCCTGCACACCCCTGCATCATATAACGTCGCGGCGCTGTCGGCGCGCCGCTGTCGCCGGATCGCGCTACCCTCACCATTGGCCATATTGGGGCGTCAGCATGGCGAAACGGCCCGTCTGACGCCGGATTTGCGTTCCCGGCACGCGAGTTCAACAGGATTTGACGAGAATGGCATCGCAACACGAAGGTGGTTTGACGGCTTCGGATCCCGTCCGGATCGAACCGCGGCTGGCGTCGCTCCGCAGCGCGATCGACAGCTTCATCGTCATGGATGTGATGAGCCAGGCCGCCGCGCGAGAGGCAGCAGGCCATCGCGTCATTCACATGGAAGTGGGCCAGCCTGGAACTCCAGCACCGCTGCTGGCGCGTGAAGCGGCAAAGCGCGCCATCGACGAGCAAGCGCTTGGCTACACGCTGGGATTGGGTTCTGCGTCCTTGCGGGCCGGGATCGCGCGCCATTATCGTGACACCTACGATGTCGAGGTTGCTGCCGAGCGCATCGTTGTGACAACCGGGTCGTCGGCCGGGTTCGTCTTGGCGTTTCTGGCCTTGTTCGATCAAGGTGCTCGCGTCGCGCTGCCCGAGCCGGGCTATCCCTGCTACCGCCAGATCCTGAAGGCGCTGGGCCAGCAGCCGGTGCCACTGGTGACCGGGCCGCAGTCTCGATGGATGCCGACGCGGGATTCAATCGCCGCACTGGCTGCCGAATCGGGCGGTCTTGACGGAGTATTGATCGCCAGCCCGTCCAATCCGACTGGAACGATGCTCGAACCCGAGCGTCTTCGCGAAATTGCCGAATTCACGGAGCAGCAGCGGATCTGGTTCATCTCCGATGAGATTTATCACGGCCTGACCTACAGCCAGCCGGCAGTAACGGCCCTTGCCTATTCTGACGAAGCCATCATCATCAACAGCTTCTCCAAATATTTCTCAATGACCGGCTGGCGTGTCGGCTGGATGATCGTGCCCGAGCGCTTCGTTCGCACGATCGAGCGGCTTGCGCAGAACCTTTACATTGCGCCGCCGTCCATATCCCAGGTAGCGGCATTGGCGGCACTCGACGCGCGTGACGAGCTCGAAGCAAACAAGGTCGTCTATGCAGCCAATCGCGCGCTACTCCTGGAAGCGCTGCCGCGGTTTGGCTTCGATAAGATCGTCCCCGCCGACGGTGCCTTCTACCTCTATTGCGACGTCAGCCATTTGACTGATGACAGCCTAGCGTTCGCCAGCCGCATGCTCGACGAGACCGGTGTCGCGGTAACGCCCGGCATCGATTTCGACCCCGTCCGGGGCCGAAACTTCATCCGCTTTTCCTATGCCGGCGCGACAGCCGACATGTGCGAGGCCGTGGATCGGCTTTCGCGCTGGCATGTCCTCAACAACTGACCGTGTCCGGCGCGCTTCCGTGCTGCCGCTCGTCTGACTTGGCCGCATCGACAGCCGCCAATGCGGCCATGTTGACGATACGGCGGGTGCTGGCGTTGGGCTCCAGGATGTGCGCGGGCTTGGCCGTGCCGAGCAGGATCGGGCCGATGGTGATGTTGTTGGACGTCGTCACCTTGAGCAGGTTGTAGGCGATGTTGGCTGCATCGACCGATGGCATGATGAGCAGGTTTGCCTCCTGCTTCAGGAACGAGTCGGGCATGATCGCCTTCAGTTGCGCTGGGTTCAACGCCGCATCACCCCTGATTTCACCGTCGACTTCGAGGCTGGGTGCGGTGTCGCGCAGCATTGCCGCCGCCCTGCGCATCTTGAGCGCCTCGGGCGCATCGGAGCTTCCGAAACTCGAATGCGAGAGCAGTGCAACGCGCGGCGTCAAGCCGAAGCGGCGCACCTCTTCAGCAGCGATCAAGGTCATTTCGACGATCTGCTCGGCCGTGGGATCACGGTTCACATAGGTATCGCAGATGAAAAGCTGGCGGTCTGTCAGCATCAGCATGTTCATCGCGGCAAGCTTGGTCACACCCTCGCGCGTCGGGATCACCTCGCGGATGTAGCGCAGGTGCTCTTCGTAGGTGCCCCGCATGCCGCACAGCATAGCGTCGACATATCCGCGACGCAGATACATCGCGGCGATCAGTGTTGGCCGCGATCGCATTTTTTCGCGCGCCATGGACAACGTGACGCCACGCCGGCGCATGACTTCATAGTATTCCCGTTCGACATCCTGTTGCTGGTGGCTCGCCTGGCCCGAGATGATCTCAATGTTGCTGCCCGATTCAAGGCGCAAGCCCAGCTGCTTGATCCGCGTGTTGATGACGAAATCCCGCCCGACGAGCACGGGAAAGCACAGCTTTTCATCGATCAGGGTCTGCGCCGCCCTCAGCACGCGCTCGTCCTCGCCTTCCGCGAAGACGATGCGTTTCATGTTGCGTTTCGCCGCATCGAGAACCGGCTTCATTGCCGGTCCGGAACGGTACACGAAGCGGGCCAGCCGATCGCGGTAGGCTTCCAGATCCGCGATCGGTCGCGTCGCCACACCCGACTCCATCGCCGCCTTGGCGACCGCCGGTGCGATACGCTCGATCAGGCGAGGGTCGAATGGCGTCGGAATGAGATAGTCGGGTCCAAACGATTGCTGTTCCGCGCCATAGGCCGACGCGACAACGTCGGAAGCCTCAGCGCGCGCAAGTTCCGCGATGGCATTCACGGCTGCAACCTTCATCTCTTCCGTAATGCCGGTCGCGCCGACGTCGAGTGCGCCGCGGAAGATGAAGGGGAAACACAGAACATTGTTGACCTGATTGGGATAGTCCGAACGCCCGGTGCAGATGAGCGCCTCGGGACGCACCTCGCGCGCCAGCTCCGGACGGATCTCAGGCTCGGGGTTGGCCAGCGCCATGACGATCGGCTTTTCCGCCATGCTTCGCAGCATTTCGGGCTTCAGAATGCCGCCGGCCGAAAGTCCGAGAAAAATATCTGCGCCATCGAGTATTTCGGCCAGTGTCCGCTTGTCGGTCTTCTGCGCAAAGCGGCCCTTGTATTCGTCCATCAGTTCCGTGCGGCCCTCATAGACGACACCCGCGATGTCGGAGATCGTTATGTTCTCGCGCTTCAGGCCGAGCGACACGAGCAGGTCGAGACACGCCAGCGCGGCCGCACCCGCACCCGATGCGGCGAGTTTCACGTTGCCTATGTCCTTGCCGACCAATGACAGCGCGTTGCGGATGGCGGCGGCGACGATAATGGCGGTGCCGTGCTGGTCGTCGTGGAACACGGGAATGTTCATGCGGTCGCGCAACTTCTTCTCGACGATGAAGCATTCCGGCGCCTTGATGTCCTCCAGGTTGATGCCGCCAAACGTCGGCTCCAGTGCCGCGACGATCTCGACCAGTTTGTCGGGATCGTTCTCAGCGACTTCAATGTCGAAAACATCGATGCCGGCGAACTTCTTGAAGAGGCACCCCTTGCCCTCCATCACCGGCTTTCCGGCGAGCGGTCCTATGTTGCCAAGCCCCAGAACGGCCGTGCCGTTGGTGACGACGCCGACGAGGTTGGAGCGTGACGTCAGTGTCGCCGCCTCGCCGGGGTCCTCGTGGATTGCCGTGCAGGCATATGCGACGCCCGGCGAATAGGCGAGCGACAGGTCGATCTGATTGGTGAGCCCCTTGGTGGGCGTGACGGAGATCTTACCCGGCGTGGGCAGCCGGTGGTATTCGAGGGCGGCTTGACGCAGTTTTTCTTCCATTGTGTCGGCCCTTTGCGGTCGCGCGCTGGCGCTGCGGAAAATGGCGTGTCTCTCACTCGTTTGGGAGTGAGCGGATGAACGCGACTGTCAGTCGATAAGCGTGATGCAGGCCCGCCCTCTGGCGGCGTTCTCATGTCTTGGTGCCGGCGCGCCCTGGCGGATGCCGTTGCTTGGCGGCGCAACGGCGCCAGAACACCGGGACTACTTCTTCCGTTGCGGTGGCAGGTCGGTGCAGGAGCCGTGGGCAACTTCCGCGGCCATGCCAATCGACTCGCCCAGTGTGGGGTGCGGATGGATGGTCTTGCCGATGTCGATGGCGTCCGCGCCCATCTCGATGGCAAGGCAGACTTCGCCGATGAGATCACCTGCGTGCGTGCCGACGATGCCGCCACCGACACAGCGATGCGTCTCGGCATCGAACAAGAGCTTGGTGAAGCCTTCGTCGCGGCCATTGGCAATGGCGCGGCCGGAAGCCGCCCACGGGAACACGGCCTTGTCGACCTTGATACCTTTGGCTTTCGCTTCGATCTCGGTGAGACCTGCCCAGGCGATCTCTGGATCAGTATAGGCAACCGATGGGATCTGGCGGGCATCGAAGAAGCTCTTCTCGCCCTTGGCAGCTTCGGCAGCGACGTGCGCCTCATGCACCGCCTTGTGCGCAAGCATCGGCTGGCCGACGATGTCGCCGATCGCGAAGATGTGCGGCACGTTAGTGCGCTGCTGCTTGTCGACGTCGATGAAGCCACGGTCGGTCACGGCTACGCCTGCCTTGTCGGCGGCGATCAGCTTGCCGTTGGGTGAGCGGCCGACCGCGACCAGAACCAGATCATAAGCCTGCGGCGATGCCGGCGCTTTCTCGCCCTCGAACGTCACATGGATGCCGTCGTCCTTGGCCGCCACCCCGGTCGTCTTCGTCTTCAGCATCACGTTGTCGAAGCGCGGCGCATTGACCTTTTCCCACACCTTGACGAGATCGCGGTCCGCTCCCGGCATCAAGCCGTCGAGCATTTCGACCACATCGACCCGCGCGCCGAGCGTGGAATAGACGGTCGCCATCTCAAGGCCGATGATGCCACCACCAATGACCAGCATGCGCTTGGGGATCTGCCGAAGCTCAAGCGCACCCGTTGAATCGACGATGCGTGGGTCTTCCGGAATGAACGGCAGCTTCACGGCTTCCGAACCAGCCGCGATGATCGCGTTCTCGAATCGCACCACCTTCTTGCCCGAGCCGTCCGACAGCGCGACCTCGACGGTGTTGGGATCGAGGAACGTACCGGTGCCGGTGACGACAGTGACCTTGCGCGCCTTCGCCATGCCGGCAAGCCCGCCGGTCAGCTTGGCCACCACCTTCTCCTTATGCGTGCGCAGTGCCGCAAGATCGATCTTGGGAGCGTCGTAGGTGATGCCGTGCGCGGCAAACGCTTTCACCTCGTCCATGACCGCGGCGGTGTGCAGCAGGGCCTTGGAGGGAATGCAGCCGACGTTGAGGCAGACACCGCCAAGCACGCTCCACCGCTCCACGAGCACAGTCTTCATGCCAAGGTCGGCGGCACGGAACGCTGCGGAGTAGCCGCCAGGTCCGGCACCCAGCACCATCATTTCGCAAGTGATGTCTGCACCACCCGAATAGGATGCCGCCTGGGGTGCTAGTGCCTTTGCGGCGGGCGCAGCCGCCGGGGGCGCGCTGGCAGCGGGTTTGGAATCCCCCGCTCCCGCCGCCGCGTCCAGCGTCAGGATCACCGAGCCTTCCGACACCTTGTCGCCGATCGCAAGCTTGATTTCCACCACGGTTCCGGCTTCCGGCGATGGCACGTCCATCGTCGCCTTGTCGCTTTCAAGCGTGATGAGCGCGTCTTCAGCTTTCACTGCGTCGCCAGGCTTGACCAGGATCTCGATCACCGGCACGCCCTTGAAGTCGCCGATGTCGGGAACGAGGATTTCTTTCGCTGCCATTTTGCTCGTCCTCCCGCGTCAAAGTACCAGCTGGCGCACATCGCCAAGGAACTCGGCAAGCCGCCTTGTGAAGCGTGCGGCGAGCGCGCCGTCAATGACGCGGTGATCGTATGAAACGCACAATGGAAGCATCAGGCGTGGCACGAATTCCGTGCCGTTCCACTGCGGCTTCAGGGATGAGCGCACGACGCCAAGGATCGCCACCTCTGGCGCGTTGACCACCGGCGTGAAGCTGGTGCCACCGATGCCGCCGAGCGAAGAGATCGAGAACGTGCCGCCGGAAATGTCTGCGGGCGTGATCTTGCCGTCGCGCATCTTGGCGGAGACATCGCCCAGCTCTTTCGACAGCTCGATGATGCCCTTGGCGTTGACGTCCTTGATGACCGGAACCACAAGCCCGTCGGGCGTGTCGACGGCAACGCCGATGTGATAGTATTTCTTGTAGATCAGCGCGTCCTTCGCCGGATTGAGCGACGCATTGAACTCGGGGAACTCCTTCAGGCACGCGACGGAAGCCTTCAACAGGAAGGCAAGCAGCGTTACGCGGTAGCCTTTGTCCTTCGCCTGCTTGTCGAGCCCCTTGCGATAGTCCTCCAGTTCCGTGATGTCGGCTTCGTCGGTGTGCGTGACATGCGGAATGTTGAGCCATGCGCGATGCAGGTGTGGGCCCGAGAGCTTCTTCAGGCGAGACAGCGGCTTTTCTTCGATCGGCCCGAACTTGGAAAAGTCCTGCGGCGGGATTTCAGGAATACCGAATCCGCCAGCGGCGGCAGGGGCTGCCGCGGCCTTGCCGGCGACCGCGCGCTTGACGTCCTCAACCGTGATGCGGCCCTTCTCGCCGGTGCCGGGGACACGCTTCAAGTCGATTTCAAGTTCCCGCGCCAGGCGCCTGACCGATGGGCTGGCGTAGGCGTCTCCGAAGTCCATCGGCGGTGGAAGCGCGCGACCCTTCACCGGTTGCGCATCGTTGGCATCGCCTGGGCCCGCCTTGTTGGGAATAGCCGCGGGGGGCGACGCGGCTGCTTGGCTCACCGCCGCCGGTGCAGCGGCAGGTTCGGCAGCCGCCGCCGCTCCACCGGCTTCCAGCTTGAGAACGAGAGTGCCTTCGGAAACCTTGTCGCCAATATTGACGACAACTTCCACGACCTTGCCGCTGGCGGGAGAAGGCACGTCCATCGTCGCCTTGTCGCTTTCCAGCGTGATGAGCGCGTCTTCCGCCTTAACGGTGTCGCCCGGCTTCACCAGGATCTCGATGATGGGTACGTCCTTGAAGTCGCCAATGTCAGGGACTTTCACGTCTTGAATGGACATTGTCTCTATTCCTTGGTGCGGCGGGCTTTGGGTTTCGGTGTTCAAGTACTTGGCGTCTGCGTCGTGCCTATGCCGACGCCGGATCGGGCTTCGATGGATCGATGCCGTATTTGGCGATTGCTTCGCTTACGGTGCGCGACGGCACCTTGTTCTCTTCGGCTAAGGCCTTCAGCGCCGAGATTGCGACGAAGTGCCGGTCGACCTCGAAGTGCGAACGGAGTTTCCGGCGATAGTCCGAGCGTCCGAAGCCATCGGTGCCGAGAGTTCGGTATTTGGAGGGCACATAGGGGCGGATCTGTTCGGAGTAGGCGCGGATGTAGTCCGTCGAGGAGATCACCGGTCCATCCCCGCGCTCAGCTAGCATGCGCGTGACGTAGGCAACGCGCGGCGGCTCCTCCGGATTGAGCAGGTTCCAGCGCTCGGCGGCTGCCGCTTCGCGTGCAAGTTCGGTATAGCTTGTCACGCTCCATATGTCGGCGTGGATGCCGAAGTCCTTTTCCAAAAGCTCCGCGCCGGCCAGCACTTCGCGCAGGATCGTGCCCGATCCCATCAGCTGCACTTTGTGCCCCTTGGCGTCCGGTGATGCAGCTTTCAGCAGGTACATCCCCTTGAGGATACCCTCTTCTGCACCCTCGGGCATGCCAGGATGCTCGTAGTTCTCGTTCATGACGGTGAGGTAGTAGAAGACATCCTCCTGCTCTTCGACCATGCGCCTGAGGCCGTCCCTGACGATGACCGCAACCTCGTAGGCAAAGGTCGGGTCGTAGGAAACGCAGTTGGGAATGGTCGCGGACAGGATGTGGGAGTGGCCGTCCTCGTGCTGCAGCCCCTCACCGTTCAGCGTGGTACGGCCCGCTGTGCCGCCGACAAGGAAGCCGCGCGCCCGAGAGTCGCCTGCCGCCCAAGCGAGATCGTGAACGCGCTGGAACCCGAACATCGAATAGTAGATGTAGAACGGGATCATCGTGACGTTGGACGTCGAATAGCTCGTTGCCGCCGCGATCCACGAAGACATGGCGCCGGCCTCGTTGATGCCTTCCTGAAGCATCTGCCCGGACTTGTCCTCCTTGTAGTACATGAGCTGGTCGGCATCCTGCGGTCGGTAGAGCTGGCCCACCTGGGAGAAGATGCCGTACTGGCGGAACATGCCCTCCATGCCGAATGTGCGGCTTTCGTCCGGCACGATCGGCACCACGCGCGGGCCGATCTGCTTGTCGCGCAGCAGCGTGTTCAACACGCGCACGAACGCCATTGTCGTCGAGATCTCGCGGCCTTCGCCGGTTGCCTCGAGCTGCCCCTTGAACGTCTCGAGCGAGGGCACCTTGAGCTGTTCGTCCGCCTTGATGCGCCGCTGCGGGAGATAGCCCCCAAGTGCTGCCCGGCGTTCGCGAAGGTATTTCATCTCGGCGCTGTCTTCGGACAGGCGCACCAGCTCCAGGTTCTTCACCTGCTCGTCATCGAGCGGCACGTTGAAGCGGTCGCGGAACTTCAACAGCGGTTCATGTCCCATCTTCTTTGCCTGATGCGCGATCATCTGGCCTTCGCCAGCCTCGCCCATGCCATATCCCTTGACGGTCTTGGCGAGGATGACGGTCGGCTGGCCCTGATGCTCAACCGCAGCCTTGTAGGCGGCATAGACCTTGACGGCGTCGTGCCCGCCGCGCGTCAGCGACCAGATCTTGTCGTCCGACCAATCCGCCACCATCGCTGCCGTCTCCGGGTAGCGGCCAAAGAACTTCTCGCGGATGTAGGCGCCGTTCTTGGACTTGAAGTCCTGGTACTCGCCGTCGACACATTCTTCCATCAGCTGCCGCAGGCGTCCGGAAAAATCCTTGGCAAGAAGTTCGTCCCAGGTTGAGCCCCAGACGAGTTTGATGACATTCCAGCCGGCGCCACGATAGTCGCCCTCCAGTTCCTGGATGATTTTGCCGTTGCCGCGCACCGGTCCGTCGAGCCGTTGCAGGTTGCAGTTGATGACGAAGATGAGATTGTCGAGCTTTTCGCGCCCCGCCAGACCGATCGCGCCGAGGCTTTCAGGCTCGTCCATTTCGCCGTCGCCGCAGAACACCCACACGTGGCGGTTGGAGGTGTCGGCAAGTCCGCGCCCGTGCAGGTATTTGAGGAACCTTGCCTGATAAATGGCCATCAGCGGTCCAAGGCCCATCGAGACCGTCGGGAACTGCCAGAAGTCGGGCATCAGCCAGGGGTGCGGATATGACGAAATTCCCTTGCCGTCGACCTCCTGCCGGAAGTTGAGGATCTGATCCTCGCTGAGCCGCCCTTCGATGAAGGCGCGCGCATAGATGCCTGGCGCGGAATGCCCCTGGACGAACAGCAGATCGCCACCATGCCCCTCGTGGGGCGCATTCCAGAAGTGCGTGAAGCCCGTTGCATAAAGCGTCGCGGCCGATTGGAACGATGCGATGTGGCCGCCCAGCTCCGAACTTTCCTTGTTGGCTTTGAGTACGATCGCCGCCGCATTCCAGCGGATCGCGGCACGCACCTTGTTCTCCAGTGCGCGGTCGCCCGGATAGGCAGGCTGCAGATCGGGCGAAATCGTGTTGATGTAGGCCGTGTTAGCCGCAAACGGCAGGTTGGCGCCTGATCGTCGTGCCGCTGCTACAACCTCTTCAAGTATGTCGTCCGCCTCGCCCGTCCCCTCGAATGCGATCACCGAGTTGATCGCATCGATCCATTCCTTCCGTTCTGCAACGCCATCGAGTTTTGCCATCGTGGTCACCTGGATCTTGGGACAGGTCACTCCCGATTGTGGGGAGCCTGTCGAGCGGAAATCGAATTAGTGGCGGGGCGAGCGTCCTTGCCCGCCTAGACGAGTGCGGTCGGCAATTTGTGCCGCTCCGGAAATGCCGAGCCGCAGTGCAGCCGGTTGCGTAGCGAAAGAAGTGCCGCAGCCGTGCGGTTGCGGCATTCAAGTTTTGCCAGGATTGCTGAAACATGCACCTTCACTGTGGATTCGTGCAGACTCAACATCCTTGCAATTTCCTTGTTGGAGAGGCCGTCGCCGAGCAGGCCGAACACGCGCCGTTGCCGTGCTGTCAGTCGGGCGATGGCTGCTGCGTCGCTCTCGCGAAGCAGCGGCTCACCGCGTCCGCAGTCCCTGGCTTCGCGCATGTTCAGCTCAATGGGAGTCGTATGTTGCACGGTAAGCTCGCGTCTATTTCGTGATGATCTCAGGCCCCATCAGCAGGTAGGGAAGCCACGTCGACATGACCGGAATGTATGTTACCAGGATAAGGAACACGAATAGCACCGCTACGAAGGGCGCAGCCGCTTTCACCACCTGCACCAGGTTCATGCCCGTAATGCCGGAAGTGACGAACAAGTTGAGCCCGATCGGCGGCGTAATCATGCCGATCTCCATGTTAACCACCATGATGATGCCCAGGTGGATGGGGTCGACTCCTAGTTCGATCGCTATGGGGAACACGACGGGTGCCACGATCAGCAGCAGGCCCGATGGCTCCATGAACTGCCCGCCGAGCAGCAGCAGCAGGTTCACCGCGATCAGGAACGTGAACCAGTTGAAGCCCATGGATACCATCCATTGCGTGATGGCATCGGGGATGCGTTCCGATGTCAGGACGTGCGCGAAAAGCAGCGCGTTGACGATAATGAACATGAGCATGATGATCGTCTTGGACGAGTCGACCATCACCTTGTGCGTTTCCGCGTGGAACAATGCCGGCAAGAACTTGCGCGCGATCAGCCAAAGGTTGCGTCCCCAGACCGGCAGGCCGCGGGCAATCGTGAGGGGCAGCCCGGCGATGCCAAACTCCGGCCCGCGCCACATCGGATAGGCAATGAGTATTAATGCGGATAGCGCGAGGCCGATGAGCGATCGTTCGCCAAGCGTATGAGTGGTGCTCATGAAGAAGAACGACAGGATCAGCCACACCATGTAGAACGAGACCGCATAGACCGTCGCCGAGAATCCGACGCGCGTGCGCTTGTCAACGCCTTCCGGCAGCCAGCTGACCCCTTTCAGCGGTCCCATGTCGCGATAAACGAACAGCGCAACGAACGCCGAGTAGACCGCCGCGACGGACGCGGCTTCAGTCGGCGTGAAAACGCCGCCATAGATACCGCCGATGATGATGACAATGAGGAACAGGCCCCACGCGGCCTCTTTGCCTGCAGAGAGGAATTCATGGAAGCCCAGCCATTCTCCCGCAGGCAAGTTCTTGTAGCGCGCCATGACGTAGATGGTAATCATCAGCATCAGTCCGGCGACCAGACCCGGTATGACGCCGGCGAGGAACATGCGGCCGACCGACACGTCGGTAGCTGCTGCGTAGACCACCATCACGATTGACGGCGGGATCAGGATGCCGAGCGTGCCGGCATTACAGATGACACCGGCGGCAAATTCCTTCGAATAGCCCACCTGGCGCATGCCGGCGATGGCGATGGTGCCGATCGCGACCACCGTCGCGGGGGACGACCCGGAGAGTGCTGCAAACAGCATGCACGCCATGACGCCAGCAATCGCCAGGCCGCCGCGGAAATGACCCACGGTGGCGATCGCAAAACGTATGATGCGCTTGGCAACGCCGCCCGTCGACATGAATGCCGAGGCGAGAATGAAGAAGGGGATGGCGAGCAGAGTGTAGTTCTGCGAGCTGTTCAGAAGCTGCAGCGCCACTGACGACATCGAGTCAGTTGAGAAGAATGCGATGAGTATGATGCTTGACAATCCAAGAGCGACCGCAATCGGCACGCCCAGGAACAGCAGCACCATGACGAGCGCAAAAAGAATTCCGGCTTCCATGACGATTTGTCCTTGTCAGCGCCAGGGCGCGATCAATCCTTGAGGGCGTCTTTGTTTTCGGCCACGAGCTCTTCGGCTTCGTGAGCCGCCACGATCGTCTCTCGCTTGCCGCGGATGATGTCGATCAAGGCTTCAAGTGACCGGAAGGCAAACAGTGCAAGGCCCAGCGGCAGCATGATGTAGGCAATCCAGCGATGCACACGTTCCTGCTTAATCCCGAAGATTTCACGCACCGCGTCGGGATAGGTGAGGTCGTCCAGACCGATGCCGATCTTGTACATCTTGTGCCAGTAGTCCCAGGCGCCGCCCTTGGTGCTCGCGCCAATCGCCTGCATCCAGTCTGCGCTGAGCAGGATGACGGCATAGAGGAAGCAGCACAGCGCGCCGAATACTGCGGTGGCACGAAACACCGGCTTGGGGAAAAGACGAACGAAAGCATCAACGCCCAGGTGCGAGCCCACCTTGATGCCATAGCTCATGCCGAACAGGATCATCCAAGCGAACAGCACACGGGTAATTTCCAGCGCGCCGCCCCAGCCCGAATTGAAGACGTAGCGTGCGATCACCTGGGTAAACGAGATGATCGTGATGGAGGCGAGGAGTAGGGCAAGTATCGATTCCTCGATCCGCGTCACGCGGCTCGACATATGTTCCATGGGTTCCTCCCGCTTGACGGCATTCTCGTGTGCCGGTCAGGCTGCGATTGACAGCGACTGATAGCCGTTATGCGGTCGGGGGCGGCGGTCTCGCCACCCCCGGCCGTTTCGTTATTTGTTGGCAGCAACCGCGGCGTCGATCAGGTCCTTGCCGATATCGCCTTCGAACTTCGACCAGACCGGCTTCATGGTGTCGACCCAAGCCTTGCGCTGATCGGCTGTCAGCTCGCGCACCTTGCCGCCCGCCTTTATGATGTTCTCGCGGTTGGTCTGTTCCTGCTTGCCGACGCTTTCGTTGGCGACCTTTGTTACCTCATTAGCGATCTTGAGGAACTGCTCGCGAACGTCCGGCTTGAGGCTCTTGAGGAATTCGTCGGTCGTAACGAGCAGGTAGGCAAGCAGCTGGTGATTGGTTTCGGTGATGCCGTCCTGCACCTCGAAGAACTTCTGCGTATAGGTGTTGGACCAGGTGTTCTCCTGGCCGTCGACGACGCCGGTCTGCAGCGCGCCATAGACCTCCTTGAATGCCAGCTTCTGCGCGTTGGCCCCGAGTGCCTCGATCATCGCGACCGCGACATCCGACGTCTGCACGCGGAACTTGAGCCCTTTGGCATCTGTCGGCTGAACCAGCGGCACCTTGGCCGAGAACTGCTTCAGCCCCGACGTCCAGTAGCCGATGCCGACGTAGCCCTTGTCGACCATGGCTTTGTCCGTCAGTAGCGCTTTGCCTTCTTTGCTGTCATAGAATGTGTCGACGGCCTTCAGATCCTTGAACAGGAATGGAAGGTCGAACAGGCGGTACTTCAGCGTGTAGGCCTCGAATTTGGAGAGCGATGGCGCTGCGAGCTGCACGTCGCCAAGCAGCAGTGCTTCCATCACCTTGTCGTCGTCATAAAGCGTGGAGTTGGGAAACACCTCCATGCAGGCCTTGCCGTTCATCTCCTTGTTGACGCGGTCAGCAAACAGCGTTGCGGCATCACCCTTGGGATGGCCGGTGGCCTTGACGACGTGGCTGAACTTGATGACGACTTCGCCCTTGTCACAGTTGGCATAAGCCGGTGCGCCAGCGACGAGGGCGACACCGCCCACAAGTGCGGCGATCATATTCTTGCGCATTACGTTTCCTCCGAATTTCTTGCGCTGCTACCCGGTGCGAAGAGTGAAGCGTTCAAGCGCGTCATCCACACCGCGATGGTTGACGATACGTTAAGAGCAATGCTTGTGCCAAGCGCAGGAAGAACATGAAGGTTGCTTGCAACCCATTGAATGTCAGGCCCAAGTGACACTGGTTGTGCGATGCAGCGTAATACCATCGGCCAGCCTGACGTAGCGCAGGTTACACATCACCAGTTGGCGATGTGTACCTGGCTACACATGGCAGCTGGCGCAATGGTGGCCTTGAGTGCTCAGCCTTCGCCATCCTCGGCCGGAGGTCGTCCGAGATTGAACCTGCGCATCTTGTCGTAGAGCGTCTTGCGTGAGATGCCGAGACTTTCATAGGTGGTCTTGAGGCTGTTGCCGGTCCGGTTGAGCGTGTCGGCGATGATCTGGCGCTCGTAGCAGGCAAGCTGGTCGGACAGCGTGGTGCCGCCCTCCTTGGCAGGGGTGATGACGATCGTCTTTCCATCGATCTCAAGTCCGAGCCCCAGGGCAAAACGCACGGCCGAGTTCTGCAACTCGCGCACATTGCCAGGCCACTCATGCGCGCCAAGGTGCGCCAGGTGCGCCGGAGTGATGGTTTCTGGCTCGACCTTGAACCGGCTTGCCGCCTGATCGACGAAGAAGCGGAACAGCAGCGGTATGTCATCGCGCCGGTCGCGCAAAGGCGGTATCGTCAGCGACAGCACATTGAGCCGGTAATAGAGATCCTCGCGAAACGTACCGCGCATCGAAGCTGACTTCAGATCCTCCTTGGTGGCGGCGATCACGCGGACGTCGATGGCCCGCTCCTCGTTGGCGCCCAGACGCACGATTTTGCGGTCCTGGAGCACGCGCAGCAGTTTGATTTGCAGCTCCAGTGGCATGCTCTCGATCTCGTCGAGAAAGAGCGTCCCCCCGCTCGCATATTCAAGTTTTCCGATCCTTGATTTGGTGGCGCCCGTAAACGCCCCCGGTTCGTGCCCGAAAAGTTCGCTTTCGATCACGGTTTCCGGCAGGGCGCCGCAGTTGATTGGAACGAAGCGGCCTTTCGCTCGCGGCCCGAAGTCGTGGAGGCTGCGGGCGACCAGCTCTTTTCCCGTGCCGGTTTCACCAAAAATGAGCACGTCCGCGTCGGTCGCGGCAAAGCTCCGGGCTTGTTGCTTGAGGCGCTGCATGGCAGCAGCCCTGCCGATCATCACCTGGTCGATCCCGGTCCGGTTGGCCAGCTGCGCGCGCAAAGACCTGTTTTCCAGCACCAGGCGCCGCTTCTCAATGGCGCGGTCTGCGGCATCGGCCAGCACTTCGGCTGCAAATGGTTTCTCGATGAAGTCATAGGCGCCTGACCGGATCGCCTCGACCGCCATGGGAATGTCGCCATGCCCGGTGATGAGAATGACGGGGATCTCCGGATCGATCGCCAAAACGCGGCTCATGAGTTCCATGCCGTTGACGCGCGGCATCTTGATGTCGGAGATGACAACCCCTTCGAAGCCGAGGCTTATGGTGGTCAGTGCTTCTTCTGCATCTGCGAAGTCGCGCACATCGAAATCGGCGAGTTCGAGGCCTTGGACAGTGGCCACCCGCAGATCCGGTTCATCATCGATCAATATGATGGAGCGGCTCATGCGGCGGTCTCTGTGGCGGTGAGGGCGGACCGCAGGCGGATTTCAAAGGCGGCACCGCCGGCGTTATGGTTCCGTGCCACGATCTCGCCGCCGAACTGCTGGACGATTCCGTAACTGATGGACAGGCCAAGCCCGAGACCCTCGCCGACATCCTTGGTCGTGAAGAAGGGATCGAACACGTTGGCAAGATCTTCCTGAGCAATTCCAGGCCCAGAGTCGCTCACGATAATGACGATGGCGCCATCTTCCTCGCGAGCGGTAATATCAATGTTCCGCATTGGACCGTCCTTCACCGCGTCGAGAGCGTTGCAGACGAGATTGACGATCACCTGCTGAAGCCGCACTTCTCCGGCGATCGCCAGCATCGAATGGTCGGCGATGTCCAGCGACACATGCGCCCCGGCGTCGGAGATCTTGCGCTGCAAGAGAGCCAGCGAGTCCTCGATCGCACGTGCCACCAGTGTCGGTCGCACGGTCGTCGGCTCCTTCCGGGCAAAGGTGCGCAAATGCCGGATAATGCGCGCCATGCGCTCGGTGAGATCGCCGATCAATCCGAGGTTGGCGTCGGCGGTATCAAAACGCTCCCGCGCCAGGAACTTGCGGGCGTTTTCCGCATAGGAACGGATCGCCGCAAGGGGCTGGTTGAGTTCATGACTGAGACCTGCTGACATTTGTCCGAGCGCCGCGAGCTTGCTTGCTTGCACCAGGTCCGATTGCGTCTGCCGCAATTCCCTTTCCGCCCGCCGCCGCTCGGATACTTCCTCCTCCAGCAGCAGGTTGGCGCGAGTCAATGCATCGGTTCGTTCAGCTACGCGGCGTTCGAGTTCCGCATTGATGCTCGCCTGCAATTGCATTCGTTCAGAAACGCGCCGCCGTCGCTGATAGAGCGCGAAAGCGGCAAGGCCCAAAGCAGTCAAGGTCGCCAGGATGAGAGCGAGCGCCGTATTGGTCTGCCGGGTCACGGCTGCCGTCCGCGCAAAGATATGCACCGTCCACCCGGCATCGGCCATGGCACGCGACTGCATCAGATACGGCAGCTTGGCAGGCTGGGCGCGCGCCACCGTTCTGCCTGCCCGCTCTGCCAGTGTCTCCCCGGCGCTGGGTGTGGGAGACGGCGTTGCAAGCTTGACCAGTGTACCGATCCCGGCTTCCGCCTTGCCCAGGTCCATATCCAGTCCGAGCAGAGTGTGCCCGTCATAGCGCCGGTGCTCGGCAATGCGCGCGCGCACTTCATCGGAGAGCGGCGCCAGTGTCCGCATCACCCAGCCAGGCTGGCTCGACAGAAAGACGACGCCGTCGTCATCAACGACCATGATTTCATGATCGGACGCACGCCAGGCTGCTTCAATCTTGCCGACCTGGATCTTCACGACGGCGACCCCGACCACATATCGCCCCTCGAAGATCGGGTGCGCGAAATAGTAGCCGCGCTCGCCCGAAGTCGTTCCCAGTGCGAAGTACTGGCCTAGGCGGCCTTTCATCGCCTCGATGAAATAGGGCCGGTAGGAAAAGTTCTGGCCCATGAAACTGCGCGGCAGATCGAAGTTGGACGTGGCAATCGTGGTGCCGGTGGTGTTCATGAGATAGATGTCGGAGGCATCCGTGACCTGTGCCAGCCGCGATAGCTCGGCATTCGCTGCGGCGACTTCCTCCTGGGAGGCAACGCCGGTCACGATGCGCGTCATGCGCGGGTTGTGAGCAAGCAGAAAGGGTGTGCTCTTGTACTTGGCGAGTTCGCCATGCAGGGTTTCGACCACCAGCGTCAGCACATGCCCGCTGCGGTTGGCGAGATCAGCTAGGCCACGCTGACGGATCCACGAACTGATGGGCCACAGGCCCGCGAGCAACAACGCGAACGCCAGCACGCCTGCCACGAGCGGCTGCAGACGACCTCCCAACGAAGGCTTGTCCTCGCGATCCAGAGCGTTGTCCTCACGGCTTTTTTCCTTTGATGTTGCTCCATCGAAAGGCAGCCTGCAAGGCATCAACCGTCGAAGTGTTTCCGGCGATCGCTGAAGTCTTGGGGGTACGGCCCGCCACGGCATCGGCACCGAACGGCTGGCGACGGCGGCCAAAGCCGCCGCGCCATGCTCAATTCAAGTTGCTACCGGGCCAGGATCGGACGGGTTTCAGGCGCCGAACCGTCGCTGCCACCAGCCCTTGCGGGCCGGGACCGGATCTTCGTGTTGAGCATCCTCGCCCGACGGCTGTGCGTTGGATGCAACCACGACGCGCTCGATCTTGGGCGCAGCAGCCTGCTGCTCGCCGCGCGGCGTGCGTGGCTGTGGTGTGGTGTCTGGGCCCGAAGGATCGTTGGCAGGTT
The DNA here is from genome assembly GCA_020442165.1 of Hyphomicrobiaceae bacterium. GTDB lineage: Bacteria > Pseudomonadota > Alphaproteobacteria > Rhizobiales > Hyphomicrobiaceae > JAEUMD01. The sequence goes on along the minus strand of JAGRKV010000027.1, from coordinate 317 downwards.
GGGCTGTGGCGCCAGTTACCGCGTCGTCATCAACACGCTGTCTCCCGGCGGTGATCTCAACCGCACGAGCCTGTGCAGGCGCAATCGGTTCATCAGCCGGGACCTTGCCATCTGCCTCAGCAGTCATGTCCGCTTTGACCGGTTTATCGCCAGGCTCAGACTGATCGCTTTCCACCGTCGCCGATGCAACTCCAGCCTCTGGCGGTGTCATATCGGATTGGCCCGCAACCTCAATGATCTCAACCATCTCGACGACGGTATCACCATCATCGGCAAGGCCATCGGCTGAGGCCGACCCAGCGGGTTGGTCATCACCC
>JAGRKV010000026.1 GCA_020442165.1 Hyphomicrobiaceae bacterium | reverse complement strand
TTCCAGTGCTGATGGCCCTGTTCGTGGCCGCTGTCGGCGAGAAGATCATCAGCTGGTGGCGCTCGCGATGAGCGCGCTGGCAATCCCATTGGCGGCATTCGTTGCCGCAGTCCTCGGCCTGATCGTAAGGCGTTTCATGTGCCATTCAATGCCTGCTCGACACTTATCAAAGTCGAAATAGCCGGCTGTTCCAATCAAAAAGGAGGGTCCAATGAAAATTGGTCTGGTTTACGACACCGAAACAACTGGTATGCCGGATTGGCACCAGCCGTCTGACGCACCTCAGCAGCCGCATATCGTGCAGCTGGGCGCATGCCTGATCGATCTCGACACCAAAGACATCATCGAAACACTGGATGTCATCGTCCGTCCTGACGGATGGGAGATCCCTGAGGAAGCCACCGAGGTGCACGGCATCACGACCGCGCAAGCCCTGGCCGATGGAATACCGGAGGTAGAAGCGGTCGAGCAGTTGCTGGCAATGTGGCAGCGCGCCGAGGTCCGAATCGGGCACAACGAGTCGTTCGACGCACGGATTATCCGCATCGCGACCAAACGGTACTTCGATGAAGGCACCCAGGAAGCCTGGAAGGCCGGCAAAGAGGCTGCCGAGTGCACGGCCAAGTTGTCGACCAAGATCCTGCAGCTGCCGCCGACCGAGAAGATGAAGCGCGCTCGTCGCTTCCACTTCAAGACGCCCAATCTGACCGAGGCTTATGGATTCTTCACAGGCGTGGAGCTTGAGAACGCCCATTCGGCCATGGCCGACACACTGGCGTGCGCTGAGGTGTACTTCGGCGTCCAGGCGCATAACGCCAAACCAGAGGAATCTGCCAGTGGCCAGTGAAGCGCAGCGGGGTCAATCCAGAGGCGAGATCATGGCATTCCCGGCGATGCTTCAGAAGTACCAAACTGAAGTCGCCAGGGCGCTCCCGAAGCATATTTCGGTTGAGCGCATGACAAGGATTGCGCTGACTGCCTATCGGCGCACGCCGAAGCTCGGCGAGTGTGATCCGCGCAGCGTCTTTGCTGCTGTAATTCAAGCATCCCAGCTTGGTCTTGAGCCCGACACGCTCGGTCGATCGTTTCTGGTTCCCTACAAAAGGGAATGCCAGTTTGTGCCTGGGTGGAAGGGGCTTGTTGACCTTGTCAATCGCGCTGGCAATGCCACCGTATGGACCGGCGCAGTCTTTGCGGGTGACGAGTTTGAGTGGCAACTGGGCGATCAACCATTTCTTCGACATCGGCCGCTCGGGGGGGATGAGCCCGACAATATCACGCATTTTTACGCCATCGGTAAAGTGAAAGGCGCCGATCAGGCGGTTATCGAATGCTGGACATCTGACCGCGTGCGCAAGCATCGAGACCGCTACAACAAGGTTGGCAATAAGCACTACTCGCACCTTCAATGGGAAATGTACGGGCGTAAGGTCGTGTTGCTTCAGGTGCTGAAGTACCTGCCAGCAAGCCCAGAGTTGGCATTGGCTATCTCGCTGAACGATGGAGCCGAACTCGGATCGCAGAAACTCGACCTGAAGGACGCAATCGAGGGCACCTATGTCTGCGTTCCAGAGAACGATGAGCCCGTCGAACAAACCAGCCACGAGCAAGCGGCGTATAGCGACGACGCATTGGCCAAAAACCTACCGAATTGGCGGAAGCTGATTGAGGCCGGCACAAAGACTGCCGACGACATTATCGCAGTCTTGCAATCCAAATTCACTCTGACGCCGAAACAAGTCAGTCAGATCAAAGGGCTTGAACCCAGGAAAGCATCTGCGACCACCGAGCAGCAGGCCGCCGAAGAAGACGCTCCTCCGCCTGCGGATGAGACTGCTGAATGGGTTGATGAGTACGGCACTGCGACAGAGGAGATCGCCGAATGATCAAGATGAGCAATCCGCAATTCCACAGCGTCACCCAGGGTTCGCCTGAATGGCTGTCATTGCGAACAGGGTACTTAACAGCTTCTGAAGCCCCGGCAATGCTCGGCGTGTCCAGATTTCAGACGCGGTCCGCTCTATTGCGCCAGAAAGCAACGGCTGGCGAAAACGACATCTATCAGCCAGTGGCTGACAAAGGGCATGCAAGCGAAGCAGCGGCAATAGACGTGGCAGCCGGGATCATCGGCGATGATCTTTACCCGGCAACTGTCACGCGCGAAGTTGAAGGGCTTCGTCTTCTAGCTTCATGTGACGGGATGACGATGGACTCGACAATCGGCTGGGAGAACAAGCTGTACCGCGAAGAAGTAGCACCGATAGTTGATGGCGGCACCGTTCCAGATGAATACCGCCCTCAGCTTGAGCAGCAACTGCTCGTTACGGGGGCCGAGAAGATCCTTTTCTCGATGGCAGACCACATAAATGGCCATTTCGCGTGGTGCTGGTACTTCAGCGACCCATCGCTTCGTGAGCGCCTGATCAGCGGGTGGCGGCAGTTCAGCAGCGACCTGAAGACTTACAAGCACGTCGAGCCGCAAGAGGTCGTCGCAGGTGCCGTGCAAGAGTCTATGCCGCTACTGGTCATCGACATTTCCGGCGAAGTGCTGGAATCAAACCTTGTTACTTATCAGCAGGCAGTGAGCAAGCGTATTCAGGCAATCAAGACGGACCTGAAGACCGATCAGGATTTCGCAGATGCTGATCAGATCATCAAGGCGCTGGAGAATGGAGAGAAGGAGGTCGAGGCGGCGAAGGGCCGCGCCCTGGCCAAGACAAAATCGATCGATGAGTTGTTTCGCACGATCGACACCCTGAAGGAGGAAATGCGCCAGAAAAGGCTGGTTCTGGAAAAGGCTGTGAAAGCGCGCAAGACCGCGATCCGCGCAGAAATCATCGATGCCGCGGTGCAATCTGTGGCGTCTCACGCTCAACAGGTTCGCAATAGCGTCGACGATCGCATCGAGGCAATCCATCCTCCGCATGATATGCGCGATCGTGTTGCCGCAGCCATCAAGGGAAAGCGAACAATTACATCGCTACAGGATGCTGCCGATCAGGCGGTTACCGACGCGAAACTCGAGATCAATGCGGATGCCGCGCGTGCGAGCGCGAATCTGAAGGCGTATGACGCCATTGACACAAGCCATGCCCATCTGTTCGGCGATCTCGGGCTTCTGGTCAACAAGGAACCTGACGACTTCCTCGCCACCGTAAAACTCCGCATTGCCGAAGAAGAAGATCGGCAACGGAAGCTGGTAGAGGAGGAGCGAGAGCGTGCTCGCCAGGATGAGGAGCGTCGTCGTTTGGCCGCTGAGCAAGAGCATGCGCGCCAAGAAGAAATGGCCTCAGTTTCTGAAACCCAATCAGAGGTTGCGTCAGGCCGTGATAGCAAGACTGTTGGGCGCGTAGCGCACTCGTCAAGCCCAAGCATGGAGTTCCAATCTTCCACGACGCAGTCACCCAGCGACAGCACGAGAAACCAGTCGGCAAAGCCGATGTCCGCGCGCGTAGTCGACGGGGGTATCCAGATTGCACTATCGCAAGACTGGATCCAGAAGACCTATTCAATCGACGAGGCAACCCAGTTACGTGACGCTCTCAGCGCTGCCTTGCGCGAGGCTCGTAGGGGCGAGACCAGCGCAGCATAACCAACGGAGTGAACGCCATGGCTGAGGTTGATATTGACGAAGCGTTATTAATGCTGCGCGATGCTGCGAAAGAAGTTCATGTCGAATTTCAAAAGAAATTCGGGGTTTACCCGGGCGGGGCTGTCAGCAGGAACGATGCTGGCGGAGTGGCTCTTGTTGTCGCTGCCATCAATGGCGACGTCTACGGTCACTACGCACAAGAAGTCCATTGGTTCGGACTTGGCCCTGACGAGGCCGAGCAGCTTGCACAGCTGCTGCTGAAGCAGGCTGCGATAGCGCGCATGCAGAAGCGAACCGAAAAACACTGAGCGCTGTACAGCGCTTTCAAACAACTGGAGAACCCATGAGCAAAAGCAGGGCATACATCGTCGAGGGAGACGGCGATCAACCAAGAATCGTCAACGGGATCAGTGCCGCCCAGGTGCTGCGCTACGTTACGAGAGGCCGGATCGAGATCCGCGTCGCCAAGAACTCGGATTTCGTCGAAGCGATGGAATCCGGCATCAAACCAGAGTACGCCGACCGTGAAATGGTTGGCAAGGATGAGGAAGAAAGCGAGTGAGCAAGATCACCTTCACCGACAGCGCAGTCCCAGCAACTGTGGGCAAGATACTGTTGTCCGCCAGTCTCGGCCCGAACGTCTATGTCGCCTCCAACGGTATCGTCGTGTCCACCCTGATGGCACAGTTCCACGCGGTCCATGGCGGCATGCACCACGTCCGCGATTTCAGTGGCGAGATCGCGCCGAACTGGGAGCGTCGTCGCGTCAATGAGTTCGCCGATCACGTCGCTGCCACCGCCGCTGCGGCGCAGAAGCCGCGTCGGCGCAAAAAGGCAGCCTGATGCCAACGGCAAACAATTGCCGCAGTTGTCGGTACCGTGGCAATTGGCAGTACGCCAACGGTACCCATGACTGCCGTCTCCTACATGGGGGGCGCGAATCGCTGGGATTCGTGTGTGCTTACTACACCGTGGCACACAGCAACCAGCCGCCGATCCTCCCGTCAAAATTGAAGCGTCATGGAGGCATTCCGATATGGCCCAACGCGGCGTAAACAAGGTCATCATTCTCGGCAACCTGGGCCAAGACCCAGAGGTGCGCTACCTGCAGAACGGCAACGCCGTCTGCTCGATCAGCGTCGCCACCTCCGAGACCTGGAAGGACAAGGAATCGGGCGAGCAGCGGGAGAAGACGGAATGGCACAAGTGTGTCGCGTTCCGCCGCCTCGCCGAGATCATGGGCGAATACCTGTCCAAGGGGTCGAAGGTGTATCTGGAGGGCCGCCTGCAGACGCGCAAGTGGCAGGACCAGCAGGGCCAGGACCGCTACACCACCGAGATCATCGTCGATTCCATGCAAATGCTCGACCCCCGCCAGGGCGGCAGCGGTGGACAGCGCCAGGGTGGCGAACAGTCGTCCTACCGCGACCCCGAGCCGGGCGGGTTCGACGACGACATCCCCTTCTAACCTGAGGAGCAACCATGACAGACAAGAGCAAGGTCGCCCTGTTCTCTGAGCAGGTCGACATGATCGAGGGCGGCGCGCTGGACCGCGACCTGGGCGAGGGAATTCGTGAGGTATTGCGTGGCGTGAAGGAAACGCGCCTGCAAGGCGAAATCAAGCTGACCATCAAGTTCAAGCCGGAGCGCGGCGATCAGGTTCTGATCTCTGCCGATCTCGACGTGAAGCCGCCAAAGCTGCCGCGCAGCAAGTCGATCCTATTTATCGACGAGGACGACACGCTGATCGATGTCGACCCGCACCAGCAGAAGCTGCCGCTGGCCGAGAAGCAACCCGAGTATGACGCGAGGCCGCGTCTCGCACACACCAACGAGGACAAGTAATGGACGCTGAAGCAATTCGCGAGATTATGGGGCTGGCAACCGCCTCCAACACGAACATCAACAACGATTTCGATGTGCCGTTCGCGATCGTGCCGAACGGCATGAAGGTGCAATTCCTTCGCGAACTGATGGACGGGCCGGAGCGAATCAAAAAGCGATTCGAAACGTGCGACTTCGACTCTTTCATCGCGTATATCAATAAGTTCGGCCAATCGCAGAACCCTGATTGCCATTTTTGCGAGGTCACCGGGGACGGCACCAGCGCGAACATCGGCGCCAAATACGTGTTCGACGGCCACCACACGAACGGCGACGCAGGAAACGAGGATCATCAGGCCATTTTCGATCCCGTGATCTCCGAGGAGTGGAAACGCTGGACGTCGATCAGCGGGACGTTCCTGCCGCAGACCCAGTTCGCCGAGTTCCTCGAATCGAACGCGCCGGACATCGATGTACCGGAAAACGACATGAACGCACCGACTGCAGCGCAAATGCTGACCCTGGCGGAAACGATCAGCGTCACGTCATCCATGGATGTCGACAGCCGTGTTGATCGGACCAACGGCGGGATGTCGTTCAAGTACCACGAGAAGACCGAGGCCAAACAGGGATCGAAGGTGGTCGAGGTGCCGCCCCACTTCTGGATCCGCATCCCGATGCACGTCGGCGGCCCGGGGTATTTCATCAAGGCGCTGTTCCGCTACCGCCGCGTCGACAACGTCGTGAAGATGGGCGTCGAGTTGTATCGCTTCCACAAGTGCTACGAGGTGGCAGTTCACACGCTCGTGGAAGCCATCGGCAAAGACCTCTCTGGAGTCAAGGTGTTCCGGTAACAGCAGCCACGCGGCGGCCTTCAATGGAGTGAGATATGAACAACAACATTGCCGAGCGCTTCAAGCAGGCCAGGAAGCTGTCAGGTCACACACGCGAATCACTGGCGTGCGCCGTCCATACGGACGTGTCTTCGATCACCAAGATCGAGACGGGCGGCGTGCGACAGCCTCGCAACATCGAGCGGTACGGGAGGATCCTGGGCGTCAATCCAGCATGGCTGCAGTTTGGCGACCCAAACCCTCGCGTCATACCTGGGTACGGGGGATGACAGCAGCACTGATTCCACTCGCCGAATGGGGGTCTCGGCATTTCGACCCCCCGAAATCGATTCACACACTGCGCCGCTGGGTGCGCGACAACAGGATTCTGCCAGCGCCGGTAAAGGCCGGCCGCGAGTACCGGGTTCACCCAAACGCGCAGTACGTCGGCAACCAAACAGACGAGGTGGTGCGCGGCATCATCGGAGAATAGCAATGTTGGCAAGATGGCTTTTCAACCGGTCGGCGTACCTTCCATGCCGACTGATCAACCGAGACGACGGCAAGCCGTACCTCGAGCGGTACTACGTCGGCCGCCTTTTCGGCATCCACATCTACCTGCACCGGTTCGTGGCGGAAGACTGCCGCGAGGATCTCCATGATCACCC
>JAGRKV010000025.1 GCA_020442165.1 Hyphomicrobiaceae bacterium | reverse complement strand
TGGATTGACCCAGACAAGCAGACCTCCGGATGCGATCTGTCCGGCGATGGAACGAGTGTGGTGCTTCGCAATGGTGTGGGCCAGCAGACCGCCGATGCCACCACCGACGGCACCCGACAGGAGCAGCGCTGACAGCGCGACAGCCAAAGAGCCGCCCGATGCAAGGACGAGAGCATAGCTGCCGACACCGGCAACAAAAACCGGAAGCCCCACAGAGGCTGCCTCGATTTCGGTGCGGGAACTGGGTGACATATAGGCGCCGAGAGGTGCCACGGGATCGTCTTCCAGTGCGGTCACGGACCGGGGAAGCATCGCCCTTTCGGCCAGCACGCTGATCTGGGCGCGATCGATGCCGCGAGAGAACAGGGTATCGATTGCAGCATCGAGCGATTTCTCGTCGGGAAGTACCGCGACCACCTCTCGTGAGGTGTAGTCATATGTGCCGTCCCGGTGTTTGGTAGTTGCGTCTCTATTGGCACTACTGTTCTTGCATGTATCGAGTTCAGCTGTTGTTTTCATGACCTTGGACTCCATCAATGCCGTGCAGTACAGGTTTGGGCGGGGGCTGTGGCGGTGCGTCACGCAGCATTGCTCAGGACTTCGACAGAGCTCGCCCTGGCGCGCTCAATGATCTGACGCGCCTTGGTGACTTCTCCGGCGGCGCCGTGAGCGATGATGACGAACTTGTCGGCCTTGATCGCCGTCTCGAAGCGGATGATGCTGTCCTTCGACATGCCGATGCTGGCAAGTGCGGCGCCAAGGGCGGAGATGCCGCCGACAATCGCGGCGCCTTCCAATGCACCGACGAGGAGCGCGACCAAAGGGCCGCCGATCGCCAATGGGCCAACGCCTGGGACCCAGAAGAAAGCTGCGCCGAACAGCATGCCCCAAAGGCCACCCCACAGAGCGCCGTTGCCGCCCCAGTACTTGATCCGATCACCGGTCGTGTAGAAGCCGACCGGATGCTCCTCGGTGTAGTAGCCCTTGCCGACGATCGACAGTTTCTTCATGTCGAAGCCCGACTGCTGCAGCTCCTTCACGGCGTCTTCGGCGGCATGGTGTGTGTCGAAAATCGCGACGATGGCGTTCTCTTGGGATTGTTCAACTGTCATGGCCGTGTGCTCCTGTGCTCAAGTTGGCGAGGCGACCGACGTGGCGGTCAGCGACTGCCAATTCTTGAGCAGCACCCGTGCCAAGGCGTTAACTCACTGATTTTCCAGTACGAATTTCCATTCATCCGGGATGCGCTGACGGGCGCTGGTGCAATTGCACCGCCTGTGAGGCTGCGCTCAACCAGCGATGCTGCGAAGCAGCTTGCGTGCGACCAGTGCGACGACGCCGAGCAAAACGAGCGCAGAAACAACGATCAGCATCTTGTGGCCAAGTGAACCGTCCCACGCCCGGGCGAGTTCCGGCACCAACGGGTCGAGGATCCAGACAGTGGCAACCCACATCGACACCCAGGCAAATGCGCCGGCAGCGTTTGCTGCAAGGAAGCGGGGCCAGGACATGCCGATGGAGCCCGCTCCAAGGCCTCCGATTTGGCGCAGCACGGGAAAGAAGCGAGCGATCACAATCAGCCAAGGTCCCCACCGACGCAGCAGTCCCTCGGTCTGTTTCAGCCTTTCGTTTGTGACGCCGAACCTGCCACTGACGCGAACGATGGCCCCGCGACCGGCATACCGGCCTGCGGCATATCCGATGTTGTCACCAACAATGGCTCCTGCAAGCGCGGCGACGAACACGTGCGACAATTGGAGCTGACCCGACATGGCCAGAACCACCGATGAAACCAGCGCCGATTCACCCGGCATCGGTAGTCCAGCAGCTTCCAGCAGAATTGTCACAAAAAGCGCTACGGCACCATATGTGTGTAGGTATGCTGCAAAGTCATGGATAAGTGGAGCAGCGGACATTTCGGCAACCTTCGTTCGGAATTGGTGTTGGCAGGTCGGTGCTTGTTCGCTCCTGCCCGCGCCACCGTATAACGACGCATAACGTCACGGTGAAGTGTTACTCGGCAATGTCAAAGCGACCTCCAGTCCATTTCCGCATTGTCACGTTTGAAAATACCCGGCATCGGCGGTGGATTACCGCCACAACCAATGCGATGGCCGATTGGTCGATTCTCGATGAATTAGAATTTTCCAGGTTGTTTCATATGCTTGTCGAAAGCCTCATCGACTGGCATCGGGCTTGCCACTGTTGATCACATGCGGTCCGCACGCTGGCGTTAATGCCGATGCGGACGACAGCATGGCGCAACCCCCAGATGGTTACGCCGGATCAATTCACTGAGAGGATCTCGGATATGAAACGCAAACTCATTGCCGCACTCCTGGGCACGTCAATGCTGGTTGTTCCCGCAGTGGTTCTTGCAAAGGAAGTGGTCAAGTCCGAACAGGCCGAAACCGCTGAGAAGGCAAACTACGACAAGCTGATGAAGCTTTCCGATGATGGCTTCGCGACGCTCCGCGACGTGCGTTCTGCGCGTGTCGCCATCTTCAACGGAAATCCCGACCAGGCGTCCAAGAACGTCGAGGCGGCCACGATGGATCTTGGCAAGGCGAGCGCAGATGTAAAGGCCTATGTCGGCCGCACGAACGGGAGCAAGGGCGCGGATGAGTGGATTCCGATCGACGGTACGATCGACATTGCCGACAACTTCGTGCTGGACGCCAAGAAGGGTGAACACGTCACCAAGGCTAACGAGCACTTCAAGAAGGGCGAGAAGCAGCAGGCTGTCGAGCAACTCAAGCTTGCCGAAATCGACGTCAACTATACGCGGCTTCTGATGCCCGTGAAGGCGACGGCGGATCACGTCGAGGCGGCCAAGAAGCTGATCGGCGAGAAAAAGTACTATGAGGCCAATCTCGCGCTCAAGGCGGCCGAGGACGGCATCGTCATCGACAGCGTCGCATTGGTTGATATTCCAAAGCCCGCCGATACCAAGAGCCCGTCTCCTGCACCGGCGAACACCAAGCCCGAGGCATCGACCACAACCAAATGATTGATGCGCCCGGCACATTGACCCTCTCGCGAATGTGAACTTCCTTACGAAGGTTTAGGGAAGTGGCAACGTTCGCGAGAGGTTCGGCCAGCGAATATGACACCTGCAATCGCCCCGGTCTCGTACGCGAGATTCGGGGCGCCGCTTGAGGATTGACATCAGGAGTTCGCAATATGAGCGATGACTATGAAGAAGCCGCCAGCCGAAATCTCGCTTGCTGCGAGGCCAAGTATCAACCGCCCAACATCGCAAGATCGGAAAGGTCCTGTCGTCCGGCGCTGAAGAGCCGCTTGTTGATAGGGACCGCTACCTTGGCGCTCGCAACCAGCTTCATCGTGACCGCACCCGGCGGCATCGCGCAAGCCCTTGCGAAGCAGGGCTCGCCGCAGTCGGTACTCCTTTCGGAAGGCCAGGCTGCAAAGTCGACGCAGATGCCGAATTTCGTCGATCTTGCGAAAGTGCTGAAGCCTGCGGTCGTGTCGGTTCGCGTCAAGGCCGAAGTGGAGCCACAGCTTTCATCACTCCAAGGTGAGAACCCGCTGAAGGGTACGCCGTTCGAGAAATTCTTCGGGCCATTCGGTGATCAGTCCCCCAGCTTCAAGGGTGGGCCGGGTGTGCCGCATACGCAGCGGGGGCAAGGCTCTGCGTTCTTCATCTCTGCCGATGGTTACCTAGTCACCAACAATCACGTCGTGGATCATGCGGTCGACGTCGAGATCGTGATGGACGACGGCACGACCATGCCGGCCAAGGTCATCGGTGCAGATCCCAAGACCGATATCGCGTTGCTCAAGGTTTCAGGGCGCGAAGATTTCCCCTTCGTCAAGCTTTCCGACGCCACACCTCCGGTCGGATCCTGGGTTTTGGCGATGGGCAATCCGTTTGGTCTCGGAGGTACGGTGACCGCGGGCATCGTCTCCGCGAAGGGGCGCGATATCGGCAACGGCCCCTACGACGATTTCATCCAGATCGACGCGCCTGTGAACCGGGGCAATTCGGGTGGTCCGACCTTCGACATGAAGGGTGAGGTCATCGGTGTGAATACGGCAATCTTCTCCCCGTCGGGCGGCAACGTCGGTATCGCCTTCGACATTCCGGCGCCGACGGTTACGAAGGTTGTGGCGCAGCTTCGTGAGAAGGGGCGTGTCGATCGCGGCTGGCTCGGAGTCCAGGTCCAGCCGGTAACAGGCCCGATTGCTGACAGCCTCGGTCTGAAGTCGGCGCACGGTGCGCTCATCTCCTCGCCGCAGCCAGATAGCCCCGCAGCAAAGGCCGGCCTGAAGTCGGGCGACATCATTACGGAAGTCGATGGCAGTGAGATCAAGGATGCCCGCGACCTGGCGCGGACGATTGCCGGCTTCGCACCGGGTAGGCGTGTGTCACTCTCAGTGCTTCGCGGAGGCAAGCCGGAAAGCCTCTCGGTCGATCTTGGTGAACTCAAGAGTTCGCCGAAGACACTGGCGCAAACTTCCTCAGCAGGAGATGAACTTGCCAAGCTGGGTCTCAAGGTTGCGCCGGCCGCCAGCGTGGAAGGTGCTGGCGATACAGGCTTGGCAATCCTTGAGGTGGAGCCGGATGGACCAGCCGGTGAGCTTGGATTGCAGGCCGGCGATGTGATCAAGCAGGTTGGCAATGAAAAGGTGGCAACCGCAAGCGATCTGCAGAGCGCTCTCGCCAAGGCCAAAAAGAACGGCCGGAAGCATTCGCTGGCGCTGGTCCAACACGATAAGACGGATCACTATATCGCTTTGCCGGTCGGCTGATCTATCGGAACTTCCAGACATGGAATGCCCCGGCCTCCTCGTGAGGCCGGGGCATTTCCCTTTCAAGCTGCACGCACCATTCTGCAGAAGCGCTGTGGTGGAGCCGCTTCGTTTTACTCTTTCAACTGGTCAAGTGCTTGTCTAGAAAACGTCTTGACCTTCGCCTTGGCCGCCGACTCCTCCAGACCCTTCGTGGCGATTGCCGTGCAGTAGGCGCCCGTCAGCGTGTCAACGATCTTTGCCGCGGAAATGGTGGGATACTTGGCTCTCAGTTCCGCCGCAGCTTCGGGAACCGCATTGCCTGTGTCATCGGTGATGAGGCGCTGGCCGAGCGCCTTCGTCTCGTCGGGCGACAGCAGCACAGAACCGTCCCTGGCGTGTTGCGGAAGCGGGCACTCAAGGGCGTGGACCGGCGCTGGAAGACCAGTGCACAATACCAATCCTAAGGCGATGAGCGGCAGGCTGGGCTTTTCCATAATCATCATGACAATTCTCCTCTTGGTAATCGGGCAGACGGGCTTTGGATCGGCACGCAGTTACATCATGCGGGCATTGAGGTCGCTCATGACCAGGATGGTTCCGCCGCCCATGATTGCGATGAGCAGCAAGGAAAAGATCAGTATGGTCAGCTTGCCGCGCGCGGATGTTTCGAAGGACAGGTGCAGGAAATAGCGGAGATGAACGAATGCCTGCGCGATGCCGGTCAATGCGATGATGGCAAGCAGCGTGGACCGTGTGGTCAACCTCGTTGCAGCCTTTGCAAAAGGAATCGCGGTGAGGGCAAAAGCAATACCGAAGCCCGTCAGGGAACTCGATAGCGTCGCGTTAGAGCTGGGTCGGCTGTTCATCTCAGAGTACCCCCGGAAGATAGACGATCGAGAAGATTCCGATCCATACGAGATCAAGGAAATGCCAGAACATGCCGAGCCGGTTGACCCGAGACACGACGCTTCGCGTCAGTCCCTTGGTGGCAATCTGGAGCAGCATGGCGATGATCTAGACGAGGGGCCAAACGCGACGACCGCAACAAGAGCCAGGCGGATTGGACCGTGACGCGACATGCATTCAGTCCTTCCCGGAAGGCTTGAGAACGTTGCCGTTCAGCTTCTCCAGGAGATCCTGCGCTTCCTTGACCTGCACAGGAGAAAGCCCGGCCAGCAGCTTGTCGCGCGCCTTGAGAGCAGGCGCGTAGTCCTGTTGGGCTGCAAGTTCGAACCAGGCATAGGCGAGGCGCTCGTTCTCTTCGCCGCCCCAGCCGTGCTGCCACATGCGGCCGAGGTCAAACTGCGCTGTTGCGTTGCCGTCGTTGGCGGCTTCTTCAAGCAAGGGCTTGGCCTTGGCGAAGTCCTGCAGCACGCCGACGCCTTCCAGATAGAGATGGCCAAGGCGGGCTTTGGCCGCGACCAGACCGGCTCTTGATGCCTTTTCGTACCAGGTTGCTGCCTGCTTGAGGTCCGGGCTGCCGTCTGGAGGGCCGATTTCGTACATCTCGGCCAGCTTTAGCTGTGCTTGCGCGTTGTCCTTCTTTGCAAGTGACAGAAGGATGTTGTGGGCCTGCTTCTGGTTGCCGGCCTTTTCAGCCGCCTCGGCGTCGGCAAGTGTTGCGTGGTTTGCGCCGACGGCGTCATTCGATGCCGTTTTCGACAGGCGGGGTGCCAGATAGGTTGCGATGAAGAAAGCGGCGATCAGTGCGACGACGAGGAAAAGCGGACCGCTGTCACGCGGGGCTGGTGCCGGCTGTCGCGTTGTCCGGTCTGGTTCGTTGGATGGTGACATTTCAACCTCCCTCAGTCCATGTGCCAACCATGGCTGACGACGAGCGCCTGACCGGTAAGTGCATTTGTCGGGAAGCCTGCGAATAGGAGCGCCACTTCGGCGACGTCGTCGATGGTTGTGAATTTCTTGTCGACGGTCTCACCGAGCATGATCCTCTCCACGACCTCCTTTTCGGGGATGTGCAGGTCGGCTGCCTGTTCGGGTATTTGCTTCTCGACCAGTGGTGTTTTGACGAAACCGGGGCATATGACGTTCGCCCTGACGCCGTGGCTGGCGCCTTCCTTCGAGACCACACGTGCGAGGCCGAGCAGACCATGCTTTGCGGTGACATAGGCCGACTTCAACGGCGAGGCTTCCAGGGAGTGCACCGAGCCCATGTAGATGATGGAACCGGAGCCACGCTCGTACATGTGTGGGATGACCGCCTTGGTTGTCAGGAAGGCGCCGTCGAGATGAATGGCCAGAAGCTTCTTCCAATCCGAGAAGGGGAATTTCTCGATGGGGTGAATGATCTGGATGCCGGCGTTCGACACGAGCACATCGATCCGGCCCCACGCCTTGAGAACGGCGTCCACACCGTCATTCACCTGCGCTTCGTTGGTCACGTCCATTGCGATGGGCATGGCCTCGCCTGGCCCCATCGCGGTCAGTTCGTCTGCGGTAGCCTTGGCCGTGTCGAGGTTGAGATCAGCGACAGCAACCTTGGCGCCGTTCTGAACGTAAACCTTGGCGATGCCCGCTCCGATGCCACGTGCTGCGCCGGTGATGATGCAGACCTTGTTTTCGATGTTCATTGTCTTATTCCTTCTTAATGTGCGGCGCGTGTTATGCGGCGGCTTGCGGCTTTTTGTGCCGGGTTGCTGGTGCCAGATAGTCGTGTTCGACAACACCGAGGCCTAACGTGAGGTCGGCGATGAGGTGTGTCGCGGAGATGACTTCGAGAACGGGAAGATTTGCGACCGGCGCCAGGGCATGCGGTCGCAGGTCAAGAGCTGCTGGTCCAGTCCACGCGCCCTTCAAGGTGATGTCTTCCAGCTGATAGCGCACGAGTTCGCACACGCGCGGTGTGCCATCGACGTGCGGGACGACTTTGACGAGGAAGTTAGGTGCCTGGAGCGAGGCCATCACGTCGGGAGCGTTAAGTTCGCGATGCTTGAAGCCCATGGTCCCTGTCGCCACCCGCACCGGGCCGTAGTCAAGGGTACCGACCAGCGTGTCGTGGTGCACTTCAAGCGAGGGTTGCGCGTACTTTTTGGGGAAGCCCCAGAGTTCGCGTCCACCGAGGATTGGCGGGCCATCGTTCAAGAACATTGCGTGCGACAGCCCGCCCTTCATTGAACCCAGCTGCACCGGGATAACCTGGCCAGCCTCGGTATAGTCGCCAAAGCCGGTCGAGTTGGGCATGCGAATGAATTCGAACTTGACCAGGGACTCGTCGAGTTCGAGCGGTTCGGGCACGAGCTTGCGCAGTTTCTTTTCGTCGGTGCGGTAGGTGATGACGAGAAACTCGCGATCGTAAAAGCGGTAGGGCCCCTTGGGATAGGCGGGACTTGAGAGCGGCATCGAATAGGCTTTGGATACTGTCGACTGTTTCATGGCTTGATCCCTTCTTGTTTCGTCTGCCCCGAAGCGGGGGAGTTCAGGCGTTGACAAAGTCGAAGACGCGGACGCCGTTCATGCGGTCGGGTGCGCTGCTCCACTCGCGATGACGGAGGCTGCTACGCGTGTCATCGAGTCCGGCTTGCCAGTGCTCAGACATTGATGCTCGGGAAAATTCGTAGTCGCTGGAGTGCAGCTCGTAGCCGCGCGGCCGATAGATCAGGTGGACGATCGTGACCGCGTGGTTGCGGCCTAGATCGCGCAGGGCGCGCAGATGCTCGTCCTGGCGTCGTTCAGGGGGGAGGGCCTCGAACAACTCGACGATCGCGCGCTTCAACTGGTGAGATTGGCGAAAGTGATCGGTGTTGAGTCGGGTGCGGCTGGAGTAGCCGATGTGCTTGCGGCGGCTTTCCACCTCGAACAGATCGCCGGGAAGCGCCCCGCGGGCGCTGAACAGGTCGACCTGGAAGACGAGGGTGTCGTCATCGGTGTCTGCGTCGAGGACTTGTGTGAGCGGTGTGTTGGAGACAAGGCCGCCGTCCCAATAGGCTTCGCCATCGATGATGACGGCGGGAAAGCCCGGAGGTAGCGCGCCGCTCGCCATGATGTGTTCCGGCCCGATACGCTGGTGCTCTGTGTCGAAGTTGACGAAGTTTCCCAGGCGAATATTGACGGCGCCGACCGACAGGCGGGTCTGTCCGGAATTGAGCAGATCGAAGTCGATGAACTCGGTCAGGGTGTCGCGCAGTCTGCTTGTGTCATAGATGCTGGCAGCACCTGGTGCGCCGTGGGGATGAAGGAATGCGGGTGGGAACCGTGGTGCAAAGAATCCGGTCTGACCGGTGACAATGGCGTTCAACGCGCTCATGCGGTTGAAGATCTGGCGCGATGCATCGCCCCAGGTAGGGGCCGGCCATGGGACGTGTGATGTGATGCGCTGCCAGAACTGCCGGAGGCGTTGCAGACGCTTGTCGTGCGGATTGCCCGCAATCAATGCGGCATTGATGGCGCCAATCGAGATGCCGGCGACCCAGTCGATTCCGACTTGAGCCTCGCTCAGCGCTTGATAGACGCCTGCCTGATAGGCGCCGAGTGCGCCTCCGCCTTGGAGTACCAATGCCGTCTTGGCGTAGGCGTGTCCGTTTGATGCATGTGTCCCGTGGGTGCTTGTCATGACTTTGACCCTGAACCGCGTTGTTGTTCTCGAAGACAACTTCGCAATGGTAGTGCCAAGTCATTAAGTGGCTGATATGCCGAGTTCTTTTTGGCTTCCCGGCAATCGGCTCCCAAGTGAGTGGTGGCTTTCAACCACCCTGGCCGTGCAGAGCAACCGGTGATGCCACCGGCCGGCATCTAAGAAGTGCGCGGACCGCCGGCGGTGTTTTCGCGAAGGAACAGCACTAAGGGCGCCAACACGACAAAACTGATGGTGATGAAGTAGAACGCGTCGATGAAGCCGAGCATGGTCGACTGTCGGGAGAGTTCGCTGGCCAGGACATGGAGGGTGGCGGGATCAGCCTGAGTCAGGCCGCGCGCGCTGAGGTAGTGGTCGAGCCTAGGGTTAAAGGCATTGATGTGACCGCCAAGGGTCATCCAGTTCATCTGACTGGTGCGCGTCAACACGGTTGCGGCGATGGCGATACCAATTGAAGAACCAATCGTGCGCGCGAGATTGAAGATGCTGGCCGCGCGGTCGGCCTGTGACGGATCAACGGTTTTGAAGGCCAGAGCGGACAGCGGCACAAACACCATTCCCATTCCGTAACCTTGGATCAGGCTCGGCATGATCAGGTGCCACATGTCCACCTGCAGCGAATAGCCCGTCATGAGGAATGTGCCTGTAGCCGCGAGGGTCAGACCAGCCAGAACCAGCCACCGTGGCTCGATCCTGTTGATGAGTGTCGCGACTGTCGCCATGCCGAGCGCCGCAGCCACACCGCGCGGAGCCATCACGATGCCAGCTATGTCGGCGGGGTAGCCGAGCAGATTTTCCAGCATAATCGGTTGCAGTACGATTGTGCCGAACAGGCCAAGACCGAAGACCAGCATCATGATGCTCGCGCTGGCCAGATTGCGGTCGAAGAGCAGATCGATGCGCAGCAGCGCATCTTTGCGCGTCCAGCTCCGCCAGGCAAAGCCGATGATTGCAGCGAGGCTTACCAATGCAAGGAGCGCTATGACGTTGGAGTGGAACCAGTCGTCCTGGTTGCCGCGGTCGAGAAACGTCTGCAGGCTTGCAAGACCTATTGCAAGTAGTGCTGCGCCGGTCCAGTCCACGCGGACCTTTCGGCGCTCGGTTTCGGTGAGGAAAGTGGTCAGAAGCAGAAGCACGATCAGGCCGACGGGCAGGTTGATATAGAAAACAAAACGCCATCCCAGGCTGTCGGTGATAAGACCTCCCAGCGTTGGGCCCAGCACTGGCCCCAACATAATGCCGATTCCCCACATAGCCATCGCTTTGCCACGGCTTTTCTCGTCGAATGCGGCTACCAAGGTGGATTGCGATATCGGGATGACGCTTGCACCGAAAACGCCCTGGAGTACGCGGAACGCTACGATCTCGGAGAGCGATGTGGCCTGGCCGCAGAGCATGGAGGCGATGACGAAGCCAGTTACGCTGGCCAAGATCACGCGACGTCTACCAAAGCGTTCGGCGAGGAACCCTGACAGGGGGATCGTGACGGCTTCAGCGACGATGTAGGAGGTCAGCACCCATGTGATCTGATCGGGTGTCGCGGCGAGCGCGCCCATCATGTCGGGTATGGCAACGTTGACGACTGTCATATCGACGATCACCATCAAGGTCGCAAGCATGACTGGGATTGCAAGCAGCATGCGATCAAGCGGTGAGGTTCCGCTTGCTGCGGACTTTGCCGTCCGATGTGATGAGCCTGATTCGCCTGTCATCGCGTCTTCTCCTCGGAAGGCGGGGCGGTCGTATCGATGCGCACATCCGCGGAGGCACCGATGCGAAGCGGCGGCAAATGCGCGTCGGTCTGGAGACGGATGCGCACCGGAAAGCGCTGCGTCACCTTCACCCAGTTGCCGGTGGCATTTTCAGGGGGAAGCAGGGAGAAGGCAGCGCCGCTTGCAGGTGAGAGCGCCT